>JBKQHU010000001.1:0-46229 GCA_052148655.1 Acidimicrobiales bacterium
GTCGAGGTGGCCTCCGAGACCGCAGAGGACCCGGGACGGCTCCACTTCTGGCTGGAGAGCCTCTACCCGGTCACAGTGCACGGGGAGATCATCGGTGTCGGGGCGGTCTTCGTCGACGTCACCGAACTCAAGGAGGCCGAGCAGACTCAAAGTGACCTGACCCAGGAACTGCGGCACCAGGCACTGCACGACTCGCTCACCGGGCTTCCCAACCGGACCCTGATCATTGACCGCGTGGAACAGATGCTTGTCCGGGGCCGGCGGAACAACGTGACAACAGGAGCTCTTTTCATTGACCTCGACAACTTCAAGGACATCAACGACACACTGGGTCATCGTGTGGGAGACGAGCTCCTTGCTGACGTGGCCAGCCGTCTCACCTCGGCGCTTCGTGAAACCGACACCGTCGGCCGCCTCGGAGGAGACGAGTTTGTCGTACTGACAGAGGGCCTACCCGGGAGCACTGGACGGGACGAGACGGACCGCCCCGGAGAGGAAACGGCAGCGGACGCCCCCTCGATCGCCGTGGCCGAGCGCATATTGGAGGCTCTCCAAGAGCCGTTCGCCCTCGGCGATAATCGGTCTCTGCATAACGTGACGGCCTCGATAGGCATCGCAACCGGACCGCGGCCGACAGCCGAGGAGCTGTTGCGAGATGCAGATGTCGCCCTGTATGAGGCAAAGGCCGCCGGAAAGCAGCGCTACACAGTGTTCCAGCCCGAGATGCGCCGGGCGGTGGAGAGCCACGTCGAGTTGCAGAAGGACCTTGGCCTTGCAATCGAACGCGACGAGTTCCTGCTCGTGTACCAGCCGATATTCGAGATCGAAACCTGCGCAGTCGTCGGGGTCGAAGCTCTGCTTCGCTGGCAGCACCCTGCCCGCGGGTTGGTAATGCCCAATGAGTTCATTCCGATACTCGAAGAGAATGGACTGATCGTCACAGTGGGTCGTCATGTACTGATTTGGGCCTGCCAACAGGCCGCCGAGTGGCGCAAGGCCGGATATGACCTGTCGATGTCCGTGAACGTCTCGCCCCGGCAGCTCGATTCTCCGGGAATCGTGACCGACATAGCCGAGGCCCTGGAAGAATCGGGGCTCGAGCCCCGCCGTCTTGTGATCGAGATCACCGAGAGCACATTGATGCGCGATCCGGGCAGCACTGTCGAGCGCATCGCGAAGCTCAAGACATTGGGTGTCAGCGTGGCCGTGGACGACTTCGGCACTGGTTACTCGTCGTTGGCCTACCTGCGCAGGTTCCCGGTCGACATCCTGAAGATAGACCGCTCGTTCATCGCCTCGATGACTTCGTCGGAGCGCTCGTCGGCTCTCATCCACACCCTCGTACAGCTCGGAAAGACACTGGGTTTGGACACCGTTGCGGAAGGGATCGAGGAGCCACAGCAACTGGAGCAGCTCAGAGCCGAGCAGTGCGACACCGGTCAGGGCTTTCTTTATGCCAGGCCCCTGAGCCGTGAGGGTCTGGGCAATTTCCTTGCAAGCCACGTTGTCGCTGCTCGTGAACACCGCAGCGACCGCACGTCCAACTAGCTCACGCGGGGATCACGACCACCGAGCGAAGAACTTCACCCCGTTCCATCCGGTGGAAAGCCCCCTCCACTGCGTCCAGCTCGATCGTCTCGGAGACGAAGCGGTCCAGGTCGAGCCTGCCGTTCAGGTACAGGTCGATCAGGATCGGGAAGTCCCGAGACGGAAGGCAGTCTCCGTACCAACTGGGCTTGAGCTGGCCACCTCTGCCGAAGAACTCAATCATGGGCAGGTTGATGCGCATCTCCGGTGTCGGAACGCCGACCTGGACCAACGTGCCGGCGAGGTCGCGAGCGAAGAAGGCCTGTTCCATGACCTTGGCATTGCCGACGGCCTCGATGCAGACGTCCGCTCCGTTCCCGCCCGTGAGTGCCCGGATCGCCTCCACCGCATCGCTCGTCGAGGAGTTCACCGTGTGGGTCGCTCCGAACTGCACGGCGATATCGAGCTTGCGAGGGTCGATGTCCACGCCGATGATCCTCGAGGCTCCAGCGAGGCGCGCGCCCGCAATTGCCGCGCAGCCGACGCCACCGCAGCCGAAGACCGCAACCGAATCACCGAAGCCGACCTCGCCGGTGAACATTGATGAGCCGAGACCCGCCATGATTCCGCAGCCGAGTAGGCCGGCGGCTTCCGGCCGGGCGCGAGCATCAACCTTGGTGCACTGGCCGGCAGCCACGAGCGTCTGCTCTGCAAAGGCCCCGATCCCGAGCGCGGGAGTGAGCTCCGTGCCATCCGAGAGGACCATCTTTTGGACGGCGTTGCGGGTGGAAAAACAGTACTGAGGCTTCCCGCGGCGGCACGAGCGGCAGTTGCCGCAGACCGCCCGCCAGTTGAGGATGACAAAGTCGCCCGGTGCCACGGAGCTGACGTCGGGTCCGACGGACTCCACGATTCCGGCGGCCTCGTGGCCGAGAAGGAAGGGGAACCCGTCATTGATCCCACCTTCCCGGTAGTGCAGGTCGGTGTGACAGACACCGCAGGCCTGAACCCGCACGAGCGCCTCGCCCGGACCAGGGTCTGGGACCAGGACTGTCGCCACCTCGACGGGTGCCCCCTTCTTGCGGGCGATGACGCCCTGAACCGCGTGAACCATCTCATCCTCCCCTTTTGCAACACATGAGCGACGCCCATCTTGGCCCATGCTCCGCGAGAGCGTCCGCATCTGAACCTCGAAAACGCCAGGGGTCACACCGGAGCCGGTTCGTGACGTCCTCGATGCGGGCCGGCCGTTCGTCGGCAAGACGAGGGGAAATCGCTGTCTAGGTGGCACGGCTTGTTGTCGCTCGTGTCGTCCCAACCGCGCCAGCCGGCATCCAACCGGGGCTCTCCCGGCGGCGCTGCCCCTTGATCTCGGGGCGGACAGTCTGTACGCTGCCGCAATACAGCAGACGGTCCCGGCGCTTGGAGGGGAGCACCGGGACCGTTGGGCAGCTTCCCTTCGTGGCTTCAGGTGAACCGGAGGGTGACGCGCCCGGAGGCTCGACCGAGGGGGACACGGATCGGGTGCACGGCCTCGTGCTTCCCTCGCAAGGCGACAGGGGTCGTGCACCCACTTTTTTGCAGAACGGCCCCTGCCGACGAAGGGGGCGTCGAGGAGGCTCGGAAGGCGGCAGCCGCGAACGGCATGTCGCGATCCCCGGAGCGCGTATGGGCACCGAGACAGTCACGCTGGCGGCGTGACAGAGCCTCTGGCAGGCCACGAATTGAGGTCCTCACGCGGGCTTCTTCGCGTAAGTCCATCGCGGGTGAAGCGACCGAGACAGGGAAACCGGACTGCCCAGGTCTGTGGCCCTGGTCAACTGCGAGCGGGGGCGAGGTCAGCGTGCCGGTCTTGACGGTGAGTGAGCACGACCCGGCCCGTAGTAACCGACTACGGAGACGGGGGTCCGTCCTAGCGTGCCCCTCACGCTGCCAGCAGAATCCGGCTACTCGGCTTCGGCTGGATCCAGTTGGCCGAAATAACCACCCTCGGCGCGGAACGGGTGCGACCTCACGAAGGTGCGGATCGCGACGAGGACACGTTTCGCGACGTCCGACTCCTCCGCAACCCGGGGCGGAATCGCCGCGCTGATCTCGTCGGCTGTCTTCTCGAGTGTCGCGCCGTCCATTCCGAGAAGATACTCATCGAGTTGGCCTCGCTCCCCGCAGTCCCTCACCTTGTAGATGACGGCGTCGACGATCATCGGCCATTGCTGAGCGTCCTCTGATGGGTCACGGGTCATGGCGGGTATGGGAATGCCCTCTGAGGCCTGCTCCCGAAGGCTTCTGATCGCGACGCCATCGTCGATCAGGTCAGGTATCCCAAATGACCGGCGAAGCAACAGCTTCCAGTCCTCGTGGTTCGGCATTGCGATAACTCCTGGGACGCCCGATCTCGCCGGGGTTACACCCATCCTCGCGCATTGGGCGCACAAGTGTCACAAACGCAAAAACCCTGGTCGAGCGGGATATTTGTAAACAACTCAAGCTGGTCCCACGTCGTCGGCGGGCGACAAACCCGGCGCTGCACGCGTTTGCCGACAGGCCACCGACGACCGGGCCGAGGCCATCGCGGCGACTCTCGAAGAGATGACCCGCGGGACGACAGCCGTCAAGGCGAAACCAGCGGTCGAGGACGACGCGTTGATGCGGGCAGCCACAAGCAGGACCGTCCTGCCACGTCAGATCATCACGACCGCGAACGCGCCTGGTCCGCCGCTCGACATTAAAGGGGTCAAGGCCGACGGCAGGTGCAGGCGTCCAGTTGTCGAGCCTCAAGACCTCCGAGGATCTAAAGCGCGACCCACGGCCGCCTCCATCGGGTAAGAGCGGTATTCGTTCGCTGCTTCGTAGAGGGCGACGAGGTTCGCCACCGGGACACGCGCCTGCACATTGTGGATCGTGTTGAAGACGAAACCTCCACCTGGGCCGAAGATCTGCATCCTCTCTTTGACCATGGCCCGTACGTCCTCGGGTGATCCGAAGGGCAGCACGCGTTGGGTGTCGATGCCGCCTCCCCAGAAGGTGATCCTGTCGCCGTAGCGGTCCTTCAGTCCTTGCGGGTCCATGCCGGCGGCCGAGGTCTGCACCGGGTTGAGTACGTCGAAGCCGGCATCGACGATGTCATCGAGGAGGCGCCAGATCGAGCCGCATGAGTGGATGAAGGTCTTCCAGGTGGTGTGAGTGTGGATCCAGTCGTTGATCCGGGCGTGGAAAGGCTGAAACAGGGCACGGTAGGTCTTCGGGCCGATCATCGGGCCGCCCTGGGTTCCGAAGTCGGTACCGGTGACGAAGACCGCTGAAAGGGCGTCACCGACGACGACGTGGACTCTTTGCAGGTTCTCGAGACCGATGTCGCACTGGCGCTCGAAGACCTCCTTGACGTAAGTAGGCCGATTTACAAGGCTCATATACCACTGCTGGAGGTCCCGGACGCCACGCGGATGAGCGAGCGTAGGGCCGGGCACCAAGGCGGCGTCACCGAAGCCGGTCCCACCGATTTCCCCGAGCAGGGCACGTCCGGTCGCGCCCAGGCGCGCGACCTCGCCGCGCGCATACTCCAGGGACTCATCGTCGATCAGTGCGAACTCCTCCAGATTGTCCGCCGGGTCGAGACGAGCTTCCTCGAGGGGCTCCTGGCGGGTGATCGAGTCGAAGTAGAAGCCGCTAGCGGGCATCCGGGCGCAGGGTGGGGCCGACCGGTCGCCTTTGGGGTACATGAAAAGGTCGCCGTTCGGCTCCGGCTCGGTGGGGAACTGACCGGGAACGAGCACAGGGGTGCCGTCGAAAGTTGTCCACGGCTTCCAGTCCTCATTGCGAAACCCGAAGAAATTGTTCGGAAGGCCGACCCGCACGGCGTCGATGCCGAGGCAGTCGAGCAGATCCGGCGTCACCTCGCCGAGCATCTGGAACGGCTCGCAAACCCGTACAGGCGTACCGGGCGTATCGAGGCCGAGCGCCTGGCGCAAGGCGTACAGCGAGCTGACATGGATCCCGCTGCAGCTCGTCGCCCCGAGGTCCAATGGAACCCGGTCACCCTCGCGATGGTTGAGCGCCTCCTCGACACGTTCACGCGAGCTAGTCATGCCTTGACCTCCTCACCTAGCGGGACTGACCTGGGCGCAGGCATCACAGGAACTGCTTCGCGGTGGGGCGTGCGAGTCGCTTGACCGGCTGTTGGACAACGCAGCGACGGGCGGCGCTCGATACCCGCGTGACGGGCACCGAAACGCTGCGGGACACGACGGGTTTGCCGCAGGACGACTCGGCCCGTGCTCGTGCCACCGCCGCGCCATGGCGCCCGGAGAGGTGGTCAACCCTCAGGACGCTGGCCGCGCCGGTCAGGTCCTCGGGCACGGTCCCTCCCCTTCGGTTTCGAGCTCCTCGAGACTCCGTTCCACCGGGCGCCTCTGGAAGGCGATGTGCACGACCATCGCGATCAGGATGGCGGTGGGAGCCGCCACCCGTCAAACGCCCCGTAGGAAGGCCGTATCTGGCGCGCTGTTCGGGCGTCATCACCCGGCCGAAGCGACCATTTGACCCAGGATGATCCCATCGCCGAGGTCGCGGAATGACGGGGCTGGACGGCCTGCGACATGATCACCGGGCGCCCGCGCCGTCGGCCGCCACGCAAGGGTGTTCGCCCTGGAGTGGGAAGCGACGCGATCCGCTCCTGGGTGCTGCCGAGCCGGATGATCTGATTTGCTGGCCAGCCTGGGCGCTGCGCCTCCTGACGCCGCCCGGCCCGTATGGCCTACGCCGTGGTGCGGCTGAGGTCGATCACCGCGCGGCCGACTGCCGTCCCGGACTGCAGTCGACGGTAGGCGAGGTCGCAGTCCTCGAGCGGATAGCGCGACTTGACGATCAGGCCGGGCTGCAGCTTGCCGCGGGCGACGAGCTCGAGCAGGACGGGCAGGTGTGCACGCGGGCGGCCGCCGTAGGTGCCGAGGATCCTCAGCTTGCGGCGCGGCAGGCGCATCAGGTCGATCTCGCCGAGCTGGCCCTGCGCCGCGATGCCGACGACGATTACCGCCCCTCCGTCGCCGACGATGCCGAGCGCAGTGCGGAAGGTGTCCGTGCTGCCGAACGCCTCGAAGGCGACGTCGACGCCGCGTCCGCCGGTGATCTCGGCGAGTGCCGTGGCGGGATCGTCACGTCGAGCGTTGACGACGGCGGTGGCGCCCAGCTCTCGTGCTGCGGCGAGCTTGTCGTCGGCGAGGTCGATGGCGACGATCTCGCTCCCGCCGAAGAGCGCGCACAGCTGCACGATCGAGAGGCCGACTCCCCCGACGCCGACGACCGCGACCGTGTCGCTGGGCCGGACGTCGGCCACTTCGCGCACCGCGCCGTAAGCCGTCATAGTGCTGCAGCCGATCGTGGCAACGTCCTTCAGCTCGACGGCGTCCGGGACGGTGAACACCGCGGTTGCCGGCACCACACAGCGCTCGGCGAGGCCACCCATCGAGTACATCGCGATGGGTTGACCGTCGCGGCGGAAGAGCCTCGTTTCGCCGTCGTAGAGCGTGCCACCGAGCCGGTTCATCGTGTAGAAGGTCTCGCACAGCTCCTCGGCGCCACTGAGGCAGCGCCGGCAGAACCCGCACGGCATGATGAAGCTGCAGACGACGCGGTCGCCGACGTGGTGGCCGGTGACGCCGATGCCAGCCTCGATAACCGTCCCCGCGACCTCGTGTCCGAGCACCGCGGGCAGGGGGAAGGGGATCTCGCCGCGCATCACGTGCAGGTCGCTGTGGCAGACTCCGCACGCAGCGACCTCCACCAGCACCTCCCCGGCACGCGGTCGCGGATCAGCGAGGTCCTCGATGACGAGCTCGCCACCGACAGTTGACGCTACGGCGGCTCGCATCGGCCGTCTCCTTCTCGTGAGGGGGTGAGGGGTCGGCGCCGGCGCCGGAGTGGCGCCGGCTCGGCGAGAGTCACCCCAGGGGTGACCCGGACCGGATGCCGCCGTCGATCGCCGGCAGGGTGCGCTCTTTGGCGGCGGAGTACCGGACGTCGAGGCGTGCCACCAGGCGACCGTCGTGCACCTCGAGATCGTGCACGGCAAGCGGGCGCTGTGCTGGCAGCCGCACCGCCTCGCCGGAGCGGACGTCGAAGCGACCGTTGTGCTTCGGGCACTCGATCGTGCAGCCCTCGAAGCGGCCGCCGGCTAGGAGGGTCCGGCCGTGGGTGCACACGCCGTCGGTGAGCGAATAGACGCCGTCCGCCATCCGGCAGAGCAACAGGTGTGCCGCGCCGACGTCGACCTGTCCGAAATCGCCGGGGGCGAGCAGGTCCTCACCTCCGAGCACGACCTCACCGGAGCCGGCATCCGGCAGGGCGACGAGCACGCCACGGCGCGCCTCGGACCGCTCGGGCTCGGCAGGCGGCGTCCAGCCCCGGTCGATCTCGAAGCTCGGGTCGCGTCGCTGGCGCTGAAGGGCATGCACGATCTCGCGGTACGCCGACCACAACGAGGGCTTGGGCGGCGGCAGCCATTGCTTGATCTCCTCGTGCAGCGCCGGCAGGTTGTAGTACGGCACCGTCGGGAACATGTGGTGCTCGAGGTGGTAGTTCATGTTGAGGTATAAAAAGCGCAGCACCGGGTTGATGTAGACGGTACGCGTGCTCATGCGGTGATCGAGCACGTCCTCGCGCAGCCCGGCGTGCTGGGTGACCGCGAAGAACCACATCAGCCATGCTCCGTAGAAGGTCGGCAATCCGACGAAGAGCAGCGGGACGATCGAGCCGGTGGCGATCGAGCCTGCCACGGCGCCAGCGAGGAGGAGGGTGAAGACCCGCGCCTCGAAGCTCACGCGGCGCAGCTTGTCGGCTGGCACGAGCTCTCTGGTGTAGGCGTCGTGGTAACCCGCAGTGTGCTGCAGGATCCGCCACACCATGAGCGGCCCGTTTATAAGCAGCAGGTAGTTGAGCAGGATTTCCCGGTATCTTGGCGGACGCTTCACCGAGATCTCCGGGTCGAGGCCGACGATGCTCGTTTGCGAGTGGTGGCGGGCGTGCTGGAAGCGCCACATTGTCGGCTCTCGTAGCATCATGAACGCGGCGAGGTCGTACACGGCGTCGTTGGCCCAGGCAGCGGCGAACACGGTTCCGTGCCCGTTCTCGTGCCAGCGGGAGTCTGCCGAGCCGCCCCACATCACCCCGAAGGCGGCGAAGGCAGGGATGGCCCACCACGTGCCGAGGCTGAGGAAGGCTGCCACGCCGGTCCCGGCGACGAGCGCGAGCCACAGGGCGGTATCGGCGGCCGGCCTCGCGTTACGCCGGGCAGTGAGCTGGCGCAGTCGCTCGGGGTCGATTGGCGGCTCGTACCACCGGCCGTCGGCGAGCCCGGCGGCGATGGCGCGCCGCGTCTCCTCGCCGTCGAGGGAGTAGTCGCGGCGCGCGGCGACGCCCTTGCGGCCACCCGCGCTCTGCGACGGTGGCGCCATCTCCGCGCCCGACTGCTCGGGCCGGGCCACCGCGCTCACTGCTCTCCCCCCGCAATCACCTGTCTTGCCCTCCCGCTCACCGATCTCGCCACTTCGCTCGCTTGATCGGACCTGCTTCCTCCCACCGCCGTGCGGTGGTTACCGTTCGAGCTCTACGAGCGCGAGGCCGTACGGCGCCAGCTCCGCGGAGAGCGATCCCTCCGGGCCGGGTCGCAGTCCTGCGGCCCCTGCGTAGTAGTCCTCATAGCTTGCCACCCGCCAGCCGCCGCGCAGGTGGCAGGCCGAGGTGACCGAGCGCGGCGAGAGGTTGACGAGCACGAGCGTGGCGACCGCCGCGGCGGCGTCGCGGACAACGGCGAACACCGCCTCGTCCTCTACCGACACGCTCGAGTAGTCGGCGGCTCCGGTCCGAAGCTCGCCGCGCTCGCGGCGCAGGTTCATCGTGCGCCGCAGGTCCTCCTCCATCCCGGACTCGCCCCCGACGAACATCATGTACGGGCCGCCGCAGAGCGCCAGGCACCACATGAGAGCCCGCGTCGCCGGCACGCCTATCTGCTCGCGCCGCCACTTGCGGCCCGGGGCGGGCCACCAGAAGGTGTCGTGCGAGTCGAGGTGGTGCGCCGTCAGCGCGTCGGCCGGAAGCGTGGCGTCGCGCTCCTCGAGCCAGCGGGCGAGCTGCGCACCGTTGCCCACCGAAGCCGGGTCGCTGCTCGCCGCCGTAAGCGCCGGGACGAGCCACAGCTCGTCGTAGTTGTAGTTCATGTCCATCGACTCGCGAAGCACCACACCAGACGGCTCGGTGTACATCAACAGCTCCGGATACCTACCCTTGATAGCGGGCCGGAGACGCTCGAAGAGGCTGACGCAGCCGAGCGTCGAGGCGCTCGCACGGCTGCGCCGGGTCTTGGACCAGTTGGCGAAGTTGTTGTAGGTCGGGGCGTCGAAGCGGAAACCGTCGATCGAGAAGCGCTCGACGAGACCAAGGGCCTTCGCGCAGAACCACTCCTGCCACTCCTCGTTGGCGAAGTCGAAGGCCTCGTGGTAGATGCCCGTCAACTCCCCCGAGCTGTCGCGGAAGAACCAGTCAGGGTGCAAGCTCGTGAGCGGGTGGATCTCGGCCGAGCCCTCGATCCAGTACGGCGCGAAGTCGACGATGTGCTGGCACCACGCCCGTTGCAGCGCCGCATAGCTCTCGGCGGTGCCGGCGAAGACGTCTCCGATGGCGGGCGCCGGCGTGTCGAGGACGCCGCTATCCTCGACGCCCTGCAGCGCCGTGCGCACCGCCCGGCGGTCGACCACGCCGGCCATGATCATGTCGAGGATGACTCGCAACCCGAGCTCGTGGGCCCGCACGACCAGCGCCCGCAACGTCTCGTCGCCGCCATAGGTGGTAGCGGTGTCGTCGTAGTCGTGCACGTTGTAGCCCGGGTAGGGCTGCCTCGGCATCAGCTGGATCGCATCGAACCCGAGCCCGGCTATGCGCTCGAGGTCGGCCGTCAGGTCCTCGAGCTTCGGGTAGGGCTCGTAGGAATAACCGCCCGAGAACACCGAGCGCCCGACCTGCACCTCGTAGATCGCCACCGAACGCGCCCAGGCCGGCTTGGCCCCCGGCGACTTCACACCGAGCGACGTGAGCGCCGGCCTGATGCGCCCGCGCACCTCCGGCCAACTGGCGGCGACCGCGTCGAAGTTGAAACCGGCGTAGGCGAGGGTTTCGCCGGGTGCCGGGTCGCCGGCGAGGTTGGTCGTGACCCGAATCCTCAGGCCCCCCGGCACCGGCGCCAGCGTGATCCAACCGATCTCGGTGCGCGAGAAGGGCCAGAACAGCACGCAGGCACGGTGGTCGCGGTGGCTGAGGGCGATGAGGCCGAGCGAACCGAGGCTGCCAGTTGCGGACGAGACGGCGAGCTCTGCGTGGACGTCGGCGACGCAGGTCCCCGGCGCCAGCGGGTTACCGGGTGCGTGCAGCAGCCAGTTCTCGGGACTCTCGAGGTGGACCATGAACTCTAACTCGACGTTGCGCAGCGGCCGCGTGTCGCCCTCGACACGCTGGAGCTCGACTCCCAGTCTCGCCCGGGGGAGCTCGCTCGCCGCTTCATAGTTGAGCACGAGCGACCACGTCGCGAACTCGGTCCCCACCCGCAACGCGCCGGGCCGCACCGGGTCGGCGAAAGCCCCATCGACACGGTGCGCCGTGTCGCCCGGCGCCGGGAGCGCAGGCCCGGCGAGGTCGGGCACCTGCCTGACCGCCCCTCTTTCGTCGACGACCTGGACCGAGCTGACCCTCGGATCGCTCAGCACCTCGGTGCCGGGGTAATCGAGTCCCCCGTGGAGGGCCCTGGTCTCGCTCCCCCCGACGACGAGTGCGATCGAGCTCGAGATGACCAGCGGCGCGAGGCCAGAGGCTTCGGGCAGCTCGATAGCCGCCGGCAGGCCTGTCGCGGAGTCGATCACGAGGCAGCCGCCGCCTTCGCCGGGGAGCAAGACGTGCGCCCACGGCGCGGTGTCGGCGCCGTGGCGGATCGAGGCGCTCACGCTTGGCCTCTGCTCGTCCTGGCGGTGAAGTCGGGGACGGAGAGGCGAGCCCCACCTTCCTGCGCGGAGCGGTGGGCGACGATGCCCGGGGCACAGTAGCTCGCCGCCACGCGCGGGCCGACCGGGGTCGGCTCGCCGTCACGCACGGCACGCACGAAGTCGTCGACGAGGAACTGGTGCGAGCCATAGTGGCCGTTCGGCAGCCCGCGGAATTCAACGGGCAGGCGCTCGACGGGGTGGACCGAGGACGTGCCGCTCCAGAAGTCCTCGGCGATCGGGTCCGAGTCCGCCCCTGGTGCGGGGAGCTCGGGCGGCGCGCAGCGGAGCGTCTCGGTGACCTCTTCGATCGCGCCGCTGCGCTCGATGAAAAAGGCGCGCCGAGCGGCCTCTTCGAACACCGCGTCGGTACCGAACAAACCGAGGCGCACGAAGTCGCGCGGGATGCCGACGCGACGCATCTCGTTGATCCGCACGACACCGCCGCCCGAGGTGCGGAACAGCGCCGACTCGTTGCTGAAGGTGTTGGCCCAGTCGCTCACCTCGGCGATGAAGACGCCGTCGTCGGAGCGGTCCTCGTATCCGAGGCAGGAGACTTCGGTCATGTGCTCGCCGATCACCGAGAGCACGATGCTCACCGAGTGGCTCGGGTAGAGCATCGGAGGGTAGCTGGCGGTCGACTTCCAGCGGTCACCGTTGCGCTGGAACACCTCGTAGAAGCCTTGGGAGAGGTCGTGCAGGTACTCGCCCTCGCCGTAGACGAACGCGCCGAGGTCGCCGCGGCGGTACCGCTCCCGGCAGTAGAGCGCGGCGGGGTAGTAGTAGCTCGTCTCGCCCATCGAGTACACGAGCTGGCGCTCCTCGGCGAGCTCGACGATGGTCGCCAGCTCCTCGAGCGTGATCCCCATCGGGACGGCCGAGTAGACGTGCTTGCCCGCCCGCAGTGCCTGGGCGGCCTGCGGCCCGTGCATCCATCGTTGGGTGAAGATGGCGATGGCGTCGACGTCGGACTCGCAAAGCTGTTCGAGGTCCGTAAAGGTGTCCTCGATGCCGTACTCCTTGGCTACGCGCTCGCGCCGGTCGGACACGACCTCGGCTAGGGCGACGCCGTCCACGCCCGGATGGGCCTGGAACAGCGGGATGAAACACTCGGCGAACCAGCCGCCGCCGCAGATCCCGATCTTGAGAGTCATGACCACCTTCCTTGTCTGGACAACGCTCGCCTGGACAATGTTCGCCTGGACAATGTTCGCCTGGACAACGCTCGTCTGTACAATGCTCGCCCGGACGGGCCTCGTCGAATAGGCCGCGTCACGAGCCGGGGTCGAACGGGCTCAGCGGCGGCGTGCCGGTGCCGGCATTCGTGCCGCGTCGCCGTCGCACGAGGGCGCCTCGGCGCGCGGCGCAATCGGAGAGGGCGAGGACCCGCCGCATCACCGCCTCAGCCTTAGACGGTGAGCCGCGACACAACCATTCCTATGAGTATCCAATTCTCGATTGACCGATTGACGCAGCCTATTGGACTCATTAACGTAACGTGACCTCGACGCACGTGCGCTGGGCGGGCACGGCCGACGCGGTGGGAGCACGGGCTACAACAAGGTCGCCGGTGGACTCAACAGGTACTGGTGCGATGGGGGTTGCGAAGGGGGAGAGTCCGGTCTCGCGGAGGATCGTCCTGGCGGACATCAAGCTGACGAACATGATGACGTTGCGGACCGGGCAGTACCCAGACCTCTGCTGCGTCGTGTTCGAGACCGACGACGGCCTCGTCGGGACCGGCAAGACAGTTATCGGCAACGACAGGACAGGAGGGCTCAGATGGAATTGACAGGCAAGCGTGCGGCCAGAATGGCCGCCCGGCTGGCAGTGGCAGGATGCGCTGTCGCGCTGGTGGCAACAGCGAGCGCGCCAGCGTGGGGGAGCGCCCGCGCACACCCGGCGCGTACGACTGCGTCGGCGTCGGGATTCCCGACGGGGAAGGTGACGCTGACGCTGGCAACGGAGGACACCTCCACGCTCACACCGGCGCTCGTAAAAGGCTTTGAGAAGCTGCACCCGAACGTGACAATCCAGACCCAGATAACCAGCTACACCGACTACACGGCGAAGATCGCTCTCGAGCTGGCCTCCAGCACGCCTCCGGATCTGTCCGAGACGGTCACGCTCGAGACCCCGGTGAAGGACCACCTGCTGCTCAACCTCGACCCCTACGCGACCGAGTACGGCTGGACGAAGTCGATCTCGCCCTACGCCTTGGCCGAGTACCGGATGGGATCGAATCTCGTCGCCGGGAGTGGTCCGATTTATGCCGTCTCGTCGGGCTTCGCGCTGACGGGGCTGTTCTACAACAAGAAGCTGATGGACAAGCTCGGCATCATGGCGCCGCCGGCGACGCTTGCCGAGTTCTCAGCCGACCTTGCCAAGGCCAAGGCGGCAGGCGTCACCGGTCTCGAGATCGCGGCCGAGGACGGTCACGCTGCGTTCCCAGTCCAACAGGTCGCTGACGACTACGAACCGCCGAACCCAGTCAACAACTGGATCTTCGGAGTGAAGGGCTCGACCTTCAACCTCGCCGGGGTCAGGACGGGCGGGAACCAGCTGGTCTCCTGGGCGAAGGACGGCTACATCAACAGCGACGCGGATGCCGACGCTCTCACCCAGGCGGTCGCCGAATTCAACGCCGGCAAGGCGTTGTTCATCAACGACGGCAACTGGGACGCCTACGCCTACCAGAAGGGGCTCGGCAACAACGTCGGGTTCGCCGCCTTCCCGGCCGCGGCCGCAGGCGGCCGCTACACCGCCATGGTGGGTGGCACCGCCGGGTACCAGATCTCGGCCAAGACGCAGTACCCGCAGGTGGCGGCGGCCTTCCTCAACTACTCGGTGAGCGCCGCGGCGGCGCCGGCCGTTTTCGCCTCAGGCAACCTGCCGAACGTCATCTCGGCAATCAAGCCGGTCGCTGGCACGCTGCTAGCGGGCGTCGTCAAGGCCTGGGGTCAGGTCGAGGCGTCGGACGGGCTGTACGGCTACTTCGCCAACGCCTACCCGACATCGAACACCGTGTTCACCCAGACGACCGAGGAGCTGATCGGCGGCAAGA
This sequence comes from Acidimicrobiales bacterium, assembly GCA_052148655.1. Taxonomy (GTDB): domain Bacteria; phylum Actinomycetota; class Acidimicrobiia; order Acidimicrobiales; family Bog-793; genus Fen-455. Next base: position 14,611 of record JBKQHU010000001.1, read on the forward strand.
CGACCGTGCCGGCATTCATCTCGACGGTACAGAGCGCCTGGGCCCAATCCCACGGTTGACGACCTAGCTCGGTAGTAGCAGTCAGGCTCATGGGGACGGCGTTGACTCGGCGGGAGACCGTCGCAGCCGGTGGTCAACCGGCGGCGACGGTCTCCCGGCCGGGTCGGGCCGGTCGAGGCAGATTGAGCAAGAAGTGGCGCCGGGCGCTCGTCGCCTACGCCTTCTTGCTGCTGCCGCTCGGTTTCTACGGCGTCTTCATGATCCTTCCCTGGGTGCAGACCATCGTCCTGTCCTTCTTCAACTGGGACGGCATCGGGGCCAAGACCGCGGCGGGGTGGTCGAATTACATCAACGTCCTCGAGGTCCCCGAGCTGCGCGAGGCGGTCGTCCACTCCTTCGAGCTGATGCTGTACTTCTGCGTCATCCCGATCGTGATCGCTCTCTTCCTGACGTCGTTGATCACCGGCCCGCGTCGTCCGCCATGGACCGTGACGCGGGCGATCCTCTTCATCCCCCAGGTGCTGCCTCCCGTCGCCGTCGCCGTGATGTGGCAGTGGATGTACGGCGACGGGGGCTTCATCAACCAGGTTCTGGGTTGGGTCGGGCTCGGCAGCCAGACCCAGGCGTGGCTCGCCAGCTTCAGCTGGGCATTTCCCGCGGTCGGGTTCGTCGGCTCGTGGGTGACCCTCGGCCTGTGCCTTGCGCTGTTCATCGCCGGGGCGCAGAGGATCCCGGTCGAGCTGTACGAGGCGATCGCCACCGACGGCGGCGGCCGCTTTCGCCAGTTCCGCTGGGTGACGCTGCCCCAGCTGAGGGGAGAGGTCGTCCTCGCGGCGATCGTGACCGCGATCGGCGCCCTCAGCGCGTTCGACATCGTCTTCGTGATGACAGGCGGTGGTCCCGGCGTGGCGACCATCGTGCCGGGACTGCTCGTCTACCAGCTCGCCTTCACCTCCGACCAGGTGGGGCAGGCTAGCGCGCTGGCGGTTGTCCTCTCGCTTCTCGTCCTCGCGGTGATCACGGTCATCCGGCTGCTCGGCAGGGAGCGGTCGTGACGGCGCGGCTGGAGTGGCTCGGGACCCGGGTGGTGATGCTCCTGGCCGTCACCGGCATCCTCGTGCCGCTGTTGGTGGTTGTCACCACCGCCCTCGAGCCCGCCGGGAGCCTTGACACCGGGCTGTCCTGGCCGGCGCACCCCCACTGGGGGAACTTTGCCGCCGCCTGGTCGGTAGCGGGGTTCTCGACGCTCATGCGTTCCAGCCTCATCGTCTGCGTCGGCGTGGTGCCCGCCGGCGTCGTGCTGGCGACGCTCGCCGGCTATGCCTTCGGGACGATGGAGTTCCCCGGCAAGCGACTCATCTTCTCGATCCTCATGCTCGGCCTCGCCGTGCCCTACGAGGCGATCGTGATCGCGCTCTACTACAACCTCAAGTCGGTCGACCTCACGAACACCTACCTGTCGGTCATCCTGCCGCTGATCGGCGCGTTCATGCCCTTCGGGGCCTTCTGGATGCGCAACCACTTCGCCAACAGCGCGCCCGCGCTCATCGAGGCGGCCCAGGTGGACGGCGCTTCCAGCTTCACGGTCCTCACCAAGGTCCTGTTGCCGAACGCGCGCCCGGCGTTGTCGACATTGGCGGTGCTCTACTTCATGTGGAGCTGGAACCAGTTCCTGCTCGTGTTGATCATGATCCAGGACCCCGCCCGCGAAACGGCGCCGCTCGGCCTCGCGCTGTTCGTCGGCCAGTACACGACGAACCTGCCGCTGCTCTCCGCCGGCACGCTGATCGTGATCGCGCCGGTGATGGTTGTCTATATGTTCTTCCAGCGCCAGTTCATCGCCGGCGTGGCGCACGGCGCGATCAAGGGATAAGCGAGCCGGGCCTGGTCCGGAGGAGGTCGCCGATGACGGCGCTCGAGCAGGCGAACGAGTTGGACGAGGAGTACCCCGTCGGTGAGGAGGCCGTCGCGCGCTTTCGCGCCGACGGCTTCGTCAAGCTGGGCGGCGTGCTGAGCGCGGCGACGATCGCGGCCTACGAGCCGGAGATCACGCGAACGCTGTTCGAGCAGAACACCCAGACGCTGCCGCTCGAGCAGCGTTCGACATACCAGAAAGCCTTCCTGCAGGTGACGAACATGTGGCCGCACAACGAGGCCGTGCGGCGGTTCGTGCACTCCACGCGCCTCGCCAAGATCGCCGCCGACCTGCTCGAGGTGCGAAGCGTGCGGCTGTTCGCCGATCAGGGCCTGTACAAGGAGGCGGGAGGGGGGATCACCCCCTGGCACGCCGACCAGTACCACTGGCCGCTGTCGACGGACCGCAGCGTGACCGTGTGGGTGCCGCTGCAGGAGACACCGCGGGAGATGGGCCCGCTGTCCTTCGCCGTCGCGAGCCACCGGCTCGAGCTCGGGCGGAACCTCGAGATCAGCGACGAGTCCGAGGCCGCGGTCCAGTCGGCACTAGAGGCCGCCGGGCTCGAGGTGGAGGATGGCCCCTACGCCCTCGGGGAGGTCAGCTACCACCTCGGCTGGGTGTTCCACCACGCCAACCCGAACAAGACCGCGACACCGCGCAAGGTGATGACGATCATCTACGTCGACGCCGACATCCGGGTCACGCCACCGGTCAACCCCGCGCACTTCGGAGTAATCGAGAACGTGATCCCGGGAGCTGTCGTCGGCGGGCTGATCGACACGCCGGTGAACCCGGTGCTCTTCGCACCCGCGACGGCGCCCTAAACCGCGAGAGGAGACAACGTGAGCGGCAATCGAGCAGTGGCGTACATGGCGCCCGGGGTCGTCGAGCGCCAGGCGACCGAGTGCCCCGTCCTGGCCCTCGGGGATCGGAGCTGCGACTCCGGCGTCATCATGGAGGATGGGCTGGTCCGCAGGTGCCAGGCGGCATGACCATCCCAGATGTCGCCGGTGAACACGCTGGCGCGGGCGGGCACGGTGGCGCGGGCGGATCGGGTGTCGATGTCGGCGTGGCAGGCGAGCGACTCAGCTGGCGGGAGGATTGGGCCGACACGCCCTGGCCGGAGGAGGCACACGACGGTTGGGCGCACCACGGACTGGCCGTGCTGATTAGCGGCCGGATCGTGGGCTTTCACCCGAGCCGCCCGGAGGTCCTCGTCTACGAGCCGTCCGGTCGCTGCGTCGCAAGCTTTCCGACGGGTCTGAGCGAGGGCCACGGTATCACCGTGGTCGAGGACGGCGGCGATGAACAGATCTGGATCGCCGATCCGGGCACCAAGATGCGCCGGGGAGAGGACGGCGCCTACCGTGCCGTCCTCTCCGACGGCAGCGGCCAGGCCGTGCGTTTCGACCTCGCCGGCACGGTGACCCTGCGCCTTCGACGCCCGGAGCATCCCGCCTACGAGGAAGGGAGGTACGCGCCAACCTCGATCGCTGTCGACGAGCCTCGCCACGGTGGCAGTGGCGACATCTTCGTCGCCGACGGGTACGGGGAGAGCCTCGTGCACCGCTTCGGCGCGGACGGCACCTACATCACGACCTTGACCGGCGAGGAGGGGCCCGGCGGGCGGTTCAACTGCCCGCACGGCATCCTCATCGACCGCCGCCGCGACGAGCCGGAGCTGCTCGTCGCCGATCGGGGCAACGCGGTGGTCCGCGTCTATGGCCTGGACGGTTACTGGCGGCGAGACATCGGCGGCTCCTTCCTCAACAGCCCGAGCGCCTTTGCACCCTGGGGCGAGCGGATGGTCGTCGCCGAACTACGCGCGCGCCTAGCGGTGCTCGGCGCCGACGAGCAGCTGCTCGGTTACCTCGGCGAGAATGGCGAGATCTGCGAACGGGAGGGCTGGCCGAACTCCCTCGACGGCGAGGGGCACGCCACCCGCCAAGCGCAGCTCTCGCCGGGCAGGTTCAATAGCCCGCACGGTCTGGCGAGCGACGGCTCAGGCAACGTCTACGTTGCCGAATGGCTCGTCGGCGGCCGAATGGTAAAGCTCGAGCCGCTCGCAGCGACCTGAGCACATGCCCGGCACCGGCGATGCCGGGGGTGGGCTTGGACGGGAAGGATGATCATGAGAACTGGTGTCTTCCTCTTCGGGGGCTTGGAGATGCCCGACCGCGGCGCGGGCCCTCCGGCTCCCGAGGCGCGGCGCTGCCAGCAGGCCGATGTCTGGGACGTCCACGAGCGCCTCGTCGAGCTGGGCGTGCGGGCAGAGTCCCTCGGCTACGACAGCTACTGGCTCGCCGAGCACCACTTCCAGTACGAGGGCTACGAGACGGTCCCCAACGGGATCCTGTTCGGGGCCTTCGTCGCTGCCCGGACGTCCCGCATCCGAATCGGCACGCTGTTCAACATCGTGCCGCAGTGGCACCCGCTTCGCTTGGCCGAGGACTTCGCCGTATTGCACAACCTCTCCGGTGGCCGCGCGGTCCTCGGCGTCGGCCGTGGCACCGTGCCGCGTGAGGTCGAGTCGCTCTCGACCTCTGGCGTCTCAGTGGGGTCCTTCGACAACCCGAACCAGCGATCTGCCGATGCGCACAACCGCGAGGTCTTCGAGGAGTGCATGGAGATCGTGCGCCTGGCGCTCAACGAGGAGGAGTTCTCGTTCCGGGGACACTTCTTCACCTTGCCACCGGGTGCGACCCCCGACCGGGGCATGGGAGTGGAGACGCTCACCCTCGTCCCCCGTCCGAGATACCCCTACGAGATCTGGCAGGCCGTGACGAGCCCGCCGACGATCGACTACGTCGCACGCGTCGGTCACGGCGCCGTGTTCTGGAACCTGCACCACTCCTTCCTTCGCCGATACTGGGAGCGCTACGAGGAACTGTGGCTCGAACAGGAGCGCGCGCCGCTCGCTCGCGGCGAGAAGCGGATGCTTGTGCTCAACATCCGGGTTGAGGACACCCACGAGGCAGCCTTCGAGCGGGCACGTCCCGGGCACGACGAGTTCTGGAAGTTCCTCGGCCCCTACGGATGGAGCCGCGGCTACATGGGTCCCGACGGCGGGCCGTCGCCGGCCGGCCTCGTGCCGAGCCTCGAGGAGTCGGTATCACAGCGCGCCTGGCTCGTCGGCACCGCCGAGGAAGTCGCCGCCGGCATCGACTTCTACCGCGAGACGCTCGGGCTAGAGAACCTCGTCATCTTCCCCAACTTCGCCGGCGACCCCTACGCCGAGACCGAGGAGCAGCTCGCTCGCTTCGCCGCCGACGTCCTCCCGCTGGTGCGTTGATCGGCAGTCGGTCTCGGCGCGCGGCTGGCGCGGTTCTCCTCGCCTCCCGCCAAGCCTTGCGTCCGTGAGCCCCTACGCGTCAGGTCCTTCCTCGATGCGCGTCGTCGGCGCGCTCGGAATCTGGACCGGGGATCGCGAGCTCGACGGGGCGAGGACGCTCACCTGGCGCGAGGGGCGGATTGCGGGCGACGGTGAGCGTGGCCCGGTCGACGAGGAGCTCGACGCCACCGGCTGCATCGTCACCCCGGGCCTGGTCAACGCCCACCACCACCTGCTGCAGAGCGCCTTTCGAAGCTTGCCGGGGGCTCATCACGTCCCGATGCGGCGTTGGCTGCAGACGATGGCAGCGGCCTACCGGCGCGTCGGCGTCGACCCCGAGCTCGTCTCGGCCGCCGCCTCGGTCGGCCTCGCCGAGTCGCTTTCGTGCGGCGTCACGACCGTCGCCGACCACCACCTCACCTGGCCCGCCGCCGGCGACCACCTCGCGCTCGCCGGCTCGACGCTGGAGGCGGCCCGTGCGCTCGGCGCCCGCCTCGTGTTCGTTCGCGGCAGCGCCGGCGACGATCCCGAGCGCGCCGCAGCCGAAGCCGAGGAGCTGGTCGGCGCCCTCGGCGTCGGGCCGGGCGGGGTGAGCGCCGACGGCATGGTGCAGCTCGCCGTCGGACCCGCCGGCGTACACAGCGACCGGCGCGAGACCTTCGAGCTGCTCGGCCAGGTGGCTGCCCGCTTCGGCCTGCGGCGGCGTACGCAGGCCAACGAGCAGGTCGACGTGCGCGTCGCCAGGGCTCGCTACCGCCGCAGACCGCTCGCGCTGCTCGAGGAGTGGGGGTGGCTCGCCCCAGACGTGACCGTGGCACACCTGTGCAGGATCACCGCGGAGGAGATCCGCCGGCTGGCGGCTTCGGGGGCCTCGGCCACCCACGCCCCCGGGTGCGATCTCCCCGCAGGCTGGGGGATCGCACCGTTCGGCGCCCTGCTCGAGCACGGCGTGACCGTGGGCCTCGGCACGAGCGGCGGCGGTAGCAACGACGCCGGCCACCTGCTCGCCGACGCACGCTTGGCGGTGCAGGTGGCGCCGCTGGCGCGGCCTGCGGGCGAGACCGTGACGGCGCGGGTGGCCCTCGCTGCGGCGACCCGTGGCTCGGCGCTCGGGCTCGGGCGCTCGGAGCTTGGCACGCTCGAGCAGGGTGGCGCGGCAGACCTGTGCTGCTGGGACCTCACGGGCGTGGCCGACGCCGGCGTGTCCGATCGACTCGCCGGTCTACTGTGGGCGAGCCCTGGGCGACGGCCGCGCCACGTCGTCGTCGCCGGCCGGGTAGTCGTGCGCGACTACGTCGTCACCTCCGGGGACGAGACCGAGCTGGCACAGCGGCTGAACCGTCTCATCTCTTCGAAGGGGGCATGACTTGGCCACATCCCTGCGAGCTCGGCCGCGGCTGGCGACGGCTTCCCGAGCGTCGAGGTCACAGCTCTGCGGCGGTGAGCGGTGACGCGGGTAGCGTCGGGCGGCTCGGGGGGCACCGTAGTCATCCGCAGCGCGCTCTTGCCCGGGCGAGGTGTCGTGGACCTCGTCGTCTCGGACCACCGCATCGAGCAGATCATCGACACGCCCGCGCCGAAGGGCGAGCCGGCGACGGCGAGCCAGGAACTCGACCTCACCGGGCACGTCCTCGTGCGACCGCTGGTCGAGCCGCACGTCCACCTGGACAAGGTCTTCACCGCCGACCGCTTTCCCGACAGGGACTGGACCCTCGAGGGGGCGATAGCCGCCTGGATCGAGCACTGCGCGCTGCTCGAGACCGCCGATCTCGTGGCTCGGGCAAGCAGGGCTGTGAGCTGCTATCTCGCCCGTGGCGTGACGGCGATCCGCGCCCACGTCGACACGGTGCCCACGATGGGCCTGAAAGGTGTCGAGGCCGCGGCCGAGGTGCAAAGGGGGTTCGAGGGACGGGTCGACCTGCAGATCGTCGCCGGTTGCTTCATCCCCGCCACCGGCCTCGCGGGCGCGAGCAACCTCGCCCGCCTGCGCGACGCGCTTGGCGCGGGCGCGACCTTCGTCGGCGGCTTCCCGTCGCTCGACCCCGATCCCGCAGGTGCCGTCGAGGCACTGGCCGACCTCGCCGCCGAGCACCGAGTTGGGCTCGACCTGCACATCGACGAGACGACGAACCCCGACATGTTCGCCCTCGGCCGGCTGATCGAGATCGCCTCGGCCGGCTTCCCGGATCGGGTCAACGCCAGCCACGCGGTGAGCCTCGGCTCACAGGCGCCCGAGCGACAGCGGGCGGTAGCCGACTCCATGGCAGAGTTCGGCGTGACCGTCGTCACCCTGCCGCAGACCAACCTGCTACTGCAAGGGCGTGGCGCGGGGTCGTTCGCTCCCCGCGGGCTGACGGCGTTGCGTCCCCTTCTCGACGCCGGTGTCCACCTCGGAGCTGGCGGGGACAACATCCAGGACGCCTTCAACCCGCTCGGGCGGGCGGACCCCTTCGAGACGGCCGCGCTCCTCGTCGCTGCCGGGCACCTCACCGTTCCCGAGGCGCTAGGTGCCGTCAGCTCAGGCGCCGCACGGGTGCTCGGACTGCCCGACCAGGCGGGGCTGCGGGTCGGCGATCGCGCGGACTTCGTGGCGGTCCGGGCTTGCAGCCTTGCCGAGGCGGTGGCCGGGGCCACGCACGATCGGCTGACCATCCGCAACGGCGCCGTCCTCGCGCGTACCGAGACCCGCACCGAGCTGGCGGTACCGTACGGGTCACGGCCATGACCTCGTCCCGCAGTTTCGCCGACCTGCGCGCCAGCGAGGTCCCTCGCCAGCTCAGCGAGTCCTCGGTGCTTGTCCAACCGATCGCCGCCATCGAGCAGCACGGGCCACACCTGCCGCTAGCAACGGACTTGTTGATGGTCGACGCCGTGCTCGAGCGCTTGTCGGCGAGCCGTGGCTCGGAGCTCGACCTGTGGGTCTTGCCCAGCCTCGCCTACGGGAAGTCGAACTAGCACGAGTGGGCCCCGGGAACGGTCTCGTTATCGGCGCGCACGCTGCTCGGCGTCCTCGAGGATCTCGGGGCTTCGTTGGCCAAGCTGCCGACGCGGCGCCTCGTTTTCATCAACGGCCACGGCGGGAACGTCCCTCTGCTCGGCGTCGCGCTGCGCGAACTGCGCCAGCAGCACGGGCTGATGACGTTCTTACTCAACGTGCTCGCGCCGCCGGCGTACGTCACCGCCGCCGCAGGCGCAAGCGTTGAGCTCGGGATGGGCATCCACGCCGGCCGAGACGAGACGTCGCTCATGTTGCACCTGCATCCCGACCTCGTCGACCTGTCGGCGCTCGGCTCGTTTGCGCCGCCCGACCTCGCAGACCTCGAGCACGTCCGATTCGGTGGTGACACGAGCTTCGGCTGGCTGTCCGATGACTTCTCCGACTGCGGGGTCATCGGCGACCCGAGGGGAGCGAGTGCCGAAGCCGGTGTGGCGTTGTTTGAGGCGACGACCGATCGGTTGGCAGCGGCGCTGGCCGAGATCGGCAGGTTCCGCTTCCCGCTCGGGCCGAGTTGAGCGTATGCAGTCGCCCGGGACAGCCCGGCTCAGAGCGGCCCGAGCGAGCAGCCGCCCTGGAGGCGAAACGTCGAGCCCGTCCTATAGGAGGCGAGCGGGCTGCACAGGAAGGCGGAGGCGTCGGCGACCGACCCAGGGGTCTGCAGCGGGCCGAGGGCGATCGTCTGCCCGGCGTAGCGGGGGTCCTCCCGAAGCGCCCTGCAGTCGCCGACGATGTCCGGTAGCAGGGCGTTGGAGCGGCGCCGAGGCCGGACATCTCGTCTGCGAAGCTGCGCATCAGCGAGTGCGCGGCGGCCTTGCGTTCGCATTAGGGGTCGATATCGGGCCCCAGCCCTCACCCACGAGCTGGTGAAGAGGAGGTGTCCGGCTCCGCCGCGTCCCGCCACCGCCGCGCCGCGGCCTGGGCGAGCACGAAGGCGAGACCTGGCTGCCGAGGCAAGATTTCAGCCGATCGCGCGTTTTTTGTTCTGCACGCTTATTCAGCCCGGACATAGTCGAGAGTCGTACACATCTGGAGTTTGTGGACACCAATACGGGGGCAATGTCCTGCTCGCTTAGTCTTAAGTTAAGATGTAAGAAAAGTTCAAGGGAGTCCCATTGACCGTAAGAAGCAAGGCCATAGTTGGTGACTTGCGGCGAGTGAACCGTAGCGTCGTGTTGCGGCCCTTGTTCCTCGAGGGGCCACTCAACCGAGTTGACCTTGGCCAGCTCACGGGTCTGAGCAGCGCCAGTATCACCAATCTCACGGCGGCCCTGTTGGAAGAGGGCCTGATCGTCGAGGTCGGCCTTGAACAATCTGACGGGGGCAGGCCCCGGGTCATGCTCCAGGTGAACCCGGAGTTCGGTGCCGTCATCGGCGTGGAGATCGGCGAGACCGGTGTCCGCGTGGAAGGTTTCGATTTGAGGTTGAGACTCGCGGGCGTCGCCGAGGTGGGTCTGCATCCACAGCATCACGACGCCGACGTGACCATAGACGAGACGGTGAAGGCCATCGAGGAGCTTCAGGCTCAGTTCAGCCTCGAAGGCCGCCGCTTGCTCGGGGTGGGCATCGCGATACCGGGGATCGTCGAGCATCGCGTCGACGACGCACGGGTACATGCTCCGAACATCGGTTGGTACGACGTACCGCTCGAGCGCCTGGTGCGAGAGCGTGTCGGAGCTCCGGTCTTTGCTGAAAACGGGGCCAAAGCGTTGGGGCAGGTGGAGATGTGGTTCGGTGCCGGCCGCGGCACACATCACACCGTGATCACGCTTTGGGGCACTGGGGTAGGTGCGGCCATTTTCACGAACGGAACTCTCTACCGAGGCGCTGCCTCCAGCGCCGGGGAGTGGGGCCACAGCTGCATCATTGCCAGGGGAAGGCGTTGCCGCTGTGGCGGCGCCGGGTGTCTCGAGGCCTACATTGGGGCAGAGCCGTTGCTCGCCGCCTGGCGAGAGGCGGACCCACAGGCCGTTCCTTTCAGCGACCCTGACGAAGAGGGGTGGGCGGACCGTCTCCTTCAGTCGGCAGTGTCGAGCGGGGTTGCAGCCCAGGTCCTGGAAGAAGCGGCGAGCTGCTTCGGAGTGGCTGCCGCCAACCTCGCCAACCTGTTCAATCCAGAGCTCATTGTGATCGGCGGTTGGCTCGGACTGAAGCTCGGTCCCACCCTGCTTGCCCGAATTCGGGAAGTGGTGCGAGAACAAGCCCTCGACTACACGGCCAACTGCGTCAACATCGAGATCGCGCGGCTGGGCGAGGACGCGGTGGCACTCGGGGCATCTGCCCTGGTTGTCGACGAGCTGCTCTCCAACGGTGGCGTTCCGATTCTGGCGGGAAGAGCCAGATTGCAAAGGGCGCAGCTGCTCTAAGCGACGGGCAACTGTCCGCGTCGGGAGAGCTCGCCATACCAGTACCCGCTGTCCTTGATGACACGCTCTTGTGTGTCGAAGTCGACGTAGACGATGCCGAAGCGCTTGGAGTACCCAAGCGCCCACTCGAAGTTGTCCAACAGCGACCACAAGAAGTAGCCCTGCACGGGCACACCCTCACTTCTAACTCGCAGGACTTCGCCGACATGGGCCTCGAGGTAGGCGATCCGCTCGGGATCATGTACAGCCTGGCCGTCGCGGTGGTCGTCGAATGAGGCCCCGTTCTCGGTGACGAACAGGCTCGGCAGTTTGTATTGCTCATGTGCTTGCTCGAGGATGTAGCCGAGCCCTTCGGGACGGATGATCCAATCCATCGTGGTTCGGGGCGCCCCAGGCTCCTTGAACTCGGCGAAGCCGGTCCACCTGGTGGCGTCGTGGCGGACCCGGTAACCGGCGTAGTAGTTGATCCCGGCAAAGTCCGGAGGCACGAGCAGTGCCGCCATGTCGTCCTCGTAGCCGCTCGGCAAGTACGGCCGCAGACAATGCTCGAGCTCAGGGGGGTATCGCCCGTACACGAGAGGTTCCAAAAAGAGTGGGAAGTTGTGCCAAGCGTGTGCGACCCCGGTTGCGGAGATATCGGCTTCTGATTCGCTGGCCGGCCACACCGCAGCGTTGTGCAGGGCGATTCCCACCGACGCCTCTGGATTCGCAGCCTTGAGGGCGGCCCAGGCAGCCACATGGGCCCGCAGTTGATTGTGGACCGCATGGCCAGCGGCGTAGATGTTGCGGACGCCCGGTGCGTGCACACCGACCAAGTGCCCTTGTTCCGCGACCACGAACGGCTCGTTCAAGGTAGTCCACCAGCTGACTCGGTCGCCGAGGCGCGCCGCGACCACCGAGGCGTACTCACCGAACCAGTCCGCCGAGTCGCGGTTGGACCATCCACCGCGTCGTTGCAGGGCAGACGGGTAGTCCCAATGGAAAAGCGTCACGAAGGGCTCGAGGCCGGCGGCCAACACCCCATCAAGCAGGCGGTCGTAAAAGGCGAGCCCGGCCGGGTTCGCCTTGCCGACCCCGTCAGGCAGGATCCGAGGCCATCTGATGGAGAAGCGGTATGCGCCGAGACCGATATGCCGCATGAGCTCGATGTCTTCCGCGAAGCGCCGGTAGTGATCGCAGGCAACGTCGCCCGTCTGGCCGTTATAGGTGGTGCCCGGGGTGTGGGAGAACTCGTGCCAGATGCATCGTCCGGCTCCATCGGCCATTGGTGAGCCTTCGATCTGGTATGCGGCGGTGGCGGCACCCCAGTAGAAGCGACTGCTCGGTTCTGAGTCGGGAATCGTCATGTGAACCTCCTCAATTGGCTTTCTTTCCAGGGCCGCCACCGGCTATCCGGGGAGGAAAAGGGGTGTGAAGTGCATCGCCGTCTCACTCGTACAAGACGCATCGGACTTGGTGGGCGGCTCCCACCTGACGCAGTTCGGGAAGCGTTTCTCGGCACCGACTCTGGACAAAAGGACAGCGTGGGGCGAACGGGCAGCCCGGTGGGAGCGCGGTGAGGTCTGGGGGGTCACCTTTCGCCTCGAATTGCGCTCCCCGTTTGAGCTCGTTCTCGGGGCTCGGTGCGGCCTGGCGCAGGAGTTGGGTGTAGGGATGTTTGGGCTCACCCATGACCTCTGAGGCGGGGCCGATCTCTTGGATGCGGCCGGCGTACATGATGGCGATGCGGTCGCTCATGTAGTTGGCGGCTCCGAGATCGTGGGTGATGAACACGAGGGATAGCGACCGGCTGCGCTGCAGGTCCAAGAGCAGGTTCATGATCGTGAGCCGGATCGACACGTCGAGCATGGATGTCGGCTCGTCGGCGAGGATGAGGTCGGGCTGGGCCGCCAACGCCCTAGCGATGCCGACCCGTTGGCGCTGGCCTCCGGAGAGCTCATGGGGGTAGCGGCGCAGGAAATCCACGGCCGGCACGAGGCCGACCTGGTCGAGCAGCTCTGCCACCGCCTGGCGCTCGGCGCTGCGCGGGACGAGGCCGAACGAACGCAATGGGCGCGCCACGCTGTAGCGGACAGAGTGGAGCGGGTCGAGGGACGAGTAGGGGTCCTGGAAGATCATCTGCACCTGCCGGCGGTGATCGCGCAGCCGATGGGCGCTCGGACGCCGCGGCAAGTTTCGCCCTGCAACGAAGATCTCACCCTCTGTGGGACGCTCGAGGAAAGCGACCGTTCGAGCGAATGTGGTCTTGCCGGAGCCGGACTCACCCACCAACGAGAGAACCTCGCCCTTCTCGACGGAAAGGTCCACCTCGCTGAGCGCACGCACGACCTTCTGGCGTCCGATCCGGCCGACGGAGTAGTTCTTGGTGAGTCCGCGCACCTCGAGTGCGGGGCTGGGGCCCTCGTTCGTCTCCCTCGGCAGGCCAAGAGTGCTAACCATGGTCGGTCGCCTTCTCGCCATAGAGGTGGCAGACGACCCGGTGTTGGGCGCCGCCCAGTGCGGCGGGTGGGTCGACCGCCTCACAGGTGCCGGCGATCACTTCAGGACAACGAGGAGCGAACGAGCACCCCGTGGGCAGGTTCCGCAGGTCGGGCGGCTGGCCGGGTATGCCTTCGATCCGCTGGCGTGGACCGCCGAGCGGGGGGAAACAGCTCATCAGAGCGGTCGTATAGGGATGGCAGGGCTTTTCGTACAGGGCTCGGGCGGACGCCTCTTCCACGACCGCGCCGGCGTACATGATCGCGATGCGGTCGGCTATCTCGACAAGGAGCGAGAGATCGTGGGTGATGAACACGACCCCAAAGCCGAGTTGGTGACGCAGTTCGTCGAGGGACTGCATGATGGAGCGCTGTACCACGACGTCCAGGGCCGTCGTGGGCTCGTCGAGGAGGAGCAGCCTAGGCCGCAGCACGATCGCGAGAGCGATCACGGCGCGCTGACGCATCCCCCCGCTCAGCTGGTGGGGATAGGCGTCGAAGAATCGGCGAGGGATCTTGACGAGGTCGAAGGTCTCCTCGGCTTGCTTGCGCGCCGCCTCGGACGAGCGGATCCCGTGGGCGGCCATGGCGTCGTGGAACTGGTCCCGGATTCGCATGATCGGGTTCAAAACGTTCATCGAGGCCTGGAAGACCATCGAGATTTCCGCCAGGTGCAGATGCCGCAGCTCACTTGTCGAGAGCGAGGCGAGGTCGGTCCCCTGGTAGCTCACCGACCCCGAGAGCACCCGCCCAGGTGGGTCGAGGAGCCCGCCAGCGGCGAGGGCGAGCGTGGTCTTGCCGCATCCCGACTCACCGGCGATCCCGACGATCTCGCCGGCGGCGACGGTCAGGCTCACCCCTCGGACTGCCACGACCGAGGGTGGCAGCTGCCACCCGTAGCCGATCGTGAGGTCGGAGATCTCGAGGAGGGGCGCCATGTCAGTTCCTCCTCAGGCGGGGGTTGGCGATCTCGTCCACGGCGAAGTTGAGCAGGCCCAAGGACGTGCCCAATAGAGCAAGGCACAACCCCGGCACAAGTAGCCACACCCACGCCCCGAGCAGGATGGCGTCGCCCTCCGAGGCCCAATAGAGCATGGTTCCCCAGGTGATGTCGTTGATGTTGCCGAGGCCGATGAACTCGAGGCCGGCCTCTGCCAGTACGGCGAACAGGGCCGCCCCGAAGAAGTTCGAGACGATGATGCCCAGCATGTTCGGCACGACATGGGCGAAAACGATGTGCCAGCGGCTCTCACCGGTGACCCGGGCCGCCTGTACAAAGGGTCGGTCCCGCAGAGCAATCGCCTGCGACCGGAGCACTTTGGCGCCCCACGCCCAGCCGGTGATCGTGATCACCCCGACGAGCATGAGGAGGCCCCCGCCTCGCAGGTACGCGGCCAAGATGATGAGCAGCGGGAGCGAGGGCAGCACGAGAAAGACATTCGTCACCGCCCCTGCCACGGTGTCAAACACGCCGCCGACGTAGCCGGCGAAAACTCCCATGATGAGTTGTATCAAGCTGATCAGGGCGCCCGAGACCAGCCCGACGAAGAGGCTCGCCCGCGCCCCCCAGATCAGCTGGGAGAGGATGTCCTGGCCGTTGACTGTCGTCCCAAGAAGGTGCTCCGCGCTCGGGTGGAGCAACGGGGTGAAGTTGATGTCGTTTGGCGAATAGGGAACGACCACCGGCGCCAGCAGGGCAACGAGGCAGAACAGGGCGAAGATGACCGCGCCAGCGACGGCGCGGCGGTTGTGCAGGAGGGCTCGCCAGTTCACTTGGCTGCCTCCATGCGTATGCGGGGGTCGAGGAACACGTACAAGACGTCGGCGAGGAAGCTCGCCACCAACAGCGCGAGTGTGAAGATGAGGAAGATCCCCTGCATCAAGGGGTAGTCCTCGTTCTCGACTGCTTGGAGAAGCATGTACCCGATCCCTGGGTAGGAGAAGACAATCTCAATGAAGACCTGTCCGCCGACGACGATGCCAAGGGCCAAGGCGAGTTGGGAGAAGACCGGCAGAACGGCGTTACGGGCGGCGTAGTGGTAGGCGACGGTGCGATCGCGCAGGCCCTTGGCACGAGCGAACTTGACGTAGTCGTCGCCGAGAACGGTCAGCATGTTGTTGCGCATGAGGAGGATCCACATGCCCATCGATATGAACGTCAAGGTGATCGCGGGAAGGGCGGCGTGATGGATGAGGGAGGCAAACCCGGACCACGAGGCGATCCCCTGGCCAGGGTTAAGGCCACCGCCGATCGGAAACCAGCCGAACTTGAAGGCGATGAAGTAGAGCAGGATGAGGGCGATCCAAAATGACGGCAAGGCCCCGAGCATCAGGCCGAAGGGGACGAGGACGGAGTCGACGAGCGACGCCCGACGCCACCCGGCCGTCCCCCGCCGCCAGGCAGCGACCATCCCGAGCGCCGTCC
The DNA here is from genome assembly GCA_052148655.1 of Acidimicrobiales bacterium. Classification (GTDB taxonomy): domain Bacteria; phylum Actinomycetota; class Acidimicrobiia; order Acidimicrobiales; family Bog-793; genus Fen-455. The sequence continues at coordinate 30,120 of JBKQHU010000001.1, forward strand.
CGAGGAGGAAAGCCAGGATCGTGGCGAAGCCGACCAGCCCGAGAGTCCACGGGAGGGCCTCGCCGATCAGCGTGCCCACGTGGGCCGGGAAGTAGGAGAAGGAGACGCCGAGGTTGCCGGTAAGGGTGTGCCCGAGATAGTCGAAGTACTGGCCCAGCTCGCCCGTCTTGGTGTTCAGGCCAAAGTCGAGCTCCATGGCACTGATCGCCGTCGGGCTCACTTTGCCCTGGTAACGGGCGAACATCGTTTCCACCGGGTTGCCGGGCATGAGCCGGGGCAGGGCGAAGTTCACCGTCAACGCCACCCAGCAGGTCACCACCAGGGCCCTGAAGCGCCGGACCACGTATCGCACAGGCGCGCACCTTTCCTATCGCTGCCCCGACAGCCAGGGAGCGACTCACCGTGGCGGCGAGCCGCTCCCTGTCGGCCTTCTTACCAGCGTCCCGACGTAGTTGTCGGGAGCGGGTCTTCTTACTTTCCTACTTCTGGTGCACGTTCACGTACGTCAGCATCGAACCTTCCTGGTCCGTCGCGCTCCCGTCGTTGTAGGGGTTAGAAGCGCTCGGGAACCCGGTGAAGGTGCGGGTCTGGTAGACGAGCCAGTTCGCCCGCCCGCTGACCGCAACCACCGGCACGTTGGTCAGAACTTCCTTCTCGATCGCCACCATGTCAGCCTTCTGCACCGACGCGCTGCTGCTCGAGGCATAGCTCGACAGAGCGTTCGTGATGATCGGAGAAGTGAATCGCTCCCAGTCGGTGTTGGCGAGCTTGCCAATCGGCGCAGACTCTGACGGCGAGAACATGTAGTAGTACTGGTAGTAGGGCGTTGCCCCATTCCCGTTGCCCCACGAAAGGGCGAAGGTGAAGTTGCCCAGGTCCAGGTCGTTGGCGTAGGTCGAATATGGCTCCTGCAGCACTGTCGAGCTGATGCCGATCGCCTTCAGCTCGGCGGAGATGTTGTCAGCCTGCGAGATGTAGTCCGTCCAACCCGGCCCTCCGATAAGGACGTTGTAGCTCGGGTAGACCACTCCTGTTGGCGATTCGAGCTGACCGCTCGACGACCACTTGTACCCTGCAGCCTTCAGAATTGCCTTCGCCTTGGTCACGCTGTAGGTCCATTCCAGGCTCGAAAGCGAGGGTGAGAACCACTGCTGCACCTGTGGCGCCACGAGCGCCGCCTCCTGTCCACCAACCGCTCCGGGAAGCGCCCCGAAATAGGCACGGTTAGCGAGGAACGAGGTGTTCAGGGCGTAGGCGATCGCCTTGCGGAAGTTCACGTCGCTGAACGGCCCCGCCGCCTTGGTGTTCATGTAGAGGTAGTTCATGTTGGAGACAGGCCAGAAGACGCTGTTCGCCTTGTTCTTGCTGAGGAAGGTCGAGCTGGCGTCGGTGATGTAGTCGTACGACATGTCGATGCTGCCGTTTTCCAGCCCGAGCTCGGCGGTTGTGTCCGAATCGACCGAGCTGAATACCACCTCTTGGATGTAGGGACGTCCCGCCTCCCAGTAGCTCGGGTTCTTGGAGTAGACGACCGAAGTCGTCGAGAAGGACGTGAGCGTGAACGGGCCCGTGGCGATTGGGCTGGTGTTCGTGTATTTCGCAGGGCTCTTGATGGTCGCCCAGATGTGCTGGGGCAGGATGTCGTTCGGGTTCCCGTCCGTGCCGAACAGGATGCTGACGGCTTCAGGCGTGTCCGGCTTGGAGAATTTGAACACCACGGTGTTCGCCCCCGTCGCCACTACCGACTTGAGGGGGCTCGTCCAGACGCCGTTGACGTCGATGGACGGGTTAGCCTTCAAGTAGTTGAACGTGAATGCCACGTCCGCTGCTGTGAACGGCGTTCCGTCACTCCACTTCACGCCTGAGCGGGTAGTGACGACCAGCTGCAAGTTGCCATCCGTCCACTTGTAGCTCGTCCCGAGCAGAGGGGTCTCCGCCCCGGTTGCCGCGTTGAAGTAGTAGAGCGACTGATAGAGGCAACTCTTCGTCCCAGGCGCATTCGCGCCCGAGGGCGCGTAGGGGTTGAAGTTGTCTGGAAGCGTTCCCCATGCTTGCGCCACGTAGAACGTGCCGCCTGCGGTGACCGCTTTCGCCGCGCTTGTGGTGACCGCTCCCATGCTGGCTCCGGCGGAAGGCAGGCAAACCAGCGTCAACGAGAGCCCGGCGCCGGCCATGACCGCCCCGAGCCACTTTGCTTTTCTGTGCAGTTTCATCTTGTCGCAGTCCCTCCATTTCAGCCGCCTTGCCGCAAACCGACACCCGTGACGGCGTAGAAGTCACCCTTCTCTCGCACCTTAGCTTTTACCGCGAGAAAAGTCTAGGCTGGAACCTTACGCCTGGCATGGGTCTGGCCGCCGTCGGGATTGGAAAGTCGATCGCATGCGACAGCCTGTGATGCGAAGGGACGCCAAACAGAGCGGGCGACCGGGATCGAACCGGCATGACCAGCTTGGAAGGCTCTCCGGAGGCATTTTCGGAGCCAGGGAGAATCAGGATTCTTGCTGGTCACGCCCCCTTTTTGCGGACCGCTTACGACCGCTCATGACCCCTTGTGACGATCCGTTAGGTCACGTTCGGGTCACGCCGGGGAGGGATTCGTCTCGCGATCTGTGACTCTTGGGACGACTGGTCGAGAGCTGCCCGAACTGATCCAGCTTCTAGCGACCTTGGAATTATAGATACATTGGTGATTCGCCAATGTATACTTACTAGCGATGTATACCGACACTATCGACGCTCGGACGCGTCGCCGCCTGCTTGCTGCGCTCCAGGCAGCAACGCCTGCACCAGTACGCGCGTACCCACTCAAGCATGGACCAGTTGATTCCCTCGATGTGGGCGTCAGAATTGTCTCGATCGAGTTTCGCGCGCGCTGGGTCGGGCGCTGTGGCCTTCGCAAGGTCCGCGAGGTTCTCGCCACGCGACCGAGACCCGAAATCATCATCGGTACCGAGATCTCACGAGGCGCGCGCGAGGAGGCGTTGAACGCGGGCCTCGGTTGGGTCGACGAGACCGGAGGTGCTGAACTTCATTTCGTAAGAGACGATGCGCTGATCGATGTCTCGCGCCCCGGGCTCGACGGCCCGCGTTCTCGACCTGCGCCACAGTGGACGGTGGCGGTCCTGGGCGCTGCCGAGGCACTCCTCACTCACCCTGATCAGACAGTGACCGTGTCAAATATTCGTGAGCACACGGGCTATTCGGTCGAGGCAACAACGCGCGCACTGCGGTTTCTCGAGGACCGTGGTCATCTCGAGTCGACCGCCCGCCGAGGACCACGGTCCGCCAGAAGAGTTGTCAACCTGGACCGGCTCCTCGAGGAGTACGCGGACGCGGCCACCGACAAGCGCAAACCACTGTCGCTCAGCTGCGGTGTTTCCTGGAACCACCCGTACGTCGCCCTTGAGGCGATCGGCGAGCGCTGGGACAAGAACGGGATCGAGTGGGCGGTCACTGGCGCTATGGCGGCGTCGATCCTCGCGCCCTTCGCCACCAACGTGACCTCCGGTGAGGTCTACGTCGACGCCGTGAGCCTCACCGAGCTAGACCGGGCTGCCGCTGCCGCTGACGTCAGACCGATCGAGAGCGGTCGCCTCGTCTTACGGCCATTCCCGACGAAAGCGACGCACAAGCTCTCGACGCAACGAGATGGTCTTTGGATAGCGCCCTGGCCGCGCGTATACGCGGACGTTGCTCATGTTGGCGTGCGCGGCGAAGAGATTGCCGAACACCTCAAAGAGGTCGAACTCACCCATGCCTGAAGAATCGAACCGCACCAGAGCGGCTCGTGCTGCGGCCGAGGCGGCGCTCGTGCGCGTGGTTCACCACTACGGGAAGACGCCGGAATTTCGTGCTTCTCGGAGGACTCGTTCCCGAACTTCTCTGCTCGCAGAGCAGCGCCGTTCACGCTGGAACGACCGATATCGACGTACAGGTCGACCTCGAGATCGTCGCCGGCTCGACCAACGCGAAGCGGCTCGAGAACGCGCTCGCGAATGCAGAGTTCGAGGTCGACCCGCACCGGGCTTGGCGCTGGCTCTGGGACGACGGCGGCACTCGCGCAGTCGTGAAATTCGAGTTCTTATCCGACCTCGACGACGTGCCGGCTGGAGCAACCATCGGATTCGATGATTGCGAGTCCCTCGGGGCGGTCAACCTCCGAGGCACCGGGTTCGCCACCAGAGACTGGGCATCTCGAGAATTACAGGCGAAGGTCGGAGGAGTCCTGTACGTGGTCCAGCTGCGAGTCGCAGAACTTTCCGGTTTTCTTCTTGCCAAGGCGAGCGCGGCCCGCGAAAGACGCGCGCCGAAAGACTGGTACGACATCGCCTTCGTGCTCCTCCATAACAACCTGGGCGGTCCCACTGCAGCAGCGCGCCGTACACGTGAGCTCTTCTCGGGGGAGCTCGGAGGTTCTATCCGCACCGTCCTTGACGATCTTCTCGCGAATTTCGAGCTGCCCGACGCGCAAGGCCCTGACGCCTACGCAAGCCAGATGTCGATTGATCACGAGGACATTGACGAAGCAACGCTTCGGGCCGATGCCGTCACTGCGGTGCAGGAGTTCCACGCCGCTCTGTTTTCCTCTACCTCAGCGACGAGGAGTTGACCGAGTACTGTGGCGCCGTCGCTGAAAGGGAGAGATCGATGAGCACCTCGTGACCTGCTCGGCGGTGCCACTGGCCGGTGGATAGGTGAGCTATCGCTACGACGCTGACGGCAGCAAGATCGCGATGACCGGCGCCACCCGCTCGTCGAGCTACGTCTACGACCCGGACGGTGAGCAGCTCTTGGCGACGCAGGGCTCGACGACCATCGCCTCGTTAGGTCACGTTCGGGTCACGCCGCCAGATTCAACGGCTGGCTCAGACGCCACAAAGGCCCCTGACCAGGGAGAACAGCTGGAGCGGGCGACCGGGATCGAACCGGCATGACCAGCTTGGAAGGCTGACATAAGCGTACTGAGGCGAACTACAGCATACAGAAATAGCAGGTCACAGTGGGTGCGTGGCCAGTGGAGAACACGCACGAACGGCGGCGACCGCGGGATATCCGCGGGATGCGAACGAACCTGGACAGCCGGGTCGGGGTCGGGTGGAGCCGGTGTCGGCACTCGTCGCCGTAGTCGAATTGGAGCTTGCCTCCCTGTCGGCGGACGAGGGTTGCGACGATCGCCTCGTCCAGTAGAACCAGCAGAGAGTCAGTCATCAGTCGCGGTACTCGTCTAACAAGGTGTTGAGATTGACCGACCGGCTCGGAGAGCTGTGAGCACCGCCCCCCTCGCTCGACAATGTCGAGACAAAGCGCGTCGAGGACGCGTAACCTGATGCGCACGTCCTCGGCCGGCCGGCCAGTCAGTCTGCTGGGCCATCGTCTGCAGATCGAGGAAGACACACCCAGCCGTCGTATCGCGGCGAACATGGTCGGCCTCAGGCACCCGCGCGACACTCGCGACAGGTACTTTCTTGTTCACGTTGGTTCCCTTCCTATGAGTTGTTATTGCGAAACGCCCGACACCCACCACACGGCAGGTCTCAGGCGGGGGACCACCGCCTCACTGCAACAACGTTGGGGACACTCTCAGCCGGAGGCCACCTGTGACTACGAAGCTGCCGTACGAGATTCGCGAGGCAATCGTCCAAGTTTTCGGAAAGGCGTTTTGGCTGAAGGACCCAATGAAGGCGCTACTGGTGGGTGCTGGCGTGCTCCCCGAGACTTTCGATCGGTACGCTGACGAGTCAAAGTTCAAGATCGCGCGGCACATCCTGTCTGACTTGGACGCGATGGGAGATGATGGCTGGCTCATCCAGCGCCGGATCATCAGCGAACTGTGCGCCCTCCGGCAGATACCCGACACATCCGTGCCAAGTCGAGACGAGGCACTCGACGCTCTCCGGAACCTGAAAGAACTCGCGCTAGCGCATCAACTCGCAACCGACGAGGCGAGATCGGCGAGTGAGCAGCGGGGGGCGCAGGCGAAAGCCAAGCAGGCAGCCTTGCTCGCGCGTCAGGAGAAGGTTCGTCAGCTCCGCGCCGACTTCTACGCCATGGCGGCGTCGAAGGACTCCACACAGGAACGCGGGTACGGCCTCGAGGACCTGCTGGCAGACCTATTCGAGTTGAACGAGATCACCTACCGACGCCCGTATCGAACGGCGACCGAACAGATCGATGGCCATTTTACGTTCAAGGGCTTCGACTACTTGGTCGAAGCGAGATGGCGGGCTGACCAGCCGACCGCGGGCGATCTCGGAGCCTTCAAGTCGAAGATCGACAACAAGCTCGCCTCGACTCGGGGAGTGTTCGTGTCCATCGTCGGGTTTCGCCCCGAGGTCGTACTGGCCGCGACTCAAGGTACCACCTCCAACATTGTTCTGATCGATGGCGAAGACCTGACGCTCATCTTGGAGGGTCATGTCAGCCTGTCTGACGGCCTTGATCTGAAGGTTCAGAAGGCTGCTCAGGAGGGCATCCTGTTCTTCCCGCTGCGGGAGCGTTTTTCGTAATTCCTGGCGTTGTCGCGATTCTGCGGGCCTCTTGACGCGGTAGTTGATCTCTCGCCGCAGGAGACTCGCCGACGAGATCAGTCACGGTGCCGCCTCCCGGTTGTGATACTGGCCAACCCTGGCGGCTAGTTCTGGGGAGCGAAGAGAATCTAGGTGATCGCCTGCAGGCTTTCCTTAATGTCCTGCAGGTCTTTCGACACCGGATAGAAGCGACCCAACCGACAAGCCCCTGGTCGACCGCTGTTTCACCCGGCAGGCAGCTGACCTGTCGGCGTGCCCCTTGGTGGACCAGCCTGGGCGCTGCCGGTCGCCGCAGACGTCGACCTTAGGTACGAGCCGCGACAACATCTACTCGGCACCGTTGGGACCGGGGCGAGGAGAACCCGTGAGCTTGCTCACAAGATGCCGAGGCGCCAGTTGCCACGGTTCGCGTGGGTCGCTGTTTCGGTCATAATCCGCTGGAGTTCGTCCGGGTGCGCATGGAACGTCGTGGCACCGCGCCGGACGAAGAACTCCGGCCTGTCGGACTCTACGGTCAGGGCGTGGATCGTCCCGCTGCTTGCTGAGACCTCGACCAGCAGCACCGACTTTCCGTCCAGCGACTCGACGCGGCATTCGCACGCTGGCATCGGGTTCGTCCACTTGCGCAGGATGTCGTTGAACTTGTCTAGTGTGCGAACGTCGACTCCAAACAAGCCGATCACGGCGCCATCGTCTCCAACGCCGTACAAAACGGTTCCACCCTCGCCGTTCGCAAACGCGACGATCGTCTTGAGAGCCGTCCGACGAGCCTCGACCGTGGAGGTGGGCAGTTGGGCCTTGAACTCCACGTACTGACCCTCGCCTTGCGCGATCAGCGCGCCGAGATCGAAGTCGGGATCAGCGGAACGCATATCACTGACGTCCTGATTCTGGCCCGGAAGATGCGCTTCAAACCATCGGTAGTCGAGCCAGTCGTCCTCTACCCGGAGCCACAGCCACGAGTCGTCCGGTAGGCCGTTCGGCAACAGGAGCTTGGTTACACCGCCAACCTCGACCGGTACGCTCGTCCGATCCCGCGGCGCCATCAGCTCGATCTGAGCCTCGCCTACCTGGGTTCCCTCGGCACGGACGTCGAGACCGGTCGACTGGATGTCCACCTTGGTGATCCGGCCGCGCGCGTCACAGATATGAACGTTGATTTCGCCAAGGCGAGGAGTCTGCGCTCCGCTGAAGGCGAAGTTGCCGGTGAAGAAGGCACGGTACGCAGCCGCGAAGGCAGCAAAAGCTGGGGCACCCGGCGCCACGAGGAACCCGTTAGGCGTCTGAATCTGCATCTGCGGGGTCGATATGTTGGCCGTGTGCAGCACAGAGGCATAGGGCAGACGCGGCTCGTCGTACTGCCCAAAACACGGCCTGCGCTGCCAGTGCGACTGTGCCAGCAACTCGAGTGTGAAGTTCACACCGCCGACTGCCACCTGACCAGATTCTGACGGCAGCGCCTCGGCAAAGTCGATCGCTGACATGACCGTTGAGACGAAGGTGCAGTCCTGATAGCGCCAAAGTTGCCTCTCCGGGAACGAAAGCGGACCGACCACGGCCTCGACATGCCAGAGCGGTGCAGCGCCGTCCTCAATCGGTCCACCGACCGCGCGCACCCAGACGAGCTGGTCGCTAGTCGCTAGGTGCTCACGCAGGCCGCCCACCTGGAGCTGTCCGGTATCCATAAGGTGTTACGGTACAGATGTGGTGTAACAGCGAATGCTGGCGGCCCGCCTCCTGGTTGCCGCGCCAACGCTCAAGGCTCATGACGTGCGGCTCGCTTCACCCTGGCTGACGAGTCCGATACGCGAGCTTCCCTCTTCCCGCTCCAGACCAAAGGGGCCTCTAAGCTCGGCCCATGTCGTCAGTGGTGCACGCTGTAGCGTCGGGGATCCCCGGAACTCCCTGGTGGCAACTCGTCGTTACTGGTGCCGGGGCGACCCTGCTCGGAGTAGTTCTCGGATGGGTGCCAACGTCTCGCATAGCCGCCAAGCAGCGATCGCATGACGCCGAACTGGCCGAGATGCAGCGGACCAACGATGCGGATGTGGCACGACGCCAGCGAGAGAACGATGTCGACATCGCCGCCAAGCAACGTGAGAACGATCGCCTACTCGCCGAAGTCGAGCGCCAACAGGCTAGGAAGCTCGATGCTTACATCGCGGTACAGCGTTACCTCGGTAATTGGCTTCGTCCAGTCCAACATCGACTCCGGGGTTATGAAACAGACCCGCCAGAGTCCCCACCCCGTATCGATGAGATTGGCTACGAGCTAGAGGCGCTTCTTTCGCTCGTTGCTTCTCCGGCTGTCGAGCACCAGTTGGAAGAGTTCAACAAGATCGGCAACAAGTGGCGGGCGACCCTAGGTCATTACGAGTTGGTCGATGTATGGGCGAAGAACGCGACGACCGACTCGGACCGGATCAGCTTCACCGAGCAACGGGTGACCGTGTGGAAGCAACTTGAGGATATTGGCAAGCAGTTGCGGGAGGCTGCCGAGATCATAAACCATCGGATGAGGACAGAGCTCGGCAGCGATCCCAACGGGCTCAAATCACAGGACGCGGGACAGTGAGGGGGCAGAGCAATCCGCTCGGACCCAGTGTGGCGTGTGGCTCACCTCAGGAGTGCCCCGTCAAGGGGTCCTCACCTCGCGCCCGCCTGGCGCAACGCCTAAATCAGCTACGCAAGAGGAGGTTGCTGCATGTGGCGTCCACATTCGACAGAGCAAGTTCTTGAGGCGATCACTGATGGCCATTTGCCACACGAGTCGGCCTCCTTTGAAGTCAAGGCTTCTCTTCCAGTCCGGCAGAATAACTCCGACATCGCCGTCGATGTCGCCGCTATGTCCACTGACGGCGGCTTGATAATTTACGGCATTCTGGAAGATAAGGTGAAGGTCACTTTCTCTGCGTCGCCCATTGACCTTTCGGGCGCAAAGGACCGCATCAGCGATGTAGTAACATCTAGCATTCAGGAACCCGTGGAATTCGAGGTCCAGCTTTATCCGTTGCCCGACAACCCAGGAAAGGGGTTCGCTTTCGTGTATGTACCTGCGTCGACGCGCGCTCCGCACCTGGTTGAGTCGAAGGGTCAGCATAGGTTCTACGGCCGCAGCCCCGGAGGCAATGTCCTGCTGACCGAATCGCAGGTCGCTGCGCTCTACCGACGACGCGAAGAGGCTGAGAGGAACGCAGACCGAGCGCTCGACGAGGCGATTGCAGCAGTGCCACTGGAGCCTCGGCCGGGCGAAAGAGGCGACTTCCACTTCGTCGCCAAGCCGCTGCTTTCCAACGATGGACTGTTCGACCGAGTATGGACCGACGATATTCAGAAGGAGCTGCGAAGCGCGGTCATCTCCGCATGGAACGACCTCGCGTTTGTCCAACGGTGGGACCCGAAGGTCACTGACATCATTACGGATGGTCGGGTAGAGGGGTCGCTGGATGGACATGTTTTGTCGACTCGGCCATTTCAGAGCAACGACCGTCTGGTGGACGCTTACGTCTCGCGGCTTGAGGTCCTCACGGACGGTACCGTACGCTTCTTCCGAGCCAACGTCACCGATAACACCGGGGATCGCATAGGTTGGGCCATCCGCGACCCTGCAGTCGCACAAATGACGGCACACGTGTGTTTGCTCGCGGGTCGGCTTCTACGCTCCGGGGGATACTCAGGGCCGGTCGACTTGGGTGTCTGTCTGACTGAACTGACAGGCGCGGCCTCAGCGACCTGGCTGGAGCCGGGTCGGTTTTCATTGGTGTCGGGACCTCCGCGTCTGTCGGTGCCCGAGTACCGCTCACGTGGCCGCGTGGCCGCGTCGAAGCTGGTGTCAGAACCCAGGGCGGTAGCCTCGAAGTTGTTCGAGCGCCTGTTCCGAGTGATCCGACCTTCAGGATTCCCCGATCCGCTGGCCTGCCCTGACGAGTGCTATTGGCTGGGCGGCCCACATGCGGTGCAAACATCGCCTCACAGTCTTCTGGACAGATCCGGTAACGGTGGCGCCGCGTGAACGTTTTCTGCGCACCACCTTGACTGGTAAGGCTTTTCTCACCCACTACTTGTAAGCACGAAAGGCTTAAACGGCCTGCTCAACGGCATAATCGCAGGTCACTGACGGGCGTAAAGTGCCACTATTAGCAGGTGTAGATCACTCCCCGGAGCGCTACACCGCTACCAGTCGGTGACGACCTGCCTCTCCCTGCTCGTCGGCTTTTGTGTTCAGCCTATGCGGTCACCCGAGGGGTCGCCTGGACCATCGACGTGGGCCACAACGTCCGCGCGACCGTTGCCCGACCTCGCCTGTCGCGCCAGTCACTGCGGGCGATTCCGGTCACCGCCACTGGCAGTCGAGGCACGCTCCAGTCATTCCAGTGCCCAGCGGAACCATGCAGTCGGACAGAGACCGAAATTCCTAGCTTTCGATATGGGCTGATCTTCTGGAGCGATCGACCCTTGGCCATTGGCTTCACCGACCACGCGGCTGGGTATGCTACTAAGCCTGCACCTGCTTCAACCCAACTTTGAACCCCCGCGATCTAAGGTTCGCGCTCACCTCCCGCAAATTGATCTTGCTGAAGAAGGGTAATGCTTCAGCGAATCGGCGCCCTTGCCAACGCTCGATGATTGCATACACGACCTCGAATTCGGAAGGGACGAACGATGGACCACCGAAGAAGTCGAATCCATCTCGGCCGTCGCAAACTTCGATGACCTTCGCGTTTGCCAAATCACGAAACTCTGGGTTCATCTGCAATAGCTCGGCTGACACCAGCCCTTGAGCAAACAGATGACTGAGGTCGCTCGATCCAAGATGACGCTTAACGTGGACGAGCTGCCTGTCGCGGCTGAGCAAGTCGCAAATCTCAATAGGCGTGGTCCGACCCATGATCCGCACCGTTTCACGGTCCAGGAGTATCAGACAGCGAGATTCCCCAGCCGCGCCCCGGTTGTATTCGTCCTCATGGGTGTCAGGGGTGGAGCACGGCAGCATTACGTCCGAAATCGGGATGCCATCGATTGCGGCGTCCAATTCCAGGAGGTAGTCGTCGCGCACACAGAACAGGTCGCCTTCATCCAGAATATACGACTCCCCGTCTACAGCGAGTTCGCCTGTCAGGCATCTCCAGACCGTCCACCGATACCGTTCGGCACCATCGCTGTCGACCGCTCGAATCACACTGTTGCGAAGCCGGGCCACATCGAGATCATTGAGCTTTTCAGTTCGCGAAAGACCCGCGACGTAATCGGCTAAGCGGAGATCGGGGTGCGTGACAGGCCGTCGGGCGGGACCCTGAGCTCGGTCGAAGTGGTAATGAAACGAGGTCACTTGGTCCCAGTCGACTATCTCGGGCGGAGCGAGTCCGAGACCATCCAGCTCGCGAGAGCGAAGCCTACGGACAACTTCTTCTTCCAGTCGCGCTAGTAGTAAGGGATCCGTGACGGGTTGGATGAAATCGATCCAGTCGAATCGCTCCTTGTAGTCATCCGCAGCGTGAGCACGTTCCACGGCTCGACACAGGTCACCGAGCTGGTTGAACGTCAGGTCTAAGTTGAGCGTTAGGGAGTCACCGCCACCGACGCGATGCCCCCAACCGTCGTCTGCCGGAACGCCAACGGCCTTGTTCACGACGTCGCGCAGGCGGTTCACGTCGAAGGCCTCAAAATCAGTGAGATCACTCGCTTGGATGCGCGAGCGCATCGTCTGAGCGCCTCGGCGTTTGCTGTCCACCGCCCGCAGTCTCGCGGCCTCAACGGCAGTTCTGGGATAGATCAGATTCAACGCTGTACGGAGCCCATAGCCGCGCTCGTAGGCGTCTGAGCGCAGGAGGAAGCGGCCGGTTACTCCAAACGCGAAAGCGAACATCAATGGCTGGCGACGGCCGCGACCAAGCGGACGAGCACGCACGACCACTAAGGCCGAAGGGGACATGCTCCGCCCGACTTGAAGACCGTCGAACCCCGACTGGACAAAGCCAGCCCACGACACCGGACGAGGCACACTATCGACCACAAAAGCTTGTGCAGTGAACCGATCACCATCGACCGGGCCTACCGACGTGACCGGTTGGTCACTAAAATCAACCACCTCGCTGAAGTCGGCTACAGGATGTCCGGCGATTTCCGGGCGGATGCGATAACAAGTAATGGCTGGCATGCCCCGTGCCTTTCCGACGACGGACCAAAACGAACTTCTTGCCTACTTCCTTATCGGATTGATCTCCGGGCATCAGGAGCAGATTCTTGCCAAGTCCCCTATGGGTCCAGCACGGACTGATCTTGTAGTGACCGACCGTGCAAGTCACCGTCAGACAGTTCAACGCACTCCATGCGTCCCGGTTTCGAAGAACGGTCCGGACACCCGACACCTCGCCAAGATCGTTCCTGGCAAGGTGCCGAACGACTTGCCATGAACAGACTGCATGAAACGGTTGCTCGGTCCAGCACGGCGACCGATCGCTACCGCAACTGCGACGAGAACGACCAATCGTATCCCTCTGAGCGCCCGCTCGTTAGACGGTCTCTACGCGTCAAATCGCAGAAGATCGATCCGGCGAGTCGCTACGTCGCCACCAGAGACCTCGCCTTCGTCACGGCCGAAAAAGCGACCCCAGACCTCGGCCAACACCGTGTACCCATCCGTTGACCAATCGCCTGTGCCATCGAGCGCGAACCGGCCCCCGTCCGAGACGGAGGGAATGGACCTCGTGACTGGAAACGCCCGCGGGATGTGGATCGCTACGACTTTGTCTTCTCTTAGGTTCTGCGCGGCGAAACCGATCCTCCAACCGGTCGGACTGATACGCGGACCGACGACCTCGTAGGCGGACCGAAGTGCCTCAGTCACCCATTCGGTGAGAGCTGCGGGATTGATGAACAGCTGTGACTGCGTCTCAGGCGCCCCCCACCGCATCACGTACGAGGTGAGGGCTGTGCTGAGCGTCAACGCGCCCGAGCGACTCACCACGAAGGATCTTCCGCCGTCGGTCGCAACCAGCCGTTCCTCTTGGATCTCTGGAGGATGCCAAGCCGTGTCGAAACCAAAGCCAGCGCCGCGCAGTGGATGCCATTGACCGAGAGCCTCTCTGAAAGTGCTGAAAAAGCCCGGAATCGTCGACCCGCCACCGGTAGGGACAACCTGAAGCCTCAGAGCTGGAAGCCGTTCGTCGACTTCGGCTGCCGCGTCGGCGACACGAGCATCCTCGTCGAGGTCGGCGCTCGCTTCCCGAGGCTGCTGAATGGGCAGTCCGGTCAGTCGTAGACCCGCGTGGACCAGCTGCTGTAACCGCGCTAGTGGATGCCAGTACGTGAAGTCGCCCGTACGTTCTGGCCAGCCAATCGCGTGGGCGACTTGGTCATCGCTGTCGTCTATCAGGCGCTCCGCGAGGAACGGCTTCTCCTCGGCGGCCTGTTCAGGGACAACAATCATCCCGAGAACGTGCCGATCCGCTTCATCTGGGTCCGACTCCACTACCTCCACGCCCACGTCGCGAACGAGTGGCGCGCTCTGACCATGAAGGACCTTCAAGTACTGCTCTGCCTCGACGAGTCCGGGCTGGACCCCCAGAACTTGCGTGGCGAATTCGATTCGAGCAGACGGATGCGTCTCGGTCTTGACCCCAAGCACGAGGACGCCACCGGCCGCATTCGCGAGCGAAACGACATCTGCTACGAGATCTCGCTTGCCGCGAGGAGTGGCACAGTCATAGGCGTGACTCTTGAAGTCGACTTCGTTCGTTTCGCGAAGTCCGAGAAGGTCGGCGAATCGACCGTTTCGGGTGATCTCCTGCACCTTGGCGGCAGACATCGCCCGGGGCGCAGGTACGGGCTGACGTTCAGGAGATTGCTGCATTGCAACAAGGTTATGACGCCCACACTCCTTCTTCACGACTGTGCGACGTTTCACTCCCGCCGTGCTCAGACCATTGAGTCCCGCTGTTCAGGCGCGCCATTGGTCTTCCCGGATGACGCCTTCGCCATCGGATCGCGATCGTCCTAACGGGGGAAACCGCCGGCAGGCGATGCGGGCAGCGTCGCCCAGACACCGGCGGCGTCGGCGTCGGCGAGAAGGAGGGCGCTGCTGCAGCTCCCGACGCCCTGCTGCAGCCGTTCTCCCTCTTCCTCATCAGAATGCTGATCATCATGCTGATCCTGATCCCGAGTGTGATCCTCGTTCCCAGGCGAGGAGGACGCGACACATCGTGCGTGATCGGTATCAGGTCGAGGGGTCGAGCGGCAGGCGCGACCGCCGGATTCCACAAAAACTGCGAGTCACGCCGGGAGCGGACCCACCTACCTATTCCTTCGCCGCCACCACCTTCGCGATGAAGGAGTTAGCCCACTCGACCGCCTCGTCGATTGATCCGAGCACCTCGAGCCCGTCGGCCGCCTCCGCGTAGATCGTCGGCCAACTCGAAAAGGTCCTAACAGTTGGCGGCCACTCGTGAGCACGTCGTGCGGCGAAGAGACGCTCAGCGGTCGTCGCCGTGACAAGTAAATCGATCTCCTCCTCCTGCTCGATCAGTTGCAGGTCGACCAGATCGTGCGCGCGTTCGTTCTCGCCAGTCCTCGTGTTGATCGAAGTGCACGCATGGAGCTTCTGGGCGATCTGGTGGTCCACCGGAAGGAGCGGCACCGGCGCCGGCTCGTCGAGCCCGAGCTTCGCGAAGAGCTCTAGGTGCGCGGGTCAGAACCCCCTGAACTACCCCTCGCACTTCCCATCCCTCTGATGCGGTGAAAATTCGCGATTTCCCTGAGCACCGGCAAGACTTTGAGCCATGGAGAACGGCGGCGTTGATGACCAGCTCTTCGAGGTAGCGGTAGGCCCACCAAGCAAGACGACGACGCCGTCTGCCGTGACGGCCAAGACGTTCCGCCACTACGACCCGTCCCAGTCCTTCCTCCTGCCCCCGAGTCTTGACGACTGGCTGCCCGAAGATCACGAGGCGCGTTTCATCTCCGAGGCCGTCGAGGATCTCCTCGACCTGTCGGTGATCTATGGCTCCTACGCGACCGCGGACGGGGCACCTCCCTATGACCCGCGCATGATGCTGAAGCTCCTGCTCTACAGCTACTCGATCGGCGTGACCTCTTCGCGCGAGATCGAGCGGCGCTGTGTGACCGATGTGGCCTTCCGCTTCCTTTCGGCCAACGCCGCACCGGACTACCGCTCGATGGCGCGCTTTCGGCGTCGCCATCTCGATGCTCTCGACGACCTGTTCACCCAGGTTCTCGTATTGTGCGCAACAGCCGGGCTCCTAAAGCTCGGACGGGTCGCCTTGGACGGCACCAAGCTGCGGGCCTCGGCGAGCAGGCACAAGGCCATGAGCTATGACCACATGAGCAAGAAGACCGAACAGCTCCGGGCCGAGGTGTGCGAGATCCTCGCTGAGGCCGAGGCCACCGACCGGGAAGAAGACGAGGCCTTCGGTGCGGACCACAGGGGTGACGAGGTACCTGCCGAGCTCGCCCGACGCGAGACGCGCATCGCAAAGATGCGTGAGGCAATGAAGGCCATCGAGGCCGAGGCCAAAGAGAGTTGCATATGGCCGCGGCCTGGGCGAGCAGGATCTGGAGGAGCACG
>JBKQHU010000002.1:0-3061 GCA_052148655.1 Acidimicrobiales bacterium
GACGGTCTGCGCGTCGTAGTGCACGGTTGGGATGAGGTCGCGGGGAGACACGGTGCCAGGCGGTACGGGCCGATTCGCTGTCTTTCGGATGACCAGATTCAGCGGCGCGGCGAGCAGAAATCGGGGCACGTAGCGAAAGGCCGTGCGGTCGGCGGTGGCTTTCATCACGGTAACGAGGGCGGATCCGAGCTTCCCGGCTTTGAGTTCACGCTCGTAGCGCGGCGCCCACGCTGCATGAACCACACCATCGAAGGACAGAGGCGGCTCGTAGAGCGCGAGTTTCGTAATCTCCGGCCGTACGAGAGCCGTCTCGATGGCGATCACAGCTCCTGCGCTGAGGCCGAACACGTAGTGGGCGCCTGATGCTTCCACGAGGGCGCTCAGGTCTTCGATCTCGGTCCGTAGACCATGGAACTCCCCATACGGGCCGCTCATGCCCCGGCCACGTCGGTCGGGAACGTAGACGGTGAAGGCGTCGGAAAGCTCACGGGCCAGGGTGCGCAGGTTCTCGGACGACTGACCGGCTCCGTGCACCAGGATCAGCCCTGGACCCTGGCCCAGTTCGTAGTAACCAACGGCGGTACCGTCGTTCGATCTGACTGAGCCGACCGACGACGGGCGTGGTTCCTCTGGACCGGTGTCCTCACTCATCGCGCAGCCATTCTGCACCGTCTTCAAGACTCGGGTCGATGTCTCGCCGCACATGGTGCGTGCTCACTCAAGTCTGCTCAAACGGCCCAAACATTGCCTGACGCGGCACCAGCTCGACGCGTTCGCGCGCTTTGTGGGCCGACGCGCTGACTTGTTTCAGGTGCGAGGACTCTTCGTTGCCCGACACCGGCCTTGGAGCTGGATTCAGGCTGTCTTCTCGTTCGGGAAGATCGAGCCACCCTCGATCCTGCTGATGTCGCCCTGGTCGACGCCGGTCTTCTCGGCGAGCCCGGCCCGGGGTGAGTCGTTTGTCACGACGCTTGGGTCACTCCTCTTGTGCCAGGTCGGTGAACCCCTGCGAGGCCCGCCAGTGGACCTCACCTTTCTCGCCCGAGTTGCGCACCACCCCGGACCCGAGGAGCAGACGGTGACTCGCCGCTTCTACCTCGCGCGAGCACCGCGGTCGTCGCCGGGTCGAGCAAAGGACCGCCGTTCACGGCCCGAACACGACCGGTCTCCTCGAGACCGAGGTCGCGTCGCACCGCTACAAGGTTCGCGACGACGCGCCGGCGCCTTCGGCCCTCCCAACCCTCGCCCGGCGGTCCGAGCGCACGCGTCCACGCGTTCGGCGAATCTGAGCCATCGCTTACGCCAAGCGAGCGTCGCCAGTCCTCGATCTCAACGGTGCCCTGCTGCCACCGTTGCGCGCGGCCTTCGTCGGTCGGGCGGGGTCCAAGCAGGGCGACCACGTACTCGGGTGGCTCCGAGGTCCACGTAGTGATCTCGCGGCGGCGCAGTGTGGCGAGCGCGGAGTCGACGATCTCGAGGCGGTCGAGGGCACTGCGCACGTCAGTTCCCAGAACAGCGCGCACCGACTGCTGAGCGGAGAGCGCGGCATCAGCCGCTTCGCTCACCTCGGCCGCTTCGGTCACGTCGCGCTCCGCGCGTCCCAGGCGGCGCCGTGCCGCGGTGTAGGGACCTTGCAGGTTGCGGCGCTCGACGCCTTCGCTCGTGGCACTCATCGACGCGAATGCTCCCGCTTCCTCGTGCGCCTCGTCGCGCTGCACGAGGGAGACGCCAAGCTCACGGGAGGCGTCGGCCTGGCGTGTCGTCAAGTCCACGGCGGGACCGGCGCCGATCACCGAAACGAGCATGTCGCGCTCGTTGCCGAGCGTCTCCCGAGACTCTCCGGCGAGACGGGCAATCTCCGCTCCGGTCCCGAGCTCGTCGAGGGCGAGTCGCTGCTGCTCGCTGCGGCTCCACGCCCGGCCCAGCTCCTCGTCCCCATCGCCTGTGCTCGCCGTCTCGTCCGGCTCGGTGAGCACGAACAGCTCGGTTGAGTCCGTCGCACGACTCGCCGCCACGAGCGCCGCCTCGGCGCTTAGGCCCTCCGCGCCGAAGACGAACGCGCGACCCCTGCGTCGTGCGACTTCGCCTGCGTCGCTCCGCTGCGCGTGGCCGACCGTCTGTCCCTGTCCTTTGTGCAGCGTCCAGGCGTAGCCGTAGTCGGTGGAGCGCTTGACGTAGTCGGCGGGCAAGCGCACGCTGCGGCCGTCGCTCGTCTGAAGTGTGACCTCTCGCGACTGGCAGTCGATCGCCTGGACGATGCCGCGGGTGCCGTTGCGCAC
Organism: Acidimicrobiales bacterium; assembly: GCA_052148655.1. Classification (GTDB taxonomy): domain Bacteria; phylum Actinomycetota; class Acidimicrobiia; order Acidimicrobiales; family Bog-793; genus Fen-455. Next base: position 2,280 of record JBKQHU010000002.1, read on the forward strand.
GCCCTTTCCCGATGGGTCGCGCCCGCCACCGAGGCGCGTCCTGTTGCGCAAACAGCACAGCTCGTCACCCACCCGGTAGGTGCGGGGCGCAAGGTCGCCCGGCGCGAACTCCTCGACGACGAGCTCAGGGCCCGACAGCCGACCCGCCACCTCGACATGGCGACGGGCAAGGCCGTTCAGCACTCTCACCGCGTCGCGCGCGTAGGCGTAGAGGACGGCGTCATCACCGGACTCGCGCGCCGCCCACCACCGCTCGACCATGTCACCGATCAGTTCGGACGGGTTGGTCGAGCGATGGACCCGTCCGTGATGGGTGTAGGCCGCGGCCGCCTCACCGGCTCTGCCCTCGCGAAGCGCATCGAGCGCGGAGCGCTCCCACTCGGACATCTGGCGGGCATTTGAGCCAAGCCGGGTCGCACCGAGCTCGCGGCCCAGCGCGCCAAAGCCGCCGCCCGCCTCGACCGAGGGGAGTTGCCGGTCATCACCTGTGAGCACGACTTTTGCACCCGCGCGTTCCGCGATCTCCAACAGCCGCACGAGACGGCGGGTGTCGACCATGCTGGCCTCGTCGACGACCACGATGCTGCGACGATCGAGGCTGTAATGCGACAGGTGCTGCGGCGCGCTGAGCTCGTAAACCAGGCGGTCGAGTGTCACCGAGGAAATCTGCGATCCCGCTTCGAGCTGGGCGGCGGCCTCCGCCGCGAGCGCCGCGCCGTAGACGCGGTAACCGGATGACTGCAGGCGCGCCTGGCCGCGTCGAGGGCGAAGGTCTTGCCCGA
>JBKQHU010000003.1:0-2514 GCA_052148655.1 Acidimicrobiales bacterium
ACCAGATCTGGAACAAGGGCTACGTGCACGAAGTCGCCCAGTTCTTCGCCACCGGCTGGCTCGCCAACTACTGGCGGATCGACCCGATGACGGACGCCGACTTCGAGTGGTTCGAGTACAAGTACCCAGGCTGGTACGACAAGTACGGTAAGTGGTGGGAGAACTACAACCGCCTGTCCATGCCGAACGGCCACAACCCGATCGTGGCCGAGAGCGTCGACTACGTGTACCCGCACCGGTGCTGGACCTGCATGGTCCCGTGCCTGGTCCGCGAGGACATGGTGATGGCCGAGGTCGACGGGCAGTGGCGGACCTACTGCCACGAGGAATGCCGGTGGACGGACGCCGAGGCGTTCCGGCCGACCTACCAGGGCCGGGAGACCCCGAACATGGGTCAGCTCATCGGCAAGCGCGAGTGGGAGACGCTGTACCACGGCTGGAACTGGGCCGACGTCGTCTCCGACATGGGCTACGTGCGCGACGACGGCAAGACGATGGTCGCGCAGCCGCACCTGAACCTGGATCCCAAGAAGATGTGGACCCTGGATCACCTGCGCAGGATGGGACCGGTGCTCAGCCCGAATGTCCTGCTCAACGAGATGACACCCGAGCAGCGTGACGCGTTCCACGCCGATTACATCAAGGGTGGCCCGGCGGGCCGTCCGGCTCCGGCGGAGAGCTAAGAAAGGGCGCGGAGGGGGTCACCGGGATTCCGGGGCCCCCTCCGGTCCGCCTGGTATAAGCCCGTTCCACCGCATCCCGCGAGGGGGTCATGGCAGAAAAGCATCTCGTGCGCTTCGAGCCGGTCGGCATCGAGATCGAGGTGTCCGAGGATCAGAACATCCTGCGGGCCGCGGCCGAGCAGGGAGTCATGCTCATGCACGGCTGCAAGGAGGGGCAGTGTGCCTCCTGCAAGTCGTTCGTCCTCGACGGCGACGAGATCGAGCTCGACAGGTACTCCACGTTCGCCTTGCCCGATTACGAGCTCGAGGAAGGCTACACGCTGCTGTGCCGGGCGCACGCCTACGAAGACCTCACGATCGAGCTGCTCAACTACGACGAGGAGATGATCCGCTCTGGCCTGCCCATCCAGCAGGGCGTCGCGGAAGTGGTATCCAAGGACGCGGTCACCCACGACATGCGACACCTGGTGCTGCGGCTGATCGAGCCGGACGAGATCAAGTTCTTCCCCGGCCAGTACTTGGACATCGCCATTCCCGGCACCGATGCGGTGCGTTCCTTCTCGATGGCCAACACCTCCAGCCGGGAAAGCGGGCTGCTGGAGTTCGTCATCAAGGTCTATGCGGACGGGCACTTCTCCAGGTACCTCGCGGAGAAAATGGCCGAGGGCGACCGGCTTGACATAACCGGCCCGTTCGGCGTCTTCACCCTCCGCGAGGGCGACAACGACCTGGTATTCGTCGGTGGCGGGGCGGGCATGGCGCCCATCTTGTCGCTGCTGCGGGCCATGGCCGAGCGCGGTCTGCAGCGCAAGGCCACCTTCTTCTACGGCGCCAGGACCAAGAAGGATCTTTGCTTCGAGCCCGAGCTGCACAGGCTGGAGCAGCAGCTACCGGGCTTCCGGTACATACCGGCCCTGTCTGAGCCGGCTTACGACGAGGAATGGGACGGCGAGACCGGCCTGATCACCGATGTGGTCAAGCGGCACGCCAGCGACCTGCGCGGGGCACACGCCTACGTGTGCGGGCCGCCGCCCATGGTGGAGGCGGCGCTCCCGCTGCTCGCCACGCTGGGCGTAGAGGAAAAGCGCATTTACTACGACAAGTTCACCACCACTGGTAACCCGCAGGAGTGAGATCATGACTGAGACGCAGGAGAACCAGGAGCGCAGTGTTCCCAAGCCGGTCTTCACCGACGCGGAGGCAGGCGCCAAGACCTTCCCGGACTCCACCAAGCGAGACTTCAACTACTACACGCCGGCCAAGCGCAAGCAGACCCGGTATGAGGACGTCACCGTTGAGGTCCAGCCCGACCCCCGGCACTACCTGGCCCAGGGCTGGCTGTACGGATTCTCGGACGGGCGCGGCGGCTATCCGCTGGACTGGACGGCGCTGAAGGCCTGGGGCTCGGACCGCCCCGAGCCCGAGCGCTTCCCGGGCTCGGGCGGCAAGGGCTACGACTGGCCCGCGACCGGCTGGCACCTGTTCCGCGACCCCAACGAGGAGTGGGAACTCAGCCTCTACCGGTACAACTCCAACGTCGAGCGGCAGCTCAACCAGAACATCGACGTGGCCAGGCAGTCCAAGGCCTTCGACCAGTGGAACCGGAACTGGGTCCGTTTCGTGGAGTCGAACGTCGGCGCCTGGATGCACGTGGACCACGGGCTCGGCCTCTACCTCTTCGCCAACGCCAACCGGCGCGCCCCCACCAACATGCACAACAACGCGATCTCGGTGAACAGCATGCACCGGATCCGCTCGGCCCAGGACCTGGCGCTGTACAACCTGACCCTGACCGAGGAGATCGACGGCTTCGACGGGGCCGCCCACCTGA
>JBKQHU010000004.1:0-8600 GCA_052148655.1 Acidimicrobiales bacterium
GACCGGACACGCCACCGGTACCTGGCCGGTGGAGAGGCGGGGCACACTCTGGGTCCCTTGTGCTGCCTGGCCGCCGAGCACTACGGCCAGCCCGACCAGTACGGCTCCGACGACACCCCGACGAATCAGCGCCGCACCTCTTATGCTGCCGTTGTGTGCGCCGAGAGGGATCCTTCTGGCCAAGCGGTTAACGGTTCTCACTTAGAGTGCATCGACGACCACGAAGCGTGACTTTAACGGTTCCTTGGCCGGCTCCCACAGGGGTCTAACGGCGTTGTCACACCTGAATGGAGCCGATCACCAGGCTTTGCGGAAGTGAATGGACGCGTTAGGGACCCTGCTACTGACGGCCGGTCCGCCGTCAGCCTTGTGGTGGGCCGGAAGGAAACCCGTCCAAGCCCAACTGCGCCGGTAAGAAGGGTCCGCCTCGTCGCCACGGCCCATACTTCCAATGGACCAGGAAGGCGGCCGCGAAACGGTTCACCCGGTATCTCGGCCACGAGCACGGCGACGGCGCGGCGCGGAGGACGACAGGCGCCCGCGCGAGCTCGTCGGTCGACGCGAGGTACCCAGCATTGAGTCCGTCGAGGCGAGCAGGGCTTGCCCGGTCGGTGCTGAGCCCAATCGCGCGGTGGAGGATCTGTGAGCCATGTGGCACTCCGAGATGCGCTAGTGGGTCAGGGTCTGCTGGCCGGTACTCGAGTTCGGATCAGGAGCTCCCAACAGAGGGCAGGCCGAAGTCGTGCAGCACGTTGGTGAAGGCGGTCTGCTCCGTTTTTCCGTCCACCGAGAACACCTGTTCCCAATCTGCCAACCGGTTGCCGGTCAGCCCGGGCAGATACTGCAGGTCCAACAGCAGCCGCCGGTCGGCGAGCACGAGGATGGCCATGTCTACCGAGACGCGGTGCGGTGCCGCTCCCCGTTCCAGCGCCGCATCGAGATTCTTCAGCGCCAAGATCACCGGCGCGGCCTGATGGTAGAGCAGGTCCCCGTCGGGATCGTGGTCGTGCTTGACCAGGTTGGCGTATCCAACAAAAGTGAACGGGACCCGCCCGAGCAGGGTGCCGTACCTGAGGCCCAGGCTCGGCACCGTACTCGGCGCTTCGACCCGGCGCTGCGACTGGTGCGTCGACCCACATCCGGCCAACAGCACCGCACACAAGGCCAACAAGCTCGCGTACCGGGCAAACTTCCCTGCAGGTGCAGCCTTGGCGGGTCCAGTGATGAGCGCCGGTGGCTTTTCGAACCCTTTTCCCGTTGCACGATCGAACCCGGCAGTACGAGGCCTGCGGGGGCGATCTCGACGAGCTCGTTCGCGATGGCGGTCGATGGTCGGCGACCGGGGGTCGCTCGGCTCCATTATTTACCGCCGGCTCGGCGGGATCACCCTCATGCTTGCCCACGGGAAGTCGACGAGGCGTACGTATGTTCCGAATCGTGGGGGCGGGCTGACCCGCCCCCGTTCGGTACGTCATAGCGGTAGCCGATGCCGCGAATCGTCACAATCCGCGACGGGTAGTCGGCATTCGGTTCGATCAGGGCACGGAGCCGACTCACCAGAGTCGAGAGAATCCTACGGCTTGCCCACCCCGGCCCCCAGATCCGCTCGATCAGCACCTGGCGAGTGAGCAGCCGCCCCGGCTTATCCAAGAGCGCCTCGAGGAGGAGGAATTCGCGCCGTGGAATGTCGATGGGTTTGTCCCGGAGAAGTACCTCGTGCCTCGCCCGGTCAAGGCTGAGATCCCCGACCCTCAGGATCTCCGGCCCGGCGTCATCGCCTTGGTCCGGCACACCATTGCGCGGCGATCCGAACCGAGGGCTCATGATCCGTGTCGGCTGGGCCTGTGGGCTCAAACCATGCCGAGCGGCTGTCTCCGTGAAGGGCACCGGCTGGCGTCCGCCGGACGAGTACCTCCCGCGCGGAAGCGGTACGGGCCTCTTGATCTCCGCCGTGTTGCTCCGACGAAGCACGGCCCTGACACGGGCCACCAGTTCACGCATGCCATACGGTTCGGCAATGAAGTCGTCCGCGCCCATCTCCATTGTGACGACTACGTCGATCTCGTCAGATCGGGGACTCAGCACGATGATCGGAACCTCCGCCCCGGCCCTGCGCACATGGCGGCACACGTCGATACCTGGCATGCCCGGAAGGAGCGCGTGCACGAGTAGGAGATCGGGCATCTGTTGGGCCATGAGCGCGAAGCCTGCCGGACCATCGCCGGCGTACCGAACGGCGAAACCCTCCTGTTCCAGTTCCACCACCATCGCAAGAGCCCGCTTCTCATCTTCGTCGATGACGAGGAGTCGAGCGCTGCGCTGCAGTCCGACAGTTCGAGCGATCGCGCCTGAGCCAGCTGCCATGAGACCGAAGCTAGGCGGACAGTCTGACTAGATAACTAACGGAGGATTAACGACCGCCCAACAGCTGGCAACAAGTTGGCAAAGAAGCGGCGAAATTAGTACCTGTCGGCCAGTTGATCTTTCCCCCCGCGTCGTCGGGCCGGGCGCGACCCCTGAGGTGGGGCCATGCGATTCTTCACGTGAAGAACCATCGACACATCGAAGGTAGACACCCGTCGCCCAGCCAGTCGTGGGACGGCTCGACGCGATGGGTGCCGGGCGCTTCAGCCGATCGACGTCGTGATTGCGGACGAGTCACACCCCGACCTGCTCCCGTCGACCTCGAAGTTAGTTAACCCTAGGTATCAAGAAAGCTAACAGTAGATCTCGGTAAGGTCTCATTATGTCGCCATAAGCACCTCGCAGTACTGCAGAGTATGCCTGGGGCGCCAGGGAACAGGGCTACGAGCAACGTGTCCGCATGGTATCGCCGTCGACAGTTCCAAAATGTCGCTGCGTTGATGAATTCTCTGCACTGTGTGCCTTTCTGGCTTGCTCCGGCTATGTGCTCATGCGACAGTGACAGCGTGACGACTGCAGGGGCCGGAGCCGACCTCGTCGCGCCCGACACTGCCCGGGCGCTTACCCGCACGTTGGATCGAAGCGACCGGCTGTTCCGAGGCACGTCCCGGGGCAGCGGTCTGATCATCCTGCTGATCATGTCGTTTATCGGCACGTTCCTGACCGTCCGCGGATTTGCCGCCTTGAAGGACGCCGGTTGGTCGTTCTTTACAGCCCAGCAGTGGTTCCCCGATGCCGGCCATGGCCACTTCGGGATCGCGGCCGTCATGCTCGGTACCATTCTCATCGGCCTGACCGCGATCTTTTTCGCCATCCCGCTTGCTATAGGCACCGCGCTCTACATTTCGGAGTACGTCCCACCGCGGCTGAAGCGGACGCTGGTGACCGCGGTGGATCTGATGGCCGCCGTTCCGAGCGTGGTGTATGGGCTATGGGGATTCTTCCTGCTCGAGCCGCACGTTCTCGGCCTGTCCCAATGGCTATCCACCTACTTAGGCTGGTTTCCCCTCTTTCACGTCAACGGTACCGACCCGAACAGCCCCTTGCATTCTTTGAGCGTCTACACGTCCTCCACGTTCATTGCCGGGATGTGCGTGTCCCTCATGGTCACGCCGATCGTCAGTTCGGTGATGCGGGAAGCGTTCTCCCAGGCACCTCCGGGGGAACGGGAGGCCGCTTACGCATTGGGCGGCACCCGGTGGGGGATGATCCGGACCGTCGTGCTGCCGTTCGGCCGCGGCGGCATGATCGGCGGCACGATGCTGGGGCTCGGACGGGCGCTGGGCGAGACCATCACCGTTTACATGATCATCTCGTTTGTCCTCGCCATCCAGCCGCACCTGCTGCAGAACGGTGGCAGCTCGGTTTCGGCGCTCATAGCCCTGCGTTACGGAGACGCCTCGGCCTTCGGAACCTCCGCGCTGATGGCAGCCGGGCTGGCATTGTTCGTGCTCACGATGATCGTCAACTTCATCGCTTCGTCGATCGTCGCCCGGAGCCGCTCCGGTGCAGAGAGCGAGGTCTAGGCCGTGTCTACGGTGGTGGAACGGGCTGAGACTCCGAGCCGGGTCGCGGACCCACCAGAACAGCGACGCAATGTCTCGACCTGGCGTGCCGAGGACGTGTACGTATTGATCGGCTCGTTCGTCAGTGCCCTCAGCATCAACATCCTGCTGTTCGCCGAGTTGACGGCGGCCACCGGCTTGCTCGGCTTCCTCGCCGCCACATTCGTGACGTTTCTCGCCCTCTACGCCATCGTGAGCTGGCTGGAGGCCCCCGGGCCGCTCGTTCGCGACCGCCTGGTGACTGTCGTTGTCCACAGCTTGGCGCTGGTAGCCATGATCGCTCTCGTCTCGGTGATCATCTACACGGTCGGTCGCGGGTCCGCGGCGCTGCACCATCTGAACTTCTTCACTCAGGACATGGTCCAGGCCGGACCCTTGCAGGCCCTAACTGTCGGCGGGATCGAGCACGCCATCGTCGGCACCCTCTGGATGATCTCCATCGCCCTGGCGATCTGTATCCCCCTCGGGCTTACCTGCGCCGTGTTTCTCACCGAGGTGCCCGGGCGCCTGGCGCGGTTCGTTCGCACCCTCACCGAGGCGATGACCGCTTTGCCGTCGATCGTTGCCGGCCTGTTCATTTATGCAACGCTCATCCTCGGCCTCGGCTTCAACAAGTCGGGCTTTGCCGCCGCGCTGGCGATCAGCGTCATGATGCTGCCGATCATCATCCGGTCAGCCGACGTCGTGCTCCGGCTAGTCCCCGGCTCACTCAAGGAGGCTTCGTACGCGCTCGGCGCCGGCCAGTGGCGGACCGTCAGACATGTGGTCCTGCCGACCGTGCGGTCGGGCCTGACCACCTCGGTCATCCTCGGTTCGGCGCGCGGCATCGGGGAAACGTCGCCGGTGCTGCTGACCGCCGGTTTCACCGCCGCGTTGAACACCAACCCGTTTGTGGGACCCATGGTGTCACTGCCGCTCTACACATTCGAAACGGTGCAATCGCCGGAGCAGACGATGATAGAGCGCGGGTTCGGCGCGGGCGCCGCCCTGCTGCTGCTGGTCCTCATCCTGTTCACCATCGCCCGGATTATCGGGGGCCGCGGCCCGGGCCATGTCACCGTTCGTCAGGAGCGACGGCGGGCAGCTGCTTCCATCCGCGACCTTCAACGAATGAATGAGAAAGGTAAGAGGAATTGAGAGCGACCAGAAACAGAGGTGGCATGAAACGGCCCGGACGCGCCTTCGTCGCCGTAGTCGGCGCTTTCTGGCTGCTCCTGGCAGGCACGGCTAGTGCTAATTCCATATTGGTCCCGATCAGCGGGGCCGGCTCCACCTGGGTGTCGAACGCCCTGGACCAGTGGATCCGCAACATCGCTCAGGACGGCGTACAGGTGAACTACGCAGCGACCGGATCGTCCGACGGACGCAACGAGTTCCGCAACGGCACGGTCGACTTCGGCGCGAGCGAGATCCCGTACGGGCTGCACGACGCCTTCACGGGCAGCGACCCGCTGCCTCCCCGGCCCTTCGCCTACATCCCGGACGTGGCCGGTGGAACGACCTTCATGTACAACCTGCACTTCGGCGGTCATCAGATCCGCAATCTTCGACTTGACGGCAAGACGCTGGCGGAGATCTTCACCGGTGTGATCAGGGAGTGGAACAACCCGCAGATCAAGCAGGACAACCCGAACCTCCAGCTGCCCGCCGAACGGATCGTGCCGGTGGTCCGTTCGGACGGCTCCGGCACCACGGCGCAGTTCACGTTGTGGATGAGCCATATGCACCCGGCCGTGTGGAACGCCTACTGCGCCAAGTTCGGCATCAAGGCGCCCTGCGGGCTGACCTCGGTGTATCCGGTGGTGCCGGGTTCCGACATGATCGCTCTCAGTGGCTCGCTTGGCGTGGCCGGCTACGTGGCCCAGTCCACGTCGGAAGGCGCCATCACCTACGTCGAGTACTCCTACACACTAGAGACCGGGTACCCGGCGGTCGCCCTCGAGAACACCGCTGGCTACTACACCTTGCCCACGGCCAACAACGTGGCGGTCTCGCTACTGAAGGCGCAGATCAACTACGACGCCAAGTCAACGGCGTACCTTACCCAGAACCTGTCCAACGTCTACAGCGATCCGGACCCCCGCACCTACGAGATGTCCAGCTACAGCTACATGATCATCCCGACCTCCACCGAGGACGGGTTCAGCACGGACAAGGGCTACACGTTGGGGAAGTTCGTGTACTACATGCTGTGCCAAGGGCAGCAGGAAGCGCCGATTCTCGGCTACTCCCCGTTACCGATCAACCTGGCTGAGGCCGGGTTCGCCCAAGTGCGGAAAATCCCCGGCGTCGACGTCGAGTCGATCAATGTCCGAGGCTGCGACAACCCGACGTTCAGTACCTCCGGCAAGAACACCCTCGCGGTGGATGCTCCCTACCCCCCGGCCTGCGCCAAGGCAGGCCCAACCCAGTGCTCAGCTACCCAGATGAGCGCAAACATGGTTACGACGAAAACCAGGGTGCCGACCACCACCACGATCCCAAAAAAGGCCGCGGTCACCACGACGACCCCGGTCCCCAGAAAGACCGGGGGTAGGAACACGAGGATGACCGCTGTGCTGGCCTCGACGACCGCGGTGCTGGGCTCGACAACCACCGTGCCGTTGCCGTCATGGGCGTTGACCACGACGACCACGGTGCCGGGTTCGACGACCACGGTGCCGATCGCCGCTGAATCGGTCATTGTCGGTAACGACCTCAGCGCCGGTAGTGACTTGCCGTACGGGCTGGCGTCGCTCGTGGTGCTCGGCGCCATCGTTGTCGGGCCGCCACTGTTGTCCCGCGCGCTTCACAAGCGAGGCCGACGGTGACCGCTGGTCGGTGCCGGCCCCGGCGGTTTCGGCGCTCGGTGGCATCAGCGGCCCTATTGGTGGCGGCCGCTGCCGCGAGCGTGTCGCTCGCAGTCACCGTTCCCAAGGCGGCCGCCGTCAGCCCGCCCGGACCGACTCACGGCGAATCCGCCCTGCCCGGCTCAACGGGGACCAGGACGACCTCGGTGCCGAACTCGGCGACCACCGGGTCGGCGATGACTGAGTCGGGGACTGGCGCCTTTGCCAACCTGAAGGTGACCGTCAGTCAGACCCAGGGCCTTACTGACCAGGTGATCACGATTTCCTGGACCGGCGGTGCGCCGACCGTACCGAGCCGGCTCAACTTCGCGGCCAACTACCTGCAGATCATGCAGTGCTGGGGCAGAAACCCGACCGGCCCGGCCAGCGTCGACCCACCGGACCGGACCCAGTGTGAGTTCGGTGGCAACTGGGAGCAGAACCCCACGCCACAGGACGGTGACTGGACCGCCACCCGGCAGGTCAACTACGGGTTTGGCCTCGTCGACCCGAACGAGCACCAGTACCTGCTGCGACCGGGCAGCACCGAAAATGTCTATGTGCCGTTCGACTCAGTCGCAGGTACCGTCGAGACCGGTGGGACCAGCGAGTGGTTCGACTCGTACACCACCAACGAATATGACTTCGCTCGCACCTACGGAAATGGCACCGGCGTTGCCTACTTCAACGTTCTGCCGGCTCCGGAGGCGCCGGCACTCGGGTGTGGCGCGACGCTCGTCGACGCGGCGAAGCAGACGTACGGGCGGCCCTGCTGGCTGGTGATCGTCCCCCGCGGCACCCTTGAGGTGAACGGGAAGCCGTCACCCACCGCCGTACTCGAATCGTCCCCGCTCTCCCAGACCAACTGGGACCAGCGCATCGTCTTCCCGTTGCAGTTCCAGCCGGTGAGCGGCGTGTGCGCGGCCACCCAGGTCGAAGTACCCGTCATCGGCGACGAAACACCGCAGGACGCCCTCACCAGTTGGCAACCGCATCTGTGCAAGGAATCCGGAGGTGGCGTGACCTTCTCCGAGGTCTCGGACGACCAGGCCCGCTCTTATCTGACGTCGACTACCCCCGACCTGGATCTGATCGGCCAGGGCGCCCCCGCGAGTGCTTTCGCGGCGGGAACGAAACCGGTGTACGCACCGCTCGCGATCAACGCCGTGGGAATCGCGTTCAATATCGACTGGCAGGCCGCCTACGGGCAGCCGGAGGCCGTCCAGGCGCTCGACGGCCAACGGATCAACAGCCTCAAGCTCACTCCGCTGCTCGTTGCCAAGCTGTTGACCGAGTCGTACCGAATCGGTGCCGACCCGACCGACCCGGTGATCAAGAACAACCCGCTCGATCTCAGCTCGGACCCGGAATTCCTCGCGCTGAACCCGGAGTTCAAGGTGCTCCGCCTGCAGGGTGGCCTGCCGGATATCCTGACTCCGATCGGCAGCTCCGATGCGATCACCGAATTGTGGCAGTGGGTCCTCGGCAACCCGGCGGCACGCCGATGGCTGGCCGGCGCGCCTGATCCCAACTCCGACGGAATGACCGTTAACCCCTACTTCAAGGGGATCACCGCACCGCCCAACTACTTTCCGAAGAACGACCCATATTGCGTTGACATCCTGAGCGAAAAGCCGATCTGTCTCCTTGACGAGCATCCGTACTCAAGTGGCCTGCACGACGGCGCCCGGTCCATCAGTCGGGGGCTGACCGAGGCGACGACGGTGTGGAACCCGAGTTCGGTCCCTCCGAACTGGAGCACGGACCCGCCGCAGGCCAACGG
>JBKQHU010000005.1:0-3024 GCA_052148655.1 Acidimicrobiales bacterium
TCTCGACCTGCGATTGCGGATCAAGATGTCAGAGGGGGACATAGGTGAGAATCACCGACCCGTTCTCCAGCCTCTTCTCGTCGGTGAGCCTCAGGTGGAGTCTTGAGGTGTCCACGTCCTCGAACAACCGTTGGCCGAGCCCGGCCACGACGGGCCTGATCCACAACCGGAACTCATCGACCAGGTGGTCTCGCACGAGCGTGTCGTCGAAGCGGCTGGTGCCGTACTTGATGAGGTCCTTGCCGGGCTGGTCCTTCAGCCGCGCGATCGCGCTCGATGGGTCGGAACCGAGGAGTGTGGCAGTCCATGCGACCTCGGTCAGTGTCCGAGAAGCGACGTACTTGGGCATGGCGTTGATGAGGCCGATGTAGGCGTTGTCAACGACTGGGGCGAAGTTTGCGTAGAGCTTCTCGTAGGTCACTCGGCCCATGATGAAGGCGTCGTAGTGACCGAGCTGCTCCATGGAATACGCCGCGTCCTCGGCGTCAAAGTTGGCCCACTGTTCGGGCGCTTCGATGACGCCGTCAAGAGAAACGAGGGCCGATTCGATGAGTCTGCGCATTTCTTGTCTCCTTCAGTTGGCGATGATCTTGGTTGAGGTGGGCCGGTCGCTACTCGACTACCGCAGCGACGGCGATTCTCGGTTGCTGTGTGCTCGCCACTGCGTGGGCCATGTCGGTCCTTCGGATGAATACGAAGGTCACGGGGACGGCGGCGAGACCCATGAGGCCGCACACCCAAAGCGCCCACTGGAACCCGCCGGTGAGCGCGGCGGCAGTTCCGTAGCCGTGATGGACGAGGGTGTGGAAGCGAGAGGCGGCGATGGACGAGGCAATAGCCACCCCTATGGCACCACCGAGCTGCTGGGAGGTGTTGAGCAGGCCCGAAGCGACCCCGGCGTCGTGTTCCCTCACCCCGGCCAGGGCGCCGATCGACACCGGGATGAACGCGAAGGCTGTACCCATACCGGCCACGAAGAACGGGCCGGCCAAGTCGTGCAGAAGTTCTCGTCGCTCGGGATCTGCGTTGCCCACAAGATCCCGCCCCCGATCAGGGCCATGCCGAAAGCCATGACGAGTTTGGCTGACGTCTTGGTCACCAACTTCTGCGAAAGACCCGCGAAGGCCACCGAAGTGAGCGAAGCCACCAGCCAGGCGACTCCGGTCTTAAGAGCCGAGAACCCCAGCACCTGTTGCATGTAGAGGGTGCCGATGAAGATGAAGGTAAAGAAGCTCCCCCCAAGCAGGAACCCGACCGCATTCGATCCGGCGACTGTGCTCAGTCGAAACAATCGCAGCGGCAGTAGGGGTGCCTCAACCCTGGTCTCTATGACGAGGAAGGCGAGCAGCAGGGCGCTGGCCCCGACGAGCATGCCAACGGTCTGGACGGAGGCCCAACCAACCTGCGGCGCTTGAGAGATTGCGTAGACGAAGGCGACCAGCGCTGCAGTCACGGTGATCGCTCCGAAGGGGTCATAGCGCCGCCGCTCGCTGTGGAGTCGGCTCTCGGGCACCAATTTGGGAACGAGGCCGAACGCCAACGCACCGATGGGCACGTTGAAGAAGAAGATGAACTGCCACCCTGCGTAGCGGGTCAGTAGGCCCCCGGCGATGGCGCCGACGGTCGCGCCCATGGCCCCGGCGGCACCCCCGATCCCGAGCGCCGTGTTGCGCTCGGCTCCCTCGGGGAACATGTTCATCACGATCGACAGAGCAGCCGGCAAGACGAGAGCTGCTCCAAAGCCCTGGATCCCGCGCATGACGACGAGGAACGTGTCAGAGGTCGCCAGTCCACAGGCGAGCGACGCACCGGTGAAGACGCCAAGGCCGGTCATGAGGAGACGCCGCCGCCCGAGCAGGTCAGCTGCTCGACCGCCGAGGAGCAGGAAGCCCCCAAAGGTCAGCCCGTAGGCGGTGACCACCCACTGCAGGTCTGACTCGGGAAAGTGAAGTTTGGCCCCAATGGTGGGCAGCGCGACGTTGACGATCGTCAGATCCACGATGGTCATGAAGTAGGCCACCACGAGCAGGGAGAAGGCCCGCCAGCGTCGGGTCTCGAATTCGTTGGGCCTGAGGGTCTGCAACCGAGCCGAAGTTGCGGGTCGGTGGAGCTGGACCTTCAGATTGCGTTGACGGTCATCGACGAGTTCCTTCTGAATGCTGAGCTGGGTCATGTCACGCCTCCGTGAGGTGCTGTTCGGGTCTTACAGAAGGTCAAACACCGGCCCGTTCAACAATTCAGCGATGATTTTGTACAACCGCCGGTGTTGCAACATGAGGAGACGTCAGTCCGAAAGGATGGGATGACTATGACCGATGCCACGCTCGCCCGAGCCCGGGCGGGTGACAACGTCGCCTTCAGCGAACTGACCGCGCCGTACCGCCGCGAACTCCATGTGCACTGCTACCGGATCCTCGGGTCGGTCCAAGACGCCGAGGACCTACTTCAAGAGACGCTGTTGTCGGCGTGGCAGGCGCTCGATCGATTCGACGGCCGCTCGGTGCGGGCGTGGCTCTATCGCATCGCGACGAACCGGTGTCTCAATTACCTTCGAGACACATCCCGCCGACCAAAGGTTACGAACATGCCCGAGTTTTCTGGCGCTAGCCCTTCTGATGAACCGTGGTGGCTCGAGCCGTATCCAGACACCCTGATGGATGACATAGCCAGCGGCGTTTGCACCCCTACGGGGTGCCAAACAGGGGGAACCTGCAATACCGATACTGGCACGTGTTCGTACACGGCGGGGACGTGTAAGCTGACAGGCTGCCAAGCTGTAGGCACGTGCAGCGCGACCACTGGCGACTGCACCTATACAGCAGGCACATGCACTCCCACGGGATGCGAGACGGGCGGAACGTGCAATGCGACTACGGGCGCGTGCACGTTCGGCGCAGGCACGTGCACTCCCACGGGATGCGAGACGGGCGGAACGTGCAATGCGACCACGGGCGCGTGCACCTACACGGCTGGTACCTGCACCCCTAAGGGGTGCCAGACGGGCGGAACGTGCAATGCGACCAC
>JBKQHU010000006.1:0-3453 GCA_052148655.1 Acidimicrobiales bacterium
ACGCGAGGGACGCCGACTGGCCGTCTTCTTCACCAAAACCTACACCCGGATCGTCAACCCCTCCCTGGCCGAACTCGACCCCCAACTGCCAGCCGACATCGCGAAACGAACACCAATCGCAACCGCCCGGCGCGCGTTCGAGCACGCACTCGACGACAAGATCCAAACGGCCGCTATCGTGGCCTAACAAGATGACCCGTTCGTGAACCTTTCAACCGCCTAGCGGAGCTAGGGCTGATCGCCCTCCACCGACAGCGGCTCTCAGAGGACGGGGCGCACGACGAGCATCCCCCGGCTCGAGACGAGATGCTCCAAGTCACCCGTCAAGCGTTGGACGTGTTCGGTCGCCTGCTGCTCGAAGCGATCCACCTCGACGATCTCCGCGATCAGCACGTAATCGGCTTGACCGATCGCCTGTCCGGGCACGTCCGCCGGCCGCGTGAGACGCCACTCCGAGACGGTGTCCAGCGACCCGCGGACAATGTCTCGATCCCCCGCCATCAGGTGCTCAAAGTCCTCTGCCAGATCCGGCGAGCGCAGCTGAAACCAGATGAGAAGGGTCGCGGGAGCGCTCATCCACGAAGCGTAGTAGACAACCCCAACAGACGAACGGAATGATGCGGCCGTACACGGTGTCGAAGTCATGGGCTCATCCCGCGTGACCGACGCCCACGCAACGGCCCGCGTCTTTCGGGGCGAGGTAGGCTCAACTGCCTCGGCTGGGAGCTCGAATCGCCCGCCACGCTGGACGGGAACCTGACACTTGGACCGGAGCTGCCAGGTCCCACTGATGTCCTGGAGAAGGACCTCATATGAGCACGACCCCTATAGCAGATTATGCTCTCCTTTCGGATCGGCACAGCGCCGCGCTCGTGGGTCGGGACGGATCGATCGACTGGTTGTGCTTCCCGCGCTTCGACAGCCCCTCGATCTTCGGCCGCCTCCTCGGTGAAGACGCCGGCCACTGGTCGGTGCGGGCCGTGACTGCCACAGAGGTGACTCGCCGCTACCTGCACAGGACGATGGTGCTGGAGACCACGTTTCGCACGCCGACCGGCACGGTCGCGCTCACCGAAGCCCTGGCGATGGGCGACGGTAACCGCGGGCATCAACTTGGTAAGGGCGCACCGCATCTTCTGCTGCGGCGTGCGACGTCCGTCGAAGGAGAAGTTGAATTGTCCGTGGAGTACGTCCCGCGCCCGGAGTTTGGGCTGGTCCATCCGTTGCTCGAGGATGTCGATGGTGGAGTGGCCGCGTTGGGGGGCGCCGATGTGCTGGTTCTCTCTTTCCCGGTGGGGCTGACCGTTCAGGAGTCGGCGGTCTGCGGTCGGCTCCAACTCCGCCGCGGCGTGAGCGCGGGCTTCGCCCTTCATCACATCGAGCGGGCCAAGACGGGTTCAGTCAAGGTCTGGAGCCAATCCGAGACAGGCGAGCGGTTCGAAGACACGTGTCGGCGTTGGGGGTCGTGGTCGGAGCTCCACCAGGCCTACGTCGGTCCGTGGCGTGACCTGGTGCACCAAAGCGGACGGGTGCTCCAGGCGCTTTCGTTTGCCCCCACCGGCGCGAACTGCGCGGCGGCGACGACTTCGCTGCCGGAGGTAGTGGGCGGTGCCCGAAACTGGGACTACCGCTACGCCTGGGTCTGGGACGCTTCCTTCACGATCCAGGCTCTTTGGGTGGCGGCCTGCCTCGACGAAGCCAATCAGTTCTTCGACTATATGACCTCCTCGGCTGCCGGCTCGCTCGACCGAGGCGGCGAGCTGCAGATCATGTTCGGCATCGGCGGCGAACGGGACCTGACCGAGCGGGAGCTGCCGCACTTGGAGGGCCGGCGACACTCTGCTCCGGTTCGCGTCGGCAACGGTGCCTGGAACCGGCGCCAGCTTGACGTCTACGGCGAATTGCTCAGCGCCGTTTACCGCCTCTCGGACCACCTGTTCGACAGGGCCCAACGGGTTGGGCCAATGGCCGCGCCTGACAAGTTGGGTGCGCCCCCCGACCTGGCCCCAGACACACGACGTTTCTTCGTCGAGCTGGCCGAGACGGCCGCTCGGCGCTGGCAGGAAAAGGACCAGGGGATCTGGGAGGTTCGCGGCGAGCCTCGCGACTTCCTATACTCCCAGCTGATGTGCTGGGTGGCCCTCGACCGGGCGGCGGCCTTAGCCGACCGCCTCGACGCCTCCGACCGAATCGAGGCATGGAAGCAGACCCAGGACCAGATCCGTGAGGCGATCCTCACGAGAGGCTGGAGCGACCGGGCCAACGCCTTCACCCAATCCTTCGGCTCCGATGAGCTTGACGCCTCCAGCCTGATGCTGCCCCTAGTGGGGTTCCTTCCCGGCGACGATCCCAAAGTGCTGGCCACGATCAACGCGACCCAAGAACGCCTCACCGATGATCGGGGGCTGGTGTACCGCTACCGGTCCCCCGACTCGCTCGAGGGCGAGGAAGGCACGTTCCTTCTGTGCACCTTCTGGCTGCCCCAGGCCCTGGCCCGGGCCGGACAGCCGGCTCGGGCGCGCACCGTGTTCGAACGAGCCGCCGCCTTCGTCAACGACGTCAGCCTGCCCGCTGAGGAGGTCGACCCCGTCAGCGGAGAGCTCCTGGGCAACTTCCCCCAAGCCTTCCAGCCACATCGGGCTAGTCAACGCGGCCTGGGCCATTTCTGAGAGTGAGCTCCGGGACACGCTGCCTGCTGAAAGTGCCTCCGACACCTCGGATCCGTCGAATCGAACTCCGGCTTGATGGCGGCCGCCACCAGCTTCTCGGTCGAACTCGCAACCGAACGGACTTGGCAGGATGTCGGAAGCAACGAACGCTGGCCATGTGCGGTGGCGGGGAGCCACCTCCTCACCGGAACCACTGTCCGTACCTTCGACAGCGCGATGGTCAGCGCTGTCCCGACCGTCTGGGTGAAGGCCCGACTGAAGAGGTGCTTCGGGCCAGCGCAGCGAAGCGATCAGGGCCCACCGATCAGTGACCGCGCCTCTGCGGGGCCGATTACAAGATCGTGAAGGTCGCCGCCCACCTCGAGTCGGCCCGACTGTTCAATCCCGCCGGCCTTCACTGGCTCGAAACCGGCGCTGCGGATCAACCGCTCGACTTCCTCGCCCGCACGGTCGTCGTCGGTAACGTAAAAGAGAACGGCCAGCTCCGGTGACCGGTTGCTAGAGGACTCGAGGAGATCGCCCGACGTATTGAGTTAGCGGGTCGCCGGTTGTCAGCTGGCGAGGTACTCGTCCTCGGCGATCAGCCTGGCGATGCGCTGTAGCAGCGGCTGTGGTCCGGCGTGGGTGCCGGCGCCGTGCATGGTGCCGTGCTCGTCTAGTGTGCCGGTGACGGCGATGAACGCGCGGGCGGTGGTGTCGAGGATCACGGTCTCGGTGTCGTCTTCGAGCTCGTAGCAGACGATCCGGTAGCGCAGCTCGGGAAGTTGGGCTGGCTCGGGCATCG
>JBKQHU010000007.1:0-5490 GCA_052148655.1 Acidimicrobiales bacterium
ACGTCGACGAACTACTCGCAGACGGCTTCGGGCGCGACTGAGTGCTTCTGGTCGACACCGGCCCGCTCCTCGCCACGGCTGATCGGAACGACGCCGACCATCAAGCTTGCCGGGCACTGCTGGAAAAGGACGCGGGGCCACTTGTCACGAGTGCCTTGGTCATCGCTGAGGCGAGCTACCTCCTTGACCGCGAACTAGGACCGATTGCCGACGCAGCGCTCTTTCGTTCGATCGTTGATGGCGACTTACGTGTTGAGCCGCTGCGACTTGCCGATTGGACCCGCATTGCTGAACTGGTTGAGGAATACTCCGACTTACGCCTCGGTGGTCAGGCGCTTCGCTCATCGCTCTCGGTGAACGCCTCGGGGTTGCACGGATCGCCACGTTGAACCACCGCGACTTCGCGGTCGTTCGCCCGCGTCACGTCAGGGCCTTCACGCTCTTGCCGTAACCGGCACGAGGGCGCGCAGCTTCCCCGCGGTCATGCTCCCACGAAGCTCAGACGTCATGTGTTCCGCGTACCGTCGAACGTCCCAAACCTAAACGCAGGCGTTCCAAAAGTTGTCAGTGACCGCACGACCAGCCCGCACCGTCACACCCTTGGAACCCCACCAGCCTGTCACGCGGTACGTCCCAGGACTGACTGAGAACCGGTACTTGGTACCCCAGACCACCGTCTCCGAAGCTACGCGCTTTGACCCTGAGTAGAGGCTTACCTTCACCTTCATACGGAGAATCTCGCCAGCCGGCACCGCAACTCCCTCGCAGGCTTGCACAACCCCGGTCACGACGCCGGTGGGCTTGACGGTGCTCGACGTGGTCGGAACTCGCGGTGCGTTTACCGTCTGCCATGAGCGCCCCGCGTTGGTTGTGCGCCACATCAAGTAGGGAATGTTCGGTCTATAACCTGAGAATCCCAACACCAGCCACGTTTTCGCGCTGGTGAAAGCCACTTCGCAGTTGTATTCGGAGCTGTGAGGAATCCGCAACGGGGATGTGAAGTGTCTGCCGCCGTCTCGTGTCAGCCACATGTCCCCGGAGTCTGGGTAGAAAATGGCTTCGCTATCTGACGTGGGGTATATCAGGACGTAGTTCGACAAGCCCCCCGGAGTCCTCACGGTCACGAAGCTCCTGCCCCCGTCGGTCGAACGAATCGCGTAGCCGCCGTTACCCGTCGCACAGAAGCCCCACAACGTGCTGGATGACGTAGCGGTGAGATTGCACCCAAGAGCCCCGAGATAGCCACCTGGTGTCAGCTTGGAGAAAGTCCGGCCGCCATCGTGGGAAACGAGCAGGTGAGCGTTGCTGACCGAGGTCAGAAGCAGCCACACGTTCGAGCCAAAAGCTGTCCAGCCAAACTGCAACTCGGCTTCGCTCACCGTTAGCGGCACCCTTCTTGTTGTCCACGTATCGCTTGTCACCAGGGACGACGCGAGTTGGACAGACTTGCACGCACCTTTGGCTGAGCAGTTCGTGGACAAGAGCACGTAGGCGCGCCCGTCTGTAATGACGACTACCTGTGGAGGGGAGTATCGAAATCCGGCAAGTGCAAACCGCCAGGTCTTCCCCCCGTCGCCAGTCCAATAGAGGCGGGACTCGTTCAGCGGGCCTCCCGAACCGAAGGCGTAGCCGTCCTCCCGGTTCGCGAATTCAATGCGGTAGTCGGCTGCGGGGAGCGTGCCTGTCCTGACGAAGGACTTGCCGCTGTCGGAGCTTCGCATGATCACCGAACAGGTCCCGGTTGAACAGGGATACGTCCCGAGCATCCAGAGGTAACCTCCGGCACCTGTGACCTCGATCGGGGTGACCCGCGCTGAGGCGACAATCGGTGTGTTCGTCGGGGTCACCTTCGCCGGGGCGACGAGACTGTGGAACAAGCTGACGTGTGGCAGGGGGACGAAGAACACGACCACGATGGCCGCTGCGACAGCGATGACGACGGCGCGATGGGTCCAGGACACCTGTTGCCATCTCCCACGCGGCTCGACGCGTCCCTGCTGCTCAGACTCGATAAGGGTTTGGAGCCTCGCCGTGAGCCGCTCGCGTACCTCAGGAGTCGGCCCAGGGATCACGTCAGTGAGCGCGGAAAGGTCCAACGGGGAATCGGTCATGACACTGGGTCTCCTGTGACGCTGTGCTCGCCGCTGTCAGCCAGGCTGGTGATGAGTTGAGTCCGCGCCCGCGAATAGCGCGACCTCACCGTGCCGATGGGAATGTGTAGGGCAGCGGCGGTTTCCTCGTAGTTCAGTCCACCGACTCCGATGACAAGGACGACGCTCCGCCATTCCGGCTTGAGGGACGCCAAAGCGCCGGCGAGGCGTAGGCGTTCGGCAACCTGCGTGGCACTGTCGATGGCGGGCGCGTCCCCGTCGCTCAGGGCGAGTGCCCTAACTCGCTGTCGCTCGTATCGGCGGTTCTCCCGAACCAGGTTCGTGGCGATGCCGTAGAGCCACGCCTTCACCGAGCCACGCTCCGCCTGATACCGTCGCCTTCCGGCAAAGGCGCGGGCGAACGTCTCGGCCGTCAGGTCCTCGGCCATGTCCTGTCCAACGCGAAACGACAGGTATCTGTAAACCCCATCAACGTGGCGCTCGAACAGCGCTGCAAAGCCTGGCGGCTCGGCTAGCGACGCTGCCAAGACAGCCTCATCCGAGTCGTCAACCTGTGCCATCAGATACTTATTGTCTCGCGGACCCAATTAGTTCCCGGTCAGGGCAATCCGCGCGGACGTAGTGACGGTCGTTCTCGCTCTGGCGAGCGCGGCGGCCCTGGCGAGGGGGAGGTCCTGCTCGACCGCCTGAGGATCGCCTCGGTCGCTGACGGGACACACGAGAACGTGCATGTCGCCCCTCCGAGCCTTGGGCAGGCCGACCTCACTCGAACACCCGCAGTTTGCCAGCGACGAACACCGACCGTCCCCCTTCGACATTCGATGCCGGGATGCCTCCGCCGACGCAAAGCACCTCGTCGCCGTCGTCAGCGAACGGCTTGCCACAGGAGTCGAGGACGACCGGACCGCCGGGAGGGCCGACGAGGTGCTCCGGGACTAAGCGGACCCGAATGAAGTGCCCATGCGATCCTTCAACCAGAAAGTCGCAGTCGTCCTGCTCGGACGCACGCCGGAGCGTTCCGTGCAAACGAGCAAGTTTCATGTGCACGTCGCCTTGCACGCTGAGCTCGCGATAGGCCCGCTGGTCCTTCGCGACAAGGCCAGATGCAGACTCGGCTTCGGCGGGCGGACCTCGGTCTTTCATGATCAAATCGTAGGCGACCCATGGTTCCACATCGCCGCCGCCGTTCCCATATGTCTCAAGCCGCTGACGACACGACTGAGGACACCGTCGAGCGGTCACTGACGACGTCGAAGGCCTCTCTAGCACGGACGCGCTACGTGGACGTTTGGTGAGACCATGGGCCCAGTCGCAGATCCGCGCCGTCGGCCCTCCGACGTGAACCCCCACTCCCGCCAAGATCGTCATGCTCGAGAGCCGCCGTGTCGTCGGCTTTGCCATGGCCGATCACATGCGGGCCGAGCTAGTCACAGATGTCCTGCAGATGGCCATCCACCTGCGCCGGCCATCACCCGGGCTCATCTAGGCAGAAATGACGGATGCCGATCACAGTTCGGTGGACCCCCGCGTTCTACCGACCCAGTGACGGACGCTCTTGCTCTCGCTCTGGCGAGCGCGGCGGCAGTGACGAGGGGGAGGTCCTGCTCGACCGCCTGAGGATGGCCACGGTCGCTGGATCGAGGCCATGAGTGGTCGTCTCGGCTTGCTCCTGTGGTTTCGCTGATCGGGAATCGCTCCGTCCCGCTCGGGCAACGCGAGACGCGTTTCGGTCACCGCGCTCGGTACCGCGGCCATCGCGACCGAGCCCTGCCGCGTCCGCTTTCCGCTCCTCGATCCGCTCCCTGAGGTCGCGAGCCCATTGCACCTCGTCCGGGTGCTCTCGCAGCCACGACTCGCGCTGGTCTTGCTCCCCGCGGAGCACCGCCATCTCGCTTGCCGCGGTCTCCGCATCCACGAGGCGATGGCGGGCCACTTCATAAGCGCGAAGTGATTCCTGCTCGGCTCGTCGAGCGGTGAAGAGAGCGCCCTCAGCCATTCGCCGCTCATGGTCCGCGCGATACCGGGAGCCTTCGCCGAGCCTGCCGGGAAGGTGGGTCCGGATCGGCTCGCGCGCGGTCTCGTCGAGCCGCGACTCGGCTTTGCTCCGCTGTTCCTCGGCGCGACGTATCGCGTCCCCCGCGGCGCGGAAGTGTTGGGTGGCGTCCACCACGTTCGCTCGTGGCTCCAGCGCCGCGATCGCCTTGCGTCGGTCCGGACCAACCGATCGCTCGATGCGCTCCCTCGCGTCGTCGTAGAGATCGGTGAGGAGCGTGAGGTCTTCCGAGCGCGCGAGGTTGCGGCGAACCACGTCGTGCGCGGAGCGGTCGCTTCCCTCGCGCCGCATGATTCGCGTGAGCAGTTCGATCGCGTCGAGCGAGGGTCTGCGCGCGTGGTCCTCGGGCGAGTCGTCAGAGAGGGTCACGAACGCGCAGTTCTCCTCGCGCCCGCGGCTCATCGCGACGTAGAGCTGTGCCGCAGTCATCTTCTCGTCGACGAGGACGACAGCGCGATCGACCGTCTTGCCCTGGCACTTGTGGACCGTGAGCGCGTAGCCGAGCGCGACGTGCTCGCGCACGTACTCTGGCGGAAGCGTCACCATGCCGCCGCTCTCTACGGAAGTGACCCGCATCGAGCCGTCGTCGGAGGTGCCGACGACCTGCCAGCGCGCGCCGTTGCGGACGAACTCGCCTCGCGGGGCGCGGAGCTTGCGGTCGTTCTGCAGGGTCACGATCTCGTCGCCGCGACTGGCAGTGCCGGTCGCGATCCGCACGCCATCGCGGGCGATCCAGCCTCGTGCGACGAGCTCCGCACGACAGCGCCGCGAGAGCTCATCGGCGGTCGCGTTGTCGCCCGCCATGAGGAGGAGCGATGTGTCGTTCTCGCGAGCGTCCGTCCAGGCCCGGAACGCGCGGTCGATCATCTGTTCGCGGCTCCCGCTCGCGATCCGGTCGTGGCGGACGTAGGCGGCGAGGATCGACGGTTCCCCCTCGCGCAAGCGGAGCGAAGCCGTGGCCTCCCACGCGTGGTGGAAACGCCGGACGGTTTCCAGCTCATGCGCGCCGTGATCGGCGACAAGCGTGCGGAAGATCCCACCGGGTCCGACCGCGCCGAGCTGGTGTGGGTCCCCGACCAACACGAGCTTCGCATCCGCCTGCTCGACCGCGGCGAGGAGTTTCGCGAGGTCGTCGGTGCGAGCCATCCCGGTCTCGTCGAGGATCACGACGCTGTGGCGGTCGAGGATCATCGACGAGGTGCCGCGCTCGCGCTCGTAGAGGAACTTCGCGAGTGTTTCGGATCGGACACCCGCCTCCCCGCTGAGCACCTGCGCCGCCATAGCGGAGGGCGCGAGCCCGATCGGGTCATAGCCCGCGGCCTGCCA
>JBKQHU010000008.1:0-2571 GCA_052148655.1 Acidimicrobiales bacterium
CGTGGGCGAACCTGCGCGCGGAGAGCCGGCCGGGTGGGGTTCCGGTGCGGTGGCTCGAGATCGACGACGATCTTGTCCGCCGCGCTGCCGGCATCAAGGCGCAGGGAGGGATGAGCTATGCCGATGCGTTCGCCGCCGGCGCGGCGTCGGTGCTGGGCTGCCCCGTTCTCACGGGCGATCAGGAGTTCCGCGTTGCTGAGAAGGTGGGGGTCGCTGTGCGCTGGCTCGGGCGTGGTCGATAGGGGCACGTCTCAACGAACCCTGCTCGGTCGTGACCCTTGGCCATCGCCGCGATGTCTACGAACATTGAGGCGCTGGTCTCCTGCCCCCGCCCGAGGCCGATTGATGATGCTCATCGGCCACGGGTGATCTCAGCTTGTCGGACACCCTCACGGTCTGGGTCTGCCGCTGAGGAGCGGAAGCAGCAGCCACATTCTGGATCCGTGCGCGCCTCGCCGTAAGCGGGAAGAACTGAAAAGAAAGGCCTCGTCAAGCGGCCAAATCCCAGATCGTCTTGCGTGTCGTATGTGGGAAAGTCCCCCCTCCGACACACTCCAGCTTCACGCTTCGCAGAGCTGGTACCAGGGAGTCTTCTTTGGGACCTCGCACACCGAAACGCTCCACTCCCCCGGCGCTGAGCGAGGTCCGGAGTCGCACCTGCTCGGCGG
Source organism: Acidimicrobiales bacterium (assembly GCA_052148655.1). Classification (GTDB taxonomy): domain Bacteria; phylum Actinomycetota; class Acidimicrobiia; order Acidimicrobiales; family Bog-793; genus Fen-455. The sequence goes on from JBKQHU010000008.1 coordinate 669, forward strand.
CCCCACTCGGCCGTAGGTCCCGTCCCAGTTGTACGTCAAACGGTGTACCATGCCCTCATGGCCGTTAAGACAGAACGTCTCAACTTGCGTCTGACTCCTGCCCAGGACGCCGTCCTGCGTCGTGCAGCAGAGGCCCGTGGCGAGTCTGCGAGCGATTACGTGCTGCGACACGCTGTCGAGGCGGCCGAGATGGACCTTGCCGATCGGCGAGTGTTCATGGTCGACGACGCTGCTTGGTCCGAGCTTCAGACACTTGTTTCCGCTCCTCCAAGACTGCCGCCACAAATGGCCAAGCTTTTGTCCAGCTCCTCGGTGCTCGAGGAGACCTAGTCCGGTGACCTATGCAGGGCCGCAGCTGTTCTCCAGCGAGCACGTCCTGACAGGGTTCGATTGCGGCAAGCTGGCGCTGAATGACTGGCTGGTCCGCCATTCGCTGGGCAACCAGTCCGGTGGCACGAGCAGGACGTGGGTGGTCATGGAGGTCGAGAGGCAACGCGTCGTCGGTTTCCATGCCTCGTCAACGGCGTCGGTCCTTCGTTCATCCGCCCCCAAGAGATTCGGTCGCAATCAGCCCGAGGAGCTGCCTGCCATTCTTCTCGGCCGAATCGGGGTCGATGCTAAGTGCTCTGGACCGTAATTTCGATCACGTATCGATGCGACCTCAGGCAGCTGCCTGGTAGTCGGGCTTGTCGGCGAGCTTTTTCATGAGCAACGCCAGGTCGCTGCGCGTGAACTTCCACTCGAAGGGTGCGGCGCTCTGTTCGTAGCGGCGTTCGAAGGCGAGCAGTCGCTCCTCGACCTCTCCAAGATCGGCGAAGTCGTTGGTCGTGAGGACCTTGCGCTGGATCACCGAGAAGTAGATCTCCACCTGGTTGAGCCAACTCGCGTGCACAGGCACGTGGACGAGGATGAGTTTCGGCCACCGTTCGCGCAGGCGATCGGCCGCCTTCTTGCCCCGGTGGCTGCTGCCGTTGTCCACTACCCAGAAGACCCGACGCGCTGACGCGTAAGGCTCGGTGCCCATCACCTGGTCGACGAGCCGGGCGAACGGCACGATCCCCGTCTTGGCCTCACAGCGCCCGAAGACCTTGGCCCGGTGCACGTCCCAGGCAGCAAGGTACTGAAGCGCCCCGCCGCGGTCGTACTCGAACTCGACGCGCCTTTCGCGCCGAGGCGCTGAAGCAAGGCTCTCATGGCAGCGGATGCGGGCCTGGATGGAGGTCTTCTCATCGGCGGAGACCACGTAGTCCGCTTTGGAGAGGGGCCTTCCCTCCCACTCTCTTGCGTAGAGGTCGAGCACCCGGGCTGCCTTGGGCTCAAAGGCACGGTCGCGGGGAAAGATCCACGACCGGCTGCGCCACGGTCTGATGGCGTCTTCTGACAGCCACCGCCAGATGGTGGTCCCCGAGATCTCGGCCGCGATGCCTCGCGAGACAACCTCGGCGGAGATGTCGGGCACGTGCAGGCGCGACAAGGGCACGCCGAGACGGCTGGGCAGCTCGCAGGCGAGCGCCTTCACCGAGACGACGACCTCAGGGGGAAAAGACCGGCGGTCGGCCACCTCGCGGACGTTCTTCGAGACCGGCAAGGCCTTGTAAGTAGAAGCGTTTGCGCCACTTCGAGACGATCTCGCGACGGGTGTCCAAGCGGGCAGCGATCTCGTCGTTGTCGAGGCCGTCTGCGGCCATGAGCACGACCTTGGCTCGCACCACATCACGATACGGCAACGTATATTTGCGGGCTCTCGCCTCGAGCTCACTACGCTGAGCTGCGGTCAACTTCAGCACGTAGGGGCTCTTCCTGGGCATTGGCATCCCCTCCTTGGGGGACACCGTACGTTACCGCAGGGCGACACTTACGTGATAGTAGTTACGTGCTTGTATTTATGGAGAAGGGTACTAAG
>JBKQHU010000009.1:0-20028 GCA_052148655.1 Acidimicrobiales bacterium
GCGGACCGCATGGCGGACATGGGGTTCCTGCCCCAGGTGGAGTGGCTGCTAAGGCTCATGCCCATCGAACGCCAGACGTTGCTGTTCTCGGCAACGCTCGACTCTGCGGTCGACCAGGTCGTCCGCAGACATCTCCGGGACCCCGTCCTGCACCACGTGCAGGCGAAACAGGTCACTGTCGAGGAGATGGAGCATCGTTTCTTGAAGGTGCACCAGCTCGACAAGGCGAAGGTGTGTGCTGCCGTAGTCGCAGGCTCGACGAAGGCCCTGTGTTTCTGCCGTACCAAGCGTGGTGCCGACCGGCTCGTTGACGACCTTCGCCGTGAGGGCGTACGCGCCGCCGCCATCCACGGCGACCTCAGGCAGGCAGCGCGAGAAAAGGCGCTCGAGGACTTCGCCCGCGGGAAGCTCCCGGTGCTGGTAGCGACCGACGTCGCGGCTCGAGGTCTCGACATCGACGGAGTCGACGTCGTTGTGCACTACGACCCGCCCGAAGACCACAAGGCCTACCTGCACCGGTCGGGGCGGACAGCTCGGGCCGGTGAAGTGGGTGTGGCCGTGACGCTCGTACTCTGGGACCAGGAGCTTGCCGTCGAACGCCTCCAGCGACGCATCGGTCTCCAGGTTCCGATCGTCGAGGTCTTCTCGAACGACCTGCGCCTCGCCAAGTTGGCCGACTGGTCGCCCGTACCCCATCAAGCGTGACCGACGAGCGCCTTTACTTCCGCCAACTGCTGGCAGGGCGCGACATCGCCAGCGACGATGCCCTGGCCCGTCGAATGGTGAACCTCGTGTACCTGATCGGGGACCGGGCGAGTGGGGAAGCGGTCGCTGTCGATCCCGCTTACGCGCCGGACGAGCTCGTCGAGGTCCTCGCGGCCGACGGGATGCGACTCACCGGTGTGCTGGCCACTCACTACCACGCCGACCACGTGGGTGGGGACATGTTCGGCTGGGAGATCGCCGGCGTGGCCGAGCTCCTCGAACAGTTCGAGGTCCCAATTCACGCCCACCGTGACGAGATCTCTTGGATCGAACGCACGACCGGAGTCGAACGCTCCAGCCTCGTGTCCCATGAGGGCGGCGATGTCGTCCAGGTCGGAGAGATCGAGGTCCGGCTCCTTCACACTCCGGGCCACACTCCAGGGAGCCAGTGCTTCCTGGTTGACGGCCGTCTCATCGCGGGCGACACGCTCTTTTTGCGGGGCTGCGGGCGCACCGACCTCCCCGGCAGCGACCCCGACGCGATGTACGACAGCTTGGTCAACCGGCTGGCGAAGCTTCCTGACGACACGGTCTTGTACCCCGGCCACCTCTACTCACCCGAAGGATCGGCCTCCCTGGCCGACACCAGACGCACGAACCCGGTGCTCGCCCCCCACAGCGCGGAGGAGTGGCTGATCCTGTTCGGCGGCTAGCCACCGCCCGAGCGCTGCTCAGGCGACTTCGCCGGGAACCCCGCCGTCCGCGACAACCGGAAACGCCGCCGCCTTCCATGCCTGCATCCCCCCGGCGAGGTTGAGGGCAGGTAGTCCCCTCTCGACCAGGGCTGCCGCCGCCGTGCCCGAGCGGATGCCGGACCGGCAGACCATGATGAGCTTGCGATCGGCGGGCAGTTCGTTCAGCCGTACGCCGAGCTCGCCGAGCGGGATGTGGACCGCTTCGGGTGCCCGACCTATCTCCCACTCCTCCGGCTCGCGAACGTCGATCAACGCGGCCCCTTCGGCGAGCAGCCGAGCAGCGTCGTCCGGTCCGATCTGTTCCACTGCCTCAAGCTGGTCCATGAAGCCCGAACTTTACCGTTGTGCCGGGCCAAGAGGCTCACGCCGGCCAGCACGATCCGATCACCCGTGTCTCGGCAATACTCTGTCCGGGTGAGCAACGCCGCCACCGAAAGAGTCAGTGCCCTGACGACGGTGACCTTTGACGCTCCCGGCCTCGGCGACCGGAGCTATCTGCTGAGTGACGGCGAGGTCGGCGTCGTGGTCGACCCGCAGCGGGACCCGTCTCCTTATTTGCAAGCTGCGGAGCGGCTCGGTGTCCGCGTCATGGCGGTGCTCGAGACGCACATTCACAACGACTACCTAAGCGGTGGACCTGGCCTTGCAGGCGCCACAGGCGCGACCTACGCGATTCCAGCAGGCGAGTCGGTGTCGTTCGCCGGCGAGTTGCGCGCCCTCGACGACGGCGAGACGCTCATCGCCGGAGGACTCGTGGTCACCGCCATAGCGACGGCGGGCCACACGGCTCACCACCTCGCCTACGTGGTCAAGCCCGCAGGGGATGCGAGCGACGAACCGTTGGCGGAGCAGGTCGTATGCACCGGTGGCTCCCTGCTCCACAACGCCACCGGCCGGACCGACCTGCTCGGCCCCGGCCTCGCCGAGGCGCTCGCCCGCTCGCAGTGGCGCTCGGTGCGGCTGCTCCTTACCAGTCTTCCCAAACACGCCAGAATCCTCCCGACACACGGGTTCGGCAGCTTCTGCTCCGCCACGCCAGCGCACGGCGAAGCTGGCGGGGAGCCCACGATTGGTCAAGAGCTCGAGCAGAACCCGGCTGCCCTCCTCGAGGAAGAGGAGTTCATCGCCGCACTGCTCCGCGACCCGCTCCCGATCCCTGCCTACTACCGGTACATGGCCCCCCTGAACCGCAAGGGCCCAGCGGCCCCTTCCTTCCGGCCCGTTCCCGAGCTCGGCGGGGAGGCTCTGGATAATGCGACCCGCGGCGCCGAATGGATCGTCGACCTGCGCCAGCGACGGGAGTACGCCGCCGGCCACATACCCGGGACCTTGAACCTCGAGCTCGGTGAGAACCTGACGACCTATCTCGGGTGGATCGTCCCCTGGGAAGCCGACCTCGTGCTGCTCGCCGAGGCCGAGGACGAGATCGCCGAGGCACGCCGGCTTATCGCCCGCATCGGGCGCGAGGAGCTCTCGGGCTCGGCACTCTGGGGGAGGGCCGTCTCAGGTCCTGAAGCAAGAGGCCGGCTCGGCGAGTATCCGGTGGCAACCTTCGCGGATCTTGCGGAGGCGTGGTCGGAGCAAGAGGCCTCCACACCTTGGGTGTTCGACGTCCGCCACCGTTACGAATGGCAAGCCGGCCACCTGCTCGGTGCGCGCCACCTGGCGCTCCCGGAACTGGTCGCGAGCAGAGCGGAGGTTCCGACGACCGTACCGGTCTGGGTGCACTGCGGTGGAGGCTTCAGGGCTGCCGCCGCGGCTTCCCTCCTGTCAGGATGGGGCGCATCGCCCATCCTGATCGACGATCCGTGGTCGAACGCAGGGCGGACGGATCTGCCGATCGTGACCCAGGACGCCTGACGCGCTACAGCCCAGCTCAGGCCCGAATTCGGCGGGGGCTACCACAGGGAGTAGTCAACCGACCGCCAATAGTGTTATAGTTCCCCAATGACCACGAGCTCCACCACGAGGGCCCTCGCGCACCTGTACCGGCGAGCCGGGTTCGGGGCGACGCCGGCAGAGATCGAAGCGGCCGAGAAGATCGGCTACGAGGCCAGTGTCGACAACCTGTTGGCAGGGCTCGCAGAGCCCGATCACGCCGGATCCGCTGTCGAGTTGCCACAGCTCACACCTCTTGCGCAGGCGAATGTCCCGGGTTTCTCCTATGACGACTACCAGGAGTTCGTCGCCCTTTCCACCTGGTGGATCGACCGGATGATCGTGACGGACACGCCGCTGCGGGAGAAGCTCGTCCTGCTCTTGCACGAACAGTTCCCCACCTCGTACCAGAAGGTCGGATACGCCGATCTCATGTACCGCCAGAACCAGATCTTCCGGACGCTCGGCCCCGGCTCGTTCGAGGAACTCACGCTCGCCGTCGCGCAGGACCCGGCGATGTTGATCTGGCTCGACACCGGCACCGACTACAAGGCCCACCCGAACGAGAACTTCGCCCGGGAGCTCATGGAACGCTTCACGATGGGGGTCGGCAACTACACCGAGGAGGACGTGCGGCAGTCCGCACGCGCCTTCACGGGCTGGACCCTCGACTACACGACGGGCAACTTCTTCTTCAACGTCTACGACCACGACGGTGGAGAGAAACGGTTCCTGGGCAAGACGGGACGGTGGCAGGGCCAGGACATCGTCAACATCGTCACGCACACGACTGCCTCGTCGAAGTGGGTCGTCGCCCGGCTCTGGAGCTGGCTGGCCTACCCGGTCACGACCGAGGATCGCGTCGTGGCCGACCTCGCCCCCGGCTACAAGAAGGACCTCAACGTCACCAACCTCCTCTCAGCCATCCTGCACCATCCCGACTTCGTCTCGACGAGGGCCATGAACGGCCTCGTGAAACAGCCGGTCGAATACCTCGTCGGGACGCTGCGACTTCTCGGCCTAAGAACGGCTGCGTTCAGTGAGGGCTCGCTCGTGTACCTCCTGGCCGCGCTCGGCCAGCAGCTCTTCGTCCCCATGAACGTTGGCGGTTGGGGCCAGAACCAGTACTGGCTGTCGACCTCGTCGAGCAACAACCAGCTCTCTTTGGCCTGGAGCGTCGCCCAGTACGCAGACCTCACCGAAGTCCTGGACCTGAACGGCAACCCCGGTGCTCAGGTCGACACCGTCAAGAAGATGCTCGCAATCGACGCCTGGTCGGACCGTACCTACCGGGCACTTTGGAAGACAGCCGACAAGGGGAGCGCGCAGGAGCTGTTGGTGATGGCCCTTGTCTCTCCCGAATACCTACTCAACTGATCGGAGCCCCGTCATGGCGAAGTCCTTCACCAGACGCGACTTTCTTTCCGGCAGCCTCGGCGTCGGTGCGGCAGGCGCGTTGCATGCAACTCTCGGCCCAGTTGGGCCACTGGCCCGATCGGGACCGGGGAAGAGAACACCGGCGGCTACGGCCGCGGCCAGCTCCTCGCGCACCACGAAAGTGGAGCGAACGCTGGTTCTGTGCACCTTGTACGGGGGCAATGACGGTCTCAACACGGTCATCCCCTACGAGAGCTCGGCTTACCAGGCGTTGCGGCGCGAGATAGCCATTCCCCATGATCAGGCCCTGCCGCTCGGCAAGGCCGGCGACACAGCGCTCGGCTTTCACCCTGCGCTGGTGGGCCTGAAAAGCCTTTGGGACGCCGGACAGGTCGCCGTGGTCCTCGGCGTCGGCTATCCGAATCCGAGCTTCAGCCACTTCCAGTCCATGGAGATCATGCAGTCAGCCGACCCGACGGGCGAGAGCTCAAGCGGATGGCTCGGGCGCTGGCTGGACGCGAGCGGCTCGGACCCGACACGGGCCCTGTCGGTCGGCACGAATGTCCCGGTCGTGTTCAGCGGGACACGTCAACAGGCCTCGACGCTGGCGGACTCGACGACTCCTGGCGACCAGATGCCGGGAGGGGACCCGAACTTCCTCTCGGCTTACACCGAGCTCGAGCACACCTATCCTCACGAGCCTGCCCTTGAGGCCGACATCGCGCAGGCAGGCTGCAACTTGCTCACCGTCGGTGCCAAAGCGGCATCCGCGCTCACGTCGCAAAAGCCCCCCACCCCGGTGAGCCAGAACGACCCCGGGGACATCGGCATCCAGCTCGACGTCGTCGCCGAGCTCATCAAGGCAGGGCTGCCCACGAAAGCCTACGGGGTCTGGTCCAGCAGCTTCGACACCCATATGGATCAGCTGGACACGCAGGCGAACCTGCTCTCACAGCTCGACGCCGGCGTCCAGAACTTCATGGGCGACTTCCCCTCCGGCTCGGGTGGGCTCAGCCCCGTCATCGTGATCTACAGCGAGTTCGGCCGCCGTCCCGAGTCGAACGCGAGCGGGGGCACGGACCACGGCTCGGCGAGCAATGTCATCGTCGTCGGTCCTTCGGTAAAGGGCGGCTTCTACGGGGAGCTGCCGAGCTTGACGAAGCTGGACGAGACGGACAACTTCAGGCACACGACCGACTTCCGGCGTGTCTACGCGACGGTGCTTGCCGACATCATGGGCGCTGACCCCAAGAGCTTCCTCAATGCCCCATACGCGCCGTTGGGCTTTCTCGACTGAGGAGTCGCCCGACCACTACCTCGGCAGGCGCTCCCCTGCCCGCGAGCACAAACGCCTGCCCTGGTGATCAGGTCAGACGCGCGAGCGCGAGCGCAGTCGCGAACAGGATCGTCGCCCAGACAAGAGCCTGCAGCGCGCCCTCCAAAGGGGCGAGCAGGTAACGGAGATCGATGGCTTGCACCTCGCCATCCAAAGCCGTGACGGCTCCCTCGACCCGCTCGGTGCGCCGGCGCAGGGCGCGGGCCGGAGTGCTCAAACGCCGCTGTGCCACCGAAAGCGCGAATGCCCCCGCAGCCGCCGATACGGGAGCCCAGGCCAAGGTCCCGGTCTGGGCGACGTAGGCCGTGAGGACGGGAAAGGCCCCCCAGCCAAGCGCAAAGCCCATGTCGTTGTGCAGGAGGCCGCCAAGGAGCTCGGCGTTGTAGGCGATCACGATCAGCGGCCCGACCACTATGAACGGCACGAGAACCCAGCCGGTCCTCGTCACACCGACCGCTCCGAGTGCGACGGCGGCTCCGAGGCCGATCACGGTGGCGGCAACCAGGTACTCAGAACCCAGGCGCGTCCGCAGCGGCCGGCCATTCAGCTCGTCGAGGGCATGAGCTGCGATCCCGACGGCAAAGAAGAAGGCCAGGAGGGTCGCCACCAAGCGGGTCGTGTTCACGTGCGGGGCCAGGCAGGCGCCGACGACGATGTATGAAAGGTGCCAGGCCGTGTACGGCGGGTGCAGGATGATCCACCAGTCCCTCCAGCCGCCTGTCCCGACGCCGTAGAAAGCAGGTGCCACCGGGTCGGTAGTCGGGGATCGCGCGTCGCGGGCCGGCGCGGCGTCCCCACGAGCAGGCGGGGCGCTCGCAGGCTCGTCAGCCACCGGACCGCCGGCCCCACATCACGATCCCCCCGCCGAGGCTCATGACCCTCGTACCGACCTCCTCGAATCCCGCCTTCTGCCACGCCTCGACGGTCCAGGCAACGGAATGGTCCCGGTACAGCTTCGAGATGCTCGGGCCCAGGAAACGTCCCACCCGGTACCACTCCATACCGCCGGTCACGAGCCCTCCGACCGGCAGGGCCAAGCGCGTGTAGGCCCACCAACAGGCGCGCCAGAAGCGGTTCGGGGGCAACATGAACTCGAGGCTCGCCACGAGGGCACCCGGTCGCACCACGCGGGCCAGCTCGTTCAGGGTCGCCTGGGGATCGTCCACGTACCGGAACAAGTACGTGAAGGTGAGGGCGTCGAACACCCCGTCGGGGAACGGGAGCGCCTCGGCCCGGCCGTTCACGAGTTGGACACGCCTCACGCGATGTGCCTTGGCGACGTTGCGTTGCCCGATCCTCAACATGTCCAAGGTGAGGTCGACACCTACGACATGCCCGCTCGTACGGTCCGCGAGCTGGAGGGCGACACCTGCTGTCCCCGAGGCCACGTCGAGCACACGCCGGGGCGAACCGGGCACTATGTGGTCGACCATGGCTTTGCGCCATCTGGCGTTCTGCCCGAACGACAACCATTCGGCGAGGTGGTCGTAGCGCGCCGGCAGGTCCTTGAAGAGGCGCTGCGCGAACAGGTTGCGGTCGTCGGAAGTACCCAGGCTCATCCTTGCTCCAACGTCCTCATGGCCCGTAACCGTACGCGAAGCAACGATCAGGCGGGCGACATCCCGCCCAGCGCTCGGGCGTGATCGGAGCGAAGCCCTAAATCTACGACGGCTGCTCCGGTTCGATGCGGGCCAGGCGCCGCACGACTTGCCGGACGAATCCTTCGGGTTCGGGCCAAGGAAAGCCCGGAGCCGAGGACTTGAGACTGACGGTCCCGTGCAGGGCAACCCAGATTGCCGTGCTGTCTGTCATCGCGTCCGTGCTCGCCGATCGGCCGGCCGCGATGCACTCCGAGAGCGTGTCGACCAAGAGCGCGAAGCTCTCGGTACCGAGTTCGAACACGGGTGCGCCGTTCGGACCGAGAACCACCGGTTCGCAATAGTCCCTCCAAGACTCGATGCCTTCGAGACGCCGCTCGGAGAAGAGCACGCGATAGCGCGACTGATTTCGCAAACCGAAGGCCACGTACGCCTCACACCCTGCGACCAGGCGCTCGACCGGATCGTCGGAGGTCGAGAGATGCGCCTTTGCGATGGCCTCCGTCAGCTCGTCGAAAACGCGAGCGACCACTGCCAACATGATGGCGGCGCGATCAGGGAAATGCGCGTAGATCGACGGAGCCGCGATACCGACCTCGCGGGCAACCGCGCGCAGCGTCACCGCATCGTCGGTCCCTTCACGCTCGATGATCGACAAAGCCCCGGAGACGATGTCCTCGGTCAGGCGCCCCCCTTGCCCCCGAGGATTGCGCTTGCGCTTGGGAGTGCCGCCCGGCGACTGCCAGTCCGCTCTGACCTGGGTGTTCGGGTGGGCCTGAGGATTCGTCACGCCACCTACTTTACAGCCGTTAGTTCATCTGTCTATACTTACGTTCGTAAGTCAACGATCGTTAGCCAACGTCCGTTAGTTCAAAGCAAGGAGAAGCCGCATGAGCGTCCAGGTCACTACTGCTCCACCGCCGCACCCTCAGCCGGCTGGTGGCACGGCGAGCCCGCTGTGGCCGGACGGCCATCCGCGGCGCCGACAGATACTGCTCGTGCTCTGCCTGAGCTTGCTGGCCGGCGTCATCGACAACACGGTCCTGAACACGGCGCTCCCGACTCTGGCGAGAGTGCTCCACGCCGGCACGAGCTCGCTGCAGTGGATCGTCGACGCCTACACGCTGTGTTTCGCCGCGTTGCTCATCCCGGCCGGCGCACTGGGCGACCGCTACGGGCGTCGCTTCTCCCTGATAGGCGGGCTCAGCGTCTTCGCGCTCGGCAGCCTGGCGGCCGCCTTTGCCCCGAGCGCCGGCGTCCTGGTCGTCGACCGAGTCGTGATGGGTCTCGGCGCCGCCTTCGTCATGCCGGCGACACTCTCGATCCTGAACGCAGTCTTCCCCCCGCGTGAGAGGGCGCAGGCTATCGCCGCATGGTCGGCGGTGGCGGGCGTCGGGATCATCATCGGCCCGACGCTCGGAGGCCTGCTCCTGGCCCACTTCTGGTGGGGCAGCGTGTTCCTCGTGAACGTCCCCATCGTCGCGGTTGCACTCGCCGGCGTGCTTTGGGTGGTGCCCGAGACAGCTGAGGCCGGGCGTCGCTCGCTCGACGTCGTCGGCACGCTGCTGGTCGGCGGCGCACTGCTCGCAATCGTCGACGCCATCATCGAAGCCCCGACCCGCGGCTGGACCGGGCTCGGGACGCTCGCCGAAGTTGCTGGCGGCCTGGCGGCTCTTGTCGTATTCGTCTGGTGGGAACTCCGCATCGAGCACCCGCTCATCGACTTGCGGATCTTCTCCTCGAGGGCGTTCTCGGCCGCTTCCGGCTCAGTCACGGTCACCTTCTTCGCCCTGTTCGGGAGCCTCTTCGTCTTCACCCAGTACCTCCAGCTGGTCCATGGCTACAGCCCGCTCTCGGCCGGAGTGAGGGCGCTCCCCTTCGCCTTGGCCACAGGGGCGGTCTCACCGCTCTCGCCCGTGTTGGCCAGGCGTCTCGGGAACAGGACAGTCATCTCGGCAGGGCTTGCACTCATGGGGCTCGGGCTCCTCGACCTTTCGACTGCGGGCGTCGCCACCGGGTATCCAGCCCTGGCGCTCGCGGTCGCGATCATGGGAGCCGGCATGGGGCTCGTCATGGCTCCTGCGAGCTCGACGATCATGACAACAGTCCCGGCCCACCAAGCAAGCGCCGGTAGCGCTGTCAACGACACGATCCGGGAAGTGGGAGGCACTCTCGGTGTCGCCATAGTTGGCAGCCTTGCAGCCGCGGTCTACCGGAACCGTCTCAGCACCAGGCTCGCCGCTCACCACGCACCGGCCTTGGTTGTCCACGTCGCCACCGGTTCCATCGCCGCCGCGGACGCCGTCGGCAAGAGCATCGGCGGCACACGCGGGGGCGAGATCCTGGTGGCCGCCCACGAGACGTTCACGACCGCCATGGCATTCGGCCTGCGGGTCGCGGGCGGGTTCGCCATCCTCGGCGCCGTCGCGGCGTTGGTGGTCATCCCCCGGTCGCGCGGAGCGCGGGCCGAGAAGATGGTGCCGGCGGACGTCGAGCTCGCGGCAACGGTCTCGGCTGCCTGAGCACAGTCGGCGCGTTCAGCTGAATCGTCCTGATCCCACAGTTCGCGGCCGGAGTCGGACAGACTGAACCGGTGACCGATCCCAGCTCATCAACGGCGGATATCGGCTACTTATCAGTCTTCGAGATGCGGGGCCTGCTCGAGCAGCGCTCTGTCACTTCCCGGGAAGTCGTGGAGGCCCTGCTGCGCCGCATCGAGGAGGCCGACGCGCGGGGTCCCGCGCTGCATGCGGTCGTGGCCACATGCCCGGACGCAATCGATACCGCACGGATACTGGACGCTGAGCGCCGGCAGGGCAGGGTCCGCGGCCCCCTGCACGGCGTCCCGGCGCTCGTGAAGGACAACATCGACACTGCAGGCGCCGAGGGCACGACGGCAGGCTCACTGGCGCTAGCCATGTCCCGACCCAGACACGATGCCACCATCGTCGAACGGCTGCGGGAGGCAGGCGTGATCGTCATCGGGAAAGCCAACCTCTCCGAGTGGGCCAACTTCCGTGACAGGCATTCGTCGAGCGGGTGGAGCGCCACGGGCGGTCAGTGCCTCAACCCCCATGTACTGGACCGGTCGCCAGGAGGTTCCAGCGCGGGGTCGGGTGCTGGTGTGGCCGGCGGGTTCGCCCCCCTGGCAGTCGGTACAGAGACCGACGGGTCCATCCTCTGCCCGGCAGCTCTGAACGGGCTCGTCGGGATCAAGCCAACCGTCGGTCTCACGAGCCGGGCCGGGGTCGTCCCGATCTCGTCGAGCCAGGACACCGTGGGACCGATCGCGAGAAGTGTCACGGAGGCCGCGGTACTTCTCGGGGTACTCGCAGGCTGCGAGTCAGGTGCAGATCTGCTCGACCCCGCCACGATGACCCGGCCGAGCGACCTGCCCAAGGACTACACGGCCTTCTGCGTTCCCGACGGACTCTCCGGTGTACGGATCGGCATCCCGCGCCAGCACTATTTCGGTTACAGCGCTGAGGCCGACGCGCTCGTCGAGGCGGCTCTCGAGCTCGCTCAAGGGGCGGGCGCCGTCATGGTCGATCCCGCCGACGTCGCCACGGCCGGGACCATCGCCCAGAGCGGTGACGAGATGACGGTGATGCTGCACGAGTACAAGGCTGGCGTCGAGGCCTACCTTGCGACAAGGCCGAGGGCCGAGGGACAGCCCCGCACGGTCGCGGAGATTGTGGCGTTCAATCGGGATCATGAGGCCGACGAGCTGGCCTTCTTCGGACAGGACATCCTGGTCGCTGCCTGCGAGGTCGGAGACCTGGACAATCCCGCCTATCTCGAGGCCCGCGCACGTAATCAGCGGAGAGCACGCGAAGACGGGATCGACGCTGCCCTGGAACGGGCCAGGGCCGAGATCCTCGCCTTCCCGACGACGGGCCCGGCCTGGCGCATAGACCACCTGAACGGCGACCCACACAGCCGTGGGGGCTACCAGGCGGCAGCCGTGGCGGGCTACCCGGCGATCAGCCTGCCGGTCGGCAAGGCCGGGGGGCTTCCTGTCGGGCTCTGCCTTGTCGGCACCGCTTGGAGCGAGCCAACTCTCATTCGGGTCGCTTTCGCGCTCGAACAGAGACTGGCACTCGGCCGCGACATGCGCCCCGCATGGAGATCGCGGACCGCGTGACCCACACACGAGTCAGCTGCCCAGCGAGAAACTCTTCCCCGAGGTTTCCAGCAGTGTCATGACGAGCCGGTCCAGGAAGCCGACCTGCCCCTTCGAGAGCTTGTGGCCGGCTGACGCCGCCGACACCCATGCCGCCCGGTCAACCTCGGGCCACGAAGCCGTCTTGCCCGAGTGCGGAGGCCACTCCATCTCGAACTCGTTGCTGGTCACGCGCTCGACGTCGAGATCACCCTCGACCGCCCACACCCGGACGCGCTTGCCACTGGGCTGGCGGAGCTCGCCGAGGTCGATCCTCGGTCCTGGAGGAGGTTCCTGCCCCAGTTCCTCGGAAAACTCACGGTTCGCAGCCTCCTCGGGATCCTCGCCCGGCTCGTACTCGCCCTTGGCGATCGACCAGGCACCGTCGTCCTTGTTGGCCCAAAAGGGACCCCCGGGATGCACGACAAGCACCTCGAGAACCAGATCGGCGCTGAAACGATAGAGCAGCAAGCCTGCGCTTCGCGCGGGCATCCTCAACCTCCCGGCTCGAGTCGTGACCATCCAGGAATCGCGGCATCTGCGACGCGTGCCCGATGGATCGTAGAGTACGGACCAGCCCAGCTAGCTGTAGCTAGCCCCCGTAGCTCAGGGGACAGAGCAGCGGTTTCCTAAACCGCGTGTCGCAGGTTCGAGTCCTGCCGGGGGCGCCAAGTTTGTGGGCCGACAATTTGGCGCCAAACAATGCCAAACAACCAGGGGCGCCAACCAGCAACCTGCCCTCATTTATCGTCGCGTTCGGCTGTAACGGTCTCGGGCGAGGATCTCGGCCGTCTGTTGCTTTAGCGCAATGGGTCCCATGGGGCTTTGTTCCTGCGCGCCGGTGCGCAACAAACAGGCGGTCACCCGATGCTGCAAACTCATCGTCCGGTGTCGTCGGTGCGACGTCGGGCCCTAAATGTCCATATCAAGCGGGTTGCCCGTGAGGTCGATAAGAAGAGGATGCAGTCTCGCTCCTTTCCGGAGCTGCCCAAGCTGGGCGACGAACATCTGATCATTGGCGTCCTCTCGCCGCAGCTCGCGGCCTCGTTCTTCGGCGGGGTCCTTGTCGGCATCACCAAGACCGCAGCACAAAGCGGCGCTGCGGTGATCGGAATCCAAACCTTCGATCCGGGAGATGCCGATGTCGACCGTGCCGTGTCGCGCTTTCGGCGTAGAGCAGGCTGGAACCACTTCGCCGGCGTGATCTCGCTGGTGGACGCCGTCGACTCGACCTACTTGTTCGAGCTACAAGCCGCCGGGATTCCCGTCATCTTGGTCAGCAACGAGGTCGAGGGACTCAGTTGCCCGGTCGTTTCTTCGGACAACCGCACGGGTGTCGTCTCAGCCGTCGATCATCTCGTGCGTCACGGGCACCGCCGAATTGCTTTTGTGGGCAACCTGAGGCAAAGCGACATACGTGAACGCTACGAGGCTTACCGCCAAACCCTCGCAAGCCACGGCATGCAATCTGACGGTGGTCTGCTGTTCGAGGCCACGGACAATGTCGAGCGCGGCGGTGCCGAAGCTGGTGAGGCCCTGCTCGCGGCGGGGCTCCCCTCGACCGCGGTCCTCGCCGCGACCGACTACAACGCCATAGGCGTCATGGGAGTCCTGAAAGCCGCCGGACTTGTGCTTCCCCGCGATCAGGCGATCGTCGGATTCGACGACACTGAGGCTGGAGCCCTGACAACCCCTGCGCTCTCGAGCGTTCGTCAGGACTTCAACGCAATTGGTGCCAAGGCGGCGAGTCTGGTGCTTGAGCTCGCCGGCCATCGGGAGGTCCACTCTCTGCACTACCGCGTCCCCACGCGCTACATCGTCAGGTCATCGTGCGGCTGCGCACCGGACAACACGGCAGGACCCGTCTCACGCGCGCCGATCCGCGGCGGCCTGAGTCAGGCGTTCCGGGACCTGTTGACCGAACAGGGAGCCGGGCAAGACGAAGCCGGAAGGGTGGCTGCGCACGCGGCGGAGGTGATCGCCGACGTCCTCGAGGCTCGGGGCGGCGACCTGGCCGAGGAGTTGACCGCTCGGCTCGCTGTCGTGGCAGAGGAGATCTGCTCTTCGACCGGGCGCTTTGAAGTCGTGCCTGCGTCGGTCGCGTGCGCCCGCGGCTTCGGAGTGCAATCCGCGTCAGAACAGAGCGGGGACGGAAACCTCGAACACCGAATCGGCGAGATCTCACTGGCCCTGTCACGGGCGTACGCGTGCGAACAGGAGCACGAGCAGCGACGGCTTCACCACTCTCTCCGCGACGAGTACAACATCAGCCTCGACCTCTTGCGGAACCCGGAGAACGCCCAAGGAGGACTGCCGTTCCTGGCCCAAACCCGGGTGCGAGCGGCCTACCTCGGTCTCTGGCGCCAGACGACCTCCGAGGGCACCGAGTGCACCGACGAGGACCCAACCATCGAGCTCGCCGGCTCTTTCGTGTCCGACTCGCGCGATTCCCTCCCGATCGGCAACGACATCGGAATCGAGTCCTTCCCGCCTTGCGCGCTTGTTTCGCTCGCCCGGCCGGCCGCGGCTGAGATCACGACGATACTCCCGGTCAGGACGGCCACTAAAGACTGGGGCCTGTTGGCCCTTGTGGGCCCACTCGAGACAACGGTGACCACGGGCCACGACTTCTACTTCCAGTGCGCTGCCCTGCTCTCCATGGCGCTGGAACAGGAGGGCACGGTCCGTTCGCTGCGCTCCAGCGAGGAGCGCTATGCCCTCGCCGCTCGCGCCGCCAACGATGGTTTGTGGGACTGGGATCTCCTCAAGAGTCGGGTCGTGTTCTCCGATAGGTGGAAGGCCGTCGTCGGTTGCTTGCCAGACGACGTCGGGACAAACCCCGAGGAGTGGCTCGAACGAGTGCATCCCGAGGATCGGGCTGCACTCGAAACAGGGCTCTACGCCTGCAGAAACGGGCAGTCCAGCGCACTGGAATCCGAGCACCGCCTGCGGAGCAGCGACGGCACCTACCGTTGGGTTCACTGCCGTGCCTTGGCGATCCCCGGTTCGCCAAGCCCGGCGACGCGCCTTGTCGGCTCGGTCACAGATATCACGGACCGCCGCGACCTCGAGGAGCAACTGCGTCACCAGGCACTGCACGACTCACTCACCGGGCTTCCGAACCGCGCGCTGGTGCTCGACCGGGCAGAGCGGATGTTGGCTACGGCGCGCCGCACCCACGGTTCGGCTTCGTTGCTCTTCATTGACCTCGACAACTTCAAGGAGGTCAATGACGGTTTCGGACACGCAGCCGGCGACAAGCTGCTGGCCGCGGTGGCAGCACGACTGCGTCGCGTGACCCGTGACACCGATACGGTGGCCCGCCTCGGCGGGGACGAGTTCGTCGTCCTCGTCGAGAACGGAGCCATGGCGGACACCTCCGGACTCTTGGCCGAGCGCGTGCAGGACGTGCTGCGCCCGCCGTTCAATCTCGACGGCCATGAATATCTGGTCAGTGCGAGCATCGGGATCGCCACGGCGACGGACGGAACTGCAGAGAACCTGCTGCAGGAGGCTGATGTCGCCATGTACAAGGCCAAGAGCTCGGGCAAGAACTGCTGCGTCAACTTCCGGCCTCGGATGCGCCACGCCGCCCAGGCGCGCCTCCAACTCGAGATGGATCTTGCATCAGCGATCCATCTGGGCCAACTGCGTGTCCACTACCAGCCCATCTTCAACCTGCAGCACAGCGACATCTGCGGCATGGAGGCGCTCGTGAGGTGGCAACACCCTGAACGGGGTCTGCTGCCACCAAGTGAGTTCATCCCCTTGGCCGAGGCGTCGGGTCGCCTCATCGTGGACCTTGGTCGATACGTTCTCTCCGAAGCCTGCCACGCCGCGGCCGGCTGGCAGCAAATGGACGCCTGTCTCGACGTGGCGGTCAACATCTCTGCCCGGCAACTCGAATCGGCCGCGATCGTGAACGACGTGGCGAACGCGCTCGCCGAGAGCGGGCTCGAGCCGGCTCGACTAGTGCTCGAGGTAACCGAGACGGCGATGATGCATGACGCGGACGCCGTGGTAGCTCGCATGACCAAGCTGAAGAGTCTCGGTGTACGCCTCTCGGTGGACGACTTCGGGACCGGCTACTCCTCACTCGCCTCCCTGCGGCGCTTCCCGGTGGACGTGCTGAAGATCGACCGCTCCTTTGTCGAGTCCATCTCGAAGTCGCCGGAGGACGCGTCGGTGCTGCAAACCCTCGTCTCCCTGGGACGGACCCTGGGTCTCGAGGTAGTCGCCGAAGGCGTGGAGCTCGTGAGCCAGCTGGAGGCGGTTCGAGAAGCCGGATGCGACCGTGCCCAGGGCTTCCTCCTCGGCCGGCCCATGGAGCGCGAACAGCTCGACGTCCTCATCGCCACCCTCGTACGGGCCACCTCGTCTGTCACCGGCTAGCACTGCGTTTGTCACCGCGAACTGACCGAGCGTCACGACCGGCGTGAATGGGCCGGACGAAGCACCGCTCACCCCCTGGAAATTGGCCATGTCGCGAAGAATCGTGACCCGACTTGCGTGTCCGAGGCGTGCACGGGGCGGCAGCAAACCTGTTGGCGCTCTAAACAGCGCACTCGGGCCTCACGATTGGTCTGCCTGACACGATTCTTGACCGTGCCGGACCGGGGTCCTCACGCCTCGCGCAGCGCGTCGACAGGCCGAGTGCGCGCCGCCAACATCGCGGGAACAAGGGCGAGCAGACCGCCGGCGGCAAGGACCCCGACCACCAAGAGCAGGACGAGGCGCAGCGGCGCTATATCGACGGGCACCACGCCCAGGTTGGAGGCGAAGGCACGCCAGATCACCCGTCCCGCCGCGATGCCGATGGGCACGCCGAGCACGATCCCGACGATGGCAATGGCGGCCGACTGCCAACAGACGGCGGCGCCCACCTGCATCCGCACGAAGCCGACCACCTTCAATACGGCCACCTCTCTCCTCCGCCGCGCCACGGTCACAAAGAGCAGATGAGCGAGGGCCGCTGCGCCGAAGAGGGCGAGCGCCGCGCCGAGCAGAGCGGGGAAGTTCACCGCTTGACCGAAATTCACCAGGTCGGTAGGCACCGCGGCCGGAGTCAGCACGGAGGCGTACCGACGCTGCATGTCGGCGATCGTGGCAAGCCCTGCCTTGCCCGGGACCGTGCCGATCGCCATGTCCCAGCCGGAGTCCTGCTCGATCTTCGCCGTGAGGGTGGCCAGGCACGCCCTCCTCGTGGGACCGGGCGGACAGGCGAGACTCCCCGCCGTCGCCACCGTCACGACTGCACCGATGCCGAAACCACCGGTGCCGAACTCGGGAGGAAGCGACACCGCGCCCACGACCGTGAGCGGCATCGTGTTCGAGGCGCGCGTGGCGTTGAAGATGGTCACAGGAACCTTCGCCCCCACGCGCGAGCCCGCTTGGGCGAGTGTCGTGGCTCCGAGGGCGATCTCTCTGTCGCCTGTGGGGAAGCGACCCGACACGAGGGAGAATGCCATCGGGCCCTTCGCAACCTCGACGATGACCGCGGGCACCGTCACGCCGTTCACGGCGACGAGCTTCCCGACTATTTCATAGGTGATCTTGGTGACGTCACGGTTGTCCGCGAACCTGCGCACGACGCCTTGGACCTGCCGGTAGCTGAGACCGCTCAGATCAACCTGCCAGTTCATGCCGTACAGGGCCGGGGTCGAGACGAGGTTGGACAAGCTGGCGCCGAACACCGCCGTCGCGACGAGGGCCGTCACGGCCACAACCGTTCCCAGAAGTGCAGTGACGACCGGGACCGAGGCGCGCCCCCTGCCTCGCTCGAGTGCGCGGCTGGCCCCCACGACGACGCTCGGCGGCGCTCCTGCCCTCGCCAAGGCTGTGACGGCGATCGAGGCACGGCCGGCGGCAAACTCCGCCTGCGGCTGGTCGATGCGCACGCGCGTCGCCCGCCACGCCGGGTAGGCGGTGAGAAGGAGCGTCACGATCATGGTCGAGACTCCCCCGAGACCGAGCACCAGGAGGTCGAACGCGAAGCCCTGCGCCGGTTCGGCGATGTGCGCTTCGCCCACCGGTGTGAGCGGTGAAACGGCGAAGGCGAGCACAACAGCCCCGATGGCGCCGATCAGTCCGATCGTGGCCGCACGCGCCATCCCGAGCGCGAACACCTGGCGCGGCCGGAACCCGAGTGCCTCGAGAGTCGGGTAAGCCTCCGCTTCGACGAGGCTCTGGCGGGAAAGTGCCTGGCCCACGACGGCGAGCCCGACAAGGCCGACGAAAAGGGCGAAGAGCCACCAACCGACCGCTTGAGGATGTATCGACCGCTCGACGGCCGTATCGCCCGAATCCTCGGACTGGATCCCGTGGAAAGGGGACAGACCCGCGAGGTGCTGGAACTCGACCTGGAAGCGGGGCAGGTCGGCGGCTCCGTGGCGCAGGCGGACGAGCGCCTCTGGAAGCGGAGGGCACGGCGTCCCTGGCCCTGGTCGAACGCCGGGCTCGTGTACAGGTTGTAGACGGGGGTGACGCCCGACGGGAAGTCCGTCACGTTCGCCTCGATGCCGACTACCCGAAAGCTCACCCGCGCCCCACGCGGGGGTGGGTTGCCGTTCTCGACCGCGCCCACCTGTGCGAGCGAGTAAAAGGGCACCGTGACGATGGAGCCGACGTGCACCCCGAATTGCTGCTCGAGCGTGAAGCCGGCCAGGACCTCGTGCGACGCCGAGGGCAGGCGTCCCTCAACCAGCTTGGTCGTGCTCAACTCGTGCGAGGGCAGGCCTGAGATGTAGGCGTCGGCGGCGGGCACGATGTGGCCATCGGCCACCATGGTCCCGCAGTCGTAGGACACTTCGTAGTAGATCGCCGAGACATCTGGCAGCGAGGCGACCGTTGCCGGCAGCGGCCCGGGGAAGTTGAAAGCCTATACGTCGTAGCCGTAACGGGTCAGGAAACGGGGGAAGGCGGAGGCCGTGCGCCTGCCGGCCGCAACAGCGCCGAGCACTGTGCCTCCGACGAGCGTCACGAGGATCGCGAGCGCCAACCACGAGCGCCACCGGTGCTGCAGCTCGGCGCGAAACACAGTCCAGATGCCGCCCATCAGATCCCCCCTGTCGCAAAAGTCTCCACCGCCAGACGCCTGCGAGGGAGGGAGCCAGCCCCTTTCTCCCCGTCGTGTTAGCACCAAGCCCGGCGATTCGCCGACCGAGGGCAGCCCTCAGATCAGGCGGGCACGCCAGGCCTCCTCGCACGGCCATCGTCTGGCCCATTCGTGCTCGACGAGGGGCCAGTCGCTCGTGGTGCCTGCGGGCGGGCGCAGCTCGATCAGGTCTTCGACCTCGAACCCGTTGGCGCGCAGGAGCCGGATCCAGTCGCCGTGGCTGAGATGGAACTCGACCGTCGGGTCATCGGGCCACTCGAAGCGGCACATGCCGAACTGGGGTCGCAACAGGCGCTCGCCCGCCGCCACACCATCCTCGTCGGGAGCACAGAGCATCAACAAGGTGCTGTTGCCGAGGAAGACAAGCTCGCCGCCGCGGCGAAGCAGACGCGCCGCCTCGGGAATCCACCGATACGGGTCGGCCCAGATGGCGGCGCCGTATTCGCTGATCACGAGATC
Organism: Acidimicrobiales bacterium; assembly: GCA_052148655.1. Classification (GTDB taxonomy): domain Bacteria; phylum Actinomycetota; class Acidimicrobiia; order Acidimicrobiales; family Bog-793; genus Fen-455. The sequence continues at coordinate 19,385 of JBKQHU010000009.1, forward strand.
GATCGAGCCGTCCCGCAACGGCACCTGCTCACCGGCGGCGCGCACGAGGGGGAACTGCAGACCGAACTCGTCCTGGCACCGTCGTGCGATGCGGAGCTGGCCCGCGGCGGGATCAACTCCGATCGCGAGCGCGCCACGTCGCGCCAGCCAGGCTGAGACATAGCCCGTGCCGCAACCGAGCTCGACCGTCCTGACCCCCAAAAGGCGCGGCGGCAGGATCTTGGCGACGCTCTCCGCAATCGCGAAGACCCCCCAGCTCGGCTCGGGCGCTGCCCACTTACGACGGGCCAGTATCGCCTGCTCGTCACCCCGGGCCTCCCAAGCCTCGACATTCGCCCGGACATGGTCCAGCGGGCCGGTTGACATCAGCCAGACGCTATCGACGAACGAGCGGCGTCCTGGCTATTGAGTGCTGGCTTGGCTGACGCAGATCTCCTTGCCCTCGGCGTCCCCCATGACCGCCGACTTCGCCGCCTTCCGACGGGGATCTACGCGAGATCACAAAGTCTGCTCGGTTCTTCCCGGTCTTCGGTTCAGGAAGCGGCTGCAGGTACAGCTGGGGATAGCCGGCGTTGGGTTCGGCGACCAGGTCACCGTCGCTTTGGTCGTACACGACCGCCCAGTCGGGCGCAGCGGCTCAGAAC
>JBKQHU010000010.1:0-10860 GCA_052148655.1 Acidimicrobiales bacterium
CGTGGGCGAACCTGCGCGCGGAGAGCCGGCCGGGTGGGGTTCCGGTGCGGTGGCTCGAGATCGACGACGATCTTGTCCGCCGCGCTGCCGGCATCAAGGCGCAGGGAGGGATGAGCTATGCCGATGCATTCGCCGCCGGCGCGGCGTTGGTGCTGGGTTGCCCGGTCCTCACTGGCGATCAGGAGTTCCGCGTTGCTGAGAAAGCGGGGGTTGCAGTGCGCTGGCTCGGGCGTGGTCGATAGGGGGCACGGCTCAACGAAACCCTGCTCGGTCGTGACCCTTGGCCATCGCCGCGATGTCTACGAACATTGAGGCGCTTTCCTAACGCCCACGCCCGCGGGACCGATTGATGACGTGCCAAAGGTTGCGTTAGTCGACAAGACGCAGCCGATCGGCGGAACCAGCTCAACTGCTCTCCCCGCCGGCCCCGTATACCCGTTGAGAGGTACGTCCGATCGACGAGGGCGGTGACGACGAGCGCTTGCGAGCCAGCTTGTGACTTGACCTATCGGGCGAACGGGTTGCGCATCTTGCAGGACCGATTGCCTCTCCACCATACGGCGCATGTCACGTTGGCGCGCCTCCGCAAGGTCTGTTAGTGACATCGAGAACACCTGACACCCCCTAGCCGGTCGCCTGGTGGCTGTTCGCTTGATAACAAGCTACTTGAATACCAGCTTGATGTCAAGCTGCTGTTCTTCAAGCCGTTGACCAGGTATGCTGCAAGATATGAAGGCTGAAGCGAGCGGCCGGAATCGTTCTGCGGCGAGAAGCCTCGAAACGTCCGGCGACGACACCGACGAGCATGTGCGATGGGCGACGCAGGCGTGGTCGGAAATAGACCCGGACGTGGAAGGGATCGTCTGCCGGGTCGGGAGAGCGCAACGCCATCTCGAGCGGGCCGCGGTGGACACCCGCGACCAGGTCGGCCTCGCCCAGGGCGAACTCAAGATCCTTCTGCGGTTGACCCGTGGTGCCCGTGGTCAGGGTGACCTTGCGAAGAGCCTGCTCGTGTCAACGGGCACGATGACCAACCAGCTAGACAAGCTCGAGGCAGCAGGACTCGTCGTGCGTCTCGCTGACCCCACTGACCGACGCGGCAAGTTCGTCGAGATGACTCCGAAGGGTCGAGAAACCCTTGACAACTATGTCAACGTCCAAGCAAAGCGGGAACGCCAGCTGCTCGACCGCCTCAGTGCCAGCGACAAACAGCAACTGAATCGCCTCCTGCGCAAACTCCTCGCATCGTTCACGAGCGAGACGGTTCCGTAGCCTCGCGAGCGCTGTCATAAGTGGCCCGCCCACCGTCAACGCCTTGACCGACGTGGCCAACGGGCCAAGCGGTCCAGGCACCTTGGAGGCAGACGCGAACGCGACAATCACAGACGTAGCGGTCGTCGGCAACGAGATGACGATGACATCGCCGAACGACAACGCCGGTTCGATCGGCGTTGTTGGCTTTCTTGGAGGTGCCGTGCCCGTGACGATCGCAGACAGCATCATCGCCGACAACACCTCAACGGCAGATGCTCCCAACGGGGCTGCCACGATCCAGGGAGCCGGGGTGACCAACGATTCCGATCTTGTCCTCGACAACGTGATCGTGTTCGGCAACAAGGGAGTGGCGTACGGGGAAAGCGGCTCCGCAGAAGGTGGCGGTATCTGGAACGGCTCTGTCTTCGATGGTCCGGTACCATCGCTCGCGCTCGATGACAGCAGCGTCATCGGGAACGTTCTCAGCGGCACGCCCCCGATCACGCTGCAAGGCGCCGGCGTCTACACCCAAGGCACCCCGTCCACGCTCACCAACAGCCTCATGGCGCACAACATCCCTGACCAGTGCTACGGCTGTTAGTCCTCCCACGAGCTTGACGGTGCTGCGGCTGTACGACTCTATGCGTAGACGCTTCAGAGCTCGAGAGCCCTGACCCATTGTCGGGTATGCGTTAGGTACGAAACAGGAAAGCTGCCTATTGGCCTTGCGAGGGGGCGGGGTACTTCAACCCCCCGATCGACCGTGATCTGTAGCACAGCCGTGGTATGCTTATGGCATGAGCCGAGTACGGGTCAGTACTACTGTCGATGAACAGCGACTTGCTAATGCGCGTCTAGTCCGTCCGAACACTCCCGATGCCAGACTTCTCGATGAGGCGCTCGCGGCGCTGATTGCAACGCACCGCGCCACGGAGGTGGACGCGAGCTACGCGGCATACGACAAGCATCCGCTTGAACAGGCCGATGAATGGGGTGACCTCGCGTCATTTCGTGAGGCTGCCGGAGCGTCGTGAGGCCGCTTCCGGCTCGGGGCGAAATCTGGTGGTGCGAGCTCGAGGCGATCGGGCGCCGTCCGGTCGTGGTCCTGTCGCGTGATGCGGCCATACCGCGCTTGCGCCGCGCCGTGGTCGCGCCGTGCACGACGACGATTCGGGGATTGTCGAGCGAGGTCCTGCTAGAACCCAGCGAGGACCCCATCACGCGGCGCTCTTGTGTCAACCTCGATTCGATCGAGAGCGTCTCGGTCGCGGTGCTCGTGGAGCGCTTGGGGCGCCTAAGCGACGAGAGGATGCGCGAGGTCTGCGCGGCGCTGGCTGTCGCCGTGGACTGCCAGGTCTGATCGAACTCAAGACGTTCACGCGGAGGAGTGGGCTCACTCAGTGCATCCTGTACTCCTATTAACCGGCCAGGGCGCAGCGGCCATAACCGCAGGGCGGCGATCACGCGCGTCGATGTGAGGTCGTCGAACCGCGAAGGCCAAGTTTTTGCGGAGGTAGAAGTTGCATGCTGGCGGTACCTGTCGAACCAGGAGAGCGATGTCCGATCCGGGACTCCCGGGCCGATGTTTCAGGCGACTCGTCGAAGTTCTGACCAGCCAGTATCCGCTTGAAGGGGCGCGGACTTAAGCTTCGAGTCTGTCCTCCGAGACGCGATAACTCCACGCCCACGGCGGCGCGGATCTTCTCCTGCGCTACCCGGCCGGGTTGTTCGGACAGTTGAACATCCACCGGATCCCGTACCGGTCGGCGCAGGTCCCCCAGTAGGCGCCCCAGGGCATGTCCATGAGGCCGAACTGGTCGCTCCCGCCATCGCACAGGAGCTTGAACAGACGCTCGGTTTCGGAGCGGTCGTCGAGCTCGAGGTTGATCGTCATCGAGTTGCCGAGGCGGCGCTCATGGCCGAGAGACTCGAGCATGTCGGTCCCCATGATGACGTGGCCCGCCAGGATCGGGAGCTCGACGTGCATGACCATCTCCTTCTCGGCCTCAGACAGCTCGGGCTGGCCGGGGGAGAGGGGCATGTCGCCCATCCGGGAGATCGGCGCGAGGAACTCGGTGCCGAACACCGACTTGTAGAAGTTGAACGCCTCCTCGGTGTTCCCCATGAAGTTGAGGTAGGTGCTGACTCGGGGCATCGGCTGTCCTTTCTGTCTCGTGGTGTCGTTGCTGGCTCAGGCTGACGTCGTTGCCAGGAGTCCGTCGATCTGGCCGATCGCCAGGGTCATCCCCTCGGCCATACCCATTCCGAGCATCATCTCCATCTGCGCGAGATCGATGAAGCGCGAGACCGCCGTCATCTTCGTGCGTGTCCCGATCGCCTCGAATGTCACGTGTCCCGACATCGGCGGCATCGCAGGCTCGGGCTCGCCGTCGGGACCGGCGAGGCCGTTCGCGAACTCGATCCGCTTCGGCTTGTCGATAGCCTGCATCTGCCAGTAGCCACCGTGGGTCTCACCGTCGGGCCCGGTCATGTGATAGCGGGACTCGCCGCCGACGACGAAGTCGTGGCGGGTGAAGGTGGCCGGCCACGACGGTGGCCCCCACCACTGCTCGAGCTTGTGCGGGTCCTCCCAGACCGTCCACACCTGCTCGGGTGAGGCGTCGAACTCGGCGACGAGGGTCAGCGTCAGCTTCTCGGGGTCCTTGATGGTGCTGATAACGGTCATGGCTGTTCTCCTTCATCGGATCTTGCGAGGACGTCGGCGATTCGGTTGGCTCGGTCGATCCACTGCGCCTCGTACTGATCGAGGAGCGCGATCGCCTTCGCAATCGTGGGGCCGTTGGCCTGCACGATCTGCTCCCTCCCTTGGCGCTCCTTGGTGACGAGCGCCGCCCGTTCCAGCACCGCGACGTGCTTTTGCACCGCTGGGAGGCTCATCGAGTAGTGCCGGGATAAGGCGGAGACCGACTCGTCGCCGCGGATCGCACGGCCAAGGATGTTCCTCCGGGTCACGTCGGCGAGCGCGTGGAAGACCCGGTCGAACTCCGCTTCGGTCAATGGTCTATCTACAACCATACGGTTGTAGATTATCTGTGCGAGATTGCCCGCGCAAGAGGCGACAAGGCCGCGTTCCTCTGTCGACCTGTGCAAGTTGAGTGATTCTATGGTATTGATGTAGAATAGGTGGATGAGATTGAGGGCGACCGTCGAGTCGCTTCTTGAGCGCCCGCGGGAAGCGAGTGAAGGGCCTGGTCTGGGTACTCGCGCGCTAACGCTCCTGGCACTGCGCTGGTCACGGAGCGCCGAATGGGAGGGCCTGAAGGCCGTCGAGACACGGTCGTGGAGGCTCTTCGCACGGACCGAAGCGTGCGACGCCTGGTTGATCGCATGGCCAGTCGGCGGAGCCATTCAGCTGCACGACCACGGCGAGTCCTCGGGCGCGATCGTCGTCGTATCCGGCACGCTCCAGGAGAACCGCATTCGGACGAACGTCGCCGGCGCACGCGAGTCGAGTCGGCAGGCATTGGTGGCAGGGGGAGCACCCGCATCGTTCTCGCGCCACGAGATCCATGACGTGACGAACGCCGGGCCAGCTGCCGCGCTGAGCCTGCACGTTTACAGCCCGCGGCTGACAGCAATGACCTTCTACGAGATGCTCGGTGACAGCCTTGTCGTGCTCCGGCGCGAAGAGGTGGCAGACGGTGAGCCCGAGGCGCGACCCAGTGCCACGTGCCACGAGCCTTCCTTTACACTGGCCCGGTCATGATGCCCCGCTCCGTCGACGAGCTGATGAACGACGCACGCGCCCGGATCGACAGGGTCACGGCCGAGCAACTCGGTGGTGTACTCGACGAGGGCGGACTCCTGATCGATATCCGCACCGAGGCCCAACGAGCCGCTGAGGGCGCCCTACCTGGTGCGCTCGTGGTTGAGCGAAACGTGCTCGAGTGGCGTTTCGACCTCTCCGGTCCGCACCACCTCGAGCAAGTGACCGGCTACGACCAACCCGTAGTCGTCATTTGCTCGGAGGGGTATGCGTCGAGCTTCGCTGCCGCCTCGTTGCGTGAGCTCGGCTTCGTACGGGCCGCGGACCTCGACGGTGGCTTCAAGGCATGGGCTGCGTCGACCGGTTCAGAGGCGACGGGTCCGTAGAACCGCGTCGCAGCTTTGCCTAGTCCGCACAACCGACCAGCTCGAGACTCCAAGGGTGCTCCTTCGAACAGATCCGAAGATGGTGGCCACACGGGCGGGGCTGGGGTTCACACCTTCGGCTACGTCCCCGTCGTCGCGCGACGCCTGCTCTCAGATACGGCCGATGCCGTGGACAACCAACTGATCACTCCGGTCTCAAGCAAGGACTGCAAAGCCAGGTTTGGTCATTGCCTGAGAGCCGCCGACAACTCGCCGTTGCGCACGGCGTCGACGAGTGGCTCGAGATCGGCGGGTAGAGACGGCACCTCGTTCGTGACGGGCACGCGAGCGCGAACGATGCCGTAGGCGATCGCGGTTCCGCGACCAAGTTGTCCAATCTGGCGGAGATCGATCGCCTGCGATGCCACGGTCACTTCGACAGCGACGAGCCGGCAGATCAGCGACACGACCTCGTCGAGGCGCCGAGCTGAAAGGGGTGCCATTGTGGTGCGGTCCTCGATGCCGTCGGCCTTGGTCGTGCTGACCAGTTCGTAGGAGACAGGCTGGGCGAGTAGGCGCGCCTCGGCTGCGAACGACTGAACGGCAACGGCCATCTCGGCGAGGCCGTCGTCACCCGTCTCTGGCCGGTCCGATAGCCCAGCCGGAAGTCCCGAGAACGGACTCTGGAGCATTTTGACGGTCCGCTCAGCGGCAGAGGTCGCAGCTGGAGCGAGGCCGATGCGGGCGAAGTCGAGGGCGGCGGACATCCCCACGACGTCGAAGTTGCCCACGGCCACGACGGTCTTTTCGGAAAGAACCACGACCGGATTGCCCTGCGAGGAGTTGAGCTCCCGCTCTACGGCCTCCCGCGCGTACCTGACGGCGTCACGCGCTGCACCGTGGACCTGGGGAACGCAACGGAACGTGAGCGGATCCTGTAGGTTGCGGGCCACTCCGACATCCCACAGGACGCTCCCCGCTAGCGCCTTGCGAACGTTCGACAATGACCTGCTCACACCCGGCGAGGGTCGCGTCTCGGCCACGATGGGGTGCAGAGCACTCACATTGCCGGCGAAAGCCTCGAAGTCGAGGGCGGCGGCCACATCCAAGGCATCGAGCACCTGCTCGGCTCTGGCGACAGCAAGTGCAGAGCAGCCCGTGGAAAATGCATTGTTGTCGATGAGGGCGAGGCCCTCGTTCTCCTCCAGCTCATAGCCAGCCCACTCCACGAGCCAGTTGGCCAAATCGGCCAGTGGGCCAAGATCAGCTTCGCCAATGGAGCCGAGCGTGCGCACTGGAGGCTCGACCTGCCGGCGAAGCGCTTCGATGAGTAGCTCGGCAAGCTCGGGCCGCACACCGGACACGCCGATTGCGAATACGTTGGCTAGCACGAGGAGCGTGGCGCGCACCTCTGCCGCCGACGCGACTGGGCCTTGGGCGACGCGGTGAGTCCGAAGGATGGATCGGTTAAACCGGATCCGATCGTCGTCTCGGAGCCTGATCCGCTTGCGCTCGGCCACGCCGGTAGTCAGTCCGTATACCTGATCGCCACGTGCGAGCGCGGCAAGTACGACTTCGCGATGAGCCTGCATGCGCTCACGGATTCCAGTGGCCAGAACAGCCCGTTCATTCCGAAGGGCGACTGCGACTACGTCTTCAAGGCCAAGCGATCTGCCGTCGAGCTCGACTGTCAAGGGTCACCTAGACCAAGCGGCGATGAACCTCTCCCGGACCGCACCACTACACGTTGGCACGAACAGCGAGTGTTGTCGACGAACGTGGGTGAACTGGTTCGCATGGCACACACCGAACGCGGCCCGAGATCGCTTAGCGCCCACGTGTGCGAGGTTGACCGGCCCGGCCCTAAGGCCTGGAAGCGCCAACGTCTGATCACGCTGGTCAAAGGAAGGTCGGTCGGCGAGATCCTGGCTCTCAGCAGAACGGCTGATGTGGTCGATGATCACCTAGATGGGCCAGCGCAAGCAATGTTCGCTTTGTTTGCGCTCTCTTGGCCGCGCCAGAAGCTCGTATTTGCGCTCTCGCAGCTTGTCTCGGTGGTCCGCCGAGAGTGCAGGCTGGTAGCCCGTCCTCTGCGCCTACAGTCAGCCAGGACAGTAGGAGCTGAGGGGAGCGGTCCTGCCTTGCTCAGCCAGTTGCCTGACGAGCGCAGCTAACAGAGCGTTACAGCCCCGATCGGTCTAGAGACCTAGTACCTCGACAGGGGTCGAGGAGCCCGTGGTCGTACCGTTGCCGAGCTCGCCGTAATAGTTCCATCCCCAGCAGGCCGTCGTGCCCGCGGAGAAGAGGGCGCAGGTGTGCGTGCCGCCGGTGGCAACCTGGCTCACACCAGTGAGCACCCCGCTGCCGCCCTCTCCAACCACCTGGACCGGGACCAAGGAGTCCGTGGTCGACCCGTCGCCGAGCTGGCCGTTGCCGTTCAGCCCCCAGCAGTCCACCGTGCCCGTGGAGAGCAAGGCACAGGTGTCGTAGCCGGCGGCTGAGATGTCCGCCACGCCGGAGAGCACCCCGCTGTGCCGTAGTTCTTTCGCAAACCCTTGGTGTGTACGAGGACGGTGGGCGAGTCATTCATTTCGAGGTGCTCCGTTTCGTCCATGTCGTCTCGCAGGCCTGCAACCAGCGCAGGTCGGCTTGCAGGCGCAGCACGATGCCTTCAAGGAGCAACGCGGCGTCAGAATCCTTTTCCTCTTCCATCACTGCGCGCCCCACCTCTCGCAGGCGGCGCAGGAGGTCGCGCCGTTGGGCGTCGATGAGGCTGATCGGGTCGGCAAGTGCGCCCTGCGCGGCGGCGATGAGCTTCATATGGAACTCGGCGAGGTCCGGCCGAGGCCAGCTCACGTCGGTCATCCACTCCGTCACACGGTCCTGGCCGGCTGACGTGAGGCCGTAGACCTTGCGATCGGAGCGCTGTGTCGGCGCATCGACTCGCTCGACGAAGCCACCCTTCTCCAAGCGGGAGAGCGTGACGTACATCTGGGCTTCGTTGATCCCTTCGGCAACGGGTCCGAGAGCCTGAGCGAGACGCGCTCGCAACTCGTAACCGTGGGACGGCACTTTTGCCAGCATCGCCAGCACGACTTCCTGCTGCATTCCCGCCTCCCTTAACGGTTCAGTATCCTAAACCGTTAAGGGGATGCAGTCAAGGTCGGCCTCAGCCTCCCCGCCTGGAGTCGGATTCGGTGCCACCTCCTGGCCCGACTAGGTCACGCGAGCCGCGCTGCAGTCCGAACGGCTTCAAGCTTGGTCGCCGCCTGCTTGTCCACTTCTGGCAGGAGGTGCCCGTAGCGGTCGTAGGTGAACGCCACACTTGAGTGGCCAGCACGCCGCGCTATCTCCATCGGGTCGACACCGGCGGCGGCAAGTAGCGCAACCCCGGTGTGCTTGAGGTCATGCTTAGGCCGATATCGGCCTAAGCATGATCTCACCCACGCCTACGCATATTTCGAAATCGTCGAGCTCCTCGCGGAAGCCGAACGCTTCGCCGACGCGCTCGCGTGGGCAGAACGCGGGCTCGCGGTCTTCCCCGACGGCACTGATTCGCGTCTCGTCGACGTCGCTGCCCGCGAGCTGATTCGCGCAGATCGTGACGGCGAAGCGATGAGCATTCTTTGGCGACGCCTCGAGGAGTCGCCGACGGAATCCTCGTACGAGTTGCTAAAACTCCATGCCTCCAGTTCGGGTTGCTGGGGAGAGTGGAGGGACCGCGCACTCGGGCACCTGCGGGTCGTCGAACGCGCTGCGCGCGAGCGTCGCCAATCGGCAGGCGCACGCCTGAGCACACCGCGGTTTGCGCCGCGCTTTCTTGACCCGCGACCAGAAAGCTCCGAGATCGTGTCGATCCTGCTCGGTGAGGACGACGCCGACGGAGCATGGGAGCAGGCGCAGCTCGGCGGCTGCTCCCCGACGCTCTGGATGCAGCTCGCGGGCATTCGCGAGGCCGAACATCCCGAAGACGCAGTCCCGATTTACGAGCGGGAGGCAGAACGCTCGATCGAGACGAAGAACAGCCGCGGCTACGAGGAAGGGGTCGAGCTCATGGCGAAGCTGCGCGATCTCCTGGTCCGGACCAGCGGAGGCGAGGCGCTCTCGAGCTACGCAGACGAGGTCCGGCGACGTCACAAGCCGAAGCGCAACCTCATGAAGCTGCTCGACCAGAAGGGCTGGTAGGGGGAGTCCATGCGAGCACTTTCCCCCCTCCCCGGCGCTCCGAGAAACTGACACACCGCGGTGACGGCTTCTTGGCGAGGACCGTCGCTGTCAGCAGACTCGAACCGTTTGGCCAAGAGCAGGCAGTAGATGAGGTCGTAGGCGTCTTTGTTTTCATGGCGGCCTTGAAACAATTGCGCAACTCCCGCCGAGGACTATTGGACACGAACGTTTGGGCTTCTCTGGAGGAGCGGATTATCGACCTGGGCCATCTTCAAGCTCAGCGAGTGTCCTCTCGACTTCGTCCGTCAGGAGAAACAAGTCGAGACAGGCTGGGTCGTATGGGTCGAAGGGATGAAATCCGAGTCGCTCCCACCACGAGCGCGCCTGCTCGTGGAGCGCTACCACGACGACAGCCTTGCAAGCAGCTTTCGCATTGATCTCGAGCGCTGTGGCGAGCACATGAGCGACGAGGGCCGTGCCAACCCCGAGTCCGGCATGGCGATGGTCGACCGCGAGGCGGCCGAGCAGGAGCGCGGGGACGGGTTGGGGCGACTGTCTCGCTATTGACGGCGGTGCGGTTGAGAGGTCCACACCCGTCATGGACAGGGTCGCGTAGGCGACCACCGCGTCGTACTCGTCGGTGATGACCCACGTGGCGGCAGTATTCCCGCGACGGTTCTGTCCGGCGTAATGGCGCAACCAGTGGTCGAGTGTCGGGTCGCCGCAAGTGAAGTCGCCTCGGTTGTGCCGTGCCGTGTCCAGCAGCTCCGGCCGCCGAAGTTCAGTCAATCCAGGCGAACTTCCGTGGCCGCCTCAGGGCGCTCGCGAGCCGCTCGTTGACCTCGGCAGGGTGGTCGAGCGCCTCAGCGAACGCTTTGGCGGCGCTCGCGGTAAGGCGCACGACGTCCCGATCCAACAGGACTTCGTCCGCCCGCATCTCCGCAGCCTGCAGGACAAAAGCAGAGATCGTTAGATGGGAGGTCTCCGCCGCTTCCTCGAGAACCCGCTTGCGCTCGGGAGCGACCCTGATCTGAAGCCGGTCGTCTTTTGTCGTACTCATGTACTCACAATGGCAGTACGGAGTGTGGATGTCAAGTAGCAAGGTTGTTACAGCCGGAGGAGTCGGGTGTCGCGTGGGCGTGGGAGGCTCTTAGGCCGTGAGTGGGAGAGTGGCTTCGAGCATTACCTCAGGTAGAACGGTAGTAGCTACTTTCCCCTGAAAAAGTCGGCCGGAAATACTCGCGATTTCATCCGCTAGCTGGAATGATGGTCTCGACCCGTAGGACTAGTACGGATCGAGGCCACCATGTTGAGAACGGTAAACGCCCAGCCGACCCTTTGGGAAGC
>JBKQHU010000011.1:0-4982 GCA_052148655.1 Acidimicrobiales bacterium
GATGGCGATGGCATCCCCCCAATACCAGGTTCCGAAGCGGAATCGAAGCGTGCGGTCCGCCACCGAGCGGAGTACTTGCAGGTCCAGTGTCGAATTCATGTTCCTCGCCGGTCCGCCTCCCAGTTCGATGCCTCCTCCGCACACCCGAGCAAGCACGGGGTGTCGGCGCGGCCAAAGCGTAGCGTTCCGGGCGCGAATCACCGCTGGGCGCGCCGCCGGCTTCACGGCATACACAAGCCCGCCATGCACGGGCGAGCGAATCTCGACAACCTCGGCAGGGCTCAAGAGGCCGGGAACTCGGTGACCGACTGCCCGTCTGCGTTCGCGACCCAGATGTGGGTGCCGTCCGAGGTGACGGCGGAGGGGGCGTCGAACCCATAGCCGGGTCCCCTGACGACTTTGACCAGCCTGCCGCTCGCGGCCGACAGCTCGGTGACCGAGTCGCCGTAGCTCGCCACCCACACGTGGCCCTTGTCCGAGAAGATGGCGTCGGGTCCCCTGAAGCCGTAGGAAGAGCCCCGAATCACCTTGACCAGGGCCCCCGTGGATGCCGAGAGCTCTGAGACCGAGTTGCCCCCCGCGTTCGCCACCCAGACGTGGGCGCCCTGCGAGGTGATAGCGGACGGGTCGTCGAAGCCGAAACTCGCCCTGCTAAGGACCCTGTCGAGGGTTCCGCCCGAGGCCGAGAGCTCCGTGACCGAGTTGTCGGAGGAGTCCGTCAACCAGATGTGCCCATCATCGGAGGTGATACCCGAAAGCCCGTCGAAGCCGTAACTCGGGTCTTTGAGGAGGTTGACGAGTGTGCCGGTGGAGGCGGAGAACTCGGTGACCGTGTCGTTCTCGTTGGCCACCCAGATGTGGGTGCCGGCCGCGGTGATGGCGTCGGGGTCGTCGAAGCCGTAGCTCAAGCCGCTCACGACCTTGAGCGGGGCTCCGCTCGACGAGGAGAACTCGGTGACCGCAAACCCGCCTGTGTTGGCGACCCAGATGTCCGCGCCGGCCGAAACAATGGCGGCGGGGCCGGCGAAGCTGTAGCCCGGGCCGCGGATGACCTTGACCAGGAGACCGGTGGAGGCCGAAAGCTCGCTGACCGAGTTGGACGAGGTATCCACCCCCCAGATGTGAGCGCCGCCCGAAGCGAGGGCTTCGGGCTCGTTGAACTCGTAACGCGAGCCGCTGATGAACTTGAGCAGGGCACCCGTCGATGCCGAGACCTCGCTGACCGAGTTGCCCGCTGAGTTCGCCACCCAGATGCTCGTGGTGCCCGAGGTGATGCCTAGGGAGCCGCCGAACCCGTCGCTCGGGCTCGCGAGGACCTTCACGAGGGCGCCGGTCGAGGCGGAGAGCTCAGTGACGGAGTGCCCGCCCGTGTTCGAGACCCAGACATCGGCACCGTCCGAGGTGATGGCCGACGGGTCGTCGAACCCGTAGCTCGATCCGCGGATCACCTTGACGAGGCCTCCGGTGGCGGCAGAGAGCTCAGTGACCGAGTCGGCAAGCTCGTTCGTCACCCAGATGTGAGCGCCGCCCGCGGTGATCCCTTGCGCGCCGAGAGAGCCGTTGAACCCGAACCCCGTTCCGCGGACGACTCTGACCAGGGCTCCTGTCGTGGCGGAGAGCTCGGTGACCGAGTCCTGATTCCTCACCCAGACGTCGGTGCCGCCCGAGGTGACCGCCCAGGGGTCGTCGAAGCCGTAAGCAGGGCCGCGGATGACCTTGACCAGGGCGCCGGTCACGGACGAGAGCTCGGTGACCGAGCTCTTGTTCGTGACCCAGAGATGGGTGTCGTCCGCTGTGACCGCCCATGGGTCGTTTAACGCGTAGCTCGCTCCCCGGACGACTCTGACCAGGGCTCCTGTCGAGGCGGAGAGCTCGGTGACCGAGTTGTCACCCCCGTTCACGACCCAGACGTGCCCGCCGGCGGAGGCGATGCCGAGGGAGCCGTCGAACTCGTAGTCCGGGCCACGGATAGCTCTGACAAAGGCACCGGTAGCGCCGGACAGCTCGGTGACCGTCCCTGATGCGTTGACCACCCATACGTGGCCGCCGCCGGTGGTGACGGCCCACGGGTCGTCGAACCCCCAACCGAGGACGTTGATGCCCGACAGGCGACTCGCGGGCACGCTCGAGGCCGAGGACTCTCCCGCTGCCGCGCCGACCGGGGATGTCGGCGCCAAGGTGACAAGGGTTGCGGCCGGCACAGTCAACGCTGCGACCGCAGCGATCCGACTCAGGAGAGCACACCTCGCCCTCGTTGACGGTCCTCTCAAGGCGACGAAGGTACACCACACCCGGCCCGAGCCCCGTGCACGCCGACCTGGGCCGGCCGTTTGCCTCCTGTCGTTTCCCAAGGCGCCCACGCTCACCATTGTCACTCCGTTCACCAAGACGGGTCACCCTCGCGCCGCTCTCGGGCGGGAGGTCGAAGTCCCGGTCCGGCACCCCGGGCCCGCCGAGCATGGTCCCCACGACCGGAGGTCCCGTGAAACGACGCCTCGGTCGTCGCTGCGAGGAGGGGACTGCGGGACCGCCGAACTTGCTTGGCTCCGGGCGTGGCGGATGCGAGAATCGCTGGACGATGAGCGTGAGGCCCAGCGGTGCCGGGGCGATCCGAGCCTTGCTGTTCGACCTCGGTGGAGTCGTGATCGGGTTCGACTTCAGACGAGCGTTTCGGATCTGGGCTGACCTCGCCGGTTGTGATCCCGCCGAGCTTGAACGAAGGTTCTCTTTTGACGAGGCCTATGAACAACACGAACGCGGAGAGATCGACGCGGCGGGCTACTTCGGCGCCTTGCGCCGGAGTCTCGGCCTCGGTCTTTCCGACGCGCAGCTCATCGAGGGCTGGAATGACATCTACCTGGGCGTCATCCCAGGCATGCCGGCATTACTGTCCGCGGCAAATCGACACTTGCCCCTTTACGCCTTCACGAACTCGAATCCGACACATCGCGAAGCCTGGGCCGGACGCTTCGCGCAGGAGCTGTCGGTCTTCGGTTCCATCTTCGTCTCATCCGATCTCGGTTTGCGCAAGCCTGATCCGGCAGCCTTCGCTGCTGTGGCGGCGCGGACCGGACTTCAGGTCTTTGAATTGTTGTTCTTCGACGATGCCCCCGAGAACGTCGAGGGTGCCCGCGTGGCCGGGATGCCGGCCGTTCTGGTCAATTCGACCGCCGATGTCCTGCAGGCCTTGCAGCGACTCGGGATAGAACCGCCCCTTGGGGACGAAGGCTGCACCTGAGGCATCTCCTTTTTGTGTCGCCGGTCGCGTCATGAGAGCGGCGGCGTCTCCAGGGCCGTCCAGGCCTTGTAGTCCGTCGCTTTAAACAACGACGGGTGCCACTGGAAACTGCCGAAACCGGCAGTCCCCGGCGAAACCTGGCCTTAGGACGTGGGCGACCCGAACATCGTGCGAGCTATGAGAAGCCTCTGCACCTCGCCGCCTCCTCCGAGCGACATGTGAGCCATCGAGTCACGGTGCCAACGAGCGAGGGGGCAGTCGGGCGAACAGCCACAGACGGAGAGGATCCGGACCGCCTGCTCGGTCACCAACACGGCCGTCTCGGCCGCGAAGAGCTTCGCCATGGCGCCCTCGCCGGCCGTGGAAGGCTTACCCGTCATGGCCATCGATGCGGCCCTCATGTAAAGAAGGCGCGCCGCGTCGGTGCGGGCCCTCATGTCGGCGAGCGTGAGCACTACGTCCTTAAGCTCGCCGTCCGGGCGGCCGCAGGTCCCGTGCTGCTTGAGGTGTTCAAGCAGGTGCTCGCAGGCGGCACGGGCGATCCCCACCGCCTGGGCGGCGAAGGCGGGGAGAGTCGCCTCGAATGTCACCAGCGCCGGCGAGGATCTCGCCTGCCGATTGTCGCGGGCACGGGCGATCCGCCCGTCGAGCCGGTCCTTGCCTCCAAGGAGGCAGTCCCCGGGCAACATGACGTCGCGCAGGATGACATCGGCGGTGTGACAAGCCCGGAGCCCGGTCTTGGTGAGCTTTTGACCCATCGTGAGTCCCGGAGTCTTCGGTGGTACGACGAAGCTCGCCTGGCCGAGCGCACCCGCGTCGGGTTCAACCGACGCAACGACAACGTGGACCTCGGCGATACCACCGTTGATGATCCCTGTCTTTGTCCCGTTCAAAGTCCAGGCGTCGCTCCTCCGGTCGTAAACGGCCCGGGTCCCGACGCCTCCGTCCTGCGAGCCGGCATCGGTGTCGGACGCGCACAAAGCCGCCAGCTGAACGCCACCGGTTTGGCCGAAGCACCGCGGAGCCCACTCGGCTACCTGCTCAGGCGTGCCGGTAGCGACGATACCCGCCACAGCAAGGGTCGATCCGAGGACCGCGATCGCAAGGCCCGCGTCGCCCCAGGCCATCTCCTCGTTGACGAGCGGCAGCAGCAGCCCGGTCGGGTCCGCGAAACAGTTCGCGACGAAGTCGAACGAGTACAACCCGATCCTGGCCGCCTCCTCGATGATCGGCCATGGGGTTTCCTCGCGCTCGTCCCACTCGCGGCCCGCCGGACGTTCCACGTTCTCGGCGAAGTCATGCACCCACCGGAGAACCTGGAGCTGATCGTCACTCAGCTCCATCGAGAACTCACCCATCGTTCACCTCGGATCCGGACCCTCACCGTCTGTTCGACACATCCGACGTCGTCAACCAGACGGCCGACAGCACCGGACGGTCACCCGAAAGCTCGGTGGCGGGGCGACAAGCGAGCCTTAAACACGCGAAACAGCGCGCGTGGACGACTCCTCGCCCGGGCGCGAAGACTAGGCGGTTCGACGAGCGGAACCGAACATTGTGGCCGGGACCGTGGAACGGGACCCGACGATTGCGGGCCCGCTGCTAAGCAACGGGCCTACCGGGAGTGCGCGGACTCAGCGCGCCCGGACGTTGGCTGCCTGCAGCCCCTTCTGGCCCTCCTGAACGTCGAATTCGACTTCCTGGCCCTCGGTGAGGGTCCGGTAACCGGACATTTGGATAGACG
>JBKQHU010000012.1:0-30840 GCA_052148655.1 Acidimicrobiales bacterium
TCAACACAAGCAGTAGCCATCGGTGCGTCTATCGGGTCGGTGATCGTAAAGAGTTCCCACGCCGGACAGTTGACCCCGACGGCGTGCGAGTGGTGTCAGATCTGCAGACTCTCGTACCAGTGATTCGGAAAACGCCCGACGGTGCTCACCCCTGCGGAGACAAAGTCAAGCGGGAGTCCCGACTACAACCGAGTTGTACCCACACCGGCGCATCCTTGCTGGCCTGGGCTGTTCCCGCCGTTGTGGGGGTACAAGTCGGTGTCGGAGGGGGACTTTCCCACATACGACACGCGAAACGATCTGGGATCTGGCCGCTTGGACCAGGAAGTCTTCCTCAGGTCTACCCGCCCTCACGCTCGCAGTCTTCTCGTCTGCGAGTGTCTCGTCGATCGTGCCATGGAAAACCGAGCACGCACCGGTTGAAGAACGGGTGCATCCAGACCTTAGTGGTCCCCGCCAAGCTCGTAGATCGCAGCCAGGTCCTGGTCGGCGAGGTCCCGGCTTGCGGAGGCAAAACGTTGGAGCACCGCAGCGAGCAGAGGCATCGTGGCTCGGGAGCCTTTCTCAACCTCTTCTACGAGCTGCAGGTCCTTCAGCGCGAGCCGAACGGGGAACCCTGCTGGGTATTGATGGCGCCGCATCTCGTCCAGCTTCTGCATGGCATAGGCGGAGCCCAGCGGCCCACCGTCAAGCAGAGCGATGAACTGCCCCTGATCCAGCCCCATCGCCTCGCAAAGGTGCATCGACTCCGCCAGCGCGGCGACCGAAGTGATCATCCAGTGGTTGGCGACCAGTTTCAGACGCGACCCCATGCCGGCTACTCCCACCCAGAGAACCCGCGACGCCAGGGCATCGAAGATCGGCTCGACCGTTGTGCGCACGGAGTCAGGTCCGGAGGCGAGGATCGTCAACGCACCTTCTTCCGCGGGATGAGTGCTGCCCGAGACGGGCGCGTCGACAAGCCTGACTGCGTGCGCCTCGGCCAGCTGCGTGAGCTGATCCGCCTCAGCGGCCCCAACACTGCTCATCTGCAACCAGATGGTCTCCACCGGCCAATCCTCCAGCAGCGGCCCAACCAGCTCGAGAATGACGGCGGCCGTGGGCAGCATCGTGATCACAACCCTGGCGCCGCTCACGACCTTGCCCGGCGCCTCGGCCGACTGACCGCCTCGGCGTTCGAGATCGCGAAGGTGCTCAGGGTTCCGGTCCCACGCGATCACATCGATGCCGCGATCGAGCAGCCGATGAGCCATGGCAGAACCCATCAGACCGACGCCCAGCAACCCCACGCGGGCGACCTCGAGGCCGGTCTGGCCGGGCTGTGTTTGGTTGGCTGCTGGCTGATTCATCGCGGCTCCTCTCACTCGGAGGTCGGTTGTGGCTTGCGCGTGAGTCGGTGTCCCATCGCTGCGAGAGCGACGCTACCGACTGTGCTCATCGGGTGGTCCTTCGGTCTCGGCTACATCCTGGTCTGTGAGCTCGAGGCTCGCAGCGCGGAGGATGGGGTCAGATCGACGCCAACGCCGCCGCGGCCGAGGCAGCAGAAGCCCTTTGGGACTCGTTCGCACCCAGGCTACGACCGGCGAGCATCGTGCCAGCGTGATATTCACATCGCCACGGCGCTTCCACCGCGGCCGGCTCAGTTATTCCGATGACCTTGTAGTGGCTCTCAGCTCTTTGCTGGCCGACCCCCCGTGGAGACTCTGGATTGGGGACGCTGGCTTATCAGAGACTTGGGCCGGCCCATCGGGCTACGGAGGGGACGCTCGGACCCTGAGATTGGTTTCGGCTCCCATACCGCCTCGGGAACGGCAGAAGGGTTCCCGCCTCTCTAGGCGTGGAGTTCCACGTTTCGGAGGGGGACTTTCCACATGTGACGCGCGAGACGATCTAGCCGCTTGACGAGGCCTTCTTCCACCCAGATCACATATAGTGGCTGGTCAGAGCTTCGGCGGATCGCTTGAAGCAGCGGTACGGGAGTCCCGAACTGGCCCTCGCTCTTCCGTTTCGACTCCCTGCAGAACGATTCGGGCCGTCTAGCACACCAACTCGAAACATTGGTCCACACCTTTAGCGCTAGCGACTCGGGCTAGTTCTCTGAGCGTCAGTGTCCTGCTACCAGCGCGGAAGGCGGACGCCACACGTGTCGACGTGGGCGGCGCTGACCAACTGCTTGATTCCAAGGTCGGAGGGTCTGGTTCGGCAGACGTCTCAATCCCCAGCCTCGTCGTCACCACCACTGCTTTCGACGGCGAACTCCACAAAGGGTCAAGTCGTGCGCCCAGACCTGCGAGTCATTGGGCGTTTCTCGATGATGACCAATCCGACGAGAGCCAAGGCCGCGAGCACGAGCAACTGTGGGTAGTCGGGGAAGCCCTTGTAGACAAAACGCACCGTATGCACCCCCGGTCCGACGCGCACCCCGACGAGCGCCGGTGCCACCATCTCCCTGGCGACGGGGCGCCCGTCCACGAGCGCTTGCCAGCCCGGGTCGTAGGAAGCGGACAGCAGCACCACGGCGGTTCGCACGACCGACACCTTCACGACGACGGTTCCATTGGCGAGATCGGAACGTTCGGAGAGCACGCGGCCAGCGGGCCCTGATGCTTGCTCGCGATTCGGGAGGGTTCCCCGCGACGCCCCACCGCTGCCGTAGGCGACTGTCGGATAGACCGGGTGGGCAGCTGAGAGGTCGGTGAGAAACCTGGCCGATACCGAGCCAAGGTCACCAGACGTCGCAGTGACACTGCCGCGCGTGTCGACGACCTGTATGTAGCCGTTGCCGGGAATCTCCCACAATGCGTAGCCGCCCCGGTTCTCCACGGATGTCGCAGGCACCGGCGACTGCATGCCCGTCGGCAGGATCAGCCAGCGGATACCGAACGCGGCGTAGTCGGCTGGGTTCTTATCGTCAAACTCCACTTCGGGGTCGGTCATGAGTGACGCTGTTCGAACCGTGAAGCCGACTTCGTCTACGTCCTCGGATGCCAGGTACTCATAGACGGGCACCTCCCCGACGGTGAAGTACGCACCCCAGTCGGACGGGTCGCCGGAAAAGGTCCGGCCGCCACCCCTCGTGTTGATCGTCGCGACGAGAGCGTCGAGCTGCGCAGCGTCAGGCGCGGCGGAGTGTTGCTCAGAGATGAACGAGGCGTTTCGATCGGTCTGACCAACGACGAACGACCAAGCCGGCACGAGCGCGCCCATGCCGACGCACCCGAGCGCCAGGCTTGCAGCGACCGTCCCGCGTCGAGCAACACCTCGCGCGCCGATCACTCGTGTTGCTCCAGCGACTACCCAAGTCGCAACTTGGGCGACGCCTACCCCGGCGAGGAGCAACCCGGAGAGCTGCACTCCAACAACGAACCGTCGGAGGAACAGATCCTTGGAACCCGGTAGCAGGTCGAGTAGCGAGCCCAGCGTGGGACGGCCAAAGAAGAGAATGAGGCTGCACACAAAGACGAGCACGAGCGCACGCGCCGCGCCGTGTCCGACTACAGCGATTGAATCGGGACGTAGCCAGGCATAGAGGCAGAGCACAAGCCCAATAAGGAACAACGGTGTGATGAGCAGTAGGTGGTGCCAGTCGAGGATGTTCCCTGTCACGAGTGCGTCAAGCACCTTCTTCGCTCCGTAAGAGTTCGCGTCCGGTCCGCTGATCAGGAACTCATTGATGGCGGCCCATTTACCCTCGAGGACGAGCGGCACGAGTGCCCAGGCAGAGAGCGCGGCCGCGCCTCCAGCGACGAGGGAGCCCCGTCCGACCCTGGCCAGTAGTTGCGAGGGCCGGGCGAGCACGAACACCGCCACTGCGCCAAAAGCCAGATAGCCGGTCTGGAAGTGGAAACCGGCCGTGGACGCGACCGCGATAGCAGCAGGAACGACAAAGCGTCGCTCCTCGACCGCACGCCATGAGAGCGCCCATGCCAACGGCAGTGTCCACATGGCCCAGAGCTGGCTCCACAGTCCGTAACCTCCCCAGAGGTAGCTGATTGGCTCGTAACCGACGCCGGTGAAGCTGGAGACGAAGGGGGCGAGCACGGCGGCCGTCATGGCCGCGCCTCGTCGCAAGCCGAAGAGACGGCCGGCCGCGTAAACACAAAGCGGCCAGCAGCCCACGAGCAGCCAGGTGGTCAGCGTGAAGGCGCGTCCAACGCCTATCGCCCAGGCGAGGAGCGCAGTGAGCATCGCTCCGAGGCTCTGGTAGTGGAGGTACTGCGGCGAACCGAGGTTGAGAAACGGGAACCATGAGTCGGGCGGGAAGTGGCCCGTATGGATCTTCGCCAAGGCGAAGCGGACCATTTCCTCGTGCATCGCCGAATCGTTCAGGTAGGGCACCTGGACGAGCTCCGAGCGCAACAGCGCGAGGAAGATGCCACAAGTTGCGACTACCGGGAGGAGCCACCAAAGACCCGGCACTGCTGTTCTCGACGTCTCGGGATTGGCGGGTCGTTCCTGTCGCATTCCCGGTCCCTCGATAGCACCTTGGATTTCTGCAGCAGTGCCGAGAAGCCAGACCGACGACGTCGCCGATCGCCGCGATCTTTAAAAGCTGCGACAACCGGCGACACGCGGGTCAGCAGTTCAGCTCCTAGGAGCTAGCGCCTCGGTCGCGATACTGACCAGTTGCTTGGCTGGCATTGACCAACCAACGACAGTCACAAGCTGATACTTCCCGTTGCTCGCGGGGACTCGAACATAGACGACGGTCCCCGGAATGACACTGTGCACCTTTTGGTTCGATACGGACACCCAATTCGGACCAGCCGCTCCGCACGACACTTGGACCCCCCTCAGTCCTGAGGCTCCACTCGGTCCTGAGGTTCGACTCGGTCCTGAGGTTCCACTGGATCCTGAGGCTCCACTGGATCCTGAGGCTCCGCTGGATCCTGAGGCTCCGCTCGGTCCTGAGGTTCCACTCGCACCAGATGGCCCACTAGGAAGTTGCCCGCACGCCACCTGAGTCCAGTTCATCCGTGGCGCTGGGGCATTCGCCGCCGCAACCGTAATCGGCACGACCTCGGCGTAGAACCCGTCGATCGAGGTGGGCGAGCCACCTTGTTCGGCGGGAATGAATGGAGTGGTGGCCGAGACTCCGCTCGGCAACGTGTACGGGGCACTCTTCGACGATTGGATGCAGGTCTGTTCTTCGCTTGGCCCCTTGACCAGGTCGCCGATACCCTGAACCGGGAGCTGGCGGCTATTCCGTTTCGGCTCTAGTCCCGGCGTCATAGCCATGTCCACGGGAACCCGGATCGTTATCGCCACGGCCCATGGATGACACGACGAGCCTGACGTTCTGACGAGTCGG
The DNA here is from genome assembly GCA_052148655.1 of Acidimicrobiales bacterium. Taxonomy (GTDB): domain Bacteria; phylum Actinomycetota; class Acidimicrobiia; order Acidimicrobiales; family Bog-793; genus Fen-455. The sequence goes on from JBKQHU010000012.1 coordinate 5,312, forward strand.
AACCCGCGCGGAAGCACGACCTGGCGACCGAGGACGCTTGCGCTCGCACCGGCGACACCAGTGACCCCGGTGCTCGGACCAAGCGCGAACGTGAGGCCGAAGGCGCCGAGACCAACAACGACAAGCGCGGCCACTGACCCCAGGCGGGCGCGACGGCTCGGCCCGACGTGGCGCCGGCCGCGTTTGGGGGCTGGGGAGTGCTCGACCGAGGCGAGTACCTCGTCAATCAACTGGGCTGGCGGCTCCACGGCACCTACGGCGACGGTGACAGCTTCAGATATCCGATTCCAGCTGCGGACCCGATCCTGGCAGGTTGCGCAGCTGGCCAAATGTTCCTCGTCTCGCGAGGCACGTTCGGTTCCTTGGATCAGGTCCTCCAGGCTCAAATGGGGTGATTCGCCGTTCATCGGGAATATCCTTTCTCACGCAACTGCGCTGACAGGGCGGTTCGGGCTGCATACAGGCGGCTCTTCACCGTGCCTTCTGGGATCTCGAGGATCTCGGCGACTTCTGGAAGGGTCAGACCGGCGCCGAAGACGAGACCGAGGACCTCTCGGTGCCCTGGACGGAGCATGGTCACGGCGGTGGCTACGTCCGCCATCTCTGCGCGATCGAGCGCGAGCAGCTCGGGACCGGGCGCCGCGTCGGGACGCTCTTCGAGGACATCGTCATACCCGGCCGATACTTGGTGTCGACGCATGCGGTCGCGGGCCTTCCTGCGCGCGATGGCGATCATCCACGAGCGCACTCTGGAGTCTCCACGGAATTTCGCCGCATCGCGCCAGACTGCGACCATCGTGTCCTGCAGGATTTCCTCGCTTATGCCTCGATCGCTCACGACGAAGAGAATCTGGCCGAAAAGAACACGGCCGTGACGCCGATAGAGATCAGTTAGAGCATCCCGATCTAGAGATGCGACCCGACGCACAAGGTCACGGTCGTAGAGCTCGGGATGATCGTTACCACCGCTTCCGTCGGTCGGAGAATCTTCAGACTTAGAGGTGTTGATTCGCTGGGAGGCACCACCGTCACGGAACGAGTCTCGGATACAGATACCACACCTGCTTAGTAGCAACGAGAGGCGGGATGGTTCGCGAATTTCTATTGGCCGCCTTGAGATGCCGTGCTATGGCCGAGGCGGCTCACGAACAGATCGACCAAACGTCTCAAGCCGCCGTCTGGTTCGGGTCGCGACCCAGAAACGCCACGAGGCGCTCGACAGCCCCTCCACCCTCGACTGTCAACTCTGGCCCGAGCGGCGGAGGAGTGTTCATCCTCACATCGGAGTTGACGGACAGGTACACCGACGAGGCAAGCAGCGCCTCGGCAATGTCCGCGTCGTCGTCACCAAGCGACTGCCCCGTCGCGGCAGCCAGGTCCCAGGCATGGACGAAGCGCTCGCTGATCGCGATCTGGATACAAAAACCGGCCGTTGGAGGCCCGGCCAGGATGACCATGGGTCTGCCCATCACGCCCGGGACGCGGAACGCTGCCACCAGACGGCCTGCGTGGTGCCGATAGGCGGGCAGCAACTCGTCCGGCGAGTATTCGGGCCACGACCGATCCTCGGCGACAGCACCGTATTCGGCGGCGTCGGCGAAGAAGTCGGTCGACGCGACGATGTGCTCCATCAACTCCCGGACAGTCCAGTCTCTGCACGGCGTCGGATCTCCCAGTTGCCCGGGCTGGACGCCGCTCATGATCCGATCCGTAATGTCGCAGGCGCGCTCCAGCATTTCGACATCGAGTGGTTCGGTCATCGATCGCCCTCTCTTTCGCGTCGTCCTGGTCTACACGAACGGGTAGACGGACTCTAACTATCAATCGGCTCGAGGCCGATGGGGAGCGTCGTTGCCGCACGCAGCGTTGACGGCGACTGAGATGGCCATGTCTCGTGCGGTCGCCAAACCAGCGTCAGATCAGACGCAGCGTGCTCGGCGGTGTCGAGCAAGGCCGCCCGCAAGCCGCCGGAAAGGGCGCATGCTTGCCAGGTGTTAGCGGTCGGAGATCCTCGCCGTTGGCTCTCCGACGCGAACCCCCAGCTCCGCTCTCGCCACAGCGGGCGCCGCTTTACTGTCACAGCAGAAGAGACCGAACGTCCCATCTGTATAGTTGCCCAGCGGACCTGGCGGGACCGGCGGCCATGGAGATCGACGGCTCAGCGTGCGCCCTATGGCCGAATCGGTATTCGTGGCCGCGGGCCTATCGGCCGAGATCATCCGCTCAAGATGGGATGTTCTGGCGCGGCCGACTGCTTGCCTCGGCCGAGGAAGAGTTCGCCGTCGGTGTAGTCAACGAGCACTGGGTTGTAGTTGACTAGGGTCCCGGAACCGATCACCCCGACCGTGCCAGAGGGAATGAAGTTGCTGCCGACCCTCTGCTCAGGAAGCTGCATCTTTCCGAGCATCGCCGGCCTCATCGTGTAATGGTTGACGACGACTGGGCAGTCAAGACCGGCGTAGGCGGCGCCGGGTGCGCCCACCGGCGCCAACCGGAGCTTCTTGACCACGCTCGGCGCAAGGTTTGTGGCACCTGCGCCCGTGTCGAGCGTCATCGTGAACCGGCTAGGCCCGAACGACAGGTCAACGGTGGGCCTTACCTCTATCAGTCGTAGGTGGTCGGGGCGAAGAATTTCGCTGACCACCTTGACGGGCATCGGACCGGCGAACGATGTGCCCTCCGTCAGTGACGCAGACACCGATGGGGGTCCCGAGCCGCCCGCTACGTCTGATCGAAGGGGAGCAGTTCGTGGCCCGAGTGTGAGGGTCTGTTCCCGGTAGTCGATTCTGACCGCACCGAAGCTGCTCAGCGTGTCCGACCCGAGCACCCCGTCCAGGTTCGGAAGGGCCGGGGACTGCACGGTTCCGACTTCTACGGTCTGGGGAAGCAATGTCAAGTTGCCGACCGACCATCGTGAAACAACTGCGAAGGAGATTTGCCGCTTGCAGGTGAACGACGAAACAGTCCGAGGTCCATCAACCAGGGCGAGGTGAAGGCGCGCCGCAAGGCTCGAATCCACCAGACTTGTGGTTGCCCCCGTATCCACCAGGAACGGGAATGGCCCGTCGCCGCCGATGCAGACGTTGGCGACGATCGCAGCGCGACCGACAACCCTTATCGGCACAACCGACGGAGGACCGGGCTGCGGCGCACAGGATTGCTCAAACACGGGCAGTTGTATGCCTGGGACCACAGGCCGTGTCACAGGCGGCAGGCCCCCTGTTGTTACACCCAGTGACGAGGGCGACAACGGTCACGACGACGACGAGGGCGTGGCGAGCCCTCAGTCCAGCACTCACTGCGCGCTCGCCTCCTCCTCCGTCAACGCCGTTGGCCGAGCGCCAAGTTCACGGACAGCTCACCTCTCAGGAGTACAAGAAGGTCCTCGCTCCCTGGGCGACCAGCGGCTTCCACGCGTCCATACTTCCTCATCTGCGCTCTCCGCATCAGGACAGCGGCAATCTCAGAAGGCGCCCGGAACGACGGTGGTGCGTGCGCTTCTCGGCCGTTCCTGACGAAGTCCATCCTTGAAGCGCGACCATCACCAATGGAGCACGAGGGTCGTCGTGCCGTTGTCGTCGTCAGGCGGTCTCCGACTGAAGAATCTCGGCGACCGGCCTGCGGGCACCGATGCGGGCGGGTATGGCCGTCAGCACCGCCACGACGACGATCGTGACGACAAGCACGCCAACGAGTGCTGGTGCGGAAGGCAGCGTCGAGGCGTGTCTCCCAACCGCGTCGTACAGCCCGACGCCGACGGGAACCCCAAGGATTGCGCCTGGGAGGGCAGGAAGTAGCTGCGCGACGACGAGCGCCCGCCTGACCTGGTCGGGGGAGGCGCCCAGGGCACGCTCGATCGCGGAGGCGTGCCGCGCGTCCTGCACTGTCGCCCAAGTGACGAGGACAGCGTTGACGAGCGCCAGCAGCACAAGCGCGAGGGTGAACACGAGCATCACGTCCATGCCCCGCTCCCACAGAGGGTCGCCCGGTCCCGAGAACCTAAAGAGGCCACCGAGGCCTCCCGATGTGTCCAACGAGCTGGCATGTTCCCGGAACATCAGCACGGCGACGAGTGACCCGACAGTGATGGCGAGGCTCGCCGCGCTCAACACCGCTCTGCGGCGCCGACGGCTGGCGAGTCGCATACCGAGGAGGATCGGAACGGGAAACCGGGAGGAGAGCGCGACCGTCCACCCAGCGCGCCGCGGCTGGCGGGCCGCATCAGCAAGGGCGCTGACAGTGCTCGTCCGAGAGGCCCGGACCGCCGGCACCAACGTCGCCACAATGGCCACGGCGATTGCCGCGCCGAACACGACCAGGATCGTCGAAAGGTCGAGCGTTGGCGCACCAGGAGAGCCGACGAGGCTCGCGCCGGGATTCGTGAGCAACGGCGCCGCCAGCCAACCGATAACGAGACCTACCGCCGCCGCGAGGAGGGCAAGAGCGAGCTGCTCCGCGAGGAGAACCCTTGTCACGAGCGCGGGCGTCGCGCCGACGGCCTTCAGCAACCCGACCCGCCGCGTCTGCTGCTCCATCCGACCTCCAACTAGCAGGGCGACGCTTGCGAGAGCCAGGAGCCCCAGCAGCCAGCTCCCGGTGAGCAGGATTGTCTGCTCGATCGAGACGATCAGCCCTTCCTTGGCGGCGATCGCTTGCCACGAGATGAGCACGAGCCCGCCGTGCTGATGCGCGGCGACGAAGACGGGGGCGTCGGAGGGATCGGCGAGCTTCAGGTTGAGCGTGTAGCCGAAGGCGCCGCCGGTGATGGAGGCGAGCTGCTCAGCAGCTGCGCGGGTCACCCAGACGAGGCCCGCTTCGGGGAACCCCGACGGATGCGCGTAGGTATTGAGCGGCGACGGCTGGAGCGCAGCGGTGACGGCGATCCCGACGACCTCGAAGGACGGCCCGACCGCACGGATCGACCCGGCGCTCGAGCCCGGACCTCCGCCGGGACCCCCGACCGGACCCGGCCCTCCACCAGGACCGAACCCACCTCCAGCCAAGTTGTCCAGACCGACGCGGTCTCCGACCTTGAGACCGAGGAGGTCGGCAAGGCTGCGCTCGATGACCACGCCGCCGTTACGCACCCACTGACCAGAGGTGAGCTTCGGTTGGTCGACCGACGCGGCGGCGAGGTCGCGGCCCTCGGCCATCACTGGATCGGAGTGTCCGTCGATGACGAGGTTCGCCATGGCGATCAGGTATGGCCCGCTCGAGGCGACGACGCCTGGTGCGTTCTCGAGGTCGCTGAGCTGTCGGGGAAGAGTCGATTGCTGGACGGCAGCGACGACGTCAGGCCCAGAAGTGGCCGCTCTGGTCGCCGCGTACGGCGCGCGCGTCACGCCGTGCAGAGCGAGGGCGACAGTCAGCGTAGTAGCCGCGGCGACGATCGCGACGAGGAGCAACAGCGCTTCGGCCCGATTGCGACGAGCGTCCTTTGCAGCGAGCCGGATAACTAGCAGGAGCCTGCCCATCGGTCAGCCCCCGAACTCAATAAGTCCGGCGAGGCTGCCTATGCCACCAGTCAGCCGTGTCTCGTCCACGAAGGCCCCGTCACGCATCGAAATGAGCCGGTCCGCCGTGGCCGCGATTCGTTCGTCATGGGTGACAACTACGAGCGTGAGCCCCCGGGCGTGCAGGTTCTCGAAGAGGCGGAGCACCTCCAAGGTGGCGGCGCTGTCCAAGTTGCCGGTGGGCTCGTCAGCGAGCACCACGAGCGGATCGTTCGCAAGAGCCCGGGCGATGGCCACGCGCTGGCGTTGACCACCTGAAAGAGCCGAGGGGAGGTGACGGGAACGGTCGGCGAGCCCGACCTCTTCGAGCAGCTGGCGGGCGCGGCCACGGGCCTGTCGCGGCGTCCGGCCGGCAAGCAGGGCCGGGAGCTCGACGTTCTCCTGGGCCGTGAGCTCCTCCATGAGGTGGAAGGCCTGGAAGACAAAGCCCACCTCGTGTCTGCGCAACTGGGCGAGGGCCCGCTCGGAGAGTTCGTCGATGCGCCGATCGTTCAGCCAGAGCTCGCCAGCTGTCGCTCGGTCGAGCCCGCCGAGGAGATGGAGGAGGGTCGACTTGCCACAGCCGCTCGGGCCCATCACGGCCAGCGTCTCGCCCCGTGCCACATCGAGATCTACCTCGTCGACGGCGCGCACTAGTCCTTCCCCGCTGCCGTAGTCCTTGCGCAGGCCCCGGCAGGCAACGAGTGTCCCCCCTGATGTCTTCATCTCTTCCCCCTTCGATCTGTCCAGGTTCGTTCGCAGGCCTCCAGCCAGCGCAGGTCGGCCTGAAGGCGTAGCACGATGCCCTCCAGCAATAGGGCGGCGTCGGAATTGTTCTCCTCGGCCATCGCGGCGCGTTGGGCGTCGCGAAGGCGTCGAAGCAGCGAACGACGCTGCATGTCGACTATCGCGCTGGGATCCGCGAGGCCACCCTGGGCGGCGGCGACGAGCTTCAGGTGGAACTCGGCGAGGTCCGGCTTCGGCCAGCTGACTTCGCTGAACCACTCGGCCACGCGTTCAGCCCCTGCTGGGGTGAGGATGTACACCTTGCGGTCGGGATGATCTGACGAGTCGGTCAGTTCATCGCGGGCAACGAGGCCCGCCTTCTCCAAGCGGGAGAGGGTGACATAGATCTGGCCGGCGTTCATCGCCTCGCCGAGCGGGCCAAGCGCCCGATCAAGCCGTGCTCGCAGCTCATAGCCGTGGGAGGGTTCCTTGGCAAGCATCGCCAGCACGACTTCCTGCTGCACTTGACCACTCCCTCTAACGGTTATCCCTTAATATAACGGTTAGCTATTCATTAGTCAACCCTTGAGATGAACCGGGAAGTCGCCGCGGCCTTTGCTCGCATCGTCCGTGCCCTTCGCGTGCAGCAGCGGAAGGAGCCGGCATGATCCGTTTCGCGCTGAGCGCGCGCACCTCGACTGACGATCTTCAGGACCTGGCAGACAGCCTCCGAAGACAGACCGACACGGCGAGACGGCTCATTGCACCTCACGGTCAGATCGACCTAGCTCCACGCCCTCTTGAAGCAGATGGTGGCTGGTCAGAGCTTCGGCGGGTCGCTTAGTCCCCTGTCCTGGGAACCTCGAAACGGCCGCTAATTCCCCAGCACGACTAATCCGGGCCGATTCCACTGAACATCAAACCGGAGAAGTCCCCAACTACTAGGCGCCTATGCGAATGCCGAACGGTTCGACCGTGACGTTGGACAGAGCCAGTGGCCAATTCCCCATTCCAGCGAACCTCAAGTCAAGCCCGGTCGGAATGTCGACTGGAGGAACTTTGGGAGCAAGGGAAGCAGCGCGAAGCTCGGATCGAGGCGTGCCGCGAGCCCTTCGCACATTACGACGGTCTTCACGAGCAGCCCAAGCTCCCGCGGGAAGCGCAGATGATGTCGTCGGCTCACCGCCATGAAGTCGGCAAGGAGTGGTGCGACGCGCATCTCGCCGGCTGGCAGCTCGACGGAGGCTGAGATGAGCCGCTCGAGTTCTGCCGCAAAGCGGACCTCATCGACGTCGCTAGGGACGACCCCGAGAGCTCTGAGTGCCGCGGAACTCCGCATTGAGTCCTTCGTGGCCAGGGCCAGCAAGATCTCGACTAGCGCGGCGCGTACTGACGCAGTCACGGTGCCCATCATTCCGAAGTCCACCATCGCGAGGTGCCCGTCGGCCTCGACGAACAGGTTGCCAGGATGTGGGTCGGCGTGAAAGAACCCGTTGGTGAATACCATCTTCAAGTACGCGTAGGCAAGGTCCCGGGCGACCGCCCGCCGGTCTACGCCCATCTCCTCAAGCAGGGCGAAATCGGTGATCTTTGTCCCGCGGATCCGCTCGAGACTCAGCACGCCCGAGGTTGTCAACTCCCAAATGACGATCGGGACGTGAACGCCGATCGCCATGAGGCCTGGTCGGATCCGATCCGCGCTGTCACCCTCGGCGACATAGTCGAGCTCGGTTCGCAGGGTCATCGCAAACTCATCGATGAAGCCGAGAACGACACTTCGCCTCCGCCCGAAGATCGCCAGCTTCGCCATTACTCGAAGGATGGCGAGGTCGCTCTCGACTGTCGGGATGATCCCTGGACGGCGTACCTTCACGACGATCTCTCGGCCATCGAAGAGACGGGCCGCGTGCACCTGGCCGATCGAAGCGACGGCGATGGGCTCCTCCCCGACGTAGGCGTAAGCCTCGGCAGGATCCCTCGACAGCTCATTGCCGATCACATCTCGCACCGCGTCAAAGGGAATCGGCGGTGCTGAGTCCTGCAGTGACGACAGCGCTTCTTCGTAGGCGGGAGGAATGAGGTCGGGACGTGTCGAGAGGACCTGGCCGAGCTTGATGAACGTCGGACCGAGCTCCAAAAGGGCGTCGCGGAGATGTTCGGGGGCGCGTTGGCCAGGTCCTCCTCGATGGATGTGAAGCAATTGTGAGCCGACGAAATGGATGAAGGCCGCCATCGCGTGGTGAAGAAAGACCCAGCCGATCTGGACAGTGCGCGTGACCACGGAGCGCGTCATCTGGCCGATCGAACCGTTCGAGCGGCTGCTTGAGGTGAACAGGCAGCGCGAGAGACGGTCGTGACGTTGTCTCCCGGCTTGCTCGCTCATCTCCGGACTCCTCCCACGCCTCTCGTGCAGGGCCCTCCGTAGCATGGCATAATATGACTTAATGACACAGACTGTCAAACAGGCATCTCATGTCGTGAGTCGTCAGCCTCGCCAGGATGGGCCGAGTAGAGCCGCGCCGACTGAGGGAGTGCTCGACTCTTCCCGGATGATCCGAGTCTGAGCGCGCGAGCAAAACAGGTGACGTCGATCACGGTCCGTCGCCTCACCCAGACGCGGCGAGACCTCACGGCCGCGGCCGCGCGTCTTTTCATCGAGCGCGGCTACGACGCCACGACTGTGGCTGACATCGCCACTGCCGCCGGCATCTCTCCTAGAACCTTCTTCCGCTACTTCACAGCGAAGGAGCAAGTGGTTAACGACGCCCTCGGGGAGTGCATCGCGCTCTTCTCCGCGGTCCTCGACGATCGCCCGGATGATGAGCCATTGCTCGACAGCCTCCGCGCGGCCGGCAACGTGACCCTCGCCAAGACACTTGAGAAGGGCGTGGCAGAGCTATTCGCAGTCGTGCGTCCGACACCGCCACTTCGCGCCCAGTGGCTGGCGCTTTGCAACGCCTATACCGAACGGATTGCCGCCAGTTTGGGACCGCGCCTCGGCGCTACCGAGGACCCGATGGTCGCCGATCTGGCCGCCGGAGCTCTGATCGGCATGGTGGCCAACGTCTTGGACCACGTGTCCGAGATGTCGGCGGAGCAGCTCGCTCACATCCTCGACGAGTCCTTTGTCCACTTCGTGAACGGATTTGGGAACCGTGCCTAAGGAAATGTCGCGGGCGAAGGGCGTTTTCTGGATCGCAGCTCAGTCGCGCGGCACTGGCATCTCCGACGCATGCGCATCGGCGAGGGACGCATAGGAGGCCCAGATGCGCGCAGCACTAGCACTCGGGAGCGGCGGAGCACGCGGCTATGCGCATATCGGAGTCATCCAGGTGCTTGAGGAGCGGGGAGTCGAGATCGTCGCTGTCGCTGGCTCATCGATGGGAGCCTTTGTGGGCGGACTTTATGCCGCGGGCAGGCTCGACGACTGCGCCGATTCGGTTCGCGCCCTGAGCCAGTTCGACTTATTGCGTCTCTTGGACGTCTCGGTTGCAGCGCCCGGGGTCATCCGTGCCGAGAAGGTTTTCGCTCGGGTACACGAGCTCGTCGGCGGCCTCATGATCGAAGACCTTCCCGTCGCCTACACCGCCGTTGCCACTGATCTCTACGCCCGAAAAGCCGTGTGGCTCCAACGAGGTTCGCTGGAGCTGGCGATGCGGGCGTCGGTTGCCATCCCGGGTGTGTTCACGCCCGTGCCGTTGAACGGCCAGTTGCTCGTCGACGGCGGGCTGATCGACCCGGTTCCGATGGCGCCGATTGCGTCGATCTCAGCTGATATGACAATCGCGGTCGATCTTGCTGGAGAGCGAAGTGAAAGGGCCGACGCGCCGTCTGGCACCGAGATCACGAAACGAGCCGCCAATGAGTGGACGGACAGGCTCTGGAAGCGCACGGTTCACCTCGTCGGTCATGAGCCGATCCGCTCTGTTATGAGCCGCTTCGACAGAGCACCCGACTCGGCTCCGCGCGGTGATGGGCCTACGTCGCCAGGAGGTGGAGCGCTCGAGTCCCTGCCTGCTGGGCTTAGCAAGTTCGAGATGATGAACCAATCCCTCGAAACGATGCAGTGTGCGCTCACAAGCTGCCGGCTGGCTGCGAACCCGCCCGATGTGCTCATAAGGATTCCCAAGGACGCGTGTCGCACGCTCGACTTCGCGCGGGCGTCTCATATGATCGAGCTCGGTCGTGCGCTGACCATTGAAGCTCTTGATGGCTCAGCCCCTGCCTCCTTCTCACTGTGAGGAATCCTGCGTGGGCAACCGGCGGGAGGTGACGACAACGAAACCCCGCGCCCGCCGCGGCGCACTAGAACGTCATTCCATACTGCCCTGGGTTACTGGGGCGTCCGCTGGAGAGAGTTGCAGATGAGTTGTTCGCGCACCCGCGCTGGCGCGCTTCTTCAATGGACGCTCCTGGGCAACGGTCCCGTCCCGGCGTTGCTTGTTAGATCCCAGCCAGCACCGTTCGAGCCAGCTGCGTTCGCGACCTGATTTCGAGCCTCTGGCACACCTTCCGCAGGTGGTAATCGTGGCCGGGCTGATGAACAGCTGGGCGGCAACATCGCGATTCGTGACTCCACTGGCGACGAGTCGCGCGACCCGTGCCTGTTGTGGAGTCAAGGTCTGTGTCGCTTCAACGCTGAGCTCGCGAACTGTCTCACCGGTCCCCTCCAGTTCGACCCGGGCTCACTGAGCAAAAGCCTCGGTGCCCATGTTCGAGAACAACCCATAGGCCGCGGTGAGTGAGAGTCACGCCTCACGCCGACGACGTTGTCGTCGCAACCATTCTCCGAAGAGTAAGTGGCCCTGGCTGGTCCGTAAGAAGCGGCGATGACTTCAGAAGCACGATTGCCGTGGAGTACAGGGGCTTGGCGTCATCGGCCATCAGCGCATGGCAACAGGCGAGCCGACCGAGCCGCCAGCCGATGCCGCTCCCTTCTGCCTTTTCTCCCAGCCTATTCAGGGCTTCGTGATTCTAAGGCCCCCACGATCCCCAATCGGAATGTGCAGATGCACGTGGAGACGATCTCCTCGCTGAGAAGGACAATTTCGGCGTCAGTTTCTGGTGAAGCTAGCACTCACCGTCATCTTGTTGACCACCTTGGCCCCCATCCGAGTCCACGAGATACCCCACTGGCTACGGTCGATCTCAAACTCCGACTCGAGCGCAACGGTGTCGGCGCCGGTCGGGAGGACTGTGGTCACGATGTCGAAGGGACGGGTCTGGCCGCGCACCGTCAGGGTTCCGCTCATCTTGACCTTGTCTTCTCCGACAGCAGTGGCTTCCCGAGCAGCGAAGACGAAGGTCGAATGATTGTCCGACTCCAAGAAGTCAGCCGATCGGAGATGGCGGTCGCGGATCTTATTGCCGGTGTCCACCGACGACGCATCGACGACCATAGTGCCCTGCAGGGCACCAGTCTCCCTGACGGTGCCGTCGCCTTCGACTGCCTGGAAACTCCCCGCGACCTTCGCGAGGCCCCACATGGACCTGGTTTGAAAGGCGATCGTTGTTGCCGCCGGGTCCAGGGTCCAGGTACCCGTCGCTCCAGTGAGAGCTCCGTTTGCCTGTCTTGGTGTGCCGATGCTGGTCATGGACTTCCTCACTCTTGTGTCGACCTATTGTTTCGAATATGGAAACTATTGTGTTGACCGAACTATTCCATTACTCAGGTAGAGTCGGCCCATGAAGAGTCGAGTGGAGGAGCGGGACCCAGCGGAGGCTCAGTGTTCGGTCCATGAGGGGCTGCACAAGCTCGTTCAGCTGCTCCCCCAGATCACCAGGGGCTTGCGGCGCCGGGCTGCTCCTGCGGACTTTAACGACTCCGTCCTCGGTCGCCGCCACAGTGCTTTGGTGGCGTTGCTGCGCGAGAACGGCCCGCGCACCGCTGGATCCTTGGCCGACGAGTGCGGCATCACCCTGGCGACCGTTAGCGGCCTCGTCGCGGAATTGGAGCGGGCCGGATTTGTCCAACGGACCACGGATCCCGCCGACCGGCGTCGGACCATCGTTTCCTTGCTCGCCGGCCGAGACGACGCCATCAATCAATGGCTGGGTGGCGTTACTGCCCCCATCTTGCGAGCCCTCGACAAGTTGAGCCCTGAAGAGCGCGCCGCCTTCGTCAAAGCGCTGGAGGTTCTCGAAGCCGAGTTGAACCGCGGCCCCGAGGGAGAGCGGCACGACGCACGCTCTTCAGGCGTCAACGGACGAGGTCGCTCCGACACTGAGAGGCAGCACATAACGCGCTCTTCGCGTTGAAGTGCGGATGACCTCGTCGAGTTGGTGATCATCCACGAACTGTCGACTCGGTCAGAACGGCACCACTTACCGGCCTCATGCTTTCCGAGGTCGTCTCGCCTGGCAACACCTTGAAATACTTGAGAACCCAGATCCTCGCCCAACACCTAACGGGTGCTTCGAACGGACCGACCGAGGCGATGAACCTACTCGTGAAGAGGACCAAGTGCTGCCGGCACGGCTTCACGAGCTTTCGTAATTGTGCCTACGCGTCTTCTTGCACTGCGGAGGAATCCAATGGAGGACACTTATCCGGTCACGCTGCGTTGCCTTCGCCGGACCAGCGCGTGAGTGCCAAACGCCGTTGATCCATGACTGTCGGCGACCGAAAACGTGCCGGAGGTGTCGAGCAGATCGTCCACTTATGGCATTTCGCGTGTGACGGTGGGGCGTCGCTACTGCCCTCTGTGTCCCCGGTCGACTTCGTTTGGTTCGAGCGCAACCCGGATCGTGAGCCAGTTGACGAACCACCGCCGAGCTGGGCGGAGGGTGCCCCGCATATTGGTCCGACTGCCTCGATGGGGTTGCCCTAGTAGCGGCTCGGTTTGCGCATCTCGAGCTTGCAAGTCCTCAGCGTCGCCCGAACGGCAGGTCCGAGACCGGCCGAGCTCGCGCGCGTTGCTCCCAGCCTGGTCGCGTCCTGCTGGCGGGCCTCAACTCGGCGGCAGGCCGAGGTCGCTCCGAACAATGTCGCCGGCGCTTATTGCCGTCAACCCAGAGGCTATGAGTTGAGCCTTGTCATTCTTGAGTTGGGCCACGGTTTCTGTTTTCACGGCTTCCAGGTTCTTGATGACGACTTGGTCATCGGCGATCAGGGTCTGAATGTCGGTTTCCGTCTTGCCGGTGACGTCGATATGCGATATCGCGCTGTCGAAGGTCGTCAACTCACCTGCGTAGGTGTCACAAGGACCGATTGCAGGGCTGACCGTGGTCAAGCCTTTGATCGCGGCGCTCCACGTGAAGTACTCGGCTTTGGCGACCGTAGCGGCCGCCAGGTACTGCTGGGACGCCTTTGTCGACGAGACCGCCGTGGTTGACGTCGTCGGGCTGACGGTCGTCGACGTTGAAGCCGCGCTCACGGTTGTCGATGTCGAAGTCGGGCTGACGGTCGTTGATGTTGAAACCGGACTAACGGCCGTCGATGTCGAAGTCGACGGAGCCGCCGCCGGCGGCGAGCTTGAACAGGCCGCCGCCAGAACCGCCAGTCCTATCAAGACGATGTGTCTCGCCTTCATCGAGCCTCCTTGCTTGCAGACTTGAAACCCCATTCCCAGACGGAACCTGCTCACGCGCTCCTTGCCTCCGGTGTGGTAGTTGTCGCTCATCGTGCGCCTTTGGTGTACCGGCTTTCAGGGCCAAATGTCACAAAGGTGTGCGTCCCAGGCGCGTCGCTCAAGCAGGCTCAAGTCATAGAGAGCTTCTCTGGCAGCCTGCGAGCAGATCGTGCTGGTTCCACCGTCGCTCTGAGTATCCGCCAGGTGGGGTTGCAACTACTTTGGAGGGTCACAAGGAGATTGCTCTTAGCAGATCCCCCGGCGCAGAACTCCCGATCGGGAGCAACCAACATCGGTGGTGGTCACCCTGTGCCCGAAGCTGCACCGATCGGTTATTTCTTGGCTGGACGAGCCTCTGGTGAGCGTCGCCGAAGCTCTCTTTGTGCTTGCACCAGCTGGGCGAAGATCGCGAGCGCCCGCTCACGGCTGAGCCCGCTCGGTGCCTGCGGCTAGAGCACGACGACTGACTGGCGCCTGGTTCCCCGCTCGGCCCATTCCTGCTCAAGAAAGCCCCCTTGCCCTTGAGCTGCTCGGGCACCCTGGCGGCGCTGTCTTCACCTGGAGGGGTGTTGACGTGCTCAGCACCAAAGACATAACTTGACTCCGCAATAGTTGAGCAGGCAACTATGGGAGATCAACTTGTTGAAGCTGAAGGTGATCATCGCGAGCACAAGACCGACCCGCGCTGCAGATCGGGTCGCGCCATGGGTTGTCCGTAGCGCCACCAAGCACGGCGCCTTCGACGTCGAAGTTCTGGACCTACGCGACTGGCCGATTCCGATCTTCCAGGAACACCTGGGCACGATTGGCGACTTCAGCGACCCGACCTACTCAGAGCCCATCGTGCGGGACTGGAATCGGAAACTCAAGGAAGCTGACGCCTTATTGGTCGTCACTCCCGAGTATCTGCACTCCATCCCGGGGGTACTGAAGAACGCCTTTGACAACGTGTTCGTAAGCTTCGCCTTGCGCAACAAACCGATCTCAGCGGTTGGCTACAGCGTCGGTGTTGCCGCGGGTGTGCGTGCTGTAGAGCACTTGTTTGCCATCGCCATCGAGGCGGAAATGGTGCCCGTGCGGGACACAGTGCTGATCGCCAAGGTGGAGTCCGCGTTCGACAGTGAAGGTGGTCCGACCGATTTCGGCACGAGAACGGCAATGGGAATCATGCTCGACGATCTCGCCTGGTGGTCAGAGCTTCTCCAGTACGGGAGGAAAAAAGGAGAGTTGCTACCCGCCGCGTTCAGACTCAGGGAGGCAATGGCGAAGGCGGCCCAGCAAGCGACTGGCGATAGCACTGAAAGCGCCTCGCTCGATGATCGCGTTACGACGGCGGTCGAACAGAGCCACGGATAGGCGAACACCCGTGAAGCGACACGTCGACGACGGCCGATCCGCCATCGGCCACGTCGGGCAACGGAGGCGTAACTGCATTCACGTCCGCGTTGCAGGCTGTGCGCCCTGGCCACGAGCTGTTGACGAAACGAGGGCAGCGAGCACTTCCCGATCGCGGTGGGAACTGCGGACACCGGGCACCTAAGGCGCTCCATCGCACTTCTTGGTCGGGGTATGGACCGCAGCGCCGGGCGTGACGGCTCGCAAGGCGGGCTGAGCCCGCAACAGCGCTAGGGCTGCAGGCTGAAGCCGGGGTACCGGTCGACGAGCCCAAACATCCACGCCTGAGCACGTATGTCCAGGCGCACGAACCCGCTCACGAACTCGTGCGCGCCCTCGGGGTAGCGGCCCGTGATGACCACCCCGATCTGCATGATCCAGGCCACAACGAAACTGGCGATAGCCAGGACGTAGAGGACGACCAGCACCGGGATCAGCGCAATGGCACGGCCGATGAACAGGGGGCATCCGAGCAGTGCCAAGCCGCGCGAGTACTCCGGGGCGTGCGCGACAACCACCTGCACGGGGTGATCCCCTGGCTGCAGGCTGAACCCCGGATAGCGGTCCACCAGTCCGAACTCCCATACGACGGTGCGTGCCCCCAACCGGAGCAGCCCGCTCACGAAGCTGTGAGCGCCTTCGGGATAGCTGCCGGTGAGCAGCACGACGAACTGCATCACGAGTGCCGTGATGAAAGCCACGATCCCCACCACGAACAGCACGACGGTGACGGGTATCAGAGCGATCTGGCGCAGGTAGAGGAACGGCACGCCGAGTAGCGCTAGTCCCCGCGAGTACGACGCTTGGTGTGGGATCGTGACCTGCACGGGGTGGCCGGAGCTCACCGGCATTCCTGGCGGAATCGGCGGGGCGGGGGGCATCGAGCTGGTCATCGCAGTCTCCTGCGGGCCTGCTCGTGGGCGCGACTCCCACCGGTAAGCACTACGAACCGCCGCGTGGTCCGGCCCGCCGCGCCAGTATGCCAGCCGACGCGGCCAGTCCTGGGGATGGGGTCCCGACCCCCGGAGTGGACCCGGCCCGAGCCGCGACGCCGAGCGGATAACGCCGGTCACACTTCGTAGCCGTCCGGATACTGAAATGCCGGGACTCGGATTGGCACAATATCCCAGCTCAGGGCTGGTGTCGGAGGAGGGACTTTCCCACATACGACACGCGAGACGATCCGGGATCTGGGCGCCTGAACAGGACTTCTTCTCCAGGTCTTGGGCTTTCGACGTCGTCGCGCTTCATCGCACAGGTTTCCTACACCGGCACACTCCAAGTCCTCGCCAGTGCCACTAGTTGACCTCTTCTCCCGGCCACTCCCCTGCAGCGAACGCTGTCACGAGTTGGCCAGCCCATCGCTGCCACTCGGCGACCGCCTCGATGCCCGACCTTGGCTCCGGTCCCGGTAAGCCGTTGGCGTCGAGCGCTGGCTCTATTCGGCGAAGTGCGCGGCGCGTCTCGACGAGCAGGACATCCGTCGACGACTCTTTGAAGCGGTCCGCTATCTCGAGCAGAGTCGAGACAACCAGAAGCAGGTCGTTCCATTCGGGTGCACAGCTCGGCTGCGGGCCAATGAATTGCTTCAAGGTTCTTTCGTCGGCGAGTGAGTAGACGTGGCGGTTCGAGTAGACCCGCTGACGCAGGACGCCGGCATGCGCGAGCAACTCTGCGGCTTCAGAGACGTTCCGCTTCCCGTAGTTCGTGCCGTCGGCCAGCATCTGTGCGGAGATGCGATCGAAGTCGATGTTGTAGAGGAGATAGCGGAGGATCTCAGAGCGGGCGCCGAGTCCGAAGATTGAGCGAATGCGTAGATATGTCATAGAGGGCTCGGTGAGGGGACGCAGCACCGACTTCCCGGTGACTTGGGAGTCACGGGAGGACATCGCGCCAGGCCAGTCGATCCCGGCACGGGCGTTCACAGTGGCAGCAAACGATCCCCAACTCTCGAGCGTCTCGTCGGTCTGGTCGCGGAGGATGTTGCGGAGCCGCACACGAGAAACAAGGCGCCAGTTGCGAACGCACCAGTCAGTGGCCTCGTGGCGAAGCCGCGGATCTCGCTCGCCGATGCTGGCAGTGAAGATGGTGAGTGGCTCGACGTCGATCGCCCAACCTTGGTGGGCGCGACCCCATCCCGACACACCGAGCTCTGCCCAGACGCTCCAGCAGAACTGGATGACCGCTTCTTCAACGTCGACGTCCTCGCCGTTACGGAGCGACATCGTCAGCCTCCACACCGAAACGGTCAAGGCAGCCGATGAGCATCGTTCGGAAGCCCTCCGAGGGGTCGTGAGTACGAGTCCAAGCCGCGGCCGTGAGCAGCTCTTCCTTGGTCGGCGTCAACTGCACCAGATCGTGAAAGTGCTTGTCGTCGGGTCCGCGGTCGGTGGCCCCGTAAAGCTTGAAGCAGATCTGATCGAAAGGGGACGTCAGGTAGATCTCGAGCGCGCCGTACCGCCGGACTTCAACACGCTCCTCCCAACCCAGCGGCAGGCCAAACTCCATGAGCGACGCCGGCCCGCTGTTGATCCACTTGGCAGGGATGCCCAGCGCAACCGCGACATCAGCCGCAGCACTCAGCAACGGTTCGGGCAGCTCCGTCGCCTGCCGATAGTGGGTTCCGTCCTTCACTCCGATGACGTCCACATGAGCGGTCGCACGGTCGATCAACCCGAGCAGTAGCAAGTTCCCGCCCCCGACGATGAGCAGGCCGAACGGAGTTCCTCGATCTTGGAGGACCGCACCAAGAGTGCGAAGTGCCGACTCGATCTCTTCGAGCTGCATTGACATACGAGCAGTATAACTGCGCGTCTCACGTATTCATAGCGCCTGTTCTGAGCGCTATGAATGCCGGGTGGCTTCCCGCTCGGTCTATGCTCAGCGACTCGACGAGCACAGCGTCGACGCTGGCTCGCCGAACACGCGCGTCCGCCTCGGCACGGTCCGCTATCTCCTCGGGCAGTCTGAGTGGCCTGCCTCGAGATACTGTTTCCGTCCGGTGTTCGTATCCGATCTTCGCCACTTCCTCGACATGCCGGACGACGCACCCGGACCCGCGAGGAAGATGGCCGAGCATCTCGGCTCCATCGTTAAGGCAGCGACCGCATCGAAAGCCGTCACAACCTGGGAGACCGCCCTCCCTTGCCGGCGCCGACCCGGCAACCGGCGCTGCCCGGGTCACATCGTCGTCTTCAGGCCGGATCTGCCCGCCAGCATCGACTGGAGATGCAGCGCCTGCGACGATGAGGGTTGGATCAGCGGCTGGGAAGGCTCGTACTTCGACCTCCGACGGCCCCGCGCCCGGCGGGCTGACTTCTCGGCAAGCGAGATTCCGGTGACTGACGAAGTATGCGCCACCTTGCGGGATCTGCGACTGCTCGACAGCGACTGCGAACGCCTCGTTTTCGGGGCGAGGGCGTCGACGACTGGCATCGTTCTCGTAGCCTCCGAAGAGGATCTCGACGAGCTGATTGGTTACGTCGCCGCCGAGGCCAATCACGAGACCAACCGTCGGCGCCAAAAGCGCCTCGACCTCGCCTTCGCCGCTTTCAGCGAAGCGCTCGAAGCGATGGGTTGCTGAGCCTGTGAGGGCGAAGAGCTAACCGACTCCGTTTCGGCCGACTGTTGTGCCTGCCGCCGGCACCGGATCAGACGTAGGTCGCGTGGTCAGCTCCGGGTGAAAAGGGCTCGCGGCAGGAGCCCGTGGTGTGGCGTGACATGAGGGCATGACAGCTGCGAATCGCTATGAGGGCCACGTGCACCGCAGGGTGCGAACCGGTCGCATCGGACATCGCGGTCGCAAGCTGGCGCCGCCGGATCCGCTCAAGGATGCGCGGGAACACCGCCAGAGTTGGCGTGTACCCAGGGATCCAAGCGAGATTCCCAGACCACAGGCAAGTTGGACCCACACACCCGACGCATCCTCGCTGGACTGCGCTGTTCCTGCCGCTGCGGGGGTACAAATCGGTGTCGGAGGGGGGACTCGGTACAAAAGCTCGGGCGTTCGAGCGCTGCTCCACGACCGTATTTAGCCGCGCGTGGCAGTCATGGGGCATCGACCGTGTCGGGGTCGGGCACGGGCAAGACCGTGTCCGCTTCTCGGCAGGCGGCCGATAGCCTCGCCGTCATGTCTTCGGGGGGAGGCTCATGATAAGCGACCGATCTCCCGACACCCTCGACCGGAAGCGGTGGTGGATCCTCGCGCTATGCGGCCTAGGCCAGCTCATGGTCGTCCTGGACCTCACCGTGGTGAATATCGCGCTACCCAAGGCGCAGATCGCGCTGCATTTTTCCAACGACGACCGTCAGTGGATAATCACCGCCTACGCGCTCGCGTTCGGAGGCCTGCTGCTCCTCGGTGGCCGCCTGTCCGACCGCATCGGGCGCAAGCAGACCTTCATGATTGGTATGGCGGGATTCGCCCTGGCCTCTGCGGTTGGTGGCGCGGCGCAGAACTTCCTCATGCTCGCCGGGGCGCGCGCCGTGCAGGGTGTCTTCGCCGCGCTGCTGTCGCCAGCCACGTTGTCGTTGCTCACCACGACTTTCCCCCGACCGCCCGAGCGGGGAAAGGCATTCGGAATCTTCTCCGCCATCGCCGGATCCGGAAGCGCGGTGGGTCTCTTACTTGGCGGCGCGCTGACTACGTATCTGAGCTGGCGTTGGTGCTTGTACGTCAACGACATAATCGCCGTCGTCGGACTGATCGGCGCGGCGGTCCTCCTTAAGAGAACTGTCAGCGACCGCCGGGTCTATATCGACGACCCCGGCATCCTCTTCGCGATCGCCGGGTTGGTCAGTCTTGTGTTCGGCTTCTCTGAGGCCGCGCTCGACGGTTGGGGCGCCGTCACCTGCGTGGCGCCATTGGCCGCGGCTGTTGTCCTGCTGATCGCCTTCGTCCTGATCGAGCGGCGGGTCGCCCACCCGATCTTGCCGTTCGGCGTTCTCCTCGACCGGAACCGGGGTGCGTCCTACCTGACAATCCTGCTGGTGGCGATCGGAATGTTCGGCGTGTTCCTGTTCCTCGTCTACTACCTGGAGGAGATCGCGCGGTACAGCGCCGTACGCACCGGTCTCGCGTTCCTCCCTCTCACGGTGTGCATCGTGGTGGGGTCGGTGCTCACCAATACCCGACTACTGCCGCGATTCGGCCCTAAGCCGTTGGTAGCCGTGGCGTCCCTCCTCGGAGTGGTGGGGATGCTGTATTTGGCTCGACTCACGCTCACGACCTCGTACTGGGGTGGGATCCTCCCTGCCGAGCTGGTTTTCGGCGTGGCGTTGGGTGCCCTGTTCGGCGTCTGTTTCAACATGGCCACCGCGGGAACGGGGCCGGAGACCGCAGGCGTGGCGTCGGCCTTTGTCACCACGGGCCAGCAGGTGGGCGGCTCGATCGGCACATCACTGCTCAACACCATCGCTACCAGCTCGGCTGCGACCTACCTGGCGGCGCACGCCAGCGCCGCGTACCTCGCCCGACATGCGAGCACGATCATGGCAACACACGTGTGGCAGGTCGCCCAGGTGCATTCGTACGACCTGGCGTTCTATGTCGCGGCAAGCTTCATCTTCTTGGCGGGGCTCGGAGCTGCGGTCGTCTACCCGGCGCGCAAAAGGCCCGCGCCCGTCGCCACGGAGGTCATCGCGAACGTCCAAGCTAACGCTAGTTAGCTAACGGTCTGGGATCTGGCCACGGACAGCCTTCTTCACCGCCCAAGAAGCTGAGATCACGTCGCCGATGCGTGACGCCGGATCACACGAGGTGGTACCAGACTGGTATCATGAGTCATGGCGTTGACCGTCCGTACCGATGAACAAATGGAGCAGGCACTCGATGCGCTCGTCGAGACCGAGGGGGTCTCGCGCCAGGAGGTGATCCGGCGCTCGATCCTCGACCGCTACGAGCGCACCGTTCACGCCCGGCGCGTCGAAGAACGCACGAGCCGGCTGAGTGCGCGCTGGGGGGACGTGCTCGACCGGCTCGGGCGGTCGTGAGCGAGACGGAGTATCTCGACCTCGAAGACTTGCTCTCAATCGTACGAGCAATCGGGATCGGACCAGTCCGTGACCTCGGGCTGCTCGACTCCGCGGCAGCGCGGCCACGTGCTAGCGCGTTCGCAGAGGACGCCTATCCAACGATCGAGTTGAAGGCGGCCGCCCTCCTGCACTCCCTGGCGCGCAACCATCCTCTCGTGGACGGGAACAAGCGGCTTGCCTGGCTGGCGGTCGTCGTCTTCCTCGACCTCAACGGCTGCGAGGTGACCTTAAGCGACGAGGAGGCCTTCCAACTCGTGATGGACGTAGCGTCCGGCGACATGGAGTTGGACAAGATCGCTCGCCGTCTTCAGGTCTCAAGCACGTCCTGAACGCCAACACACAAACTCCCTGGTACCACGCTGCGAAGCGTGGACCTGGAGCGTGTCGGAGGACCGACTCGAAACTTAGGTCCACGCCCCCTTGAAGCAGATAGTGGCTGGTCAGAGCTTCGTCGGGTCGCCTAATCCCCTGTCCTGGAAACCTCGACCCACCCGTCTAGGCCTCACCGGGGGTCGGCGCGACCAAACGGCCGAATATATGAGGGCAAATTCATTCCCGTTCCGGTGTGACGGCGACGGCGATGAGAACGTGTCTTCACACCGACGCTCTGGATACAACAAACGGCTGATCGCTACGGCTTGGCTACGGCGAGCTGTTGGAGCCGAGTGAGATCCTCCGATGTGCCTAGCACCATCAAGCGGTCCCCAGAGCACATGACGGTGTCGCCGGTTGGTCGGATCACCTCTCTGCCCCGCTCGATGGCAGTGATGAGCACACCTTTGGGAATGGCGGCTGCGCGTAGAGATGCTCCGACGATTGGTGAGTTCTCCGCGACGACGACGTCCAGCATGCCGCTCGACTCGCTCACCTCCGAGACGCGGCGCAGACTGGCCTGCAGGCTTCGCCGGTAGCTTGCGATGAGGTCCGAGGTTGCGATCGTGCCGATGACCCGCCGTTCGTCATCGACCACGGCCACCCAGGTTTGCGGGGTGGACGTCAAGGTGTCGAGCACGACGTCGAGGTGCACGTCGTGGTGGATCGGCAAGAAGCTTGTATCGACCAGACTGGCGAGGACCGGCGGGTCTGGTGCCACGCTTGCCCTCCGTAGCGTCTCGAGCGTCACGACACCCACGTAGCGTCCCTCCGCACCGATAAATGGCGCACCCTCGACGCCGCTTGCTTCGAGCATGCTCAGTGCAGTGGCGACGTCGGCCGAGTTTGGGATGACACATCGCGGTACTGCCATTGCTTGGGAAGCCCGAGCGGCGCCGAGCAGTGGGAGACCGGTCAGGATGCGATGCGCAGGGGAATCTGCTCGGCTCCGCAACTGGCTCCGGTAGATGGTGTCGTCGTTCCGTCTCACGATCAATGTGGCGAGCCCAACGGCCACCATCGCCGGCACGATGAGAGTGAGCGTCCCCGTCATCTCGGCGACCATCAACATGACCGCGAGCGGAGCCCGAGAGATGCTCCCGAAGCACGACATCATCCCGACGATGACATACGGGGCCGGGTCGTGACCGAGGCTCGGCACGACCGGCTCCAACAGGCGCCACACGGCTCCGCCGGTGAACGCGCCGATCACCATGCCCGGGCCGAAGATGCCGCCCGAGCCCCCCGACCCGATAGAGAGCCCGGTCGTCACGATGCGGGCGAATGGCAAGAGGAGCACTATCCACAGCGGAATGTGCAAGAGCTGTTGGCCGAGGCCCTCTTGTATCCATCCGTAGCCGGTCCCGAGCACTTCTGGGATGGCCAGTGCGATGCACCCGACTAACAGGCCCCCGAGCGCCGGGCGGACCCAGCGGGGGATGGGAAGGCGGGCGAAGAGGTCGGCGATGCCGTAGAAGCCCTTGGCGTACAAAAGACCGATCAGCCCGCCGAGAACGCCGATGAGGCCGAACCAGAGCAACTGTCTGGCATCGGTCAATCGGTAGCTCTCGACGTTGCCGAACAAGGGACTGAAGCCCTCCACCGAGCCGAAGACGACATAGCCGACGATGGAGGCGATGAAGGAGGGAAGCAGCGCCTCGACCTCGAAGTCGTCCCGGTACATGATCTCGGTGGCGAGCACGGCACCGCCGAGGGGGGCGCCGAAGATCGAGCCGATGCCCGAACCGATCCCACTCGCGACCGCGATGCGGGCATCTGCTGGGCTCAGGTCCAAGAGCCGGGCGAGGAACGACCCGAAGCCCGCACTGATCTGGCCCGTCGGCCCCTCTCGTCCCCCCGAGCCACCAGAGCCGATGGTGAGCGCCGAGGCGACGATCTTGACCGCCACTGTCCGCAGGCGTATGCCACGAGGGTTGTGGTGCACCGCAGAGATGGCGGCATCGGTGCCGTGTCCTTCGGCTTCGGGCGCGATCTCGAAGACGAGGACCGCCCCTGCCAGGGCTCCTAGGCATGCGACGAGTGGGATCGCCCAGGGTCGGGTGAAATGCGCCGAGGCAGCCCTACCGCCCTCGCCGACAGGCGTGGGAACCGTGTAACCGGCTATCACGCCTAAGAACAGATGGGTTGCCGCCCGTAGTGCCTCGTAGAAGACGACGGCACCGAGGCCGGCGGTGACGCCGATGACGACGCCCAGCACGAGCCATTTGCGACCGTAGGACGCTGACGCGAGCCAACGGGCCGCCCGAGCCTGGAGCGACCGCAGCGGCGATCGCCATCGGGATGGTAGTGCGAGGACGCCACGGCCCACTTACAGGTCCCAGCCTGTGGTCCAGTCCTGTTCGGGCACCTCACCGGCGGCCGAGGCGAGCCGACCGAGCGCCTGCACAAGGACGGCCTGTTGCTCTACGGGGATCTCGCTCATGATGCGCCCGATCTCTTGACGGCGACGACCGGTGACGGCATCGACGAGGGACCGACCCTTGGCCGTCAATGCCACCCGGAGCTGGCGCCGATCGTCTCGCTCTGTCCTGCGGCGGATGAGGTCCTTTCGCACCAGCCGGTCGCACATCCGGGTCGCAGTCGCTGGGGTGACCCCCACTGCCTCTGCAAGCCCAGCAAGGTTCTGAGGTCCTCGGGAGGCGAGGACGACGAGGGTCCGGTACTGGGTGAGAGTGACCTCCTCGGCGACATCGGCGAGAGACCGTGCCGCCACCGCCACAAGTACCCGGCTCGCCGACAGCACGGCATCGACCACCGCGTCGGGCGCCTCAGACGGACCGGAACCACTATCGCTCATACACTAATCATTGCATATACTAACGCTGTGCTGCCCTCTCCGGTCGCCGTGCATTTCAATCGAGTCGCGCTCAAAGACCAGGACGATGCCGCGGTAAGAAAGACCGGGCTATGACGACAACAATCCAGGCACTCGATACGCGTGCGTCACGCGAGAGGCTGGAAAACACCGCTCATGGGATCTGATGGCGCCCGACCCGAGGCTCCCGACTCGAAGCCGGGATCGAAGCCCGATGAGAAGGAGGATCTGAAGTCCCTGCCCCTGGCGGAGGTGGAAAAGCGGCTCGGCTACTCGCCGGACGGTCTCAGCCAAGTCGAGGCACAAAAGCGGCTGGCCCACTACGGACCCAATGAGATCGAGGAGAAGAAGGCTAATCCGCTCCTGAAGCTCCTAACGTACTTCTGGGGTCCGATCCCCTGGATGATCGAAGCCGCGGTGATCCTGTCGGGCGTGCTGCGGCATTGGCCGGACTTCTTCATCATCCTTGTCCTGCTTGTTGCGAACGGCGTGGTCGGGTTCTGGGAAGAACACCAGGCTGGTAAGGCCATCGACGCCCTGAAGGCAGAGCTCGCGATCAAGGCTCGGACGATACGTGACGGCAACTGGACCATGCCACCATCGCGCGAGTTGGTACCGGGCGACGTCATTCGTCTCCGTCTCGGGGACATCGTCCCGGCAGATGCTCGTTTGCTGGACGGAAAGCGAGCTTATGAGCAGCACCAATTCCGTGCACCATAGCGAGCCAAAGCCAAACGCAACGCGGAAGGCCGATATTGGATTGCTCGCTGCCCTCAGCATCGGGGTCGGCGGCATGATCGGCGCCGGGATCTTCTCAATTCTCGGCGTCGTGGCACGTATCTCGGGCTCTGCCCTGCCCCTGTCCTTTGCGATCGGCGGGATTGTTGCAGGGCTTGCTGCGTACAGCTACGTGGCGCTTGGCAAGACCTTTCCCAGTGTTGGAGGAGCGGTCACCTTCTTGGTGCGAGGATACGGAGAAGGGGTGGTGTCGGGTTCGCTCAACCTCTTCCAGTACTTCAGCTACATCATCACCATCGCCCTCTACGCCACAGGGTTCGCGGTGTATGCCACGACCTTCATCCATCTCCCTGGCAAAATCTGGGC
>JBKQHU010000013.1:0-8197 GCA_052148655.1 Acidimicrobiales bacterium
CAGGAGTGACATAGGCGGTGCCAGCGCCGGAGGCGGCCGCTGGTCCCACGATTCCCACCAAGCCGACGCCGACACCGAGGGCGCCCGTGAGCAGCAACGCGACGAGCTTCGATCTGGCGATCATGAACCTTCTCCTTTAGTGGGTAGACGAGCCGACGTTCGGGCGGCGAAGGGGCTGTCCTGGCTGGCGTCGCATCAGCAAGATGCCGGCCGCGGTTGCAATGACGAGGGCGCCAATAATCGAAAGGACGATCGTCAACGCCGAGACGCCGCCGGACGACCCGTTGCCGTGGGTCCCGAGGGCAGCACCGGTGTTGTGCCCCTTTGAGGCCTTGCCCGCGATCGTCGTCGGCGGCCCGTACGGGTGCGGTTTGGCCGGAGGCTTGGCCTGGGTAGCGTGAACGCCCACCGGGTTGACAGTGTGGTAGATCCTCTCCCCGGACCTGGAGGCGGTGAAGACCACCGGGCGGCTGGTGAAGGTCCACAGGTTGGCGAGCCCCGTGGCGGTCCGGCAGTACACGACGAAGTGATAGGAGCCCGACAACACGACCGGTACCTGCGGGATGTTGGCGAAATACCGCATGGTCCCCACCAACGGGATGATCATGCCGCCGGAGCTCGTCGTGGCGAACATGCTCGTCGGCGAGTTGCCGATCACGTTCTGGCCGAATTGGCCAAACCCGTGACCGAACACGGTCGCGACGACGTTCGTCCCTCGCCAGCAGGGGCCTGAGGTGATCAAGCTCATCTGGGTCAGGTCGTTGCCTTTCGCCGGCTGCACGGCCACTTGACCGCCGGTCATCGGCGTGGCCGACGCCACGGCCGGGAACACGAAGGCGGCGACAACTGCTGTGGCTCCGCAAGCGGCGCTGAGCACCGACCGGCGCAAAAGATGGAGCCTCATGTGTTGCGTTCCTCTCGTGTCATACGGGAACCGCCTCTCCCCGGGGCGGCTCCGCGTGCGCTCGCCGGTCGGCGCGACGTCGCCGGGAACGGATGTAGATCGCCGAACCCAAGACGACGAGGATCAGGAGAAGCAGCAGCCCAAGCGGCGACCACGGGATGGTCCAGGTGCCGGTGCTGGCCGACACGCTACCTAGGCGCAGAGATGTCTCGTTCAGGCCGCTGTCGGTGGAGACGGTCGAGAAGCCCGGATGGACGGTGACTGTGCTGTCGATCCGGAAGGCCGGGTACACCCCGTGCACGACGCGGGTCACCTGGACGGAGAATCCGGGGAGAAGGTCCGGCGGGTTGCCTCTCTGTCGCACGGTGCGGGACCAGCCGAACGGGTTGGTCAGGCGCAGCACAGACGGCGCGCTCAGGTCGAGATTGCCAGCGTTGCGCACGGTGGAGGTGACGATGAGCGTCCCACCGGCCACGGGTGACCACGTGCCGGCGTAGTGCGAGGCCACGGAGATCACCAGCTTCGGACGCAAGGGCCCAACGATGCGGGCATAGACGCGCAGGCCGACCCGTTGCTCGACGCGGATCCGGGCACCGTGCCCTCCGACAGTCGTCCGAAAGACCGAGGCGACGATGCCGCCGGCGTGGTCCCCCGGGCTCGCGTCCTGCGGCACCTTGATGGTGAATGGGACGATGAAAGCCTTGTCGGGATCTACGACCACCGAGGAGACCGGCAGGTGGATCCAGCTTCCGACCTGAACCGGTCGCTGGCGGAAAAGCTGCACGGCGAACGCTCCTGATGGAGACTCGACTGCGTCGCGAGCATAGAGATTGATCCGCAGCGGCGTGAGGGAGAAGTTCGTGATGGCCACCCAGTCCTGGATCGTGACGCCGGGCTTGAGCGCGTAGATGAACCAGCTCCGCTTGTCCGGCTGGCGCGGCCCGGACGGCTGGATGCCGAAGGTGATGTAGCCGGAGCCGGAAGGGGCCTTTTGCCCGCTGGACTTTGCGAGCTGGCCGGCCAGGGCCGGTGACGAGGCGCCCAATGGGGCCAGCACGAGGAGAACCAGGATGAAGAGGGCCGAGGCCCCCAGGCGGGTCCAGCCAGGCCTCCGGACCGTCATCGTCTCGTACAACATTCTTCAGTGATTCCAATCGGGGCGGTGAATAGGGTGGGGCCGCGTGGGGCGAGGACAAGTCGAACACCTCGCGTTCCCATCGGGGTGCTGGAAAGGCAATACAGCGTGGAGCAACGGCAACTTACACGCTCCAATCGAAGTAGGGCAACCGCAGGATCGGGTGGGGCAATGGCAGGTCGAACCTACCGCTACCCCACCCGTATCCTTGTTCACTTACTTACTCTGTGTCGACCTCTGCTGTGGTCGACCGGATACCACTGACTACATTGCGGTGAAGGTGAGCGTGTCCGAGTACAGGTCAGCGGCGGCGTTGGTCGGGATGTCCAACGTCAGGTTCGCGCCGTAGATGATCGTGCCGAAACCGCCGCCAGGGGCGGCCGTTCCGAGGGTCGCTGCCACAGACTCCAAGTTGGTGCCGTTGGTGTGCCCCGCGGCGAGCGGCGGGAGCGGCGCTGCGATGGTCGGACCCGCTGTCGCGCTCTGGCCGGTACCAGCCGTGGCCGGTGCCACCGGCGCCCAGCCGAGGTCGTCGCCGCTGAAGGCGTCCGGAGCGGTGGACGGGACGGGGTGTCCTGAACCAGCGAAGTCACCGGACAACTGGCCGGTCACCGTGTAGCCGAGGTTGCCGGCGCGCGTGTCGGTGACAGTCACATTGTTGGTAGCTCCGGTGGCGACCAGGGCGGACGCCGCAGCGTTCAACACTGGAGTGGTGAGGACGACAGGCGTGCTCGGGGTCGTGATGGTGAGCGACCCGTTCAGAACGGTGACCTGGATGAGCATCGTCGCTGTCGGGTTCGCGCTCGTGCTCACCGTGACGGCCGTCGCCGGGCTCGACGTGGCAGGACCGTAGTCCGTGGCGTCGGTCGGGGTGAACTTGCACGTGAACGAGTAGCTACCAGCCACGAACTGGGCGGAGTAGGTCGCCACGTTGCTCGGGGCGGCTCCGACCGGGTCCGGGCTGGTGTTCAGGGCAGTCGTTCCGTTGTAGAACGTCACCGTACCGGGCACTCCGGGCGGCCCCACCGTGCAGGTGAGGATCTCGGTCTGGTTGGTGTACAACGTGGTGGCCGAAGCGGCGAGAGTGACCGCAGGAGTCGTCTGGGTCACAGTCAACGTCTGCGTCCCGCTCGTGGACGAGCTGAGCGCCACTCCGCTCTGCGTGCCAGGGACCGGCGTGAACGTGGCCGAGTAGACGTGGGAGCCGACGACCGGAATCGCCGGGTCGCCAGTTGCCCCGTCGAGGTTAAGAACTGCTACCCCGCTGGAGTTCACGCTCACCGGGCTGCCGATGGCTGTCGTACCGCCCGTGCCATCGTAGAACTGCACCGTGCCGGTGGTGCCGGCCGGAGCGATCGTGGCAGTGAGTGTCTCGGGGGTCGGGTACGCTTGCGACCCGGTCTTCGAAGCAACCAGGGTGGTCGACGTAGACCCGTCCGTATAGGTGGTTGGGCTCGTGAACTGCAGCGTTCCGGAGTAGATCTGGGACGGGGTGAGGGACGTCGAGGTAGCGAAGCAGTTGAAGCTGAAGACGTACGCCCCGTTCAGGGTGGCCGGCACGCTCTGCTCCGAGGCGAAGGTGGCCATCGTCTCAGATAGGGCGACCGTGTAGCCCGTTGGACCTGCTGCCGGCAGCGCGGAGTTGGCCGCGATGATCGGGTGCACATCGATCCCGGTGCCAGACACCGAGATGTCGAAGTTCGTGTTGCCGGTCGGGCAGAAGCCGACCGTGGTGACCGTGATCAAGGTTTGGTTGGTACCGGTCTCCGGGCTGAACGTGACGCCGGAGGCGGCGAAGGCGGCGCTGCCGCCCGCCACCAGCGTGACCATCCCAGCCAGGATGACGGTGCTGGCGCCCAACGCAACCCGTCTCAGGATTGCTGATCTATTACGCATGTGGTCTCCTCGAAAAGTAGTGGTTGTCAGGTGATTCGGACTCGCATAGTGGTTGTCAGGTGATTCGGACTCACGGAGTGGGTCAGTTTGAATCGAGTCAAACTGACCCACTACCGCTTCACGCAGTCGTTGTCAGGTGATGATTCCTTGGATCAGGTGTGCAGGGTGGTGCTGCCACAGTTCGGGTCCGGCAGGAGGTGGTACTCCAGGATCGTGTTCTGGATGGTGGTGCCGTACGTACCAGTGGTGGAGCACATGTCCGAGCCCGAGCCGACGAAGACCTGGTTGATCTCCACATCGAGCGGAGTTGTTGAGACGCCGATCTCGGCCGAGGGAACCACGTTGTAGACCTCGCGCTCGAAGCCGGCGGGAACGCCCGTGGCGACCGCGACGCTGGTCTGCGAGCCGGGCGCGTTCACGACCTGGGGCTGCCAGACCGTGCCGCTCGGGTTCTGCAAGTCACCGAGGACGCTCCGACCGCGCAGGTCGGTGATCAGGCCCTCGGCCTGGATCTCGTACTGGGCGATGGAGAACGGCTCGAGCTCGTAGTCGCCGAGCAGGACTCCGGTGTGCTCCTCCCAGATCTGGGAGGGGTTGGCCGGGTTGACACCGTTGATGATGCAGCCGAGCGTGCCGCCACCGTAGGTGCCGGTCCCGACGGCGGAGTCAGTGATGCCCATCAGAGACTCCCAGAACAACCGGGTGCCGGAGCCGCTCTGCGGGAGCACCGGGTTGCGGGCGTACCCGTTGAATCCCGGGTTGCCGGCAGTGCCCTGCACGCCGACGATCGAGGTCTGGCAGGTGTAGTAGGCCTGCAGCTGGGCCAGGGTCAGCGTCCGGGGGACGGCACTCGTGTTGGTCACCGCGAAGTCGACGATGTCCAATGCGAACGGGATCCAGGTGAGCCCGGTCGGGTCACCGGTGGCGGGCCCACGAGACGCACGCGCGAACTGGAAGCAGCCCGCCGTGGTTCCGGACAGAGTTCCGGCCAACGCCTTGAGACCCTGCCCCGAGCCGTTCGGCCGGGTCTGCGCCGTGCAGGTCACGCCGGTCGTGTTGGGGTTGGTCGTGTTGACGGTCGCCGACCCGGTCGCGTCGAACGACGCGAACAGGTTGGTGGTCGACTGGTGCCCAGGTGTGGCGATGAGCGCGATGGCATCCATGACCGGGGTTGTCGTGTCTGATCCACCGCCGGCCATGTCGAAGGTGGCGCTAGCGGGGAGGTCAGCGTGGGCAACGCCGGGGAGCAGCCCGACAGTGGCGACCGACGCCAGAACCGCCGTGGCATACGCCGCGAGGCGATACCTGGTCGGTCGAATTCTCTCTCTCATGTGCTACTTCCTTTCGTTGGCAGACTCGGGGTATTCGGTAGCAATTGCACTGTCGCATGGGATGGGAACCCCAGCAAGCTTTTAGGTCGCAAAGTGCCAAGAATTCACCAGCTCTTTCGCCATATATGACTGTAAGTGACCGCCTGTGCACGGTCCGACCTAATGTCGCTTCGTATCTGAACTCTCGACGTCGACCTCACACGAATTCGCAGGTAGAGATGGCTGGCACCATTCGTTGGGCGCGGTGTTCATGACTACGAAATGGTGATGATGACAAGATGAGGCTGACTCGACATGCTGGCTTAACACTAGGTTAACTTTAAGCGAATACTTCGAGAACATTTAGTCATGCTCGACGGTCAGCCTGGGACCAATTACGGAAGGAGAGGTTGGACCTCACGTAACGGCGTTTGTTCCCGGCCCTAAGTCGAACCTGCTCCATTAAGAACGGCGGATGGCAAATGGCGGTGTCCCATCCGTCGACGAACTCGCTCGACAGGTCATAGCGCACCATCGACCCTCGGCGAGGTGTCGTTGCGCGAGGGATGCCTCAATAGTTGCCTGCCGGACAAAGAGCGTCTCATAGACCTTGTCCTTGTCCTGCCGACGCGGAGTTACCACGTGCGTCGTAGCACTCGCTCGAGCCACGAGCCTACCCTCACATACCTCGACCGCTCCGTGACGTAGACCCGTGTCTACATCTGGGAGCCGCGACAGGGCACTTGATGGTGGTCAATGGAGAGATCGGGGCTCAGATCGGCAGTAGGTTCGGCCCAAAGGGTGCTCCCGCTCGACCGGATCGGAGCCGGCTGCTAGGAGCTCACGGAGAAGTTCGCCCGCGCAAACTGTGACAGGACCCGTCCAGATGGTGCCTCGATCACACCTTTTCCTGGACGGGGCCAACTTCACAGTTCACGAGCAGGCTCACCAGGTGCAGGTCCTGGCTTGCCCTGCGGATCGACACCCAAGCCCACCCGCATCCTGGTCGGATTCCGGCTCGTCGTTTCAGGCCGGGCTGTGCCTCGTCATCATGAAGGTTGGTGTGGGGCGGTACACCTGACTGCGTGGGGCCGTTCCTGCGATCAGCGTCCTGCCCCCGGCAACCGCCCTGAAACACTCGGGCCCCAGTGAGCCGTAGTGTCACCACCAAGCGTCGCTACAACCACTTCATCGACCTCATGACAGAGCTGAGAAACGTTACGGCTTAGGAGTCTGACGCCGCCGGGTGAGGAGCACGACGCCGCACAACCCCGCTACTGGACCGACGCGCCAAGAGTGAAACCATCCGAAGGGCCCCTACGGGGTCGGCCACAGTAGAGAGGACCGCGCTAGCGCCCCCCCGATCGTTACTTCGGCACGTTCGTGGCGGTAGGCACGGCCTTGGGTGGTCGTGGTCCGGCTGCCGGTCTTCCCCCCGGCCGCGACCAGTTTCGCGGCAGTCAAGGTCTGCGCGGCCAGCGAGGGAGTGAGCGGCAGGTACCCGGGTGGCAGCTGCCCGAGCGCCACTCCGGTTTGCTGGCCCGATCCGGCGGCGTAACGCAACAGCGTGGAGTAGACCTCGCGTTGCGACGCGCTCAGCAGGGCGGGCACTGTCGCCGCGTACGTGATGGTGGTCAGTGGATAGGCGTCGGCCGCAGTCGTGTTCGGGTCGGGCTGCAACAAACCAGTCGCGGGATCGTGCGTCATCGCCCCGAGCGCCGCGGACATAGTCGCCGATGTCGGGGTGACGAAGTTGCCGGCCGCGTTCTGGAGCGCCGCCATCGGCAGGTCGTAGATGTGCGCCGTGGACACATCGGTGAAGGCCAACAGCGAGATGGCACCGTTGGCCTGCGGCGGGTCCGTGCTCCAGTTCGGCGGGATCGAGCTCACGCTCCACACCGCCGACGCCTCGCTGAGCCCTCGGCTGATCGCCAGGGCGCCGTCGTGCAGGCCATTTGAGTACGGATGCTCGTTGAGCAGGCAGATCGGCTTTTCGCTCGGAACGTTCATGCAGTATGAGTCGTTCTTCGGAAAGTAATTGGGCGGTGCGCTGATCCCCTTGAAGTACGGGTTGACGGTCATTCCGTCCGAGTTGGGATCAGGTGCACCGGCCAGCCACCGGCGTGCGGCAGGGTTGCCGAGAACCCATTGCCACAGTTCGGTGATCGCGTCGGAACTGCCGATGGGAGTCAGGATGTCCGGCAGGCCGCTCTGCAGGCGGAGCAGCTTGAACTCCGGGTTCAGCGCGAGGAACTCCGGGTCCGAGCTGAGGTCGAGCGGGTTGTTCTTGATCACCGGATCGGTCGGGTCGGCGCCGAGCCGGTACGACTGGGTCAACAGCTTGGCCACGAGCAGCGGCGTGAGTTTGAGGCTGTTGATCCGTCGCCCGTCGAGCGCCTGGACGGCTTGCGGCTGCCCGTAGGCAGCCTGCCAGTCGATGTTGAAGGCGATTCCTACCGCGTTGATCGCGATCGGTGCGTACACCGGTTTCGTTCCGGTCGGGAAGGCACTCGGGGGGGCGCCCTGGCCGACCAGGTCCAGGTCGGGGGTGGCCGAGGCCAGATACGTGCGAGCCTGATCGTCCGAGACCTCCGAGAAGGTCACACCTCCGGCTTCCTTGCACAGCTGCGGTTGCCAACTCGTGAGGGCGTCCTGCGGCACTTCGTCGCCGACGACGGGTACTTCCACCCGGCCGACCCCGCACACGCTGCTTACCGGCTGGAACTGCAACGGGAAGACGATCCGCTGATCCCAGTTGGTCTGGGACAGCGGGGACGATTCGAGTATTCCGGTCGGCGACGGCTTCCCGTTCACCTCGAGCGTGCCGCGCGGGACGATCACCAGCCAGCACGGCCGCCCGTACGTCTGCTTCGCAGCGTCGACGAGCGGCGCGCCACACCCGAGTGCGGGCGCCTCCGGAGCCGGCAGGACGTTGAAGTAGGCAACGCCGGT
>JBKQHU010000014.1:0-6612 GCA_052148655.1 Acidimicrobiales bacterium
ACATTGCGCGACGCCCTCGCAGCGACCCGTCTCACTTGTGTGGGGGTCGACGGGTCACGCTTCTTTGGTCAGTGTGTCTGTCTCAACGCTAAATCCGGGTCTAATCCGATCGACGGGCGAATTCAAGGGGGGTCAGCAGGACCGCTGCCGAGACCGAAACGAACCCGGACCCGTGGCCTGCTCTTGTCGTGACGGCCACCGCCCACAAGGCCTCCGGCGACACCAACGTCCAATCTGGCGACACGACCTGACCCTTCCTCAACTGTCCAAGATGGTCAGTTGAGGAACTCCACGACGATGAGACGGCGGGGCCGATCCCGCTTGACATCCCGACTCGAGGGAACAGTTGGCCCACGCAGCGATCCAGGCCCTCGGCGGAGAGCAGAAGGACTGCGAGGCGCGCGTTCGTGACCAAGACGGAGCAACGTCCGGCGACAGGTCAAGCCGTGCAGGCCTGAGTTCCCGGTGTCTGGCGGTCGACTGCATGTCTCATGACGAGAGCACGGCCCTCGCGCGCACGACCCGAAATGATTAACGCGTAGATGGCCGCGGCCCGGACAGGGCTGTGCACCGGAGGAGGTTCGGCCGTGGATTCAGTCCCGGTTCCTCGCTGGAGGCCTGCATGATCGCCCTCTCTGCAAGCGTCGTCACACGCCTTGTCGGGGTTGCGACCTCGAGCAGTTCTACGACGAGTACGACGTTGCCTCCCAGCGCCGTGTCAGATCGCACGAGTGAGTTTGTTGTCCTCGGGGTCATCGCCGCGGTGATCCTGGTGTCAGGATGGCTGATCGTGTGGGCCGGAGGTACCTTGCCAGCCCGCGGCGGGCGGGGAAATCGGCCGAGAAGATTGTCGTGGGCAAACAGGGCAACGACGACGACTCCACCCTTCTCCGTAGCTGGATCGCGATCTCTTTGGTGGCGGGCCTGCTCGTGTTCTGTGCGGTTGCCTTCGCCGTCAATGATGAATCACTGAGGAGCACCCTCTTCGGTGGGCTCGTGACAAGTGTCGGTGCAGCAATAGCCTTCTACTTCTCCTCGAAATCGGCAGACCAGGCGAGGCAGGACCTTCTCAAGGCGGGCGTCGGAACGACAAGTGTCCCTGACCTGGTCGGCACGCCTCCCCACAGACTGACCCTCGCGGATGCCCGCGCGGCCATCGCGCCCACCCAGTTGGTGTTGGTAGTGGATGACCCGACGACGGTGCCCGACGCTCTGGTGGTGAGCCAATCACCACCTGCGCACACGCAGATGATCAACGGCTCGAATGTGAGCGTAAGCACAGAACCTCCGCCCGATGCCGCCAAAACGCTAGGTACTGCCAAGACACCGGCTGACGTCACGGCGTCAGGAGATCCCACGGCGCCAGGTGCGTGATGGAAGCAAGACTCGCCTGAATCTTGAGAGTGCCATCGTTCTGAGCCCTTCATCGGAGGGATCTTGCTCTGCGTCGACAGTAGGAACGCGTTTGAGCAAGGGGTGAAGGCGAGACTTACGGGCGACGCTGCAACGTCGCCACTGTGCGGGGCGTCTCGCCCGCGGCGCTCCTTGGGAAGCTGACCAGCCCATATTTCGGCGAACTACAGCGGTGTATTGTGGCAGGTAAATAAGTTATACGTGTCCTGGCAAACGGTCCCGCACGTCAGCGTCCGCGCGATGGGCGCGCGATAGGCGAGGCCTTCGAATCAATACCGGCGTTGCTCAACGGCGACGTTGCCGATCAACCTGTTGACAAACGACGACAGCGAGCTAACCGGCACGCGCCTGCAGCGACCGATGTTCACCGACTGGAGCGCACCACTGGCCATCAGCTCGTAGATCGTCGTTCGTCCGACCGACAGTCGGCGGGCGGCCTCTTCTGGCGTCACGAGCAGTTGGTCGTTGGTGATGAAGGACTCGTTCATGAGGACCTCCGCACGGACGGTCACAGTGCTGGCCCGTCAGCGGTCACCAGAAGGGCTGGGTCAGGGGTCATCTCGACAACCGCCGCGTGAGTCGCGAAGCACCTTCCCGCCGGGAGTGGGCTTGAAGAAGGGTCCCTGCGCGAGGGCGACGATTCGTGTGCGGCGCACGCGCGCGTGAGCGCGCAGCCCGAGTCGACGATCCGGATCGCCTGGCGCCGTCCCACACCTTCGCTCTGGTACAGCCACTCGACGACGTCTCGCGTCTGGCCGCAGCCGAGGAAGTGCCGGATGCCGTCGTCTAGATGCAGTTGCAACGAGGGGGAGCGGTCGAAGTGGCCATGGGAGGCCAGCCGAGCCACGTCGTCAAGGCTATGGCGGGCGCGAGCGGCCTCGATGGTGGCGAGATGCCGGGTCGTTCGCGGTGGCAACGACGTCAGATGATCGTCATGGGTGGAGCGGAGTCGAATCATGGCGCGATTGTGCGCTCACCGACTCACAGCACTTCTCACAGCAGTTCTCACAGACGAGCTCGCGGCACGCAGTGGAAGGGTCTGCGCGCTCCGGCAACTCACAGCAACACTCACAGACCCAGGTCACAGCCCTGTGAATGGAGGGGCTCGATCGAATCGTCGCGGCTCATGATGGGGTTGTCGGGGAGGCCGGAGCTCAGGAAACCCCCGCAGAATTTCTCCTCCTGTGAGTGTTGCTGTGAGTGTTGCTGTGAGTCCCCGGGCGCAACATCATCGTCGTCCCGCAAGAAAGGAGCGACGGAAATGCGCAACGAGGAACCAACCCGCACGGATCCGCCGCCGGTGTTCGTCGGTGATCTCGCAGCTGGTTTCGGCGCGGCGCTCTCGCGTGAGTCCGAGCTCGCGGAGGGCTTCGCCGACGCGCGCCTCGTGCTCCTGGGCGACCTGGTCCACGTCGAGCTCCGTCGGCTCTGCGGCCGGCCGTGCTGAGCGCGCACAAGCTCGGCCCAAAGGGCGTCGAGTACTACGTCTCCTACGCCGGGCGCGGTGCGGAGGGCTACTGGCTCGGAAAAGCCGCCGCGTCATTAGGGCTTGTCGGTTCGGTCGACCCGGCGGCGTTCCGCGCCCTCGCGAAGGGCGAGCACCCCGACGGGGGTCGGTTGTTGGAACGCGTCGCGAGCGACCACACACCGGGCTGGGACTTCACCCTTTCGGCGCCGAAGTCGGTCTCGCTCGCCTGGGCGCTCGCCGACGAACCGCTTCGCGCGGCACTTGCCGAGGCTCACCGCGGGGCGGTTAAGGCGGCCTTCTCGTTCCTCGAGGACGAGGGCGGCCGGGCACGGCGCGGGTTCGGGGGCCGCGACGGGCACGTTAATGCGGGACTCGCCGTCGCCTGCTTTGTCCACCCCGCCTCGCGTGAGCTCGATCCGCAGCTCCACACACATGGGATCGTCTGCAATGTTGTAGAAGGAAGCGACGGGCGCTGGACTGCTCTCGACTCCCGCATGATCTACCTGCACCGACGCGCGGCGGCTTCGATCTATCGCGCCGAGCTTCGCGAGCGGGTCGCGGCGATCGGTGGCCAATGGCTTACGCCGGACCGACGCGGCCTGTCCGAGCTCGAGGGCTTCAGTCGCGAGGTGCTGCGGAGCTTCTCGCAACGGAGGAACGCGATCGAGGCGGAGCTCGAGCGCACCGGGCGATCGGGGCCGAGGGCGAGCGAGGCGGCGTGTCTGAAGACAAGACGCGACAAGGTAGACGTCGAGCTCGTGGAGCTGCGCGACACCTGGGCCCAACGTGCCCGGGCGCTCGGGGTGACCCGTGAGAGCGTCGCCGCTCTCCTCGACGGTACCGACCGGCGCGTGGCACCAAGCACCGCCGAGGCGGCCACAGCTCGCCGCGAGCTCGTCGGACCCGCTGGGCTCACTCGGGCACAGGCCGCCTTCACCCGCGACGACGTGATCGTGGCGTGGGCCGAGCGATGCACCCAAGGCGCTCGGCGTGGCGAGCTCGAAGGACTCGCCGATGACACCCTCGCTGATCCCGCCGTGGTTCCCCTCGTCGTCGCGGATGAGACCGGAAGGCCGCTCACGACCGACCGTCCCCGTGACAGCCATACGATCGTCCGCCTCGTGCGCGCGCCGGCTTCGGGGGTCGCCACGCTCATCTGCGCGCCCCGCTACTCGACGACCGAGATGTTGAACACCGAATCTCGCCTCCTCGCCCTCGGGCGTTCGGGCCTCGGGGGAGGGCGCGGGATTGCAGACGCGATGCGCCTCGAGGCGGTGCTCGCCGAGCGGGGAGACCTCTCCTTCGAACAGGCGGCGATGGTGCGGTCGCTCTGCAGCTCGGGAAACGGGGTCGAAGTCGTAATCGGCGTGCCCGGCTCGGGGAAGACCTTCGCCCTCGACGCGGCCCGGCGGGCGTGGCAGTCGTCCGGGTACCGTGTCTATGGCGCGGCGCTCGCGGCCGAGGCAGCCTCCCAGCTCGAAGCGGGATCGGGCATTTCCTCGGTGACGCTCGACCGCCTGCTCTATGAGCTCAGCGCGCCGCCGCACCTGTCGCAGCACAGCCTCGATCCCCGCAGCATCGTGGTTGTCGACGAGGCCAGCATGGTCGACACCCGCCGTCTCGTGCGGCTCTTGGAGATCGCGGAACGCGCAGGCGCGAAAGTCGTGCTCACAGGTGATGACCGCCAGCTCCCCTCGGTCGAGGCGGGCGGCGGCTTTGGCGCGCTCGGCCGCGAGCTCGGCGCGACCCGGCTCGGCGCGAACGCCCGGCAGGTGGCCGAGTGGGAGCGCTCAGCGCTCGATGCTCTGCGAGAGGGCCGCGCCGGTGAGGCGGCCGCGGCCTACTCCCATCACGGACGGGTCCATCGCTCGACCAACCCGTCCGAGCTGATCGGTGACATGGTCGAGCGGTGGTGGGCGGCGCGCGAGTCCAGCGATGACGCCGTCCTCTACGCCTACTCGCGCGATGCGGTCAGAGTGCTGAACGGCCTTGCCCGCCGCCATGTCGAGGTGGCGGGCCGGCTGTCGGGCCCCGAGCTCATCGTCGAGGAGTTCGCGCCTGCCGACCTTGCGCCCCGTACCTATCGGGTCGATGACGAGCTGTGCTGCCTGCGGAACAGGACGCGCCTCGGTGCCGGGCGCGACCCGTCCGGCAAGGGCGTGCGCAACGGCACACGCGGCACCGTCCAGGCGATCGACTGCCAGTCGCGAGAGGTCACACTTCAGACGAGCGACGGCCGCAGTGTGCGGTTGCCCGCCGAGTACGTAAAGCGCTTTACCGACTACGGCTACGCCTGGACGCTACACAAAGGACAGGGCCAGACGGTCGGCCAAGCCCAGCGGGGCGACGCGGGCGAACTGGCACGACGCAGGGGTCGCGCGTTCGTCTTCGGCGCGGAGGGCCTGAGTGCCGAGGCGGCACTCGTGGCGGCGAGTCGTGCGACGGACTCGACGGAGCTGTTCGTGCTCGCCGAGCCGGACGAGACGCCGAGCCCCGCCGATGGGGACGAGGAGCTCGGCAGGGCGTGGAGCCGCAGCGAGCAGCAGCGGCTCGCCCTCGACGAGCTCGAGACCGAAGTGGAGATTGCCCGTCTCGCCGGAGAGTCCCGGGAGGCGCTCGGCAAAGAGCGCGACACGCTCGTTTCGTTGATCGGCGCTGGTCCCGCCGTGGACTTGACGACGCGCCAGGCCGACGCCTCCCGTGAGCTTGGCGTCTCCCTCGTGCAGCGCGACGAGGCGCGCGAGGAAGCAGAAGTGTTCGCGACGATGAGTGCCACCAGCGAAGACGTCGAGCGCCGCAACCTGCAAGGTCCCTACACAGCCGCGCGACGGCGCCTTGTTAACGCGGAGCGCGACGTGATCGCAGCGGCCGAGCTGAGTGAGGCGGCTGATGCCGCGCTATGCGCTCAACAGGCGGTGCGCGCCGTTCTGGGTGCTGACGTGCGCAGTGCCCTCGACCGCCTCGAGCTCGTCGATTCCGCGCTCGCCACGCTGCGACGTCGCGAGATCGCGACGTGGAGCTCGGAGCCACCCGAGTACGTCGTCGCCTTGCTCGGACCCCGCCCGAACGATCAAGGCCGCGTGCAACGGTGGCAGCAGGGCACCGTCGAGATCGAGGACTGGCGACGTTCCGTTGGCGTAACCGATGGGGCAGATTCGCCGAACGCGTGGACGCGTGCACTCGGCCCGCCGAGCGAGGGTTGGGAGGGCCGAAGGCGCCGGCGCGTCGTCGCGAACCTTGTGGCGGTGCGACGCGACCTCGGTCTCGAGGAGACCGATCGTGCTCGGGCCGTGAACGGCGGTCCTTTGCTCGACCCGGCGACGACCGCGGTGCTCGCGCGAGGTAGAAGCGGCGAGTCACCATCTGCTCCTCGGTTACGGGATGTTGCACAGCTCGGGCGTGAAAGGTGAGGTCCGCTCGCGTGGCTCGCAGCGGGCTTACCGACCTGGCGCAAGAGGAGTGACCCAGTCGTCGTGACAAACGACTCACCCAGGCCGGGCTCGCCGAGAAGACCGGCATCGACCAGGGCGACATCAGCAGGATCGAGCGTGGCTCGATCTTCCCGAACGAGAAGACGGCCTGGTGCCGCGTCAGGCAATGTTTGCGCCGTTTGAGCAGACTTGAGTGAGCACGCACCATGTGCGGCGAGACATCGACCCGAGTCTTGAAGACGGTGCAGAATGGCTGCGCGATGAGTGAGGACACCGGTCCAGAGGAACCACGCCCGTCGT
>JBKQHU010000015.1:0-17903 GCA_052148655.1 Acidimicrobiales bacterium
CATAATCGACCCAGCGGCCCGTTCGCGACATAGTTCGGCGCGCGACATATGGAGGAAAGGACCGTTACGTCCCCATCGGAGAGAGGGCGCTGTTCTGGTTGCGCCTGTACGTGGAGATCGTCCGCGCTGGCTTCGTGACCGATCGGTTCCCCGACCACCTCTTCCTCTCCTCGGCGGGCACTCCGCTCTGCGCTGACTGGCTGTGCCGCAAGGTTCGCAGGTACCTGGCCACCGCCGGCATCGACAAGCACGGGAGCTGCCACCTTCTGCGTCACACCGTGGCCACCTTGATGCTCGAAGGCGGGGCCGACATCAGGTACGTCGCCGAGATGCTCGGCCATGCGAATCTCGACACGACCCAGCGCTACACGCGCGTGAGCATCGAGCGGCTCCGGACCGTGCACGCCACCTGCCACCCGGCTGCGGGCCTCAACGTCGCCATGGCCTCGGAGCTTTGCACGGCTTTGCCGAGCGCCCGCGCGTCTATCGCCACTCGCAAGACGTCGCTGTCGTCTCCGACGAGCCATGATGGTCGCGATGTCGTGTGGGACGACGTGCCGTAGAAGACGGGACGCGTGCGCGTCAGGCCCTCACCATGTCTCCCGGCCTGCTCGCCGCTGTCCGCGACGACATGGTGGGGACCCTTCAGAGCCCGTCGTAGTCGGGCGCTACTACGACCCCGCTACGGGGCAGTTCCTGAGCGTGGATCCGGCGATAAGGACAACCAGCCAGGCGCATATCTACGCAGACGACAATCCAATAACTCAAGTCGACCCGATGGGCACGGTGACCTCGTGGAAGAATGCCGGCCCTAATCCGCCATCGTGTTCAGGCGCCTATACTGCAGTGTACAACGACTTCTCCTGGAAATGGGTGATTGGTGGGCATGGAAAAGCAACTCTCTATTGTGGCACCAGCTTCTTCGGGTTGACTCACATTTTGGCTCATTATGAGCAGTTTATAAGCGGGAAGTTGTCTGTCTACCAGCCAAATTGGCAGCAATTCGTGCTCTTTATGGCTAGCACCTTGGCTGACTGGGACGTATATCAACGAACTCCCGAGGTCAACACGACAACCTATGTGATATTGAAGAGCAGCGATAAGATCGGCTTTGAGCCTGAAGGTACGAGCCTCAAGCGTCCGATCGCCTTTTCTGTAGTAGTTGCTGGTGGAGCCAACGAAGGCAGCATTATTACAGCTTCAGTTGGCGACCTGAGGAAGAGCCCTTGGTGGAGCCAGTGAGAGCGAGCAAAGATGGCTGAAAGCACTAGCTTCCCGGATGCTCTTCGTAGTGAACTGACGGAATACCTCAGGAGTGCAATCCAGGGCACGGCATGGGTAGCCAGCGATGTGGTGCCAGTCGCGTTAGACGAACACGTCTCCGGATTGGAATGGAGGCTTTCTGACCGGCACGGAAAGTCGCTGACAGTGACCCTCGACCCAAGGCACTTCGACAACTTGGGACCAGTCCCGAATTCGTCGAACTTGAGCGATCTCGCTTGGGCTATCGGGCTGTTGGTTCAGGAGCACGTCTTGTCGTATCGTTCATCGAGGTTTCGCGATGGAGAGGTTCTCATTCTTGAACACAAGGGGCGCTTGGACTCGCCGGATGAATGACAGTTACCAAGCAACACGCGAAAGCAACTGGGGATCCGGTATAGGACATGCAAGGGCTGGCCGCCTGCCGAGAACCCGAAATATGCCAGAGCACGTTCCTTCGCGTGAAGGCCCGAGTTTCGCCCTTTATCGAGGTGCAGCGCGCCGGCCAGGTGCCGATACCACTCGCCTAGCAAGGTCTTAGTAGCGGCCTATCACGAAGTCGAGTGTGACCCCCCGAGCCGGTGGCCCTCCTGGACCTCATTCTCGCGGAGGGTCAAGCCGCCAGTGTTTGGTAGCAGATCGAGCGCGTCCCCCCTCCGACACCACGGGCGACACGCGAGAGTTCCGCCGTGGCCTTGATCTGCTGTCTCGTTGGGTCGTAACGCAGCGTCAGGCCAAGCTCCGCGTACAGAGCTGCGCGGTCCTCAGGATTCGCCTGCTTGAGCACTTGAACCATTCCGCCGAGCGAATCAGCCCACTCGGCGATCTCACGGGTCGACAACGGGCGCCACGGGTTGTAGGCCCCGAGCGTGGCTGCAAGCCGCGAGCGCTCGGCCTGTAGCTCTCTGACTCTTGGCGCGACCAGTTCGTGATCGATACCGCTTTCGATCGACTCCAGAAGACGTTTGCTGCGGACGTCACAGTCAGCCATCGCTGTCCGGACGGCCACGTGCTGAGCGGCGACGTCCGGCGGCATCGCCTGCGCGCTGGCGAGGGCCTCGGGGGTCACTATCTCGGCCAACCAGGCATCCAGCCTCGGGACGATCGCGTCCTCACGGACGTACACGGTCGGCGGGTGGTCCATGCCGAGCGGTACGGACCGACGGGCGCCAAACTCGCAGCGGTAGAGGACCCTCGTCGGCGAACCCTCAATCCTCGATCGGCGCGCGGAACCCTGCATTCTTCGGCCGCAGAGATCGCAGCGGACGATGCCCCGGAGCAGGTATGGGTGAACGACATCCCGCTGTTTCTCTCGCCGGGCACCGCCACCGATGCGGTTCGCGACCGCTGCAAGTGTCGCCTCGTCGACCAGGGCCTGCGTCCTAGGTGTCGTGGCTTCGATCCACTCCGAGGACGCACGCCAGCGCATCCGCGTGACGTGGCCCGCCGAGACGTCGTTCAAATCGAGGAGCTCTTCGAAGCGACGCTGCTTACCCCAGACGCTGCGACCGCCGTAAATGGGGTTGGTGAGAATCGCTCGAATGGCGGTGTGCGACCAGCCCCGAGGATCTCGATGAGACTTGCGCGCCCGGTCGTAGGCAGCGGGGGAGGGGATACCTTCTTCGGTGAGGCGCTCGGCGATGAGGCGGAGGCCATGGCCACTCGCGTACATCGAGAAGATTCGCCGCACGT
The DNA here is from genome assembly GCA_052148655.1 of Acidimicrobiales bacterium. Classification (GTDB taxonomy): domain Bacteria; phylum Actinomycetota; class Acidimicrobiia; order Acidimicrobiales; family Bog-793; genus Fen-455. The sequence continues at coordinate 2,953 of JBKQHU010000015.1, forward strand.
AAGTGGCCGTGATCGGGTCGGGCTCGAGGCGGTGGAGACGCTGCCCGGCGACGGCCTTTGACGGGTTGGGATGCGGCCCAGCGTCGGCCAACCTGTAGCCGTAAGGCGGCCGGCCACCGAGGAAGCGGTCACCCTCGGAGGCCAGGGCCTCCATGGCCGAGCGGACGCGTACCTGGATGCGGGTGCGCTCGCCCTTGGAGAGGCCACCGAAGAGGTTCATCACGAGGTCATGTGCCTCGGACCCGGGGTCGATGGCACCACCCACCTCGGGCACCCACAGCCCGACGCGGTAGTGCGTGAACAAAGGGAAAGTCAGGGCGAACTGGCTGCCGTAAAAGGCGCGCGACGGCTCGCCGATGACGACCGCCTCCCACCCCCGGCCGGTGTTGGGGAGATCCTCCAACAGGCGGTTCGCCTCCGGCCGACGTTTCCAGGGAAGCGAACGTGACTGACCGAGATCGAAGTATTCGGCGACGATCTCGCCCCCATGGGATCGGACAAGCTCGTTGCTTCGGCGAAGCTGCCAAGCACGCGACGCGGCGGGGTCCTGCGCGTCCTCGGTCGAGACTCGTCCGTAGAAGGCGAAGAGCATGGACACGGTTTAGCTCGCGGGTCGCTCATTGTGGAGATCGGCTTGGCCGATGATGAGATCGAGCAGGCGTCTGAGGGCCTCCTTGGGGAGATCGAAACTCTCGGGTCGGACGAATTCGATGACGCTTTCAGTGCTTCTCGGCTCGCGCCTCGCCGGTGTCGCAGGTGAGCCAGCCGTCTCGGCGTGCCGTGGGTGCTGAGCGTCTGCGAGTTGTGGTGAGTCGGGGACCGCACACATTGCTCCTCCTCGGGCCGCCGAGGCCGTGCGCGACTCGTGGGCGAGCTGCTGGTCGACCAAAGCTGTGTCGTCGGACGTTCCTCTTGGCCGTGCAGCGGGCGTGCGCCAGGGTCGTGGTGGCGCCGCTGCCGGGCATTCGCGACTGGTCGAGTGGAGTCGGGCCATCGCGTCATGGTGAGCTGGGCGACTCACAGCACTTCTCACAGGAGTACTCACACGAATGCTCACAGACGCGCTCGAGGGGTGATTTCTGCGAAGGATGCCGGCGAAGCTGAGAAGGCTCTCGTGGTTCGGCGGCCCCCGGAAGACACTCACAGGACCAGGTAGCAGCCTGTGAGCTGACCGACTCGTTCTGGACCCTTTCGACCATCACACGGAGGGGTCTGCGCGCTCCGGCAGCTCACAGCAACACTCACAGCAACACTCACAGGGCCAGGTCACAGCCCTGGGAGTTGACCGACTCGGCTTGGGCCCCTTCCGGTACGTCGTCCGTCTCGATCGGCGAGGTGTCCGCTATTTCAGGCCGAACACGGTGAGCAGCGCGCGGTTAACCGCTTCCACGTCGTCAGGTACGAGCGAGCCCAGGAGAGCGGTCAAGAGCCGACGCTCGAGAACGAGGAGCCGACAGAGGGGTCCGAAGCACCGACGGCCTGCGGAGCCCTGCCGTCCGCCAGAGGCCCACCGCACCGAGAGTCTGAAGCAGGTCAGGAAGCGATCCTTTGTCCCGATCGGACGATACCCTGTGCCACGTTCGGCAGGATGAGCCCGCCGGCTTGATAACCAGGCAAGTGTCGGCGCGCTCTCGGGCCGTCCGACGGCTTGGCACCTTGTGCATCACGTGTGTGATGCGTGATGCCCGGACGCCCCTTGTTCTGAAGAGCGTCCATGCCTTCATCTGGCCTTTCTCACGAGCCGCGAGGCGACCGTGCTCCGGGAGCGCCTTATACGCGCCTCAAACGCCAGTGAACCACATAGACGGCGCGAGGACATCGGGGTTCCCGGTCCCTGTCTGACCCGAGTGGCGGTGGGTCCCGTCAAGACCGGTGAACGACCACGCAGATGAGCTGTCAGGTTGCCTCTCCTGTGATTGGCCAAGCGTCGATCACCGTAGTGGGAGTGAGGTGGGGGGTTCTCGCCGGAGGGCCGACGGTGCGGATCTCCGACTGGTAACGCTTCGTAGATGTGGAGGAACACCGAATACTTGGCAGTGTCGGTCTTCAAGTGCCCGAAAATGCAAGCGCGCATATCAACCTGATCTGGTGCCGGCAAGGCGGTTCCTCCTCTTGCAGGAGCGGTCCGCCCGGACGTGGTAGGCAGGGGTGACCGGCCGAGCACCGCCGATTACTGTTTCGGACATGGTCGCACCTATCGGTGCGCCCGAGGCTCCCGGGCTGCTCGAGCGTTCGGCCGAACTGGAGACGTTCGCGCTCAGCCTCGAAGCAAGTGGAAGCGGTAGCGGTCAGTTGCTGGTGGTCGCCGGGCCGGCCGGCATCGGCAAGACGAGCTTGCTCAACGCCTGCGCTGAGCGGGCCCCAGCACGCTGCCAGCTGTTGCGCGCCCAGGCTGACCTGGTGTCTGCCGACGCCAGCTTTGCCGCGGTGCGCGAGCTGCTCGAACCGGCCACGCGCTCCGCTCCCAGGGCGGTCTGGGAGGGAGCAGCGGAGCGCGCCAGGCCGGTGTTCGCGCCGAGCGAGCTCGAGCGGCTCGACCGCGACCGAGCGGCCAGCGTCCTACATGGCTTGTACTGGCTCGTCGCTGGGCTCTCCGAGGTCAGCCCGCTGGTGCTCATGGTCGACGACGCCCACTGGCTCGACGAAGCTTCGCTGCGCTTTATCGCTTATCTTGCGCCGCGCCTCTCCTCTCTCCCGGTTCTGGTCGTCCTCGGGGCGCGCGTAGGCGAGGGCTGCACCGAGGTCCTCGTGCACTTGGCGACCGGGGCCGAAGGGACCGTCCTGCGCCCAGCCCCCCTTGGCCCGGGAGCCGCGGCCGTGCTGCTCGACCAGGCTCTCGGGTCTGGCGCCGACTCTCAGCTCTGTGCCGCGTGCCACCGCCTGACCGGCGGCAACCCCCTTTACTTGCGGGAGCTGATCTCAGCTCTTGTGGCCGACCCCGAGCTTGGCGGCGCGCTGCGCTCGGGTCGGGCGCCCGCCGTGGGCGGGATCGAGGCGAACGTTGGGAGCCGTCTGGCCCGGCTGGGAGCTGACTGTACCTCGCTCGCCTGGGCGGCAGCCGTCCTCGGGCCCGGCACCCCTCTGCGCCGGGCCGCCACCCTCTCCGGCCTCGGGCGAGAAGCAGCCGGGCGCGCCGCGGACGCGCTGCGGGGGACCGGGTTGCTTGCCTCCGATCAGCCGCTGAGCTTCGTGCACCCGATCGTGGCCGACGCGGTTGTCGCCGGGATCCTTCCATCGGGACTGGCGGCTATGCACAGCGCGGCAGCACAACTGCTGCTGGCAGACGGCGCTGCCGCCAACCAGGTCGCGGCCCACCTGATCCACGCCGAGCCCTTCGGTGAACCCTGGGTCGTGGCCGCCCTCCGCAGGGCCGCCCACCAAGCTCTATCCCAGGGCGCGCCAGAAGCCGCAGCTAGCTACCTGCGCCGGGCACTGGCCGAGCCCCCGCCGCCAGAGGAGCGGCTCGCACTCCTGATCGAGCTCGGGCGCATCGAAACGCTATTGCCCAACGCTTTCGTGTCCGGCTCAGGATCAATGCGCGAGGCAATCGCGCTTGCCGAGGACTCCCATCAGCGGGTCGAGCTGATCGTCGAGCTGGCTAAGGCGCTCGCGGCCGCTACCAATCTCCCCGCGGCCTACGCCCTGCTCGAGGGTGTCCTGGCCGAGCCGGACGGGGTCGAGCCCTCTCTCCTTGTGCACGCCGAGGCGTCGTTGATCGGCGCTGGGTTCGGCGACCTGGCCGCCAGCGGCCTGGCCGAGCGCGTCGCGCGGGGCGTTGCCCGGGTGCGCGCTGGCGAGCTCGAAGAGCCAGCGATGCTGTGCGCGCTCGGGCTCACCGGGGCAGCGACGGGGCTGGACGCGGAAACGGTGGCTGAGCTGGCTAGGGGTGGCCTCAGCAGCCAGACCTTGCTCGAGGAGCACTGGTCGGCCTGGGCTGGCGCCCTGTTCGCGCTGGTCATGTCCTGCCATTCGGCGGAAGCGGCGGCCGCTGCCGAGGCCGGGATCGCCCACGCAAGGCGCCGAGGCGCCCCGGCGATCTTTGTAGCCATGTCTTGGGCTGCGGCGTGGGCGGCGTTGTGGACGGGCGAGCTCAGCGCCGCTGCTGCCCACGGTGAGCGGGCCCTTGAACTGCTCTCTGAGGAGCACCTGCCGCTCGGTTGGGTCCTCGGGACGCACGTCCCCGTGCTCATCGAGTCGGGTCGCGAAGCCGAGGCATGCCAACTGATGGACGGGTACGCGCCACCTCAGCGAGAGCACAACGACGTCATCGACATCGTCGCCCAAGCCGCTCGAGGCCTAAGCCGGCTCGCTACCGGCGACATCCAGGTTGGCCTCACCGACTTGCTCAGCGCAGATGCCATGATGGCTGCTGCCGGCCGGCGGCTCAGTCTCCACCTCGACTGGGCGTACCCGGCGAGCCGGGTGCTCCTCGCGCTCGGGCGTCGGGCTGAGGCCGAGCGCATCGCCGAACGGGAGCTCGCCTCTGCAACCGCGTTCGGGGCACCACGGTCCGTGGGGATTGCCCTTGTGCTCCGCGGCATGCTCGACCCCAGCCCGGCACTGATCCAGCCCCTGCGTGAGGCTGTCCAGACGCTCACGGACGCCGGGGCGCGGCTCGAACAGGCCCGAGCGCTCGTCGAGCTCGGGACGGCGCTGCTAGCTAGGGGCGAACGCGTCGAGGCGCGCGAGGCGCTGCATGCCGGGCTCGACTTGGCTGACCGTTGTGGCGGGCTCGCCCTCTGCCGGCGGGCTCGGGCCGAGCTCGTGGCCGCCGGCGCCCGTCCGCGACGAAACGCCCGCCAAGGACCAGGCGCGCTCACCCCGGGGGAGCGGCGCACCTCGCTGATGGCGGCCGAGGGGATGGCAAATCGGGAGATCGCCCAAGCGCTTTTCGTCAGCGTCAAGACGGTCGAGGGTCAGCTCGCCGCCGCATACCTGAAACTCGGGATCCATAACCGCCGCGAACTCCCCGGCGCCCTTCGCCACGCGTGAAGACCAGGGCGACCAAAGAACCAGGGTTAGGCCAGGAAAAGATACATAGCGTCCCCGATGCCGCGCCTGCGAGCACCCTGTACGTTCCAGCTACTCGCATCCAGCTCAATCTGGATCGGCCCATACCCAGGGGGGAACGAACATGAGAAGAACTGCTGCCAAGAGAACTGTTGCCCTTGCGGCTTTAATAGGTGCTCTATCGACAATTTCTCTGACGGCCGCGACTGCGGGTCCTGTGGCGGCAACCCCGCCCGGCGCGCTGACCTGGGCCGCGCAACCGCCGATCCCAACCGCGCGCGGTTGTTTGGCCAGCGCTGTCTTGGACGGGAACATCTACGTTGTAGGCGGGTACACAGCCGGCGAGGCGAGCGCGCTCAGCACAGCTGAGGCGTACGACCCCTGGACCAAGCACTGGAGAACTGTCACCCCGATGCCAGAGGCTGAAAGCTGCCTTGCTGCCGCCAGCTTGGACGGCCAGATATACACGATCGGAGGAGTAGACGAGGCAGGCGACACAGTGGCAACGGTCCTCTCCTACGCGCCGGCCTCCGGCAGATGGCAAACCGATGCGCCTCTGTTGGACGCCACCGACGGCGATGCCGCGGTCGCCAACGCCGGCCACATCTATGTCGTGGGTGGGGAAGACGAGGCCGGGAACGTAGTCGCCACTTTGGAGATCTACGACGCCCGGACTAACCGCTGGGTCCGGGGCCGGTCAATGCCGACGGCGCGCTGGGGCCCCGGGGTCGCCTGGTCGGGAAATCATCTATATGCGATCGGGGGCTTCGACAACAACGCCAACCCCCTCAGCACGGTCGAAGCCTACGACCCGGTTACCAACACATGGCAGGAGAGAGCTCCGATGCCGAGTGCAGGTTCGCATCCAGCCGTGGGGACGCTCGCCGACGGCCGGATCATTGTCGCCGGTGGAGGCCCCCCGTTTGCTGAGACCGCCGATGTGGAGCTGTACACACCGTGGGCGAACACCTGGCAGCAGCTGACACCGTTGCCAGTGGCTACGATCCCCACCGGCGGTGTGGTGGGAAATGTGTTCTACGTGGTCAGCGGTTTTGTCGGCGGGCCGTCGAAGAATGTGACCACGTCTGTTTGGGCGGCTGTCGTCCGATAGCTATCCAATTCCCGAGCTAGCCCGAGACCATTCACTAGCGGTCTCAACTGAACTAGGGAAAGCCGCGAAAAGGCCCTCCTGGTAAGGGAAACTGTTGCTTGTCGAAGGCGCAGTTCCAAACCCAGGAGGGCACTTCTTTGGTGAAGCGTAACCGGCACCGACCACTGATCCGGGTGATCGCGGATGGTCGTGACATCGCCGGCCACGCGGGCAGCCGACTGCGTGGTGATCTTGCGGACGTACTAGGCCTCACCGACAGCCTATCCCGGGCGGCTCCGGCGAAATGGCGCCGCCGCGAGCACGATCGAGGGGAAGTGCTCGTTGACTTGGCCGTCATGGTTGCCGGTGGTGGCGAGGCGATCTCGGACCGCGCGGTGAAGCGGAACCAGCCGAGGCCGTTCGGCGAGGTAGCGTCGGACCCCACCGCGTGGCGGAGCCTGCAGGCGATCGATGAGGACGCGCTCGCCGCCATCGCGAGCGCACGAGCCGCTGCCCGAGCGACAGCTCGGGAACCCGGTGCCGACCCAGTCTCTTATGTGATCGACATCGACGCCACCGTGGTCACCTCGCATTCCGACAAGCAAGGTGCCGCCCCCAACAAGCACGGCTATGGCTTTCATCCCCATGTCGCCTACCTCGACACCACCGGTGAGGCGCTCGCCGGCTGCTCCGTCGGGCAATGCGGCGCCAAACACGGCGAAGGACCACCTCGTCGTGCTGGACCAGGCGCTCGACCACCCCTTGGATCCAAGAGACCACGAGGTGATCGTGCGCGCCGACTCGGCCGAACTGACACGCGGCTTCTTGGACCACTGAGGCGAACGAGAGGTCCAACTCATCGTCGGCCATGACCTCACGAGGTCGGTGGCCACCGTGCTCGTATCGCTGCCAGAAGACCGATGGATCCCTGCCTGTTCCCCCGACGGGGCTGAAGAGCGCGAGGGGGCAGAAGTCGCCGAGGTGAGCGACCTTTTGGACCTCTCCAGCTGGCCGGATGGGACGAGGGCGATCGCCCGTCGCGAGTAGCCGCATGCTGGTGCCCAGCTGAGCTTCACTGACGTCGATGGCCACCGTTTCCAGGTTTGTTTGACCGATCTCAAAGACCCCGCCATCGCTCTTCTCGAGGATCTCTATCGCGGTCGCGGTCGGGGCGAGTGCCGCATCTGCGACGGGAAGGACTCCGGGATGGGCAAGTTCCCCTCGGAGTCCTTCTCCATCAACTCGAGCTGGCTCGTCGTGAGCCTCATCGCCCAGGACCCGGGTTGAAGGCAGCCAACGCGGCCGAGTAGCCACTAGCGCCGCCGAGCCCAGAGAGAAAAGCCGTCTGAAGGGAGCGAACCGAGGATTCCGTCGCCGGTTCGCGCTGCTCGGGAGAGGGGCGACTGAAGGCGGGCCCAGACCGGGCAGAACGAGGGCTCAGGGGTTGAACGCACCTCCGATGCTCGACATCATTGTCGCCAGAATGTCCGCATAAGCGGAGTCCCCTTTCTTTGCTTGGAACTCGATGCAGGACACCTCTAGCTTTTCCCCAGCGGCAACCTCGACGCCGGCGACCAGCGGGATAGTGACACTTGCCGGCGTGGCCCCGTCACCCTGCAGGGTCGCATCCGATTCGGTGTAATTCTGGTACTCGCCATTCGCTTCGGCCCCCACAAGAGAACACGCCCAGGCCGTGCTGTCATTACCGTTATGGTGCACGCCAACCGTGGCGGTGACCGAGTAGTAGCCCGCCGTGGCGAGGGGCAATGTGTCTATGACCGTAGTGTTGCCGCTAGGCAAATTGGCGAAACCCGTGGCCTGGTAGGCCGTGCCTCCGGCCGGGGAGGTGCCCACCGGGCCGGGCGGGCCCACGAGGGATATGCCCTTTCCCCATAGGGTCCTGCACGGATAGGGCGAGCAGTCACGCACGGCCGGGCCGTATAGGGCGTGGGTGGCAGTGTCGAGGTAATAGTCGCCCGCGAGACCCACACCGATGCCGGGCGGGATCTGGCCGCTCAAGATGGTGGTACCGGCCGGGCCGGCTGGCCCCTGAGCCCCCAAGATGGCCGGCCCGCTGCCGCCCGGGCACGTCCCGTTGCCCTTCAGTAGCTCCAAAACTCCGCTGCTTGTCACACATGCTTTGGCGCCGGCAGCGCCTGTGTTTGCGGCGTAGGTCACCCCCGAGGCAACGCCCGCGACAAGGAGTGCCACAACCGCGACCGCAGCTATATGTTTGAGACGCACCATGGTTATCTGATCCCCCCTGCCCTCAGTTGAGGCATAGCTAAGTGTGGACACACTAGCGGCGGCGTTGATCCGAGTACCGCGCCCTGGTGGATGACCGCCTCGACGACGAGAGCGAGCAAGGGGGGCTCCCCAAAACACGACCCGATGAGGTGGGCTCCGAGCGGTCGCTCCTCGCCTTCTCGGCGGCTGCTCGTTGTAACGCTGAGGATTGTTGCTAGAGATAGGCCCGTCATCTACTCGAACAGGGCGGAACAGTCAGACACGCGTATCACTCTTTCAGCTAATCGATCTCCGAGAGCGACCCGGAACCGTCGACTGCTTGAGCACCCGAGAGCGCGCGAGCGGACATTCCGGCACGACGGTGACACTTCCACCGTGGTCTCGACGAGCTTTGAACGCTGATCCGAAACGGCCGCGCGTACCGCCGATGCAGCGGCGCCGTTGCCGACCGGCGACGGTTCGGGCTAGGAGCTTATTGCTTCCTGCGAATGCGGATCGGAAAGTGGAGCGCGCAAGGCAGTGTCATTGACGGAACCTAACGTTTGGGCTTGTCCTTCCGCAATCCAGACAACATCACCTTGGAGTTCTTCGCAGCGCCCGCATAGACCCCGTCCAATTCGGAAGGGCCAGTAGCACCATCGCCGCGACTTCCGCGACGGGCGATGCGATGGATGGACTCGCCGACACGGCTCGCGCCCTCGCACCGATAGCTCGCCGCGCCCGAGCGGTTGTTCAACCAGCGTCGCGTATAGGACCCTTACCGCACTGCCCCTTCCCGGGTCGTTTGCTACACGTCGACCGATTGGAGAAGCAGGTCCTCGAACGATCCTGGGATGAAGTACTCCCCAGCGATGGCCTCGCCGACCTTGTCCAAGTAGTCAGGATCAGCTAGCAACAGTGCCATCTTCTTCTGAAAGTCGTCCAAGCTCTCGATGTCTCTGACCACCCAGTAGATGCGGTTAGCTGCACCGAAGTGTTGGACGTTCAGGACGACGCTTAGTCCGGACACCTTCTTGACGATCCTCGAGATCTCGACAGCGAACGCATTCGCCTCGAGTTTTTGCCCGTCGCCGCGGCGGACAAATGTGTACATGCCAGCTCCCTTTGCTCAATACTGCGACCGCCCTGGTCGCAAGTCCGGCACGCCGCTCCAATCTCCCGGTACTCGCTCTGGTCATCTCACTGGCGCAGCACCAATTCTGTCTGAGCGGTATCCTCCGTGCCGCGGTAGTACGAGATCTTTCCGTCCCGGAACACGAAGTAATGGTGCGGGTTCATGTCCAACGGCTTTCCACTTGCCCGGGACTTGGCCCGACACCGCACCACGGTCAGAACGTCGGTGTCGTTGGCAGCGAAGCTGAATGGGGTGAACTCTTCGATCTCCATTGTGCTACCGAACTTCGCAAAGAAGTCTGCCACTCTCTCTTTTTTATGGCGCACTCCGTACCAGGGCGCGGCTGTAGAAGCAGTGTCCGTCGCCCAGTCGATGTCGTCGGTCTGGGCGCCGAGGATGGCCTCAAGGTGACCTTGTCCAAACGCCTCGTAGAGTGTCTGAATAATCTTGATGTTGTCGTTGGCCGACACGGCCGACTTCCTTCCCCGGCGATCTAACGGCGTTGAACGTCGCGGTCGCGTCCGATGTAATTGACGCGATCGATTCCCCGGCGCGTCATGAGCCAATAGGCGTCTCGTCTTTCAGGTTCTCGCGCAACCAGGCCTGTACCTCTTCGGCGTCCTGGTGCCCATGAACGGTCATCGCGTGGTGTGTGGCAGCGATGATCACCTCGTCCTCCTCACCCGAGATCGTGAGCGTGCAGCTGCTTTCGCTTGGCCAGTTGCGGCAGTCGGCAACCTTTCGGCCCATCCAGTTCCTCCTTCTCCCGATTGTCTCGGTCGTTACATCGTGTCGACACTGCGCACCTCGAGGTTGCGGAACAAGATCGGACCGTCACACAGTTGGCGTAAGCGCTCCGCGAAGGACGCCGTCTCGGGGAGGTCCGAGTTGGCCGTGGCCTCGTCGTAGGAGGGGAACTCCACGATCTGGACATCGGTGTGGGGGCGCTCCCTGTCCTGAGTGAATGTGCCTCGCTGTGCGGTCCGGCGTCCCGAGGACTTCGTCCGCCACTCGCTCACTAGTGCCTCTACCGCATCTGGTTGCGTAGTTGTGATCTCGATCAACTGGATGAACGCCACGGTGACTCCTCCTAGCCACTTTCTCGCGAGAAACCTCGTCCCTCGAAAACGGTAGTGGCGACCACGTGCCATTTCAATGGGTTTGTTCCGAGCCCGCCGTCTGCCTCAGGACCCGGTTGGTGTCAGAGGTGGCATCTTGCGTTGCGGGCGGGAGCCACGCTCGAGATGCTCGACCCGCTCGACCCGATTCTGAGTTCGATCACTGCGTCTCCGAATTGCCACCGACCACGCAGGTCACCCCCGTCGCCGCGCTGCTCCGTCGCGACGGCGACAGTTGGCGCTTCATCGACGCGCGTCCGTACACCTTCGCTGCCCTCCCGCCTGATCCTCATCCGCGGGTGTTCAGAGCCGATCCTGGCCAGATAGCAATGGATACGCGTGTCGCCTTCCGGGCCAACCTTGGTAAGAACAGGCCACCTCAATGAGCAGTCGTGTTCTTCACAGCTCTCGACCGTAGAAGAACCCGAGAATCAGGCACGCCCCTTCGTCTCCAAGCATGCCCCTGAGTGCGGCACCGACCTCTCGACCACGCGATCCGTCGTCAGCGGAACGACTACGGAATAGCTCTACCGGACCGTGACCGGTCCTCGCCAGCCGAGACAGGCCCATTTGGTGGGCGCAAGCCATTGCGCGGCCCGATTCGTCGATGCCAACCCCGCCGAGGGGCAAGCACCCGTTGTGCGAACACAAACCAATGGGTTGGCGCGTCCCCGCGTCAGTCGACCCCGGTTTGCGTCCCGGTCGTGAAACTCGACAGTTGGGTGGAGATGATGCGTGCGGTCGCCGAGTCGTCCTTGCGTTGTACGTACTCATTGCAACCAACCCATATCTTGCCGCCTTGGGCGATAGACACCACCGCGGTCAGCACGATGGTGGCGTTAGAAGAGGTCCCGCCCTGTGGCGCCGTCGCACCCTCTTGGTCAAGAAGGAGACCGGTGCTTGCTCAGGGGTTCGCCGCGTAGAGGGTGCAGACCCACCCGGAGGTCCCGGACTGGTTGTCGACAGCGACGACCGCGTTGACGGCGAAGTCACCTGTTACTTGAGCCGTCTGCTCGGTGATGATCGTGGAGTCGCCGTTCTCCATGTCCACCCGACCGCTGGTGGTCTGGGCTGCGGTAACGGCTCCAGCCGGACCCGCCGGGCCCACGATCGAGGAAGCCTGCCCCCAAGAGGTGATGCAGGGAAACGTCTTGCACGTTCGTACGGCTGGTCCGTAGATGGCTTGCGGTGGTGCCGGGCGGCCTACACCTCCGACAATCCCCATCGCTATGTAGAAATCCCCCGTGTTGCCGATCTTGTCGGAGGGAGGCCCGACGCCGCTGAGGATGGTGGCGCCGTTAGTCCCGTTGGTCCCATTCTGCCCGGGCGCCCCCGCTTGAGCGAGCACCGCCCAATCGGCTGGCGAAGTGGGGCGCACGTTGGTGTTGTCCGCCACGGCCAGGTAGCTCGAACCCTGATAGCTCACGGCGTCGCCCTGGCTGTAGGACGTCCTCGGGGCCCAGGCTCCTTGCCAGTTGATGCCCGCTTTGTTCCAGGACACCGCCGTCTCGCCTGCTCTGCAGGTCTGGTTCTGGTCGGTGTCGATGATGCGGATGGCACCAGTCGAGGTACGAACACAGCCGTGGAAGACGCCGTTGGCATCCGGTATGGACGCGAAGGCGAGAGCGCCGGTCACGACCGCGAGGCCTGAAGCCAAGACCAGTCCGGCAGCTCCCGCACGCAACCACCGCCGCTTGGACTTGTTCGGCCCGCACGCCGGGTCGCGGACGACGAGGACCTTGATATGCATGAGCGATTCCCCCCTCCGTCCGAAGGTCGTGTGCCCTCGAACGGGATGAGGCTATCCCGAGCCCGATCGAGATGCCTCCAGAGCCGACCTTACCCAGCCCTGGTCACGAAGCGCGGTGTTGCGGACGTCGGCGCTTTGTCAGCCTTGAGACGATACGCGCCCTTAGGCCAAGTTCACGACACTCGTATTGTCGGTGCTCCTACTGCCGCACCGGGGCGTCGCCGTGTGGACCCCGGGAGCCCTCGTGCGGCTCGTCGAGGCGCAGATCCGCCCGACCCGGTCAACTCCAGAGCTGGTTGCCTCACTTCCGGGTTGTTTCGTGCGGCCTATCCAGCGCGGAAGGGACCGAGGGCCTAGATGTGTGTCCTTTAGCCCTCCGAGCCACGGTGAAACTAGTCGTCGCGGATGCGTCGACGCCCTGTTGCCTGGCCCCTATGTTTCGGCCACCGCGCGACCTCACAGTCATGCGCCTAAAGCCCAACCGCGCTGGCGGCGTTCACCCGGAAGAGCGAGTCCTCGCGGATGTAGCGGCGAAGTACCGCCGTTCCTTTGTGACCTGTCTGCTCGGCGATGACGCGCTCGGCCACACGGGCCGCAGCAGCCGAAGCCGCAAACCCGGCCCGCGGAGAGTGACCGGCCACGTCGGCGGGATCGAACCCGACACGAGCGCCGCCGCCTGCTGTAGCGGCTCGATCCTCGCGACGCGCTCGCGCGATCACGCTGTGATCTCTTGTCTGGCCTACCGCGGAAGAACCAGATCTCGGGTGAGACGACTGCTGGCGCCGTCGCGTCAATAGTTCGCTCAGGTCCTAGACGGTGCTCAGGAAGGTGATTATCGTTCAGTGGGACCAGATCCAGCTGAACTGGCCGTCTGTTCGAAGGGGGGACGATGAGAGCCGGACACGCGGCAAAGTCGCGCCGGGCGTTGGTACTGGCAGCGACTGCAGGGCTCGGCGCTATGCTGTTGGCGTCGCCGGCCACAGCGGTACCCAAGGCAGCCGTCCAGGCCGCAACGGTGGTGACTGCTGTATCCACCAAGGCCTACGGCTCGGTGCTCATCGTGGGTGGCAGCCTGAAGAGCAACGAGCTGGCCGGCTACCCGATCTTCGAGTTCAGCGGTGACGGCGGGGGCAAGTTCGGCTGTGGCACGAAGCGGGCTTCGGGCTTCGACGCTGGTGCCGACGCGGACGTGCCGCTGACCTGTACCGGTCCGGAGAGCGATATGCCCAACAATGTCGCGACCGACGACTGGCCCGCGCTCACCACCACGGGTGCACCCATCGCCGGCCGGGACGTCAATCCCAAGCTCCTCGGGACGGTGTACCGCCCCGGAATCGGCCACCAAGTCACCTACGGTGGTCACCCGCTCTATCTGTTTGTCCCGCCGCGAGCATTCGTGCTGGTGGAAGGCGAAGATGACATGGAAACAGTGGAGCCACTGCCACCCTGGCACGGGTTCTGGTTCCTTGTCTCATCAAAGGCGGGGCAACCGGCACCCGGCGTCGCCACGATCGAAGTCGGGACGCTGCCAAACGGACGGAAAGTCGTTGCCGCAGAGATGGATCCTCGAGCTGGCGGGGTCGCGGTGACGGTGTACTCCTACAGCAGGGACCACTCGGGATCGAGTGCGTGCAGCGGTGCTTGCGCTATCACGTGGGTTCCCGTCCTCACCACGGGAAGGCCGCAGGTCGCCGGGGGCATCGCCTCGAAGGACGTGGCTGTTATCCGCTGGCCCGATGGAACCGATCAGGTGACCTATGAGGGCAAGCCGCTCTACCTGTACTCGGCTGAAAAGGGGGTCTTTCCCTTCCGCGGAGGACCACCGCAAGTGTCCGGCACGGCTGGCAACGGCAACGGGTTGGCAGGCCCCGCAGGCGGGAAGTTCTCGCTCATCTACGCCGGTTAGCCGGGAGACGATCGGCTGATCGGGTGTGACCTCCGGGCACAGTCGGAGGCGGTCGGCAGAACCGGGTGTTGGCCGACAAGTCCGACGAATGGTCGCGACAGGACGCGCCGCGGTAGCCGAATACCGCTCGCGCGTTCAGAGATCTCGCCAGTTCGTACGGGGAGGCCGAGCGCGGGAAGCCAGAGCAGAGCAATGACGCGACCGAAGGTAAGCCCCGCCGTGGATGCCGTTGGTTGCTGAACCGGGTTGAACTTGGCTAGCGCGCGAGGGGTGCGGACCTAAGTTTCGAGTCGGTGTGCGAGACGGGCCGAATCGCTCGGTGGGGAGTCGAAACGGCGGAGCAAGGGCCATTTCGGGACTCCAGGGCCGCCGCTTCAGGCGACCTGCCGCAGTTCTGACCAGCCACTATCTGCTTCGAGAGGGCGTGGAGCTAAGTTTCGAGTCGGTCCTCCGACACCGACTTGTACCCCCACAACGGCGGGAACGGCCCAGGGCAACGAGCGTGCGTCGGTGTGTGGGTACAACTCGGTTGTAGTCGGGACTCCCGCTTGACTTTGCCTCCGCGGGAGTGAGCTCCGTCGGGCGTTTGCGAATCACTGGTACGAGAGTCTGCAGATCTGACACCACTCGCACGCCGTCGGGGTCAACTGTCCGGCGTGGGAACTCTTTACGATCACCGACCCGATAGACGCACCGATGGCTACTGCTTGTGTTGA
>JBKQHU010000016.1:0-6416 GCA_052148655.1 Acidimicrobiales bacterium
GCCAGATTCCGCCACCGCCGACCGACACCACCCAAGCTGCCGACTGTGGCCTGGATCAACGAGCCGAGTCCCGAAGCACTCATCAGATCCGCGTGACCGTCTGTCTCACAGCCCTTGACAAGTTCCGTTCCACTGCATGCCGCGATCTCGTCTGTGAGTGTTGCTGTGAGTAGTCCTGTGAGAAGTGCTGTGAGTCGGTCGGCGCACGATTGCGCGATGATTCGATTCCACTCCACCCATGACGATCACCTGGCGTCGGTGTCATCGCGAACGACCCGGCACCTCGCCACCATCGAGGCCGCCCGCGCCCGCCACAACCTTGACGACGTGGCTCGGCTGGCCTCCCGTGGCCACTTCGAGCGCTCCCCCTCTTTGCAACTGCATCTCGACGACGGCATCTGGCACTGCTTCGGCTGCGGCCAGACGAGAGACGTCGTCGAGTGGGTGTGCCAGAGCGAAGGCGTGGGATGGCGTCAGACGAGCCGCATCCTCGACTCGGGCTGCGCGCTCACGCGCGCGTGGGCCGCACACGAATCGTCGCCCTCCCGTCGGGACTTTTCTTCAAGCCGACTCCCGGCGGGAAGGTGCTTCGCGACCCACGCGGGAGTTGTCGAGATGACCGCTGACCCGGCCCTTTTGGTGACCGCTGACGGGCCGGCGCTGTGACTGTCCGGGAGGAGGCCCTCATGAACCAGTCCTTCACCGCCGACGACCATCTGCTCGTCACGCCCGAAGAGGCCGCTCGTCGGCTGTCGGTCGGACGAACGACTGTCTACGCGCTCATGGCAAGTGGTGAACTCTTGTCGGTCAACATCGGCCGCTGCAGGCGCGTTCCCCTCAGCGCCCTGAGGTCCTTCGTCACGCGGCTTGTCGACGACAAGAATAGTGACAGGCATCATCGCGAATACGGCGGGGAGCGCTCACCCTTTGAGTAGGATCCTGACTTCGCCGGGCGCCCTTCGGCTCTTCCGAGTAGATGCCACGTCGAACAGATCGCGAGCGCTCGGTGCTCGCCAGGCATGGGACCGTGACCTGCCAGAGCCATCGAGGTGGCGATGACTGGAAACGAGCGAGTGACTTCGTCCACTGCCCTCGCACGGGACGACAACGCTGAGGAGAGCTACCGATGGCGCAGATCAGCACGCGCAAGACTGCGGAAGGCGACACCCGATACGACGTACGCACGAGGATCGACGGGCGAGTGGTCTCCCGCACCTTCCGGCGACGCAAGGATGCGGTTGCCTACGCCGCAACCGTGGAGGCGGACAAGCTGCGAGGAGCCGTCGTGGATCCCCGACACGCACGGGTGACCGTCGAGGAATGGTGCCGGTCGTGGCTGGCCATGCGGACGGACCTGCGGCCCACCACCCGTCGCATGTACGCCTATCTCCTGAAAAATCACATACTCCCCACTCTCGGGAGAACAGAGCTGGGAAAGCTGACGCCATCCGCGGTCCGGTCATGGCACGCCACACTCTTGCCCAGGTTTCCGACCGCAGCGACGAGGGGATACCAGGTGCTGCGGGCCAGCTTGAACACGGCCGTGACCGATGGCGTTCTCGTCACCAACCCCTGCAAGGTCAAAGGCGCCGGGCAGGGCCACTCGGCCGAACGGCCTGTCGCCTCGATGGCCGAGATGCACGCGCTCTCCGATGCGATCGACCGGCGCTGGCGGGCAATGGTCCTTCTCGCCTACTGGTGCAGCCTTCGCATCGGCGAGCTGCGCGGCCTGCGCAGACGGGACATCGATCTGCTGCACGGCTGGGTGGACGTCCGTGAGCAAGTCGTGGACATAGGAGGGCGATTCGTGACGGGCCCACCCAAGACAGACGCCGGGCGACGACGGGTCGCGATCCCGCCCCACATCCGAGACGAGGTCGCCCGACACCTGGCGGAGTTCGTCCGAGCCGACGCGGACGCCTTTCTCTTCACGGGTCATCTCGGCGAAGGACCAGTGGCAACAGCAACTTGGCTGCGCTCGTGGAGCGCGGCGCGGGATGCGACCGGCTTGAGACATTTGCACTTTCATGATCTCCGCCATGCCGGCAACACCCTTGCCGCTGCCACAGGGGCCAGCACCAGAGAGCTCATGGCACGTATGGGTCACGCAAGCCCGCGGGCAGCCCTCATTTACCAGCACGCCACGTCCGATCGCGACCAGGCCATCGCCTCTGCTTTGTCGAATCTCGCCGCCGAAGCAGAGCTCACGCGAATCGTCCCGCGCGATGGACGCGCGATGGAGGCTCTTTAGGGCGCTCTCCGAGCACCCTCAAGACTCGGATTTATAGCCTCTGAGCAGGCAATTCTTCTGGTGGGCGCTGACGGACTTGAACCGCCGACCTGCTCGTTGTAAGCAAGACAGGCTTAAACGCCCTGCTCAACGGCATAATCGCAGGTCACTGACGAGCGTAAGTGTCACTATTAGCAGGTGTAGATCACTCCCAGGAGCGCTGCACCGCTACCAGTTCAGTGACGACCTTCCTTCTCCTGCTCATCGATCTTCGCGTTCAGATTATGCGATCACCCGAGGGGGTCGCCACCGGTCAGCACTGTTACACCCTGCCTGGAGGATCGTCGACATGGAGCGCCTGTTCGATGCGACCCTCTTCGCTCGTCAAAGCTGCGAGGCAGAGTTTCAGCCGTGTAGTTTGTCATTGATGCCTTCATCGGACGAGTGGGGTGTGGCTGGTCTATTCGCCGGAGTTGGCGGGATCGAGCTAGGTCTCCAGAGGGCTGGCATGCGCAGCGAGCTGCTTTGCGAGTACTGGGATCCTGCGGTCACGGTACTGGAGCACCGGTTCGAAGGTGTCCCGCTGGTCAGGGACGTTCGCCAGCTTCAGGAGCTTCCGCCGGTGCGGCTGGTCGCGGCCGGGTTCCCTTGTACCGACCTGTCTCAAGCCGGATTCACGAGGGGTATCAGGGGCGAAGCGTCAGGTCTCGTGGCTGAAGTCTTCCGTCTGCTCGAACGTCGCCGCGTCCCCTGGGTCCTGCTCGAGAATGTCCGGAACATGCTCGTCCTCGACGGTGGTGCGGCGATGAACTTCCTCGTCTCGAAGCTCGAGGCGCTCGACTATCAGTGGGCGTATCGCCTCGTCGACTCTCGGTTCACAGGCGTGCCCCAGCGCCGCCAACGTGTCATCCTCGTTGCCACGCGAGAGGGTGACCCGCGGGGAGTCTTGTTTGCCGACGATGCTGGCGAGCCCGAACTGGGCTTCTTCGACTCGGATGTGTTCGGCTTCTACTGGACCGAGGGTCTACGCGGACTCGGATGGGCGCAGGATGCCGTCCCGACGCTCAAAGGCGGTTCCACCATCGGCATCCCTTCCCCTCCTGCTGTCTGGCACCGCCTTGGGGAGGCTGGTCGTCGCATCGTCACACCGAACATCACCGAGGCCGAGCGGTTGCAGGGGTTTGACGCGAACTGGACAGCGCCAGCGGAGTCGGTCTCCAATCGCAAGGGAACGCGGTGGAAGCTCGTCGGCAACGCGGTAACCGTCGGCGTGGCCGAGTGGGTCGGGAGCCGACTGCGCTCGCCCGGATCGTGGGAGTCTGAGGTGAGGCAGCTCGAGGTTGGCGCTCCGTGGCCGAAGGCAGCGTGCGGCGTCAACGGGAAGCGCTGGTCCGTCGATGTCTCGATGTGGCCAGTTCGAGGGTCGTATACCCACTTGAGTGATGTCGTCGACCTCGAAGCGGCCGCGCCGTTGTCGGAACGTGCCGCGGCTGGTTTCTTCGATCGCGCTACGAGAGGTTCACTGCGATTCGAGGAAGGCTTCTTGGACGACGTCGCCGACCACATCACGACTATCGCAGCGGCCTGATCCCCGCCTACGAACCTCCCCCTCGATTCGATCCGCGGCTTTGACGGGATCCTCGTGTTCCCACACACGAATGACGAGCCATCCGGCACTGGTGAGCTCGCGGTTCGAATCCAGATCGCGCTCAACGTTCGCGTCGAGCTTTGCCAGCCACCAGACTCGATTTGCCCTGGGAACCGACCCGTGTTCCGGACATCGGTGCCAGAAGCAGCCGTCGACAAAGACTGCAACCTTCGATCGCGTGAACGCGAGATCAACCTTGCGACGCCGGCCTACGACGTTCACGTCGACGCGATAACGAAGACCACGACGCCAGAGCGCTGATCGAAGCAGCATCTCGGGATCTGTGTCTCGGCGTCGCTGGTTCCTCATGCGCGCCTCGATGTCAGGGCTGGACGGTTTGGGGCGGGAACCAACTCTGGACATCCGCGACCATCATGCACCTGGTAGCAGCGACTCCGTAGGCTGCGGAGACGTGATACGACAGCGCGCCAGCGACTCGGTGCTCAAGAATTGCCGCGCGAGGGTATGACGATGGACGGTCCGGCCATCTTGGTTCGTACCATGTCGGTGCCCTCTGTCGTGGATGAACACGGCAACACCTGGCAATACCACTCCCGGAGCGATCGACACTCGAAGGTCGCGTGTTGGGTGACCATGTTCGACTTGTTGCAACAGTGCGCGCTCCTGCGCCGCCATGTCGCAGAGGGCACCGTCGCGTTCGGCGTGAATCACGAATTCAGCGACTTCAGAACGAGGAGAACGAAGAAGCTGGACCTGGTGGTGCATCGCCCTCGAACCGAACTGGCCGGTGAGCGAGCGGGGCGCACATTCGTCGACCTGGCTGGAACGCTGGACATATCACTTGACCGGGAAGCGCATGCGCGACTACGGGAACTTCCCGATCTTCGAGAGTCTGCCGTCGGCACGGTACTGATGGCTCTGGAGGCGAAAGCCTGCATGACCAAGCATCGAGGCTCTGGACCTCGGCTCTACGACGAGCTGAACAGCTCGCACATCACCGTGCACGGTGCAGCAGACCAGGCGATCGCAGTGGCGTTCGTGATGATCAATGGTGCATCTACTTTCGTCAGTCCAGACTCGAACAGGCGCCCACTAGTACAAGGACTACCGCTTCCGAAGGTGACGTCGCTGACGCAGCCGGGAGCGACTGAGTTTGTGGTCTCAAAGGTGAGCGAGCTACCAACCCGCACCAGGCCGGGATACGAAGGCTACGACGCGATCGGCATCGTTGTAGTCGACTGTCCCAACGACGGAACACCTATCACGATGATCGAAGGCCCACCTGCGCCGAACCCAAGTTCGCTCTTCTCATACGAGTCGATGATTCGTCGCGTGGTGCACCAGTACGATTTCCTCAACGCGAATCTGTAGGAGAGTCCGCGTACCTGGCACGTCGTCGCGAAACAGCTTGCAGCTTGTCGAGTCACGCTTTTCACGCTCGAGCGGCCCGTCAGCACATACGATCTCAATTCAATGAACCGCTGGGAGGACCTCGATCCTGATCCACGCCTCCTCGCTGCTCTCGATCAAGCCGATCGAGAACGCGGACAGCGGGCGCAGCTCATCGTCGATGGTTCAGCAAGTGACAAGAACAACTGGTCCAACAGTTTTGCCGACGCCTGCGCGCGGATGATCGCCACGGCATTGCGTGAGCGACACTACAAGAAACGGCTTTCCGTTCTGCCGGATCCGGAAGGCTCGGCAGAACCACCGACCATCACCTACTGGGATCGTGGCGAAGCGAAGACAAAGAAGATCGACGTTCTCGTTGGCGACCTGATCGGTGGCCTCCAGGTTGCCGTTTCGCTCAAGGGCGTCGGGTTTCGAGACAAGCACAGTCTTGGTTTTGGGAAGAACATAACCGGTCGTCTCTATGAGCTGGAGAATGAGACGCGGCGGCTGCATGAATACCGCCCTCAAGCAGTCGTTGTAGGCCTCTACTTCGTGCCGATCGGTGCTGTACAAGACAAGAAGACCACCCGAAGCGCATCTGGGTTTGCCGACGTGGTGACCAGCCTGCGGAGGCTCACAGGACGGGCAGACGCGCATCGCCAAGACGAGTGGCACCGCGTCGATCTCGGCTTCGTTGGCCTGTACGTTCCAGGTGATTCGGAGCATTTCGTCGTCCGCAACTCGGAGCCGATGGAATACAACGCCATCTCGTACAAGGATCCCTTCCCCCGTGGCGTCGTTCGCTACTTCGATGTGCGTGAGGATCCGCCCGTGAGAGGTCGTCCCCAAATCGACCGAACGCTCGCACTCGAGGAGATGATCGACGTCATCGCGAACGTCCAGGCGGGCCCCAGGGAGGAACAACTTACTTGGAGTCCGGCAGAGTTGGATCCGCCAGTCAGGGGCGCTCAATAACAGCAATCGGTCCGATCAGGATCGAGGCAGCCAGCGAAGCGCTCATTCGCGGGCTTGATAGTGCGCCGCGTCTGCCGAGGTCGCGACGAGTCACAGATCCGCGACGTCTGCCCTCCGACACGCTGAATCTGGTACCTGAGTCGCGTAGCGCGACTTCAACAAGTTCGACCCTGGGGCGGGAGAGCGCCGATCTATCCTTGACTGCCAGTC
>JBKQHU010000017.1:0-70820 GCA_052148655.1 Acidimicrobiales bacterium
GTGAAGATGTACATCCCCCAGGACACGACATCGCGCATGCCCGTGGAGGAAAGGCCCTTTTCTAGTTCGTAGATCCACGCCGCCAGCCCGAAGGCGGCCGCGGCAGTGAGCACCGCGTACCACAGGCGGCCCCCCAGCCGCCGGGTACCGGCGCCGTCGGCTGTGACGGGGAGAGGTATAGCAGGACTGGTCATGGTTTAGCCTCCTCAGCTCTCGCTCGCCACGCGCTTGCGGATGGGCAGGTAATAGACGTTCGGGTCAGTGCCCAGCTCGGGGTGCAACTGAGCCCCGCCACTGTCGTTCACGAGCTGGCTGACTTCGCTTTCGGGGTCGTTGAGGTCACCGAAGACGCGGGCACCCATCGGGCACACCTCGACGCAGAAGGGCTCTTCGCCTACGTCGATGCGCTCGACGCAGAACGTGCATTTCTCCACTACGCCTTTGGGGCGTTCGGGCTCGAACACCAGGTGGCCCTCGGTCACGTAGTCCTTCCCGTAACCCACGGCACCTCCCGGCGCGTACTCGGCGTCGCCCCAGTTGAAGATGCGCACTCCGTAGGGGCAGGCCTCCATGCAGTACCGGCAACCGATGCAACGTTGGTAGTCCACCAGGACGGTGCCGTCGTCGCGACGGAAAGTCGCCTGCACCGGGCACACCTTCACGCACGGGGCGTCGTTGCAGTGCTGGCAGGCAACAGGCAAGTACGCCAGCTCGAGGTCGGGATAGGTGCCGTAGGGCACGTCGATGTTGTCGCTCGTCGGTGGTTTCGCGGTCGTGGACTGGTTGGGAGCGGTCGTGAGGACGCGGTTCCACCAGTAGCCGAGGGGCTCGTTGTTGATCTGCTTGCAGGCGACCGCGCACGTCCAGCAGCCGATACACCGGTTCGTGTCGATCACCATGACGTGGTGCGGAACGGAGGTCTTCTTGGCAGCCATGGCGGTCACGCTCCTGATTTCTCGACTTGGACGAGGACGTCGTAGTACGCCGCGTTGGAGGGGAAGTTCGGGATAAGCGACTGGGCGGGTTTGGCGATCTGATGGGTCAGGTTGTTCGGATGACCTTCGATGTAGTGCTTGACGCGGATCGTGTCCCAGCCACCCTGGTAACAGTTGACGACGCCGGGCTTCATCGACTCGGTGAGCCGCGCCCGGACCTTCATCTGGCCCCGGTCGTTGTAGATGCGCACGACGTCGCCGTCGGCGATGCCCCGGGGGGCGGCATCGCGGGGGTTGATCTCCAAAAAGCCGTCACCGCCGTTGTTGAGCTCCTTCAGCCACGGCAGGTTCACGAACTGCGAATGGGTGCGGAACTTGGTATGGGTCGAGAGGAACACGAGCGGGTACTTCTCGAAGAGCGGGTTCGTCGGGGAAGCCTCTATGGGCTCCTTGTGGTCGCAGAGCGCCTGGTCGTAGGGGATCAGCATTTCGACGTAGAACTCGATCTTGCCGCTCTTTGTCGGGTACTGCTGGTTGAAGAACGGCACGTATGGCATCGGGTCAGTGTTGAGTCGGACCGCCTCGGTCGTGAGCCGCTCCCAGGTGAGGCCCAGAACCGACGGGTCGGCGTCGCTCTGGCCGATCTTCATGATCTGCTTCAAGAACTCCTCGGGGGTCTCGGTGAAGTACTGGCCGACGCCCATCTTGTCGGCGATCATCCGGATCGCGTCGAGATCGGACTTCGACTCGAAGAGCGGGTCGATGATCTTCGGCATGAACTGCAGGTAGAAGTTGTTCGAGGAGAGGAGGTCAGTCTTCTCGAAGTACGTGCAAGCAGGGAGAATGACATCGGCCAGGTCGGCGGTCGCGGTCAGCGAGTAGTCGGAGACGACGATGAACTCGAGCTGTTCCATGGCGGCCCTGATCCGGTTCCGGTCGGACATCTGCTGGGCAAAGTTGTCGATCGGGAACCAGGCCGCCTTCACCGGGAAGGGCTTGCCCTTCTCGACGGCCTCGCAGAAGTCCATCGGCTCTAACAGGGTGTAGATGCTGGTGCCCTTCGGCGCCCAGAAATCGAACAGGTCGAACGGCGCGATGGTCGCCGCCATGCCACCTGCGAATGTTGTCACCCCACCGCCGTGGACGCCGATGTTGCCCGTGATCGCCTGAAGGGTCAACAACGCCTGCATGTGCAAGTCGCCGTGGTACCAGTGCGACAGCCCGAAGCCGACCCTCACCGCTAGGGGCTTGCTCGCCCCCCACACCTGGCCGAGGGCGACCACCTGCGCGGCGGGCACGTCGGTGAGCTTCTCGGTGTACTCCGGGGTGTACTTGGCCGCCATGTCCGCGAGCGCTTGCAGGGCGGTACGGGCCGTAAGTCCGGCCACGGCGTGCGTGCCCATGACCGCCGGCGACTTGACAGTGGGATCGCTCGCAGCTTTGACCTTGTTGTCCGATTCGTCGAAGACGACGTAGTCGTCCTTGGCACCGGCGATGACCTTGTTCGCGCGAAGCCACGTGCCGTCCTGCGGGTCGATCAGGTAAGGCCCGACGGTGTTGGCGCGGATGTAGTCGCTGTCGTACGTGCCGTTCAGGAAGATCTGGTGGATGATGCCGTCGATGAGGGCCGAGTCGGCACCTGGGCGGATGGGCACGAACTCGTCCGACTGGGCACAGGTGACCGTGAAGCGAGGATCGACCGAGATGAGCCGGGTGCCGTTCTGGTCCCTGGCGTCGCACATGATCCGCCAGTCCGGGAGCGAGGTCTCAGCGACATTGTTGGCCCAGAAGACGATCGTCTTGGCGCTCAGGAAGTCAACCGACTCGTGCCCGGTGAAGAAACCACCTGCGTTGGCGGGATTAGTCGGGTCGACAAGGACGTAGTTCCAACCCGCTGGGGTCGCGGAGTCGCCCTCGTTGTCGCCCTCTGAGTCGCCCGCCGAGGCGCCGATGACGCTCGCGAAGCGGAAGCCAGCTCCGATGACACCCTCGAGCACCGCCAGCGAGCCGGTGTAGGGGGCGACCCACACCGCTGTCTTGCCGTACTTCGCCTGGATGCGCTTGAAATTGTCCGCTATGAGGGTCGTCGCCTCGTCCCAGCTGATGCGCTGCCACTTGCCCGACCCCCGCTCACCCACGCGCTTGTAGGGGTACTTGATCCGGTCCGGGCTGTAGGTGTTCGAGATCTGCGAGAGGCCTCTCAGACAGATCCGCGGGTGGAAGGTGGGCGCCTGCTCGCCGGCGACTGTCGTCGTCCCCCAGCTCGCAGGCCCGATCATGGTCACTCGTCCGTCTGTGACGTGCACGAGGTGCCCGCACGCGCCGTCACAGTTGTTGGAGTGGCCCGTCCGGTAGACGACCTCCTTGCCCGTCAGGAACTCGTCGGAGCTCACGAGGTCGCCGGTGGACGGTTCCAGGAATCGCAGGTGGTCCGCCACCAGCAACCCGCCCGCTACCGCCGCGCTCCCGCCGAGAAATGATCGCCTCGAGAACTTGGACATCAGGCCTCCCCGCCTCGCCGCGCTCTTGCATGTGGACACATGCGTCCAGCTAACGGTTCGCCGGGGAACAAGACCAGGGCCGAAGGACCCTCGTCAGGGGCGCATCGGTCCGAAGTTCAAGATGACCGAAGGCCGGTGTTGTCGCACGGGAGACAAAACGGTTCGACCGCCGCCTAGCGTTCGGGGAGCTCGACCAAGCCCGCGGAGAGCTCCCTGTCCTTTCAGCCCCAGGTGGACCGGGTGCGCGGCATTCCGCTCCTGCCGTCGTCCGGCACAACGCCCAGAACCTGGTGCACGGCGATGCCGCCGCTTTCGAAGCCGATGACCGACCCGGCCATGTACAGCCTCCAGATCCGCGCGCGGGCGAGGCCGACCTGGGTTACGGCCGCCTCCCAGTTGGCTCCCAGGTTCGCAACCCAACAACGCAAGGTGAGCGCGTAGTGCTCCCGGAGCGACTCCACGTCACGGCATTCGAACCCGGCGCGCTCCATCGCCAATACGACGTCGCCCACGTCGAGCAGCTCGCCGTCGGGGAACACGTAGCGGCCGAAGAAGCTCCAGGACCCGAGTTTCGATCCGCCCTGTTCGGAGATGGCGTGGTTCAACAACCTTCCCCCCGGTACGAGCAGAGAGCGCAAAGTCTCGAAGTACTCGCCCGTGCGGACCTTGCCGACATGCTCGAACATTCCGATCGAGGAGATGGCGTCGAAACGCTCGCCTCCGAGGTCCCGGTAGTCCTGCACGCGGATCTCCACACGGTCACCGAGACCCGCTTCGGCCACGCGCTTTCTCGCGTAACCGGCCTGCTCCTCGCTCAAGGTGATGCCGACGACGGTCGCCCCGCAACTGGCCGCGGCGTGCATCGCCATCGATCCCCAACCGCAACCGACGTCCAACAGTCGCAGTGGCTTGCCGTCGCGCAAGCCCAACTTGCGACAGATCAGCTCGTGCTTCGATGCCTGGGCCTGTTCCAGGCTCATTGCCGGATCGGCGAAGCGGGCACACGAGTAGGTCATGGACGGCCCGAGCACGAGCTCATAGAACTCATTGCCGACGTCGTAGTGGTGAGTGACCGCCCGCACGTCCCGACGCCGGGAGTGACGAAGACCCGCGACGCGGGCCTCCTCGGCCGGCGCTGGTAAGGGAAAACCGATTGCACCGGCGTGATAGGCGGCACCGAAGGCGGCGGGCAGAGCGCGCAAGCCCGTTCGCAGGTCCCGGGGCGCAACCTCGTGCAGGCTGGCGAGCATGGCGACGATGTCGCCTTCGACCTCGATGTCGCCCGCGACGTAGGCGCGACCTACGCCGAGCTCGCCCGGGGCCCAGAGGATGCGCCGTAGGGCGTCGGCCGAGCGGACATGGATGGTGCCGGCGCCGTCTAGTGGGCCGATGGAGCTCCCGTCCCACAGCTCGAAACGAACAGGGATCCGATCGCCCAGCAGGTTGCGGACGAGCGGAGAGAGCGCATCGGCCGCGCTGCGCGGTCCCCGAGAGGTGTTCGAAGGTTGCGAGGCCGACAGCTTGGCTTGATCTGTCCCGGCGGTTCGCGGCATCGACGACTTGTCCGTGATCATTGGATACCTCCCACCCTTTCTCGCCTGCCGCCCGCGGGCGGCGATCTCTCCAAGATCTCCCGTCTTCCCGATTTGCCGGTCGTCTCGAGGCGACCGGCACCCACTACGCCATTCCCCGGCCGGGGACCGTGCGGCCCGCGCCCGGTCCGGGCTCGCCGGGGACCCGAAAGTCCCGGAGGCCCTCACGCCACGTGAAGCCTGCCCAAGTTTCCCCGACTCCCGCGTCAAGTTCAAGGTCGCGTCTTGAGCCACGTGGACAAACCGTGCCCGCGGGCGGCGCCTCTGGCTTTAGAGCGCCCGCCTCAGCATTCCGCGCGTGGGTCGGTGTAACTCTTCGAAAAGAGCTCCACCGGCTTAGAGGCAATCCTCCACACGGCGACCTGCGCCTCCATATAGGCGTGGCCCGAGACAGTCAGGTAGAACGCCGAGCACGGCAGCCCGGCCACGAGGGTCCCGGTTCTCTGGCCGACGGCAACTACCACGTCTCCGTAGCCGAGGATGTTCCCCACTGCCAGGCCCGGCCCGAACCCGACCTTCATCTGCGAGGCGACCTCGACCGCAGCCGAGGACAGCGTGACCGACGGCTTGTTGGTGACGAAAGAACCTTTCACACTCATCGGGTTCGTCGGACCTGAGTCCGAGCCACCCGACTCCGTCACTGACTCGGACCCTCCGTAGGTCAGCGTCTCGCCGCCTTGAATCGTCGAGTTCTTGCTCGACAGCGCCACATTCACGAGCAGAGCGAACGAGACCTTCAGCAGCATCGGGACCCCGGCTATGGCAAAGGGAACATTGAACGACATCGGCAGACGGAGAACGGGGAGCTTGAAGTCGTTCTTGCCCGGGTCGAGGATCTGGTAGGTGATGGCGACGCCGCCGACGGACAGGAACGAGAACGCGCTGCGCACGTTGCGGCCGTTGACGATATCGAAGCTGCCCGAGAGGTTTGCCTTCGCGATATAGCCGGACAGAGTGGCTTCCAAGGTCAGCCCGCCTGCACTCTTGCCTGGCACGCACGTCTGTCCCGTGATGAAGGAGGCTCCGACGCATCCTTGAATGGCCCAATTGAGTCGGGACAGGGTGGGGCTCACCGAGATCCGGTATGAAAAATCGTTCGTCCCCTTACCGACGTATGAAAGCCCGACATTCGGGATAACAGGTTTGGCTGCAGCGGCCAGGGCCACTTGTGGCTCGGCGGCTCTCGCTTCGCTGGTGGCCTCAGAAGGCGGCGATCCAGCTTCGAGCGTTCCGAAGGCCTCGGTGAAGTCGATCGGCTCGGAGAAGTTGACGTCCGCCGTCTTGAAGATGTCGGTGAGTGCGGCTGGTCGCGTGGTCACAGTGAGGCGGGAGCCGGAACGACTCACCGAGACGACCACGGCGACCGCGTAGCCCTGCAGCAACATCACCTTGCCCGGAGCCAGCTGACTGAGTGAGCCGGACGCACTCTTGAAGACGTAAGTGCTGCCATCGCTAGAAGCGCTGAGAAGATTGGACGCCACAGTGGAGGCATTGATCGTGACAACGTTCGGAGACAATGCGACACGCGGGACGAGCGTGCCAGAGCGCGCTCGAGTCAGGCGCGCGGTAGCACCATTGCGTGCAGTGAGAGGGACTGTCGCCACAGACGGCGGGACGCACGCAACCAGAGTCACGAACACTGACACGATCGCGATGCTTGCCACTAATGCTGATCTGGACTTTTGCATCTCCAGAAGCTACCACTGCCACTGCAATTCTTCGGGCTCTACAGGCATCGATCCGGGCTTGAACGCAGGGCTCGGCTCACCCGTGACGACTGCCCGCCGCCGGGATGGCCTGCCGTGAAGAAAGAACACCTCCGCGTCGTCTTGTGACTGCCCGGCTTACCTGGCGCGATCTCTCATATGGACATCCCAACTGCGGGCTGTCGCGGTGAGACTCGGCAGGCTACGGGTCCGGCAGGTACAGGAAATGAAAGAGGGCAATCCCCGCTGGAGCCTCCGGACCAGGGCGGTTGCCATTGCCTGCCCTGGGGACTTCGACAATGCGTCTCACATAAGCCGCTAAGAAGTCAGCAATAAGGACGCTACCCGCCATATTGAGATGCACGCCGTCGAGGCGGACGACAGTCGCCCGACCGTGGATCAACACGGTGCTCTCGTAGCCACCTTCCGGACCGTTAAGAACAGAGCCTGGATTGAGAAATGTGACCCCGTGGTGCCTTGCGGCTTGCTGTGCGCAGACCTGGTCAATCACCTGCATGTATTGCGACAATTGAGGGTCCTGCATTGCCGGCTCGCCGATCCAGAGCACGTCGGAGCCTTCCTTCACGAGCTCGGTCATGATCCCTGCCACCCTGTCGGCGTAGGCCTTCCTCCACAAGCGGCTCCCGACAGCCTGGAAGCCACCGTCGAGGAACAAGTCCTGCCCGTCATTGGCGCTTCCCATATAGATGACGAGCTTCGGCCGCCGCGCTGCGACGACTGCAAGCAGATGACGTGGCCAGTCGAAGTACCCAGGGCTGACAAGGCCAGAGCCGACCTGGTACTCCGCCAGGGTCCTCAGCTCCGGCGATGTGGCGTGGTACGTGTCCCA
This sequence comes from Acidimicrobiales bacterium, assembly GCA_052148655.1. GTDB lineage: Bacteria > Actinomycetota > Acidimicrobiia > Acidimicrobiales > Bog-793 > Fen-455. The sequence goes on from JBKQHU010000017.1 coordinate 7,585, forward strand.
GGCCCATTCGGGCCCGGCAGCGGTCGAGTCCCCGGCGAAATAGATCGTTGGTCCGGGCGGGCCCGGCAGCGGCGTCCTCGTCGCCCAGGCGGTCGCGCGCTGGGCACGGGCGAGCACGTCCCGCGCCAGGGCCACGAGTTGGGCGGTGTGCAGCTGCGAGAAGTCACCGACCTGTTGCCAGAGCAACCAGTAGGTGGTGCCCGCGGCGGTGAAGTAGAGGTACCTGTTGTTGGCGATGATCGCCTGCCGGCCGAGGCCACTCACACTCTCCAAAGTGGTCACGTACTGGGTGGCGTCTTGGAACGAGGTCCGTGGTTCCGCGGACAGGGCCAGAAAGGCGTCGCTGCCCACCAGCCACTGGCAGTAGGGATAAGTGGGCGTTGCAGGGCCTACGGGACCGCCGAACTCATCGCGGATCTGTGCTCGACCGAGAAGCGAGCACGCCAACCGGGTAGCTCGATTGCCGAGTGACCCGTCGTCGAGGCGCGGACTCGGGCGGGGCCGGGACGCGGGCAGCGTCGTCGGTGGAGTCTCGCTCGTAGCGGTGGTCGTCGCGGCGACCGTGGTGGTCGTCGCCTGCGTGCTCGTAGTCACGTTCCGATGCTGGGACGCGACAGCCTGGCAACCAGCGACCGCGCCCGTCGCGACGACGGCGAGAAGGGCCCCCCACACCCGCCTGCGGGCGCGCAACCATCGAAGTGCCAGTCCGGCCACGTCACGAAGGCTACGGCGCCAGGCGCTCAGGGAGTCGTCGCCCGAACTGGGCGTTTGCCTCACCAGGATGCGCCAGCGCGCTCGGCGAAGCCCGCGACAGGCAGCCACGCTGCGGACGGGACAGAATCTGGCCGTGCCCGGCGACGAAGGTGACCTTGACCCGCGTCTGAGGGGCGTTCCCGTGAATGTCGTGGACGCGACGCCTGGCATACACACACCCGAACCGAGGGCCGGCGCGCGTCCTCGAGGTGTACTCGGCTACGCGGGGATGGCGCGATGACCGCGGTCGTCATCGTCTTTGCATTCCTCCGACCGCTCGTCCTCCTCGCCTACACGGTGCTCGGCAACACGATGGCTCAGCCGTGAACCTGCACGCCATAGAGCTGCGTCGTGTCTGCCTGCCGCTCGTGTCAGCCTTCCGCACGGCGCACGGCACAGAGTCCGTCCGTGAGGCGCTGCTAGTCCGCGTCGAGTCAGACGACGCCGAAGGTTGGGGTGAGTGCGTCGCCGGTCCCGATCCCCTCTACTCCTCGGAGTACCTCGATTCAGCCTGGCTCACGCTTCGGCGCTACCTCGCACCGAAGCTCCTCGGTGCCCCTGATCTCACCGCCACCGACGTTCAGCATCTTCTCGCCGAGTTCAAGGGCCACCGCATGGCCAAGGCCGCTCTCGAAATGGCGGTGCTCGACGCGCAGCTGCGCCTGACAGGCATCTCTCTGGCCAGCTTCCTAGGTGGTGCCACCGACGTAGTGACCCCGGGGGTCGCAGTCGGCATCATGAGCTCGGTCGCCGAGCTGGTGGACGCAGTCTCCGAATACCTGGAGGCCGGTTACCGGCGGGTCAAGCTCAAGATTCAGCCCGGCTGGGACCTAGTTCCGGTCGAGGCGATCCGGAACCGCTTCGGAACCGATCTGATGCTGCAAGTGGACGCGAACTCCGCCTACCGGCGCAGCGACATGGCTCACCTCGCCGAGCTCGACCGGTTATCCCTGCTCCTCATCGAGCAACCATTGGACGAGGATGACCTGACCGGCCACGCTGAGCTCGCGGCCCGGATCACGACGCCTGTATGCCTCGACGAGTCGATCATCTCCGCACAGACCGCCGTCACCGCCATCGCCCTCGGCGCGTGCTCGGTCGTGAACATCAAGGCGGGACGTGTCGGGGGTTACCTCGAGGCGCGCGCCGTCCACGACGTCTGCGTGTCACAGGCCGTGCCCGTGTGGTGCGGCGGCATGCTGGAGACCGGTCTCGGCCGAGCCGCCAACCTCGCGCTGGCCTCGCTTCCCGGGTTCAGCTTGCCGGGCGACATCTCCGCCACCGACCGTTACTTCCACGAGGACATCACCGCGCCGTTCGTGCTCGTAAATGGCACGATCGCCGTGCCTACCGGTCCCGGCCTCGGCGTCGAGGTCCTGGTCCCGGTGCTCAATCGTCTTACGACGCAGTCCGAGACCATCACAAAGGGGGATTAGTTAGCTCAGCTGCTCATCTGTCATGGTCGCCGCCGCGACGCCTAAGTCCTCAGCCCTCTTCACGGGTATAGGGGATGCCAAGCGACGCAGGAGTCCCGATCCTGCGATTGGCCCAGCTCGTCGACGCCGCCGCCAGCGCGATGACTGTCATCAAAAATGGCAGCGCTGAATAGAACTCGGAGGGGAGCACTGTGATGTTGCGCGTTTGCAGCGTCGGCCCGAGGGCAGAGAAGACGCCGAACAGGTAGGCGCCCAGCACGAGCAGGTCGGGACGCCAGAAGGCGAAGATCACGAGTGCGATCGCGATCCATCCCATCCCGGCCGTGAGACCATCGGTCCAGATCGGAGCGAGGGCGAGTGTGAAGTAGGCGCCCGCGAGGCCGGCGAACGCGCCGCCGATCAGCGTGTGGATGTACCGGTAGGCGGTCACGTTGATCCCCATGGCGTCCGCTGCGGCAGGGTTCTCGCCCACGGCCCGCAGGTAGAGTCCAGGCCTCGTCCGGTACAGGTAGTACATGACCGCCACGACGAGCACCCATGAGGCGTAGACGAAGGCGTCCTGATTGAACAGGAGCGGTCCGAGGATCGGCACGTTCTTCCAGCCCAGCAGGTCGATGCTGTTGAACTGGTGATGCCCGGCCACGCCACCGATGTTCCAGACCTGTCCCAGGTAGGAGGACAGGCCGATGATGCCGGCGAAGATCGTGATGGCGAGCCCCGAGACGATCTGGTTCACACGGATCGTGATCGTCAAGAAGGCGTGGATCAGGGCCATCGCAGCACCGGCCACAAGGGACGCCAAGACGGCGAGCAGCAGGATCAGCCCGGCCGGCCCGTGCATCTTCTGCGAGACGCAGAAGGCGGTCACGGCCCCCATGAGCATCATGCCCTCGACGCCGAGGTTGAGCACCCCGGAGCGCTCGGTGAGCAGCTCGCCGAGGCCGGCGACGACGAGCGGGGTCCCGAACGAGATGGCCGAGACCAGGACGGCGAGGACGACGTTCGAGTTCATGACGCCGCCTTTGTCGCAGTGACTGCACTGACCGGGGTCGAGGTAACGGCGCGGTGGCGCAGGCCGATGCGGTAGCGGGCGAGGATCTCACCGCCGAGGACGGTGAAAAGGATGATCCCCTCCATGGTGCCGACGAGGCCGGTCGGGAACGAGGGCCCCTCGAGGGCGAAGCCGGCGTTTGTAAGGCCGCCGATGAACAAAGAGACGATCACGACGGCGAGCGGGTTGTAGAGGGCGAGCGCCGCCACGACGATGCCCGTGTAGCCGTACTGGGCCTGTTGGAGCCCGCGGGGATCGAGCACGTGACCGAAGTCGCCGATCTGGCTCGAGCCGGCGATGCCGGCGATGCCGCCCGAGATCGCCATCACCGAGACGATCTTCCGTTTCGTGCGGATACCCGAGTAGTTGGCCGCCTGAGGAGAGTCGCCCACCACCCGCATCTCGAAGCCATAGCGGGTGGAGCGGATGAGGAAGAGCAGGCTGACTGCCAGGCCGACGCCGAGGACGAAACCCATGGGCAGAACGAATGTCCCGATGGTGATCCCCGGCCAGGAGGCAGCCGGCACCAAGGTCTTTCCCGTCGGGAACACCGAGGCTCCGGGCGTCGACAGGTCCCGCCAGTAAGAGTCGCTGTCGTAGATCAGGTAGTACATGAAAAAGCCGGCGACGTAGTTGAGCATGAGCGAGGTGAGGATCTCGTTCGTGCGAAGGTAGGCGCGCAAGAGAGCCGGAATCGCCGCCCAAATCATCCCGGCGAGAGCGCCCCCGAGGACCATGGCGATTATGAGCAGCGGGCGCGGCCAGTCACCGAGGACGAGACCAGTCGCCGAGGCGCCGACGGCGCCCATGTAGAGCTGGCCTTCACCACCGATGTTGTAAGTCCTCATCCGGAAGGCGAACGCGGCACAAAGACCCGTGAACAACATCGGCGTGGCGTAGACGAAGGTGGCGCTGAGGGCACCGTCGGAGGTGACCGCGGCGGAGTACATCTGGTGATAGGTCGAAAACGGGTTGTGACCCGTGGCCAGCAACAAGATGCCGGTGATGATCGCCGCCAGAAAAAGGGAAGCGATCGGCACGGCGAACTTGAGCCAGCCGGGCGTGTTCAAGCGACGTTCGATACGCAGGGGCCCGGTCATGCCGCGCCCGCCATCATGAGTCCTATTTGCTGCCGGTTGGCCTCGGCGACCGAGACAATTCCGACGACACGACCGTTGTAAAACACGGCGATGCGGTCTGAGAGCTCGAAGACCTCGTCGAGGTCCTCGCTCACCATGAGGACGGCGACACCGCTTTTGGCGGTGTCGACAAGAACCTGTCGCACGTACTGGGTGGCCCCGACGTCGAGGCCGCGGGTGGGTGAGGCCGCCACGAGCACGCGGGGCTTCGAGGACAGCTCGCGAGCGAGGAGGACCTTTTGGATGTTGCCCCCCGAGAGCTGGCGGATGAGCGTGCGGGGCCCGGGGGCGCGGACGTCGAAGCGCGCCATCATCTCCTTGGCGTTGGCGAACTCCTTGCGGCTCGACAGCACCGGGCCGCGGCGCATCTCCTTGCCGCGGTAGGACTTGAGGATGAGGTTCTCGGCGATCGACAAGTTGGGCGAGATGCCGGTTCCCATCCGGTCCTCGGGCACGTAGGCGATGCCGAGGTCGATGGCCGCCCTGGGATCACTCGTGTGCAGCGCCACGCCGTCGACACTGACATGGCCCGTCGTCGCCGGTCGCAGCCCTGTGATGACCTCCGCCAGCTCGCGTTGCCCGTTGCCCGAGACGCCGGCGATGCCGAGGATCTCCCCGGCGTGGACCTCCAGGGTGACGTCCTTCAGTGCATCGGTACCGAGGTCGCCTCGTGCGGACACGCCAGTCACCTCGAGAACGACCGGGCCCGGCTCGCCCGCCAGCTTGGCCGCGGCCTCCAGGGACACGTCCCGCCCGACCATCAAGCCGGCGAGCTGATCGGCATCGGTGCCGGCGGTGGGGACGGTCGTGATCGAGTGCCCCTGGCGCAGGATCGTCACCCGGTCGGCCACGGCGAGGACCTCGGGCAGCTTGTGGGAGATGAAGATCACCGTCTGGCCGGCGGCGGCCATGTCGCGCACGCTCGAGAAGAGCTGGTCGGCTTCCTGCGGCGTCAGTACGGTGGTCGGCTCGTCGAGGATGAGGATCCTGGCGCCCCGGTAAAGGGCTTTCAGGATCTCGACCCGCTGGCGCTCCCCGAGCGAGAGCTGCCAAATCCTCGCCTTCGGGTCAACGGGCATCTGGAAGAGCTCTGCTGCCTCGGCGACGGTCTTCTCGACTGCCCCAGGGGAGAATCTCCACCGTGACTTGGACCAGCCGAGAACGACGTTCTCCGCCACGGTCATGCTCTCCACGAGGCGCAAGTGCTGGTGGACCATGAAGATGCCGGCGTTCTGGGCGTCCCTTGGGGAGTGGAACCTGACGGGCTTGCCGTTGATGAAGAGCTTGCCTTCATCGGGACGGTAGAGGCCCATCAGGAGGTTGCATAGCGTGGTCTTGCCGGCCCCGTTCTCGCCGAGCAGGGCGTGCACCTCCCCGGCGGACGCCTCGAACGACACGTGGTCGTTGGCGACGACGCCGGGAAAGCGTTTCGTCATGTCGACGGCTTGCACCGCCAGCGTCGCCGGCGTGACGCCGGGGACGCTGGCGGAGGGGCTTGACGCCGAAGCGGAGCCGGTGGACGTACCCGCCTGCTCCGCTCCAGCATCGAGCACGGAGTCGGTCATGGAGCCTGTTAACCCTTCGGGTTGCCGATGACGCCCTTTACGAACCAGCTGATCGAGTACTTCTGCATCACCGTGAGGGTCACACCCTTCTTAACGACGATGTTGCCGTTCTGGGCGTAGATCGGCCCGGTGAACGGGTCAAAAGCGCCCGTGATGATGGCGTGCTGCTTGGCGAGGATCGCCGTCCGCGTCGCCGCAGCGACCGACTTGCCGAACGGGCCCATCTGGACGAAGCCGTCCGCCAGGCTGCCGTACCAAAAGCGTGCCACCCAGGTACCGTCCATGGCGGCCTTGACTTCCTGGACATAGTACGGGCCCCAGTTGTACGTGGTCCCCGTCAGCCAGGCATTGGGGGCGAAGCTCTCCTGGTTGGAGTCGTAGCCGACCCACTTGAGGCCGTGTTGCGCGGCCACCTGACCAGTCGTCGGGCTGTCCTGCCCGTCAGCCAACACGGAGACGCCAGCCGAGACGAGACTCTCAGCGGCGGTCCGCTCGGTCGCCGGGTCGAACCAGGTGTTCGTCCAGACGATCTGCACCGTCGCCTTCGGGTCCATGGACTGGGCGCCCATCGTGAAGGCGTCGACCTCGCGCAGGCACTCGGGGATCGGGTAGGGGACGACGAAACCGATCTTGTTGTTGCCCGATGCCAGGGCTGCGGCACCGGCAGCCATGCCCCCGAGGTAGTCACCGTCTTCGCCAGCGCCGTAGTACTCCCCGAGGTGCTTGGCGATGACGGTCGTGCCGGTCGCCTGCTCAAAGATCACGTTCGGGTACTTGGAGGCGGCCTGGACCAGCTGGGGCTGGTAGCCGTAAGAGGTGGCGAAGACGATGTTCGCGCCCCAGTCGACGAGCTGCGTGATCACCGATGCACACTGGGGGCCTTCGGGCACGTCCTCTTTGTATTCGGTCACCACGCGCCCGCCGAAGCTCTTCTGGACATCCTGGCGGCCGACATCCTGGGCGTGGGTCCAGCCGGCGTCACTTGGTGCCCCGACATAGATGAACGCGGCCTTGAAGGGGTGCTTCGTCGTCCACTGGCTGCCCGGGGCGCCGAGCGCCGTCAGCGGGTTGGCTGCCGTCTTCGTGCTCGCGCCTGAGGCGGAAAGGTTCGCGACACCTAGCGCGCCGATCATCGTGAAAGCGGCCAAAACCACCGCTACCTGCTTCATCCTGCTCATGACCTGTGTCTCCTCTCGGAACGACTGGCGGAAACCCGCCGGTCGCCTCATTCGCTCGCGAACCGGGTGTGCCCGGCCCGCCGGTTCTCATCTAAGAATGCAAACTTTACGAACGCGTGTACAGGGTCGTTCGACCCTAACAGGCGAAGGCGTCGTCCTGCTCTTGCGCCCGAAGCCTACATTTGGTGACGGGCGGGAGCCCGGGCGACGGCCGGAGCTCGTGTCATCCCAATGGGAACGCCAGACCGAGCCTTCCCTGCACCAGATGACGCCGATCGGGCCGCCCTCGCTCTGCCAACAGAGCTATGCGGCCGCGCGGGGCTTATCAGGCTGAGCCACGAGCCAGGAGACTCACCGGGCGCGGCGCACGGAAAATCTCGCGACGCGCGAGAAGGCGTGGGACAATCTCGAGGAGGCATATTGTCTCGGTCGCACCGAGTGGGGGTAGCGACCTTGTGGAGTGAAATGAGGCCTATAAGCAGCGTCAGGTAGAGGGAGGGGGACGATATGACTCAGGCGGAGGGCGGCGGTGTTGTGATGGGGGGCCAAAGAAGTGGCCCGTTAGACCTGGATGCGGCTCCGAGCACCGAGGACTACGAGCTCGGCAAGCTGGAGCAGCGTGGTATCGAGCTGATCCCCGAGTCGGACAGGAAGATGCGCCCTTCAGGCCTCTTCTTCTTGTGGGCCGGGGCGATCTGGAATGTCGAGTTCCTCGTCTACGGCGCTCTCGTCGTCTCGTTCGGGCTCTCGTTCTGGCAGGCGGTGTCGGTGATTCTCATCGGCAACCTCTTCTACGTCGTTCTCGGCATAGCAAGCCTTTGGGGGCCGGAGACCGGCACGACCGCGTTCATGGTCAGCCGCGCCCCCTTCGGACGCAACGGCAACCGCGCTCCTTCCTTGTTCAACTGGATCACCCAGGTTGGCTTCGAGATCGAAGGCCTCGTCATCGTCGCCTACATCGTCGAGGCGATGTTCAGCCGGGAGGGGACGACCCTCGGTGACGCGGGAAAGGTAGTGCTGGTGCTGTGCGCGGTTGCTGTGCAGTTCATAGCTCCCTTCCTCGGTCACGCGACCATCACGAAGGTGCTGCGCTACCTGTCCTACGTATTCGTCGTCGTGTTCGTGATAATGGCGATCCTCGTCATACCGCACGCACACCTGAGCGACCTGCACACGACCGGCACAGACTCGTGGTGGCTCTGGACGACCGGTCTTGTACTCATCGTCTCCGCCGGAGGGCTCGGCTGGACAGAGAATGCTGCGGACTACTCCCGCTACCTACCGCGGAGCACGCCCAAGTCGCAGACCTTCTGGGCTGCAACGCTCGGGGGGGCAATCCCTTCCATCCTTCTCGAACTCCTCGGAGCGACCGCTTACCTCGTGAGCCCGTCGGTCACGGCGGCAGCAGCGGTACCGGCAGCCTTCGCCAGCTGGTTCTTCTGGCCATTCATGATCCTGGCGCTCCCACAGCTCTTCGCGATCAACTCCATCGACATGTACTCCTCCGGGGTAACCCTGCAGGCCATCGGGATACCCCTCAAGCGGTGGGGCTGTGTGCTCGTCGACACAGTCATCTCTGGCGCCGTGACAATAGTCATCGTGCTCAAGGGCCACTTCTACGCCGACCTGGAGGGTTTCCTCGACTACATCGTCGTGTGGCTCGGACCCTGGTTCGGGATTCTCCTCGTCGACTACCTGCTCCGCCGTGGCAGGTACGACGTCGTCTCTTTGGCCGGGAGAAGAGGTGGGCTCTACTGGCGCAGCGGAGGCATCAACTGGAAGGCGATCGTCTCCCTGGCGGCCGGAATGTTCGGGGCAATGATGTGGATCGATGCTGCGTTTTACAACCCCGCCTACACCGGTCCGCTGTCCAACGCTACCCACGGCGCCGACTTCAGCTGGATCTTCGGGATGATCGTCGCCGGTCTTGTCTACTGGGTCCTGTCGATGTCGAGTGTCCGCAAAGAGGCGGACGCCTCTTCGGGCAGGCTCGATATGCCCGTTTCGTAACAGCTACCGTGGCACATTTGCTCGGAGGCGGAGAGGCTCAAGCCGGCCTCCAGCGGAAGTGGCCCAACATGTGTCCGCAACCGACGTCGGCAAAGAGCCGCGTTGAGGCTCAAGATGCCGGTTCGCGCGATCCCATTGCCAATCCACCAAACGGAGCCAAGAAGTGGCAGAGCCGTCGCCCGAATGACCGCTTGTGCAGCGACCCCCAGACCAGGGGGTGCTGGGGGTCGCGCACGCATGGCTAGCTCATTCACTTGTATCGACCCATCTCCGATGCTGCTTGAGCGAAGCGGCTCTCGGGCGCGCGGCGGCGGGCGATCGGCCGGGCGAGATACGGCACCAGAACCTCTGCGGCCCCTCAACCAGCAGGAGGACAGCTCCAGTTGGCTGTCCGGCCGCCTAGGTCGTACCACACCGCGCCGGCTCTGAAACTGGCACTGGGCGGTCCCAGGATCTTCGTGAGCATCTCGACCCCGCCAGTGCGCAGGGCGCCTTGCCTCGTACGAAGAACGAGCGCGTCGGCGTTGTATTCGCGCGCCACCGCCTCGAGGGGACGACAGGCGCTAGCCGGTCGCACGCCGGGAGCAGCGGGGAGCGCGGTGAGCAGAGACGACAGTTCGCGCAACGCCGGGCCCTGCGCGATGTAATAACCACCCTTACCCCTCGCACCGGGGACGAGCGCGTAGCCCCCGACGAGACGGAAGCTCATCTCGTCGACTGCTTGCCACAGCATCGGCTCGTCGTCGTGGGCTCGCGGGTAGGGAAGAGCCAGCACCACGCCGCCGTTCGGAACCGAACGTGCGAGCGATGCCGTGAGCTGCGGCGCAATCGCCCGCTGCTCTTGGACAACGGGAAGCTGGTCGAGGAGCGGGACGAATGCGACGGCGACCAGGACGACGAGCGCACCGGTTTGCAAGCCCGGGTCCGACTGGAAGCGGGACGCCACCCCCCGGGCCCAGGCTGCGGCCCCATGCCGCTGACCGCCTTGCGTGCTTTGAGAGTTCTCAAGTATCCAAGCCCTCGTACGGTCGAGGCCGACCGCCAGCACGATGGCCAGAAAGAGCATCTCGATGCCGGCGATCCTGACCGGCTCGAGGTCGACGAGAACAGGCACGTGTTCGAAGAGCGCCTCGGGGAGCCAGATCCCGAGACTGTGCCCGTCAACTGTGAGACGCGGACCGAGCGAGAGCAGGAACGCCACGCCGGCGCACGAGAGCGCGAAGCGTACGATCCCCAGCCTGCGCCACAACACCGCCAGTGCCACAAGGCCTATGAGAAGCGGAATGCCAAGGTAGCCGGACGAATTGGTCCCATGAGGCGAGGACCGCAGAACGGGCCGCAGAAGATCGACATGGAAGGCAGCTATCGCCCCGGCCGGCTGAATGGCGTGGGCTATCCGGCGAGGGCCGGCAAGGAAGTATCCGATCGGGTAGCCGCCGAGCGCCGCGAAACAAACGCAGGCTGCGACGAGCCCGGGCGCCGCGGCGCGGACACGAGCCGGGACCTCGTGGCGGTGCGTCAGGGCGAGGAGAATCAAGCCGACCGCCGCCATGACGGCGCAGTACGCCAGTACCTCCGGATCTATGAGGAACTGTGCGCCACCTAAGAGCCCGAGCGCGACGCCGAGCTTGATCGGCGACCTTTGTTGGGTCACCAGCAGCTCGTCCAGACACCAGAGCAGCAGCGGAGGTATCACCATGAACGCGAGGTCGAGGTGCACGGAGCCCTCGAAGGTCATGTACGACCCGAACCCGTAAAGCAGGCCCGCCGCAAAGGCGGCAGGCCACCATCTCACCCATCTTCGAGCAACAAAGAACATCGACGTGGCCGAACCAGCAAGCGCGATGCGCATCAAGACGTTGAAGGACGCCACCGGTCCCGAGGCGAGTGTGACCGGCCATGCCAGCAGCCCGAGCAAGGGAACGGACGTGTTCGAGGCGAGGTTTACTCCGAGCGGAAAGTCGATGTAGTTGCTGAACAGGGGGTTGAGACCGTGCCCGAGCGCGAAAGGCGTCCAGGCAAGGAACCACGACATCTGAGCCGGGTCGCCGGCCCCCGCTCCCCCGACGTGCGGCAACTTGCTCGCGTCGAGGGGCAGGACCGGCCAGTACGCCAAGACGGCCAGGACCACATAGGCGCCGATTGCGAGCGCGACCAAGACGGCCGGTCTCCGCACCGCCTGCATATCGCCAGAAGGCCGCATTGGCACGTCATTCCTCTGGGCCGAGCCTTCGGCTTCGCCGCTACCCGCGCACGAGAGCGCTGCACCGATGCGCTGGTTCAGAAGGATAATGGTTCGGGCGACCTCGCCGGAGGCAACCGAGGAGTCAGCTCGAAAGACGGTGACGACTCGGCGGAATTGGCCCTCGCACTGGTGGCCGCGTCTATCGTTCAGCGGAACCCATGGCGCACTTTTCCCCAACTGTGACTCTCGGTCCGCGGGACCGGGAAGGACTGGAGACTCCCGGCGCGATTCCCCGCCGCTGGTCACACGTCGCACGAGCCGACAAGTGGGCGGTCGCGCTTTTCGTCGCGATACCGCTGCTCATGGGAATCCCGCCTGCACTCGTCGGAAGACCCCTCTTCCCCGGGAGCGGTACGGCGGACAACCTGACCCAGAACTACCCGCTCCGAGTCCTGTCGGGCGAGCTGTTGCGACACGGTCACCTGCCACTGTGGGACCCGTACATATGGAGCGGAACGCCGCTGCTGGCGGGATGGAACGCGGGATCGCTGTACCCGGGCACCTGGCTCTTCGCCATCCTGCCTGCGGGCGCCGCCTGGACGATAAATGTCGCTGCAGTACCGATTGTCTGCGGCATCGGGATGCACGTGTTCCTGCGCCGCCTAGGTTGCTCTCCTCTCGCGGCCCTACTCGGTGCCCTGACATTCACCTATATGGGGTTCATGAGCGGGCAAGCCGTGCACCTCGGCCTGGTGCAGGGCATGAGCTTCACTCCCTGGATGCTGCTGGCCGTCCACGAGCTCGGAACCCATCCCGAGGCGCGAACGGCTAGGCGCTGGATCGCACTGCTGGGCGGCTGCGGCGGGCTGGTGGTGCTTGCCGGCGATCCTCGTGCCGCCTCCAGCGTTGCTTTCATCGTGCTCACGTACTTCCTGGCCCTGTGCTGGCGGGCTTGGCGGACGGGCAGGCGTGTCACCGTCGCCACCATCGGGATCGTGGTGGCCGCTCTGCTCGCGGTTGTCCTCTCCGCGGCACAGTGGCTGCCCGGCCTCAGTTTCCTGCACGAGTCCGAACGGGCGGCTGTCACCTTCACCCGCTTCGCCGCGGGATCGTTGTCCTGGCACGACCTGGAGCTGCTTTTCGTGCCCTTCCTGGTCGGAGGCAACGGGACGTTCGGCCTGCCCGGCTTCATGGGCTCCTACAACCTTCCAGAGCTGAGCTACGCCGTCGGGATCATGCCGCTCGTCGCCGCCTTCGCTCTCTTCAGGCGCGCCATGCGTCGGGGCGCCACCGACAACCCTCTCGGTGTCTGGTACGCCCTCATCCTCGAGGGTGCCCTGTTGTCGGCCGGCGCCAGCACTCCTCTAGGCCACATCCTCGTGGACATTCCCCTCTACGGTGGCCAGCGCCTCCAGAACCGCAACGCCGTGATCGTGGACCTCGCGCTCGCGGTGCTGCTGGCCGTGTTCGTCGACGTACTGAGGAATCCGGCCACGAGCCGCCGGGGGTCGGCGGGTCCGGCGACAGAGGCGGGCTCGGGCCTCACACGCAACGACCGTCTCGCCGGTCTCGTGCCGGTCGCCATCGTTGCGCTCCTCATACTCGCCGCGTACGTGCTGGGACGATCGATTCAGCGCGGCTTCGGTGTCTCCGGCTACCACCCGAATCTCGCCGTCGATCTCAGCCCGTACTTCGCTGCGGTGCTGGTCATCTCGGCCGGAGCTGCTCTGCTCCTGTGGCGCGCGCCCCGGCTCGGCCCGAGCGCCAGCCGCAAGCTTGCGACCATCGTTGTCGTCGCCGATGTCTTGATGTGCGTCCTCAACGGGTCGTACACGTTCCCCGCCAAAGCCACCATCACGAAGAACAACTCCGCTGTCACGACCTTGGCGAAGCTGCTAGGACCTCAAGGCCGCTACGCGATCTTCAACCCCGCGCAGAGCCTGCCACCGGGGCTGCGAGGGACGATCCTCGCGCTCGGCCCTTTCAGTCTTGGAATGATCCACCAGCTCCAAAGCGTCCAGGGGTACTCGTCTGCTGTCGCCGGTAGCTACCAGCTCGCCACAGGGGCCCATGACGTGGAGAACCTGCAGCCGGTCGCGCTCACACACGCAGACCTTGACATCTTGAACCTGAAGGCGCTCGTGACTCTGCCCGAGTACCTGGTCACGGCGATCCCGGACAACCGACCTATTCCGGTCGCGCAAGGGACTCCGGTTCCGCCCGGAACCGAGCATGTGGCGGTGGCGCTTGACGCCATAGCGCCGGACAAGCCACTTCCTCAGCTTCCGCCCTTCCTTCTCTCCCCTGGGCATTCCTCGACGTGGCTGCTTCCCGGCCCCCTCGCTCTCGACTCGGTCACGATCGTGGTCGTGCCCTACAAAGGCGAGACGCCGAGCACGGTCGAGATCGGCGTCCTCGATGCTCGCAACCAGATCGTTGGCGACCGTCGTGTGCCGGTCGTGGACGCCCAGGCCCGGGTCACGCTGGACGGCCGCGTCGCCTACGGACTCCAGGTCGAAGCACCGGGCAGCAATTCGGCCGCCATCGGCGCCGTCGAAACGACCACGGTGCAGGCGATGGCGGTCAACGCCGGGCCGCTTACACACCGCCTCGTTCTCGACCAGGTTCTCCAAGGTGTGCTCACACCGCCTAAATGGCGGTACCAGACCGAGATCGGCGGCCTGCCCGTGTTCACCAACATGCTCACCCGGGGAGCTTCGTGGGTCGAGCCCAGAGGAGCCACGACACCTCTTGCGCCCCAGCTCCCGCTCGCCCACTCGGTGACCGCTCCCGTCCAGGCTTGGCAGAACCCGCAGACCGTCGTCTCGACGCCAACCCCGGCGTTGCTGGTCCGAAGCGAGGCTTACGACAAGGGCTGGGTCGCGAGGCTCACACCCATCAGCGGGGGCTCGTCGACGACCGTGCAGGTGAGACAGCTCGGGATACTCCAGGCGGTCCCGATCCCGGCCGGCAGGTTCACCGTGACCTGGGTCTACAAGGCCCGGCTGGCGAAGCTCGGCGTCATCGCCAGTGGCGTGGGCGTGCTCGCACTGGTTGCCCTTCTGATCCCGCCCAGGCGGCGGCGCCGACAGAAGTCCGCCCTTGGCTCGGCGGAACCGGGACCTGCCTCGTAGCCGGCCACATCCGGATCCGCCGGAGCGACTGCCGGCATGGCAGCCTCCCGGTGTCACGATGGCCGACCACGCCAGCGCCGAGCGGCTCCATCACCACGACGTGGACGGCACTCGCATTACCGAGTGGATCGGACGCGGTCTCGGACTTGTACTCAGGCGGGAGGTCCCGTCGCCACCTGCACGGTCCCGCTGTGGCGGGCGCCTGTGGAGTCCGTCCAACCGATCCGCACCCGCTCACCGGGGTGGTACCGCTGCATCAAGGTCGTGAGGGCCGGGGCGGAATGGACCGTTATGCCTCCGAGAGACGTTATGACGTCGCCGACGGTCAGACCGACCGATGCGGCCGGGGAACCCGTCACGACTTCGTTTATGACCGCCCCGGACGGAGAGGCCCCAGGCTGAGTCGAGTACACCCGAACACCGAGGAACCCCGTCCGCCCGATGTGCACGCTCGGCGAAGTTTGACCGGAGACGATCTTGTTCGCGATCGCCACAGCAGAGTTGATCGGGATGGCGTAGCCGTCCGTCCCGGACGTCTCGAAGGAGAACCCGACGGACGCCGCCGTGTCCATCCCGACGACCTTCCCTGCGGTATTGACGAGCGGTCCACCGGAGTCGCCGGCCTGGATGTACGCGTCGACCTCGATGAGTCCGATCAAGTTCTCCGGGTTGCCACCGTCCTGTTCGGTGGCTGTGATCGACTGGTCGAGTGCGGTGACCGATCCCCCTGCCACGCTGGGGGTTCCACCCGCGCCCCCCGCATTACCTATCCCCACGACCGCTTCGCCCACCCGGATCGCCGACGAGTCGCCGAGCGTCGCGACCTTGAGGCCGGACGCACCGCTCAACTTGAGCACCGCGATGTCACTGGGGCGGTCGTAACCGAGGACCGTGGCCGTATACACGCGGCTGTTTCCCAGGTCGGTCACCCTGATGCTCGTCGCACCATCGATCACGTGGTTGTTGGTGAGCACCTCGCCGTTTGACGTGAGCACGATCCCCGTGCCGGCCGCCTCCTCATTTTCATAGCTGAGGACGGTGTTCACATCCACGATTGCGGGATCGACCCGCGAGGCGATCGCCGCGGGGTCCGAAGGGCCTCCTGCCGCGGACGAGACGGACCCTGAAGAGCCAGAACCGAACGGGAACCCTCCAGAGCCGAAGGGCGACGTCCCTGAGCCGAAGGGCGACGTCCCTGAGCCGAAGGGGAAGCTGGGCGAGCTTCCCGATGGAAGCGATGTGGGCTTCGATGTCGACTGCCAGGCCATACGGCCGATGCCGAATCCTGCGGCGAGACCGACGACAAGCAGCCCTACGACCAGCCAGCCGGTCGCAGCCTGACGCCGCCTCGGTGGCGGTGTCGGCGGCACAGCCCAGTAACCCGCTGGGAATCCAAACCATTGTGTCCCGCTGCTGGCTCCTCCGGGGGCGCCGCCTGGAGGAGGAGAGGGCGTCCAGCCGGCTGAGCCAGGAAACGGAGGAGGCGGCGGCGGAGGAGGCGTCCAGCCGCCGGCACCGGGAAAGTAGCCAGTGGGTGGCGGTGGCGGCGGAGGAGGGGGCGCCCATGCACCGGCACCGGGAAAAGGTGGAGGAGACGGCGACCGGTCTGGCGCGGCCGAGTCGGTCGTAGCGGGCGTGGCGGTCGTGGGTTCCGTCTGACCAGGAGTCACGGGCTGCGGCCACGCGAAGCCATCTGCCGCTACCTCCGTAGGTTCGTCGCTCTCGTGCTCGTGGTCCATCGCCCTTTCCTCCCGCAGGGACGGTAGCGCGCGCTGCTCACAGCTATTACACCGCGCCCACCTGAGGATTTCCTGAGTTGTACATAAGCAATCGCTGAGAGACGAGAGCCGCGCTGGCCACGGCCCGACGACGGCCCCGCCTGCGCGCACGCTTCGTAGGTCCGGGTGAACGGTGGTTAGAGTGGTCGGTGTTGTGCCTGGGTCCGCGGCGCGGCGTTGGCACATTTTCTCGCTGTACACAGCCCGCAAGCAAGGGACAACCGTGACAAGCACGTCCACCGTGCCAGGAGTCACCGGCCTGGCACGTACAACCGGCGCCATCGACTGTCGAGGCAAGCCAACAGCGGAGCGGGGGTGTAACCAGCGGGCTCCCCTGCGACAAGGACCGTCCGTCTCTCTATGAGCACCTCTGTTTCCGGACCCGAGCCCCTCGGGACCTCACTATCGGGATCGGCAAACCTGGGACGGCGCTCGGAGATGTCCGAAGCGCAGACACGTCTACCCCTTGGAGACCGTCGCTTCATTCTTGCCGTGCTGTGTGTGAGCCTCCTCATCGTGAGCCTCGACAACACGATCTTGAATGTGGCGCTACCAGTTATCGTGCGCACGCTTCATGCATCGTCAAGCTCGCTGCAGTGGATCGTCGACTCGTACGCGATCGTTTTCGCAGGGTTGCTTCTTGTCGCCGGCAGCCTGGGTGACCGCCTGGGCCGCAAGTGGGTGTTCATGACGGGACTGGCCATCTTCGCGGCTGGTTCGGCAGTGTCTGCTTTCTCCGGTAGCGCCGATCGGCTCATCGCGGCAAGGGCCTTCATGGGAATCGGTGGAGCTGCCATAATGCCGTCGACCCTGTCGATCCTCACGAACACTTTCACTGAATCTCGTGAGCGAGCCCGCGCCATCGGAATCTGGTCGGGCACGACGGGTCTTGGTGTCGCCGTGGGGCCCGTAGCGGGCGGGTGGCTGCTCGCTCACTTTTGGTGGGGCTCGGTGTTCCTCGTCAACGTGCCAATCGCAATCATTGGGCTGTTAGCGGCTACCTGGTTAGTGCCCAACTCGAAAAACCCCGACTCAAAGCGTCCCGACCCGGTCGGTTCCGGTCTCTCCATCGTGGGCATGGGCTTGTTGTTGTGGGGAATCATCGAAGCGCCAAACCGCTCCT
Source organism: Acidimicrobiales bacterium (assembly GCA_052148655.1). Lineage (GTDB taxonomy): Bacteria > Actinomycetota > Acidimicrobiia > Acidimicrobiales > Bog-793 > Fen-455. The sequence goes on from JBKQHU010000017.1 coordinate 24,937, forward strand.
GGACTTCCCCGCTGATCCTCGGCGCCATAGCGTCCGCGATAGCGGTGCTGGCCGTTTTCGTGATCTGGGAACGGCAGTCCTCCCACCCCATGCTCCAAGTTTCATTCTTCAGGTCACGGCGCTTCTCGGCAGCCGTGGGAACCATGGGCATGGTCATGTTCGCTTTGATGGGAGGGCTGTTCCTCCTGACTCAGTACCTGCAGTTCTCGCTCGGCTACACGGCTTTCGAGACCGGCTTGCGAATCGCGCCGATCGCAGCGGTGCTGCTCGTAGTTGCTCCCCTCTCGAGCATGATCGATCACCTCGTCGGGACCAAGCCCGTTGTCTTCACTGGAATGGCTCTCCTCGCACTGGGCTTCGGGTTGCTCACGCGAGTGACAGTCCACGACACGTATTTGGACGTGCTCCCAGCCTTCTTGGTGCTCGGTTTGGGCACTGGCCTCGCCTTTGCCCCCTGTACTGAATCGGTGATGGGGTCCTTGCCGGTCGACCAAGCCGGCGTAGGCGCTGCAACCAACGGCGCCTCGCTGCAAACCGGTGGGGCGCTCGGCGTCGGTGTGCTCGGCAGCCTGCTCAACACCCGCTACCAGAACAGGCTGGCACCGGTGCTCGCCCACTACAAGATGCCGACGTCGATCCTGCACCTGATCACCGGCTCTCTCGGTGGGGCTCTCGCAGTCAGCCAGAGAATCGGCGGTACGCTCGGCCTCGAGCTCGCCAACTTTGGTCGGCGGTCCTTCGTGAGTGGGATGGACCTCGCCGTCACCGTCGCAGCGTTCGTGGTCGGCACTGCCGGAGTCGTCGTGCTCGTCGTGCTGCCGAATCGGGGCGCCCGTCCCTTACAAGATCAAGCCAGCGAGTCCACCGCCGTCCGGGCGGGAAAGGACTGACTGCCCAGCACCCCGCTGGCAACCTTGGCTCGGTTAGTCGCGCCAGCAAGCTTGCCCGCAACGTCGTCCCCTCCCAGGGCCAGTCTGCACTCAACGACGACTCGTTACGCTCACGGTATGCCAGCTGATCTGCCGACCATCCTTGCAACCTCGGGCGGACTGACACGTGGGTCGCGCACCGATGTCGCGTTCGCACCTTTGCTCATTTGTGCCATCGATCTGGCGGGGGTGGACGCACGCCGCCCCCGGCTCTGTCATATAGGAACGGCCGGCGGCGACCAACGCTGGTGGAATGCCCTGTTGAACGAAGCCGGTCACGCGGCGGGAATAGACGTCGCGCACTTGAACCTGTTTCCGATGCCGACCGTCGAGGACATGGCAGGGTTCCTCCTCGAACAGGATGTGATCTGGGTCAGCGGTGGCAGCGTTGCCAATCTCCTCGCGCTCTGGCGGCTTCACGGTCTCGACTCGATCCTTGCCGAGGTTTGGCGGGCGGGCGTCGTTCTCGGCGGGGTGTCCGCAGGCTCGCTGTGCTGGCACGTCGGCGGTACCACCGACTCATTCGGGCCGGCTCTCCGCCCGGTGACCAACGGCCTGGGCCTGCTCCCGTATGCGAATGGAGTCCACTACGACTCCGAACCCCAACGTCGGCCGCTGTTGCACCAGCTCATCGCCGACGGCGTGTTGCCGGACGGGTACGCCTCTGACGACGGGGTCGGCCTGCTCTACCGAGGCACCGCTCTTGTCGAAGCAGTCACCGAGATGAAGGGGAAGGGGGCCTATGCGGTCCGACGCGACGGCGACCGGGCCGTAGAGGACCGCATCGAGCCCAGAACCCTGCCAGGCGCGCTTTGAGTCCTCCACCAACTCGGGCGTCGACCTTCAGATAGCAGATGGGTTCCGCCAGGCACCACTGACGACGCGGCCTCCGGGGCGACCGGTTTCGGCTTGATACGGTGCGCTCGTCCGCTCTGGTCCACGAAGGCGAAACTCACCCTCCCCGGACATGACAGCCACAGCTAGCCTGCCCCTGTGAGCAAAGAGCCAGCTGAGATCAGGCTCCCCCCACGCGAAGTCGTCCCGCCCAAGGGCCTTTGGCGATTCGTCATCACCCGCGTCCTGGCGGTGGCCGCCCTGGGCTTCATAATGGCAGTGGGGCTGAACCACTCCTCCAAGACCGTGATCGCGGCAGCCATCTTCCTGGTCCTCATGATCTTGATCGCGGCGTTGCAAGTACCACTGTTCAAGCGGCGCTGGCACCGACTCGAGGAGGACCGGCTCAAGAGCCTTCCCGGGGATCCCATCTACGCGGGTCCCGCCCGTGTGGACAGCCCGGGCGGCGGCCGCCCAGTGGCCGGGGAACTCGTTCTCGACAGCCGAGGCATCACCTTTACACCCAAGCGCACCCAGGACATGGCCTCTCTCAGGATCACATGGGGCCAGATGACTCATATCCGGCTCCTCCCGATCTCGACGGCCCCAGTCGCCGGCTCGCTCGAGCTGAGCCTGCACGGGGGTGCAACTCAAAGCTTTGTGGTCCAGCGTTGCGAGTCCCTCGCTGCCAAGCTGCAGCACCTTCCCGACCGCTTATGAGCCTTCATCTCTTTGTTGGGCAGTGTCCACGGACGTGACACACCCGAGATACCTCAGCCCTGACCACATAGACCATGGTCACACACCTTCGTGCCTAACTTCTATCTCTCCCATACGCGACCATTGTCGCTGTCGTGCCAGAAGGAACAGACGCCTATTGCAGATTGTGCCCGTGGTGATTTGAGCCCCGTGCCCAGCCGGTCCAGTTTGGCCATACGGTCGTGCGCCGCGCCCGAGTTGCCATTGAGATAGCGGCGCACCTGTACCGCCGCGGCGGGAGCCTCGCGCGACCCAAGGCATTGCGCGATTAACCTCGCCACAACAAGCGCCTTGATAAAGGCTGGATAGCACTCCGTGAGTCGGCGATGTCAGCCGCTCTCCGGAACATCACAATGACCAAGGCGCACCACTTGGCAGCGCCTGGCTTGATGTTCTCGGCGAATTACAAAGTCGCGGTCGGTGTTCTCTCGTCCATGCCCCACGGAGCGCCGCTCTCGTTCAACAGCTCGAGGAACGGCCCGGAGGGAAGCGCCTCGGGACCGAGCAGGCCGACACCCGACCAGGCTCCCGAGTCGAGCAGCTCGAGGGCGACTATCGGGTTGACGGCGGTCTGCCAGACAACTGCCTGCGAGTCGTCCACCGACATGCACCAGTCGTTGTCGACGGCGTGGTAGAGGTAGACCTCACGCGGTGAGCCGTCCTTGCCGATGCCCGTCACCCAGGTTCCGGCACAGGTGACACCGTGCATGATGTCGCCGATCGTGGCCGGGTCGGGCAGGCATGCCGCGACGACGTCGCGGGGCGAGACCTTCTCCGCACCCACCGAGACCTTCCTTGTCGAATCGAGCCCGAGCATGTGGAGAGTCTTCAGCACATTGATGAAGTCGTCCCCGAGCCCGTACTTGAACGTGACCCGCTTCGCGTCCAGCCAACGCGGCATGAGCAAAACCTCTTCGTGCTCGACGTTGACGCATTCGACCGGTCCGATGCCGGCCGGGAAGGTGAAGGTCTCCGGCTCGCTGAACGGCTCGGTGGTGAACCATCCCCGCCCCTTCTCCCAGATGACCGGCGGGTTCAGGCACTCCTCGATCGTCGTCCAGATCGAGAAGCTCGGGCAGAAGTCGTAGCCCTCGATGACGAGGTTGGCGCCGTCCCTGACGCCGAGCTCGTCGACAGAACCGAAAAGGTTGTCCGCCGCGTGGCGGGCGAACACGTCGGAGAGGCCCGGCTCGACACCCATACCGGCCAGGGCCAGCAAACCGCTCTCCTCCCACTTCGGAGCGAGCTCGAACTGCTCGTCCCCGAGCTTGACACCCGTCTTGGAGTAGGGCTCCTCGGCGTTTGGGTGGGAGAGGGACATGGCCATGTCCATGTAGTTGACGCCCGCGGCCAGGGCCGCGCGGTAGATCGGCATGACAAAGCGGGGATCGACGGCGTTGAGGACCATGTCGCAGTTCTCCGCGCGGATCAGCTCAGTGATCTCCGACTCGTTGGAGGCGTCGAGCTTGAAGCCCGAGAAGCGTTCCGAGACAGAAGCCGCCTTTTTTGCGCGCTCCGTGTCGTAGTCGGTCATCACGACCTTCTCGAAGCTGTTCCGGCGCGCCGCTATGTGGGCAAAGGCACTTCCGACTCCACCGGCTCCTACCACGAGAACTCGCATGGAAAGTCCTTTCTCGGCAATTCGGCCAAAGATCAACAAGCGGCGTCACGACGAAATGCGACTGCAGACGTGCGCCTATTTAGTTTAGAGGAGGTCCGACGATTCTCCATGGGCCGAAAGTCCCTATTCAGCCCCGGTTGCCGGTGCGACAATTCTTATGAAGCCCTCAACGAGACAAGGAAGGACGGCACCGGTCGAGAAGCGATCTCGAGATCTCGGGCGAGCCACGGAGGGCCCCGAGCGCGGCAGATAGGAAGGGCCGAGCAAACCAAGAGCCAGATGTGCACAACGGAGTGCACAGGGAGGCAACTGAAGTGAGCAACAACGTCAAGAACATCTTGAACGAGCTGGCGGTACGCAACTCCGGCGAGCCGGAGTTCCTGCAGGCGGTGAGTGAGGTACTGACCTCGCTCGAGCCCGTCGTCGAGCGATACCCCGTGTACCAGGAGATGAAGGTCCTCGAGCGGCTCGTCGAGCCGGAGCGGGTGATCATGTTCCGGGTGAGCTGGACCGACGACAACGGCGAGATCCAGGTCAACCGCGGTTATCGAGTCCAGATGAACAGCGCCATCGGGCCCTACAAGGGCGGGCTCAGGTTCCACCCTTCGGTCTACCTCGGACTGCTGAAGTTCCTCGCGTTCGAGCAGGTCATAAAGAACTCCCTGACCACCTTGCCCATGGGTGGCGCAAAGGGCGGGGCCGACTTCGACCCGAAGGGCAAGAGCGACGGAGAGGTGCGCCGTTTCTGCCAGGCCTTCATGACAGAGCTGTACCGTCACATCGGGCAGTTCACAGATGTGCCGGCCGGTGACATCGGCGTCGGTGGCCGCGAGATCGGCTACCTGTTCGGGCAGTACAAGCGGATCGCCAACCAGTTCACCGGTGTGCTAACCGGCAAGGGCCTCAACTGGGGAGGCTCGGAGATCCGCCCGGAAGCCACCGGCTACGGCGCGGTCTACTTCGCCCAGGAAATGCTCGCCACGCGTTCTGAGAACTTCGAGGGCAAGAAGTGCCTCGTGTCCGGAAGCGGCAACGTCGCTCAGTTCACAGTTGAGAAGCTCATCGAGCTCGGTGCCAAGGCCCTTACGCTCTCGGACTCGGACGGGTTCGTCTATGACCCGAACGGGATCGACACCGAGAAGCTCGCCTTCGTCATGGAACTGAAGAACGTGCGCAGGGGACGCATCCGCGAGTACGCGGAGCGCTTCCCGACCGCGACCTTCACTCCGGTGAAGGACGAGGGCTTCAACCCACTGTGGGCGGTCCCGGCGGAGTGTGCCTTCCCGAGCGCGACTCAGAACGAGATCAACGGCACCGACGCCCGCAACCTCGTCGCCAACGGGGTCAAGCTCGTCGCCGAAGGCGCGAACATGCCCACGACGCCCGAGGGGGTCGACAGGTTCCTCGAGGCCAAGCTCCTCTACGGCCCAGGCAAAGCCGCCAACGCAGGCGGTGTGGCCGTCTCAGGCCTGGAGATGACCCAGGACATCGAGCACCTCTCGTGGACCCGTGAGCAGGTGGACAGCAAGCTGAAGCAGATCATGCGTGCCATCCACACCAACGTGCGGGCCGCCGCCGAGGAGTACGGCAGGCCGAGCGACTACGTGCTGGGCGCCAACATCGCCGGATTCGTCAAGGTGGCAGACGCCATGGTGGACGAGAGCACCGTCTGATGTCGACCGACCCCGCCTTGCTGCATTCAGAGGAAGGGGTCGATAAAGGCTTGAAGTCGGGGGCGCTTGGACTCGTCTCGAGTGTGGTCATCGGGACCGCGTCCACTGCCCCCGCCTTCAGCCTCGCTGCGACTCTTGGTCTCCTCGCAGTTGGGGTGGGCTTCCACGCCCCCCTCGTAGCGATCCTGGCGTTCGTGCCGATGCTGCTCATCTCGTTCGGCTACAGCGAGCTCAACAAGGCCGATCCCGACTGCGGGACGACCTTCACCTGGGCGACGAGAGCCTTCGGACCCAGGACGGGCTGGGCGGGTGGTTGGGGGATCATCGCCTCGGACGTCCTCGTGATGGCGAGCCTTGCCGAGGTCTCCGGCCAGTACCTTTTCCTGCTCTTCAACGCCAAGGGCATAGGGAGCGACCCGAGCAGTTTCTGGGTCCTTCTCGTCGGCGTGCTCTTCATCATGGTCCTGACTTACGTTTGCTACCGAGGAATCGAGATCTCGGCGAAGGTCCAGTTCGTTCTCCTGGCGATCGAACTCGTCATGATGGCTGTGTACGCGCTCGTGGCGATTGTCAGGGTGGCCGTGGGTCACGCCCCGCCGGGCCACATGGTGCCCTCACTGTCGTGGTTCAACCCGACCACGCTCTCCCCCACTGCCTTCGTCGATGGCCTCGTCCTGATGCTGTTCATCTACTGGGGTTGGGACACGTCGCTGTCTGTGAACGAGGAGACGAACGACAAGGGCCGGCTGCCGGGACTGGCGGGAATCATCGCCACGGTGCTGCTGCTGGCAACATACGGGCTGGTCACGATCGCAGCACAGGCATTCGCCGGTGTCGGAACGACCGGAATAGGACTGGCGAACCCCGCCCACCTCACCGACGTACTGTCCGTGCAAGGATCGGCGGTGTTCGGCTCGAGCTGGTTCGGCTCGATCTTCTCCCACCTGTTGCTGCTCATGGTGTTCTCCTCGGCCGTGGCCTCCACCCAGACGACGATCCTGCCCACGGCCCGCACGGTGCTCTCGATGAGCGTGTACAAGGCGGTGCCGGACGCGTTCGGCCGCATGCACGAGAGGTACCTGACCCCGACAGTCGCCACGGTGGTGATGGGGGGAATCTCGATCGTGATGTACGCCGCCATGAACTACATGTCAGGCGGGTTGATAATCCTGGACGCCGTCACCGCGATCGGAGTGTGGATAGCGTTCTACTACGGCCTGACCGGCTGGACGTGTCTGTGGTACTACCGGAGAGTCCTCACGCGAAGCACTCGTGACCTGTTCATGAAGGGAATCCTGCCCGGGCTCGGCGGCGTGATCATGTTTGCCGCGGGGGCCTGGAGCTTGAAAGAGGACTGGTTCTTTTCGAGCGGTCAGAGCTACACCGCCTGGCGCTTTCCCTTCGGCCCGCACTGGGAGATAGGCGGGGTGTTTCTTATCTTCCTCTTGAGCGCCGTCGTCGGCCTCATCTGCGCAGTGCTATGGCGGTTCGCATCACCCGCCTTCTTCCGCGGCGAGACGCTCAACCGCTCCACACCGACGCTCGTGCCCGAGGGCGCCGCCTTGCCGTTCGCACCGACAGGCGCAGGGGCTCAGGGCACGCAACCGGGAGACGAATTCGGCAACCGTCCCGTCTGAACGTCTGTCCGCAAACATTCGACGCCTACTCGGGTGGCCTGGATCTGTCCGGTGGTCGGTCAATACCGCCGGCCGCGGCGGAGGGCGCCGATCGCTCATTTCCTGTGATCGGCCGTTGCCTGCATCCCCGTGTCGGCTTCCGGTTGGCGATGCCTGACGGGCGTGACAGCTAGCTATTGTCAACCAGTCACCCCAAGGCCGCCTTCAGGCCAAGAGATAAGAGATAGAGGTGGAACTTGCGACGCCTTGCACTCGCGATCTTCAGCATTACCCTCGCGGCCAGCCTGTTGCTGACAACGGGTGGAGCGGGCGCAGCCCGCGGTCCGGCACCGACCCGCCTGGGTCCAGCCCCGGTTGCCGAGGCTGTCGCCAGAGTGCTCTCATGTCTCGGCGTCCCCGAAGAGAGACCGGCGGACTATCTCATGTCGTGTGCCGACGCCAATGCCTCTTGGAAGAATGTCCACTGGGCGAACTGGGGGCTCAAGACCGCCCTCGGCACCGGTGACCTCTACCAGAACGACTGTCAGCCCAACTGCGTGTCGGGCCGTTTCCAAACTTACGTGGCCAAGGTGGTGCTGTCGGGGGTCACCGAGACCAAGAAGTACGGCCGGCTGTACTCCAGGGCCACGTTCTCTTACTCGGTGAGCACCAAGCGCGAGAGCGAGACGTTCGGCCTCGCGACCTGACACGAGCCAGGTCCTCTTTGCGCCAAGGCGCCTGCGCCGACGGGCCACAGCCCACGGGGAGGGACCTTCGGCCCTGGGCGAATGGCGCCGCACAAGCTACGGTGCAACCAGACGTGGGCCATGTCGATGGTCATCTCCTGCGACGCAGTGGCGCCGCCACCCGGGCGGTCGGACGCCGACTGGATCTCGGGATCGGCCCGTTCGGCTCCCAGATCATCGACGGCAGGGGCACGATTGCGGAAAGGAGCAGTGCCGTGGAAGAGAGCGTGGAGAAGTACCGGCCGTTGTTCATCGGCGGCGAATGGGTGAACCCAACCGACGGCGAAACTGACGACGACATCAACCCCGCCACCGGCAAGACCGTCGCCAAGGTGGCGGTCGCCAGCAAGCAGGACATCGAGAACGCGGTCCACGCGGCGCAGAAGGCCTACGACGAGGTCTGGTTCGATACGCCGCCCAAGGAGCGCAGCGCGATTCTGCTCAAGCTCGCCGATGCCATCGACGCCGACGCGGCCGAGCTTGCGCGCCTCGAGTCCGTCGACGTCGGAAAGCCCATAACGGTCTCCAAGGCGGACATCCCGTTCATATCAGACAGCCTGCGCTTTTTTGCCGGCGCCGCCCGCTGCCAGGAGGGCAAGTCCACCGGAGAGTACGAGAGAGGCTTCACGAGCATGATCCGCCGGGAGCCGCTCGGAGTCACGGTGGGCATCTGTCCGTGGAACTACCCGCTCATGATGGCGGTATGGAAGCTCGGCCCCGCTTTGGCGGCAGGGAACACCTCGATAATCAAGCCCGCTCAGATCACACCGCTCACGACGCTCCGCCTGGCTGACCTCGCCGCCGACATTGTCCCCGCCGGTGTCTTCAACGTCGTCACCGGACGGGGCGCTGTCATCGGCGACGCTCTCACACGTCACCCGGCGGTCCGGCTCGTATCGGTCACCGGCGACACGGCCACGGGCAAGGTCATCGCCGCCGCCTGCGCCGAGACCGTCAAACGTGCCCACCTCGAGCTCGGCGGCAAGGCGCCCGTGGTGGTCTTCGACGACGCCGACGTGGAGGCCCTGGTCGAGACCCTCAAGTTCGCCGGCTATGCCAACACGGGCCAGGACTGCACCGCGTCTTGCCGTGTGGTCGCGGGGCCGAAGATCTACGACGACCTGCTGTCAGGGCTCGTGCCCGCCGTCGAGTCGATCAAGGTCGGCGACATCACCGACGCCGAGGTGGAAGTGGGACCCCTCGTCTCCGCCAAGCAAAGAGAAAGTGTGAAGGGCTTCGTCGACCGGGCGCAGACCGCCGGGGGCAAAGTCCTCACCGGCGGCGAGGAGATCGCGGGACCGGGCTTCTACTACAAGCCGACCCTCATAACCGACGTCGACCAGAAGGCCGAGATCGTGCAGAGGGAGGTCTTCGGACCGGTCGTCACCGTGCAGCGTTTCTCGGACGAGGACGAGGCCGTTGCCTGGGCCAACGACGTGGAATACGGATTGGCGTCCTCGGTGTGGACCCGTGACATCTCACGGGCGATGCGCGTCGCCCGACGGCTGCAGTACGGCGCCGTCTGGGTCAACACCCACTTCTGGCTGACCCCGGAGATGCCGCACGGTGGCTACAAGCAGAGCGGTTACGGCAAGGACATGTCCATGTACTCCCTCGAGGACTACACCCAGATCAAGCACGTCATGACGCCGTTGGCCTGAGGCCTGCACCTGCCGTCACGGAGGACTGCCCGAAGCCGAGTCCGCCACGGGGAGCAACCGGAGGATCGGTCGTCCTCCACGATGCCCCTCGGAGTTCTGCCGCGCCATGGAGCGGTGGAATACCACTCGAGGTCGTCCGACTTGGCTCTGCCAAGAGTGGCGCGGCGGCCGCCGTTACCCTGACTTACTGGTGAAGGATAGGAACCAGCCATGAGCGAGCGCGCGATCGAAATGAGCAGGAGAGACCTGCTCCGCTTCGCCGCACAGGGGGCGGCATTTTTCGGCACGGGCGGCTTGCTGGCGGCATGCAGCCCCGGTACCGCCACGACGACCACCACGACCGCTAGAGCCGCGGCGACGCTCCTGCCCCGTGCCGGCGGGACGCTGCGGGCGGGCTTGAGCGGCGGCAGCGGCCGGGACACGCTCGACCCGCACAACTGGGTGAGCCTCATCGACGCCGCGCGGGTGTACTCGCTGTTCAACCCTCTCATCGATTTCGACCTCGACGCTCACACCGTTAAGAGCCTTGCCGACGAGCTCGTGCCAAGCCACGACGCCATGACCTGGACCATCCGGGTCAAGCCCGAAATCGAGTTCCACAACGGCAAGACGCTCGGCGCCGAAGACGTGCTGTTCACATTCCAGCGGATCGCGGACCCGAAGAACCCTGCACTAGGTGCCCTATTGCTGAAGGCCCTCGACATAGCCAACGCGAAGAAGCTTGACAAGCACACCGTCCAGATCCCTTGTCACACACCGTTCTCGATCCTGAAAGACATCCTGGCCTCGTACCGCTTCTTCGTCGTACCTGTGGGCTTCGACTTGAGGCACCCGATCGGGACCGGACCGTTCCGGTACAAGTCGTTCGTCCCCGGCCAGGAGAGCATCTTCGTGAAGAACGCGCACTACTGGGAACCTGATCTGCCCTACCTTGACGAGCTCGTCATCAGGGACTTCCCTGGCGAGGTCAGCCAGGTCAACGCGTTGGGCAGCGGTGATGTCGACGTGATCGACCTCATCTCCACCTACTCGATCGTCGCGGTGCGCTCCGGTGGCAACGACGTCCTCGTCACCTGGGGCGGCGGCTACACGCCCTTCACGATGCGTGTCGACCGGCCGCCTTTCGACGACGCTCGCGTTCGCCAGGCACTCCGGCTGGTATGCGACCGCCAGGAGATGCTCGACGTTGTCTTCAGTGGCAACGGCAGGATCGGCAACGACGTGTTCGGTTTGCGCGACGTCGTGTACGACTCGGCCCTGCCCCAGCGCGTCCAGGACCTCGATCAGGCCAGGAGCCTGCTCGCACAGGCGGGTCACTCCAACTTGACAGTCACACTCGTCACGAGTGCCATCGCGACCGGAGCCGAGCAGACGGCCCAGGTTCTCTCACAACAGGCGGCACAAGCCGGCGTGACAGTGAACCTGAAGACGGTCACGCCCTCGGAGTTCTTCGGCCCGAACCATCTGAACTGGACCTTCGCTCAGGACACTTGGCGGTACTACCCCTACTACTCGAACGTACTTCAGGCCACGGTGGCCGGCGCCCCGTTCAACGAGTGCCACGTCGACGATGTCTCCTACACGAGGCTCTATCGCCAGGCGCTGGCGACGGTGGACGAGGCCGAGAAGGTGGAGATCGCCCACGAGATGCAGCAGATGGAGTACTCGGGACTGGCGAGCGGCTACATCATCCCGTTCTTCAACCCCGCCCTCGACGGCTATGGCGCGCGGGTGAACGGTGTCCTCCCGAGCAAGACGGGCCTTCCCCTGGGCGGCTACGCCTTCAAGTACATGTGGCTGTCATGACCGTTACGACAACGCCGTGACGGTGCCGGACGGCACGAGAACGGACGGCCCGGAGACCTGTCAACCGTCGCGGTCCAGGTAGCCATCGCGAGTCAAAGGGAGCGACCGCAGGCGCCGGCCGGTCGCGTCGAAAATGGCATTGGCGATGGCCGGGGCAACAGCGATCATCGGCGTCTCTCCGGCCCCTGCCGAGGGCAGGTCAGGCCGGTCCAACAGGACGACCTCGATCGGGGGGACGTCTGAGATCCGTGGGATTCGATAGTCGGTGCATGTTCCGTTCGTGATCGCCCCGGCGTCGAAGTGGACCGCTTCGAACAGCGCACCGCCCAGAGCGACGACCGTGGCGCCCTCGATCTGGTTGAGGACGGTGTCAGGATTGACGACGGCACCGCACTCGTAGGCCGTGACGAGGTGGATAACCCGCAGAAAGCCATCAGGGCCGATGGCGACCTGGGCGGCAGTGGCGACCCTGCCGTCCTTTTCGAGCCCGCACGCTATGCCCCTGCCGCTGTTCTCGGGCACAGTCGTCCATCCGAAACGCTCCGCAGCAGCCCGCAGCACAGGAGCAAGCCGTTCGTCGCCAAGGTGGGCGAGGCGAAACTCGACCGGATCTCGACCGAGGCGGTAGGCCACTTCGTCCATGTGCGACTCCCGGGCGAAATTGTTGGCGGTCGCCGCCAAGGCCCGGAAGGAGGCCTGTGCGAGCGGGCTCACAGCCGGCTGGTAGTCGATCCGCTGGTTGGCCACCCGGTAGGGGGTGGCGATCGCGGCTCGCCCCGAGTTGATATTGGTGAAGGTCCAAGCCGACAGCACGCCGTCGCTCGTGGCCCCGGCCTTCACGTCCATCACGGCTGCCGGGCGGAGCGAGCCGGCGGAGAACTCCTCGCGGCGTGTCCAGCCGACCCTGACCGGTGCGCCTACCGCGCGGGCCAGCATGGCCGCCTCGGTGGCGACACCACCGGCGTGCTTGCCACCGAACCCGCCGCCGGTCGGCGGCACGATGACGCGCACATCCTGCTCGTCCATGTTGAGAGCCGCGGCGACCTCGGCGCGGACCGGGAAGGGCGTCTGGGTCCCGGTCCAGATCGTCAGACGTCCGCCATCGAAGCAAGCGAGCGCAACCCTCATTTCGAGGGGCGCCGGTGCGACGAAAGCAGTCGTGTAGCTCGCGTCCACACGCACGGCCGCGGCCTCGAAGGCGCCGGCGGCGTCGCCTTGTTCGTGATGGAAGGGCCCATTCCAGCCGTCGCCCCCGACCAGCGGATGTGAGCGCAGGAACTCTTCGAGGTCGTCGTCTGACGGCGCCTTGGGGATCTCCCATGTCGCGGTCAACAAACCCAGTGCCATGCGGGCTTGCATCCTGTCACGGGCCAGAACTCCTACACCTACCGGGGTTTTCACGACCACGACGTCGCTGCGACCGTCAAGCGCGCTCGTATCGACATGAGCGAGCTGGGACCTGAAAACAGGTGGCCGCAGCATGCAACCGTGCCACAGGCCGGGCATGCCCAGGTCTGAGACATAGCGCAGCGTGCCCGAGACGGCGTCCACCGTGCCGGCCGGTACGCGGGGCGACCCGGCGATCTGCCACTGCGGGGCTCGGGTGACAGCGGGTTCGCCCGTGACGATCTCGATCCTTCGCTCCCCCGCGGCCGCCGGCTCTAGATCGCGGGCGAAGGCGGCAACCCGCCTGAGCGCGCCGCCGGCGTCTGGCATCGACCGGCTGCCGAAGGTCCCCATGTCGTAGGGGCACAGATCGGTGTCCCCCATCGCAAGTCGGACGTTCTCGAGGGGAACTCGGAGCTCCTCGGCGACAAGGAGGCGCAAAGCGGTGCGATTGTCCTGACCTACGTCAACCTTGCCGGTGAAGGCCGTGACGACCCCGTCGGTCCCGGCGTGCAACCAGGCGCCGCCGCTCGTCGACCAGGTTCCCGCGGCCGGCGTCTCGGGCGGGAGCACCACGACCAGGCCGTCCCCGAGAACACCGAAGTAATCGCGTTCGGCTGGCTCGGTCATGTCCCAGGGTCGCGCTGGTCTGTAACCGGGCCGGCAGGGATCCGCCAGCTTCCAATCACCCGTGGTCGCCGTGACCGGCGAGCCGTGGCTAGTGCCTGGCTGCGTCGTCAGCTCGACGGCCCTGTGCACCGCCTTGCGGACGCGCGTGTAAACACCACAGCGGCAGAGATTGCCCGACAGCGCTTCGTCCACAGCACTGTCGTCGGGGAGGGGGTCGCGGGCCAAGAGCGCGACCGCGGACAACACCATTCCTGGCGTGCAGTAACCGCATTGAACCGCGCCGAGCTCGACGAAGGCCTCTTGGACCGGGTGGAGCCGGCCCTTGTCCGCCAGCCCTTCGATGGTCGTCACGCTCGCCCCGGCGATCTCGTCAACTTTTTGCTGGCAGGCACGCACTGCCCGGCCGTCGACGAGCACCGTGCAAGACCCGCAGGCGCCCTCCCCGCAGCCCGGTTTGGCGCCTGTGAGGCCCAGCTGGCCCCGTAGCACTGACAGCAGCGGCACTCCTGGCGGCACGAGATGGTCAGTCCCGTTCACGACCAGGGTCACTCTTGGCGGTGCTCCATCTGCCTCGACGGCACCTTGCTGGTGGCCTGGCGCGAGACTCTCCCCGTTGCTGGACATGGCAACATCCTGCCCGCTCGAAACCGGTGGTGCTAGCACGAAGCTGTCCTAACGGGCTGACCACCTCGGTCTCGCCCGGTCGGGCGCGCATAATCGGGACAGAGGTTGCCCGGGCCGTGGGAGGGGGGTCAGGCACGGTGACGAGTTCGAGGTCCGCAGTGACCGCCGGCGCATTGCGCGTCGCCTGGTACCGGCTGCGCGCCACCTTGCACAATCGCTGGAGCGGCTACCTCACCCTGGTGCTGCTCGTGGGGCTCGTCGGTGGCATCGGGATGGGCGCCATAGCCGGTGCCCGTCGCACGCAGTCCGCCTTCCCGGCCTACCTGGCCGCCACGAACGCCTCCGACCTCCGGTTCCAGAGCTACGTGATCACGAACTACGGTTTCAGTAACGGAGGCCTGAGCGAGAGGCTCGCACACCTTCGCTACGTGACACGGGTCGCAAGCGCCCCGACTCTTCTCATCACCCCCCTCGGGCCGGACGGCAAGCCTCTCGCCTCCGCCGTCGACACCGACTTCGTCTCGGCGGTAGGCAGCACGGGGGGCGAATACTTCACCCAGGACCGCGTGACCGTGGCCGAAGGGCGAATGGTCGACCCGAAAAGGCCCGACGAGATGGTCGCCACAACCACAGCCGCGCGCCTGGCGGGCTGGCATCTGGGCGAGACCGTCCGCTTCGGCGCCGTCTCCCTGGCTCAGGCAGCGGCGGGAGCCAACCCCCTCACCATCAAGCCGGTGGCCCGCTTCTCGGCCAAGCTCGTCGGAATCGTCGTGTTCCCGACCCAGGTCGTCAACGACGACGTCGACCGTTTCCCGACCTATGTCCTCATGACCCCGGCCCTCACGGATCGGCTGACCACGAGCCTGGCGTACCCGTCCTACGGGCTGCGGCTCGAGCACGGCAACGCCGATGTCGCCGCCGTCGAGCGAGAGATCATCCAACTCCTGCCGAGGGGCAGCGTCTATACCTTCCACGTAACCTCGGTGACCGAAGGAGAGGTCGAACGGGCCAGCAAGCCCGAGGCGATCGCGCTCGGGGTCTTCGGGGCTATCACTGCCCTGGTAGCACTCCTGATCGGCGGCCTCGCCGTCAGCCGCGGCCTGTGGGAGGACTCTGGGGACCTCGAGGTGCTGCGGGCACTGGGGGCCGATCCCCGGACGCTGAGATGGGGAGCGATTCTCGGACCGCTCGGATCCGTTGTCGTGGGAGCACTGCTCGCCGTCGGCGTTGCTTCGGCGCTCTCACCCCTGGCGCCGATCGGGCCACCGCGTCAGGTCGACCCGGCACCTGGTCTCTCCTTCGACTGGACCGTCCTCGGCACGGGAGCCGCCGTGCTGGTCGTGGGCCTCGGAGTCCTGACGGTTGCGCTCGCATACCGAAGGGGAATGCGACGGCGCCTCGGTGAATGGGTGGAACCTGCCCAACGCCGGTCGAGCCTCGCGAACGTGGCTGCGCGCTCCGGGCTTTCCGCCCCCGCCGTGACCGGCCTGCGTTTCTCGCTCGAGACAGGGAGCGGCAGAACTGCGGTGCCGGTGCGCTCGGCTCTGCTCGGGGGTGTGCTGGCGGTGGTGGTCGTGGTGGCGACGGTCACCTTCGGCAGCGGCCTCAACACCCTTGTGTCGCACCCGGACCTCTACGGTTGGAACTGGAACTACGCCATCGACTCGCCAAGCGGAAGCGATGTCCCTCCCATCGCTGTACAGCTTCTCGAGCACGACCGCGACGTGGCGGCATGGAGCGGCTTCGGTTTTGCGAACGTCCAGATCGACGGCCAAACCGTGCCTGTTCTCTTGGCGAAGGCAAACGCCGAGCTCGGCCCACCCATCCTGTCCGGTCACGAGGTCGAAGCGAAGAACCAGATCGTCCTCGGAGCGGCGACTGAGGCCGCCTTGCACACAAGAATCGGGGAAACGGTCGTCGCCAGCTACGGGTCCCCGAAGGACTTTCCGGTGTACGTCCCCCCGACACACCTTTTGGTCGTGGGGACCGCCACGATGCCGGCCATCGGTGCCAGCGGCGCCCTCCACCCTTCGATGGGGACAGGAGCAGTCATCGCTCAGGGGATCGAGCCGCCGGCGTTCAAGCGGGCGCTCACCCAACCCGACCCCAACCTGAACGGCCCCTCTGTCGTGGTGGTGAGGCTCCGAAGCAGGGTCGGAGCCGGCGCCGGGCTGGCTTTGCTGCAAGGCGTGGCCGAGGCAGCCGACAGGGTCATGGCCGCCGACCCCCAGGGGGTGGGTGACACCTACAGCGTGCTCGGCGTGCAGCGTCCTGCCGAGATCGTGAACTACCAGTCGACAGGCGACACCCCGGCCATCCTGGCCGCAGGCCTCGCGGCCGGGGCGGTGGTGGCCCTCGCGATCACCCTTGCCGCCTCTGTCCGCCGTCGCCGTAGGGATCTTGCCCTGCTCAAGACGTTCGGATTCACCAGGCGCCAACTGGCGGTGACCGTCGCCTGGCAGGCGTCGGTGGCGGCGCTCATCGGCATCGTTGTCGGCGTGCCGATCGGGATCGCCCTCGGCCGGTGGCTATGGGTTCTCTTCGCCCGCGAGATCTACGCCGTCCCCGAGCCCACGGTGCCGGTCTTCCAAGTCGTCGTGGTCGCCCTCACCGCGCTCGTGCTGGCCAACCTTGTGGCCGCCGTCCCCGGTCGCATGGCCGCGCGAACACCGACGGCACTGGTGCTCCGGGCGGAATGAGCCCAGAAGTGGCGGACTCCACCCAAAGATAGGCGGCGTGGCGGGCGTGGAAACAGGCCGGCCGCGGTTCGGCCTGCTAGATCCTGCGGACCTTCACGGCCGTGCCGTAGGCGCAGATCTCTGTCCAGTTGCCACCCATCTCCGAGGTGTCGAACCGCATGGCCAAGATGGCGTCGGCACCTTTCGCCTCAGCCTCCTCCACCATGCGCTGGGTCACTTCCTGGCGACTGGCGATCAGGTTCTTCGTCATGCCTTTGAGCTCACCACCGGCCAGGGACTTGAACCCCGCCCCGATCTGGGACCCGATGTTACGGCTGCGGACCGTCAGTCCGAAGACCTCACCCAAGACTTCCGTGACCTCACTGCCCGGCAAGTCGTTCATCGTCGAGATCAGCATGCAAACCTCCGGTTGTCGGTCGATGGGGCCAACCTAGCCATCCCTGACTGTCCGAAGGGACCTCCCGAGGTCGACCACGGCATGTCCAGATTAGGTGCCCGTGCGGTCCGGGAACCTAGGGTGTCCCACAGATTGACAACTCGGTGACACAGGACCGCTCGCGAAGTACTGGAGGGTCATGTCAGAAAACCCAAACGCAGCTGTCCCCTCGCAGGCAGTTGTCCAGCGGTCGGGCGGCGGGAGGCGTCGCCAGGGCTCGGTGGTGCTCCTCGCTGTGATCGCGATAGCTGTGGTGCAGTTCCTCCTCGTGCTCATGTTCGCCTGGTCGTCCTCACGAGCCGGACCCCGCAGTCTGCCCATCGCAGTTGCCGGTCCAGCGCAGGCCGCCCGAACTCTCGCACGTGGCTTGGAGCTCTCCCAGCCGGGCGCGTTCGCAGTCACCGTGCTGGATGACGATGCCGCCGCGCGAGCAGCGGTCAACGACCGGCGGGTCTACGGGGCAGTCTCACTCACGGGCGCAGGGGCCAGGCTCTACGTCGCCTCAGAAGCCAGCCCGAACGTCGCCCAGATGCTGGTCCAAGCCGTTCCCGCGTCCCTGGCGCGTGTCCTTCCGCACGTGGCCGTTTCCGTCGTCGACTTGGCACCGAACCCGGTGGACGACCCCAAGGGCACGGCCATCCCGACTGCTCTGATCCCCTTGACAATGACCTCGATCGCGGCCGGCGCGGTCATCGGGCTGAGGATGGGAGACCGGCGTCGACAACTGGCAGCGCTGCTCGGCTATGCGGTCCTGGCCGGCATATTCGTCACCCTGGCCCTTCAGGGCATGATCGGGGGCTTGACCGGGTCCTGGCTCTCCAATGAGCTCGTCATCACCCTCGGCGCAGGATCGATCGCGGCTGTCACTTGTGGCTTGGCCAGCCTCATTCGGATCGCCGGCATCCTCGTCACCTTGTTGGTGGCGTGGTTCTTCGGCTTCGCATTCTCGGGCGCGACCACCGCCTGGCAGCTCATGCCCGCACCGTGGGGCCACATCGCCCAGTACCTGCCGGTCGGGGCCACCAACACCGGCTTGAGGTCAGTCGCATTCTTCGACGGTGCCAAGGCCTTTGGACCGCTCCTCGTGCTTGGAGCATGGGCGCTTGTCGGCATCGCCCTCACAGTCTTGAGGCAACGTCCCGCGCTGGTCACGGCTCGGCGAGACATCATTTAGACGAGTTGCCCACCTGCTGCCCACAGCTGAGCGAGACCGCACAGCCACGGACGCTCGGAGTCGGGCACAGGACCGCGCGCTCGTTTCTGATCTAGTACCGTCCCGGCCTTATGGCGCATGAAGAGCTTTCAGGTCACCGCCCGACGAGCAAGACCCTTTCCTACGGGGTCTTCCTCCCTGCCTTCGCCGAGTTCGCGGAACCGAAGCGACTCGTCGCCCTCGCCCAGTCGGCAGAACGGGCCGGGTGGGACGGCTTGTACCTGTGGGACCACATGTTGACGATCCCGGGCATGGCCGTGGCGGACCCGTTCGTGATGGCGGCCGCCATCGCCCAGGCGACCGAGCGGATCCGCCTCGGGATGATGGTCACTCCGCTCGCCCGTCGGCGCCCATGGGTGTTCGCCCGGCAGGCAGCGACGCTCGACCGTCTCTCGGACGGCCGGCTCGACGTCGGAGTCGGCCTCGGACACGACGGTTGGAAGGAGTTCAGCTCTTTCTCCGGCGAAGTCGTCGACGCCGTGGAGAGGGCGTTGTTCCTAGACGACTCCCTCGAGATCCTGCGGCGCCTGTGGTCCGGTGAGCCGGTCGAGTACGAAGGGGACCGAATATGGGTGAACAGCACCCCGTTCCTCCCGAGACCTATCCAACAACCGCTGCCGGTATGGGTGGCCTGCAGGTGGCCTCACCAGCTCCCCATCGCCCGCGCGGCGCGCAACCAGGGCTGTTTTCCCATCTTCGATGAAGCAGGCCGCGAGATGCCCGGGCTGCCCGAGCCCGAGCAGGTGGCGGAGGTCCGGGTGAAGCTCCTCGACAAAGGAGCCGCCAGACATCGACATCGTGTGCCGCGGCGCATCGGGGCCCGTGCCCGCTCGGGAACTGGCGCCGCGGTTTGCGGCCCTCGAGGACGCCGGCATGACGTGGTGGCTCGAATCATTCGGCCGAGGGGAACCGCCGCCGGCGGAGGTCGAGGCCGTCGTGGCTGGTGGGCCTCCCCGCTGAGCGCCTCCGCGACCGATCCGGGACACCCTCCTCGCCCTCGCCCAAGAACAGCTGTCGCGCCTCGTGCTCACAGCAACCGCTGCTCAACTGCGCAGCACACTCCCAGGATCGCCTGCCAGCCTTCAAAGTGACCGAACCCTACGGAAAAAGGGCGGAGCCGTGGTCGCTGACACACTCGTCACTTCAGAGTTGACGCCCGTCGCTCGGGCACCACGGCCTCGCCGATTCACCACGCTCGAGATCGCGGTCGCCGTCGGTGCCTTCGCGCTCTTCTGTGTCGCCGTACTCACAAAGGCGACCAAGCTGCTCGAGCCGGACGACTCCGCTTACCTGGCGTCGATCATCGCGCTCACCCATGGCCACATCACCTTGTCGAGCGCGCAGTACAGCGCCCTCATGGCGAGTTTGAGCGCCCATGGCGGCCCGGGGATCATGCAGTGGATACAGCTTTCGGACGGTCGCTGGATGAGCGAGAAGAATCCGGGCTACCCCTTCTTCGCGGCACCGTTCCAGATGCTGGGGATTCTGCGGGCGGCACCGCTGTTCGCCGGTGCTCTGGCGTCGACGAGCCTGTTCGCCGCGGGTCGTCGCTGGCTGGGAAGCTGGGGCGGCACGTGGGCTGTAGTCCTGTTTGTCTCCTCGGGGGCGGCGATCTCCTTCGCGTGGCGACCGACAATGCCGTCGTTCACCGATGCCGCCCTCGTCGCCGCCGGGGCCGGGACCCTGCTGTGGACCTTCCTCGCCGATGATGCCTCGCCGCGGCGACGGACTGTCGTCGGCTTGCTGGGGTTCGTCTCGCTCGAGATGGCGGTGTTCATCCGCTACACCGATGTGGTGATGCTCGTGGTGGCGGTGCCCGCGGTATTGCTCACCTTCCGCAAGGCGCGGATCCCGGCCCGGTCGCTGTCGTGGTGGTTGGGCTCGGTAGCGCTCTTCGCAGGGGGCGTGATGGTTTTCGACGAGGCCTTCTATGGTGGAGCCCTCAAGACCGGCTACGGCGCGGGCGAGATCACCTTTGCCCTGCGAGCGATCGTCCCGAACCTCAAGATCATGCCCCCCAACCTGTTAAAGGCGATGCCGGCGCTGTTGTTGGGATTGGCAGCTTTGCTCTGGATGGTTGTCAGGGTGGTCCGGAGCCGGTCTTTCGGGGCCGATCCAGTCTCGGCCTCCAAGATCCGGCGCGACGCGGTCATTGGCCTCGTGCTCGCCTCAGGCTGGCTCGGCCTATGGGGTCTCTATTCGGCGTACACCTGGACCGCAGGAACGGGATCAGCAGGTGGCTTGCCCGGCGGTGGCGATGGTGGCGGGATCCACGTCATCCGCTTCTATCTCCCCGCCATCGGCCTCATCGCCCTGCTCGGCGCCTGGTTGCTGATGCAACTGCCCAAGTGGGTCCCCGTCGCCGTACTGCTCGTCGTCGCGGTTGGCGGATTCGCCTCCTTCCGGAACCTCACGGCCGTCGACGCGGTCGGGCCTGGGGCACGGGGCGGATTGCCGGGGGGTCCTCCAGGACAAACGAAAGGCGTGAGGCTCCCGGTGCCCGCTTCCGGTGTCGCAGTCCCGAACGGGTACCACCCGGTGCCGGCAGGGTCGCCTCCGGGGCGAAAGCCCCCAAACCGAAGACCGCCCGCAGGCCTCAGCGCACCCGGAGGTGTCACCCCCGGCCGACGCCCTCCCCCGCTGCAGTGATGCCTGGCACTCGCCTGTCGAGTTCAGACAGGCTGGTTGCCAGGTGCCGGCCTTGGTCCTGGCTGGAAATCGCAACTTTCCCGCGGTATCACGCACACCGCGATCTGCAGGGGTCTTAGAGGCGGTTCCACCATGGCTATGGCCGTTCCGCTTGGATCCGAACGCGGAGGCCGTGACCGCACGATTCCGCCTTCTCAAGGACCGGAGGAACAAATGTTCGCGGTCTCTCATTGGGACATCCCGATCAGATTTCGCAGTCCCGCTACCGTTTACCCGCTTGCTGCGATTTGAAAAGCCCCAAATCACCTTGCACGAAGCTTCACCTTCCCGGGCGCTGAGCGAAAGTCCTCCGGTTTCCGGGCCGAGCCGGCGCACCGCCGGGCTGCGAGCGGGCAGGTCACGCGTACATTCCGGTTTTGGCGGCGCCGGCGAGAAAGCACCGGTCCCAAGGTGAACGCCAGGTAACCATCAGGTCACATTCCGAGGTTCACCTCAAGCCACCTGACCGGATTGCCGATTACGGAAACCATGCAAAGTGGGTTCGCGGCATCTGTGACCGTGGCCGCCCTCGCAACCCAACGTCAGGCGCTGCCGGACAGCTTGACATGCCGCGAAGTGGACGAGTGGTTTCGCCAGGACAACGAACGCCGTAGCGCCGTGTTGGAGCGGTCGGATGGTTCGGCGAAGTTGATAAACCGCTCGGCGTTTTACCAGACTCTGCTCGGCCCTATGGGCTTCGGCTGGGCGCTTTACGCCAAAGAGCCGGCCGCGTTGCTCCCGGCACCCGCCGGCCTCACCGTCCGGGGCGACATGCTCGCAGTTGACGCCGCCATGCAGCTGATGGCGGAGGAGATATCGAGCAACGACGACCTGCTCGTGATCGGCGGTAGTGCGCCGACGACGATCTCGACTTCGGCCATCCTGGCCCAGCTCGCACGAGCTCAAACCGAACAGGCAGGACGTCTGGAGGCGTTGCTCCAGAACGTCAGCGAGGTCATCCTCGTCGTGGACGAAAACGGCATCATCTGTTACACGAGCTCGTCGGGCCGGGAGGTGGGTTGGTATCAGGCGGCCGAACAGGTGGGGCGAAGCTGTCTCGACAACGTCCACGTCGACGACCGCGCGACGGTGCAGAGGCTTCTCCTGCTGGCGCGCCGGAGCCCCCGCACGACAATCAGGGACGAGGTACGCCTGCGCGGCGCCAAAGGTGGGTACCTGCTCATCGCGGTCGCAGTCACCGACCAACGCGCCCACGCGGGCATCGGCGGGCTGGTGCTCACCTATCAGGACATCAGCGAGCGCCATGCCTTCGAACAGAAATTGCGCCACCTGGCCCTGCACGACGGGCTGACGGGATTGGCGAACCGCTTGCTGCTGCAGGACCGGGTCATGCACGCCCTGGCTGTCGCGAGCCGGTCCGGAGACTCTGTGGCCTTGTTGTACATCGACCTTGACGGTTTCAAGAAGGTCAACGACGGCTGGGGGCACGCCAGTGGTGACGCCGTTCTCCAAGCGGTCGGTGCGGCCCTCAAGGCTCAGACCCGAGCGGGAGACACCGTTGCCAGGATGGGCGGTGACGAGTTCGTCATTTTGCTCGAGCAGCTGCGGACGCCCACCGACGCGTCGGCCTTCGCCTCTCGGATCCACCAGGCACTGGAGGAAATAGTTATCGACGGGCTGCACATCAAGATCAGCTGCAGTGTGGGCGTCGCTTCGGCCGATGAGTTCCGCAACAGCGAGCCGGCCGGGGACAGCAGCGAGGCCGAGGAGCTGATCCGACGGGCAGACGCCGCCATGTACCTCGCCAAGTCCGAGGGATGCAACCGAACCAGGTGGTGGGAGGAGTCCATCGAACAAGAGGCGGCCAAACGGCACCGGCTCAGCGCCGAGCTCGCCTTTGCCGCCGAGCGAGACGAGCTCCGCTTGCACTACCAGCCCATCGTCAATGTCGACGACGGCAGCGTCTGCGGCCTCGAGGCGCTGGTGCGCTGGCAGCATCCCACCGACGGGTTGATCCCACCGGGCGTGTTCATCCCTCTCGCCGAGCGCAACGGTGCGATAACCGCCATCACCCAGTGGGTGCTCCAACAAGCCTGCAAGGACGGGAACGACCTGTTGTTGCAGCGCGAAGCACCGCTGAGCGTCGCCGTGAACCTCTCTGCGGTCGAGCTCGCTCGTCCCCGCCTCGCCGAAGACGTGGCACGCGTCCTCTCGGCCACCGGCTTTCCGGCGTGGCTGCTCGAGCTCGAGATCACCGAGACCGCGCTCATCACCAACTTCGCTCTCGCCCGCTCCTCCATCACTGGACTGAAAGCCCTCGGTGTGACGATCGCGATCGACGACTTCGGAACCGGCTACTCATCCCTCAGTTATCTCCACGAGCTGCCCGTCGACCGCGTCAAGATTGACAAGACGTTTACCGACCGTGTCACCGAGGAGGACGGCGCCAGCCTGATCAGGGGCGTCATTGACCTGGCCCATTCTCTCCACTTGAGAGTGACCGCCGAAGGCATCGAGACGGCCCCGCAAGCCGAGGCACTGGCAAGGTTCCGTTGCGACCAGGGGCAGGGCTTCTTTCACGCCTACCCGGTGCCGATCGAGGAGCTCGACGTCACGCCGTCAACGCGGAGCCCCCAAAGCCTGTCATTGGTCACATCCGCCAGCAACGTGGTGTCCATGCAACTGGCAACCGCCTCAGACGCGAAACGGTTCTTCACCAGGGAGATCTAGCGCTCCAGTCCCGTCACGGGGGCCGGGCGGCTCGGCGCCGGCGCCACACCACCGAGGCCACGCCCGCCCCTTGGGCCCCCCTCGCCCAGCCCGCGATCCGACGCTGGAACGGGCCGGGGCGCCCGCGGCACACCCCGCGAGCGATCTCTCAGGCTCAGCTCAGCTAACACACAGCTCAGTTCCCTAGGCTCACGGACGGGCACGACGGGACTAGTCAGAGGAGGAAGGGTCGAGCCGTGCGTGACAATGTGACCATTTCCTACCGGGGAGCCAGTTACGAGATCGGGCGAGGGCCTTCCTTCTACGGGATCTGGGGTGTCGGGCAAACGTGGTCGCAGCCATTGGAGTGGTGGCCGGACACCCCCGAGGGCTGGTACGCCGCCTGGTGGCGTTTCATGACGATCGAGCGGCCCGAGACGATCGCGCCGGTCGCCCCGGTCGCCCCGGTCGCCCCGGCTGACGGGCAGGTCGCGGTCGCAGGCAGACAGGCCGCGGTGCCGGTCAAGCGGGCGGTCCTCCCCGCCCTGCTCCTCGCCGTCGGCGTCGGCGTGGGCATCGCGGGACTGTTCCCTGACTATCTGAACGGCGAGAGCCTCACACGCCAGACGTACCTGTTGGTGCCTCACGCGATCTACCTCGCCGTCTGGACCGCGAGCGGCCTGCTCCTGCTCCGCCGTCGAGGCGGTCAACAGATAGGAACGCTCCTCGGGATGGGGACGAGCATCGTCACCTTCGGCCTGTACTTCGCGGACGCGGGCACGGCCATCGCCCAGGGCGCCCACGTCATGGGCGCGGGCCTCGTGCTGGCGCTCGTCGGGTGGCTCGCCTGCTCCGTCGGCTCGACGACCGCTTTCGTGCTTCGGCACGACGGCGTCGCCTTCGGCCCTCCCCGCGGTCCCGATCGCCTCGCTTTGCTGGCGTTCGGGCTCGCCGCGCTCGGCACGGCAGCCGCCTTCGCCCCCTCCTGGGACAGCTACGTCCTGCAGACCTCGGCCGGAACGACCCAGTCGTTCCAAGGGGGCAACATCTTCTCGAACCCCGGGCCCGTGATCGCCGGGAACCTCGCCACGATGGTGGCGTTGGTCGCAGTTGCGGTCGTGGCCGCGCTGTGGCGCCCGATCCTTCACGGGGCGGTCTTGCTGCTCGGCGCCATCGTCCCGATGCTCAGTCAGGCGGCTTCGGCGGTGATCCAGATCGGCGAGCCCACTTCCCCCTCGATGTTCGGCATCTCCTCCAGCCAGGCAGCGCGGGCAGGACTGACGATCACCTCCGGTCTCACACTGGCGTTCTGGATCTACTGCGTCTTCCTCCTCGCCCTGATGGTTGTGACGATCTCAGCGCTCATCGCACCGCGTTCGCCCGAGCCCGTCACTTCTCCGGCCACCGCTGGTGGCGCAGTCATCGGTCACGACTCTCCTGTAACCGCCACGGCGCCACCAGGACCTTCACCGTTCGGGCCGGCGGCGCCGGCCGCTGGCCCGGAGGCCGGCGCGACCAACCTCGCCCCGCCGCCGGCACCGTTGTGAGGCCGCCACTCCCATCTGGTAAAGGCGAGCCCCACGGCCCCTTGTAACGGCGCGACACGATGCGGGACTGGAGATATGTTGCCCGCCGGAGGGAGATTCGCAGATGGACGACAAGATCAAGGTCTACGGCGCGAGCTGGTGCAGCGATTGCAAGCGGGCAAAGCAGTTCCTCTCCGACCAGCGGGTCGCGTTCGAATGGCACGACATCGAAAACGATCCGGAGGGCCTCGAGGTCGTGCACGAGCGCAACAACGGCAACAACGTGATCCCCACGATCATCTTCCCGGACGGCACCAGCCTCTCCGAGCCTTCCAACGAGGAGCTGGCCGACAAGATCGGCCTCGACCGCAAGGCGATGATGCATGTCTACGACATCGTTCTCGTCGGCGGCGGCCCCGCCGCGCTCACCACGAGCATCTACGCCGCCCGGGAGAACCTTTCCTCGCTGATCATCGACTCAAAGGGTCTTGGAGGCCAGGCCGGGGTCACCGAGCGTCTCGACAACTATCCGGGATTCCCCGAGGGCATAGGCGGCGCAGAGCTGGCCGAGCGCATCGTCACCCAGGCCCGCCGCTACGGCGTGGAGATGATCCAGGCCCTGTCGGTCGAGAAGATCTCACCGGACGGGGACCGCCTCGAGGTCCTCACCGCCAACGGCGATCACTATCACGCCCGTGCCGTGCTCGTCGCGACCGGTTCCAGCTACCGGCGCACCGGCGCGCCTGGCGAGCAGGACCTGATCGGCGCGGGCATCCACTTCTGCGCCACCTGCGACGGGCCCTTCTACAAAGGTGCGGCGGAGCTGATGGTGCTCGGTGGTGGCAACAGCGGTCTCGAGGAAGGCCTTTTCTTGACTAGCTTCGCCGACAAGGTGACCGTCGTCGAGCACAACGGCCAGCTGGCAGCCCACAAGCTCCTCCAGGACAAGGTGTTGGCGCACCCGAAGATGCAGGTGCTGCTGAACCGTGACGTGAAGGAGTTCCGGCCCAGGCCGGACGGTAGCGGCAAGCTCGGTGCCGTCATCTTGGAGGACCGGGTGACGGGCGAGATCGAGGAGCACCACCCAGCCGGCTGCTTCGTGTTCATCGGCCTGGAGCCCAACACCGCCTTCGTGAAGGGCCAGGTGGACTTGGACGAGCGTGGGTTCATATTGACCGATGCCACCTTCATGACGTCGCTGCCGGGGGTTTTCGCAGCCGGTGACGTCCGGGCGGGATCGACCAAGCAGCTGGCTTCGGCGGTGGGCGAGGGCGCAGCTGCTTTGATCCAGATCCGCCAATACCTCGACAAGCAGTTGGCCAGAGCAGGGATGGCCTAGCGACCACGGCCGGGCCTCATGGACGCGGCCCCACTCGCCCAGGCGCGACCCACGTCATCGTGAAGGCTCACCCGGGCGCGTCTTCGGCACGCGAGCCATGGCGGCCGGGCAGGCGGCGTCTTATCAGTAAAGTTCTCCCACCATCGAAGATGGGGGGCGAGATGTACAGGTCGGTGCTCATGGCGACTGACGGTTCCGAGACGGCTGGTGAGGCGGTCCGGGTGGCAATCAACCTCGCCAAGACGTTCGGGGCGAGGCTGCACATAGCGACCGTCCATCGCCCTCAAGTGAGCGCGAGGGCGTGGTCCGATACCAGGGTTGCCTACCACGTGGAGCTCGACCCCGCGGGCGGCGCCACGACAGAGACGGAGTCGATGGCCGTCAAAGCCCGGGCAGAGGGCGTGCCGACGCAAACGCACATGGTGAGCGGCTTTGTGGCGGAACGGATCATCTCCCTCGCCAAGGAGCATGACGTGGAACTGATCGTCGTCGGGAACAAAGGCATGCGTGGGCTCAAGCGCTTTCTCGGCAGTGTGCCCAGCGCCGTCGCTCACTTAGCGCCATGCGCGGTGCTCATCGTCAACACCACATAGCGGCGACTGAGCTGAGCAGCCCCGAGGTCCCCCTATTGCGTTTGCCGTTGCCGCCCCGGGGTCGACCGGTCTCACCGAGGCGCCTGGACCTTGGGCACCCGCGGCGTGATCAATGGTTCAAGAACGACTCGAGGCTGCGTAGGAACCATTCCGAGATCACCATGACCGCCGTCCCGCCGATCTCGACGCGATATCTGCGCGCCAGCAGGTAGTCGTCCGGTACCACAAGGGCGCCACGCTCCCACGTTCGCCGTCGGTGGGGGCCGGGAAGCTGCGACCGAGTGAAGTCGATCCCCTCGGTGGCGAGGATCCGCCCTATCGGATCAGCACCGGTCTCGAGGCGCCTGTAGAACGCGGCAGGAAGGCGACTCGGCACGAGCAGGGTCTCGGCGTTCACGAACGGCTGCGACGAGGTCCTGCCTTGAAGAACGGCCGAGCGTTGGACCAACGGATGGCCCTTTTCGACACCGAAGAAGTTGGGTGTGCCCGCCGCGACCGTAACGTGCCGCCGTTGCTGGGCGTCGACCGGCTCCCCGACGAGCTCCTCCAAGTACGACGTCACAGTTCCGCCTGTCTCCGAGAGCGCCGCCTCCAGGCGCGACCGCATGGCCATGGCCACCATTGAACCGCACGCCCGCTCACAGTTCGGGCCGACGTCCGATCCAGCCCGGAAGTCGCCGCGGAATTCCCCGGCCTGCCACAGGTGCGGCATGAAGAGGTCTGCGCGCTCGGGTGTTGCCGGGCGGCTCGCCGCAGCGCCCCGTGACGTGCGCCTCACCCTCTGGCGCCGGCCTCGGAAACGGTTATTGCCAACAGCGATGAGGGCGCTACAGTAAACGGTTACTCATTGTGTTGGGGGTGTCGGGGAACGAGGCCTCCGGTCGTTTCGGCGGGGAAAGGATCACAGAGATGGATGTTTCCGCGGTCTCAGCCACCGGTGCCACAGGGCCGGCCGTAAAGCGCGGCTCAGCCGAGCCCTCGACGGGGCGACCCGCGCGCGGAGGGAGCCTGACAGCCGCGCAGGTCGCCGTCTACGAGGAGGAGGGCTACCTGGTTCTGCCCGATTTCCTCGACGACGACGACCTGGCCCCGCCGCGCGAAGCGATGATGCAGAAGGTCGACCTGATGGCCGCCGACCTCCTCGCTGCCGGCCTCATCACCGATCTCCTCGTCGACGAGCCGTTCCGTACGCGTCTCGCCCGCCTTTTCGAGGGGCTCGGCGAGGAGGAATTTCTCGCCTACGGCCGAAGCTGGCGTGACCGGATCCCCGGCTACTACCTGTTGATGAGCAATGCGAAGATCCTCGATGCCATAGAGAGCCTCATAGGCCCTGAAATCTTCTCTAACCCCGTCTACAACGTACGCCCGAAGGTGCCCCGCGTCGCGGCCGGCGCTGTGCCCTGGCACCAGGACAAGTCTTACTGGCCGGACGCGAACTCGAACCCGGTCATCACGGTGTGGATCTCACTTGTGGACGCCACCTTGGAGAACGGCTGCCTCCACATGATCCCGCGGACCCAGCACCGCCGGGTCTTGAGCTTCACCGCGGAAACGTACTCCGGGACCGGCTACCTCGCCGTCGAGGACCGCCATCTCAACCAGACGCTCAGACGTCGTGTGCGCCCGTTGCCCGTCAAGGCCGGCACGGCCGTGCTCTTCAACGACCGCCTCATCCATTCCTCGACGCCGAACAACTCTGACCACGTCCGCTGGAGCGTGGACCTCCGCTACCAACCGACCGATCAGGACCCTATGCCCCAGTACGGCGCAGGGTTCCTCGCTCGCAGCCACAAGTACCCGGACCGCGTGGCGACCCTGGAGGACTGGCTCGCCGAGCGCCCTGAGGCGTTGCAGACCAGATGATCAGCCGCAGGCAGGTTTCGACGACCGTGCCCTAGCCGAGCGTCGAAGCGGGCTGATTGAGCCGCGGCGACAACTCAAGGGCTCTCCATGTGATCGGACGCGCCCAGGGGAAAGTGGTCTCAGGGCGCCCACGACACTGTGGTGGCGCCTTTCATCGTCGTGAGCGCCTTGCCGTTCAGACGAAGCGGCCCGGAGGCGATCTCTTCCAGGATCGGGGCCTCCGTCCCACCGACCTTGATGTGCCCGGCCTGGTAGGCGAGAACGCCGCTCGCCGCAGTGGCCACCAGTGCGCCCTTGTTGTCGCCGGTCAGCACACCGTGGGAAGACACCCACAGCACCGCGGTTCGCATCGTGGCCTGTCCGGTGCAGTCGATCATGGTGGCGTCGAGCGTGTCGGTGGGATCAAAGATGAACTGCTGCACCCGCCAGCGCGGACCGCTCGGCAGGGAGACAGCCCGCACGGTGCCCTGGGCGGTGTTGAACAGGAATACCCGCGACGGGGGCCCTACACCGCATCCGTCGGTGTGGTCACCGAGCTCGGCCGCGAAGACCCTGCCGTCCGCGGACACGGCGGTCACCTCGTACGGAGGCCCGTTGCGGGCGGGTTTCGGCAGCGCCTTCAGCTTGGTCACCGTACCGCTGACACTGACGCGCCACAGCTGCGTGCCGGTCTTTAGGTCCGGTCCCATGATGAAGCCTCCCGAGTAGCCGGCGACGTTGTCACTCGTGGGCAGCTTCACCGACCGGTGGCGGACGGGTCCCCCGACCTTGTAGGTGATCAGCGTCGAGGGCGAGTTCAGGTCCTCGCCGGCCACGAGGAGTGCCAGCCCGGACCGGGAGACTGACAGCCCTTCGGAATACGTCTGCGTCACAGTCCACGAGGCGCGCCGGTGAGTGACCGTGTCGTACCAGCCGATCGCCCCCTCGCCGGTGATCGGGTCACTCTGCTCCCAGCCGAGGTAGCGCCCGTCCGAGGACCACTCGAAGTCGGTCACGGTCATCGCCTTGCCGGCGCGGCCCACGCGGGCGGGCCCGACTGTCGTGCGAGAGCCGTCTTGAAGCACCGTCAGCCTGCCCGCCATGAGTACCGCGAGAGCGGGAACGTGCGGCGTTACCGCCGGCTGACCGGTCTGCGCCGCGACCATGCCCGGCACCAGGGCAACCACGAGCGTGGCGCCGACCAGGCCGGTGAGACCGTGGCGCACCGCCTTGGACCTAGCTGCGATGAAGGATCGGGGCAGGTTCACCCCCGCAGTCATATCAGGGCCCGAGGGTGCCAGCAACGATGCTGGGGCCCGCAGAACCCGTGGCGCACGGGCACGCCGGGCTGTTGACCGGTGGCGCGTCGAGGGCGAGGCAACCAACGCGACCTGTGGGCAACAGACCGCGGACTGGTCCTTCATCCATGAGAGGGCTCCCGCGGCCGATCCGCGGTGAGCGCGGGATGATGCCGCGATGCGAAACGCCACCTGCATCCGTCTCCGAACATTCACCGGCAGGCACCACGACGACCGCCTATATCACCTGCCATCAGAGGTTGCAGAGCTAAGATTTTCCGCAGAGGTGGAAATGCCAGGAGTGGGTCACACTTCGCTCCCCAGGGCACCGCAAGGTGTCACTGACGTCCGATAGAGAGTTCGTCCGGCCGACGCCGGCGGTTGGTTCCGGCCCCTCGGGAAGCTCGTCGCCAGTCAATCCTGAGAACCCAAGGAGGGGCTCTATGGCGCGACACACCGGCGTCGGGACGGTCAACGAGCGCCAAACGATGACCTGGGACAGCTCGGTCGTCCCCACGAAGTACTGGCACGTCACAGACAACGAACGCATCCAGTGCGACCTTTGTCCGCGTGCCTGCAGGCTTCACGAGGGCCAACGCGGCCTGTGTTTCCTGCGGGGTCGCTTGGAGAATCAGGTTGTCCTGGCAGGCTATGGGCACTCGAGCGGGTTCTGTGTCGACCCGGTCGAGAAGAAGCCCCTGAACCATTTCCTGCCTGGCAGCGCCGTGTCCAGAGCCCCGTCGGGAGTTCTACTCCCACATCGACGCCGCCAACATCGACCTGAAGGCGTTCAGCGAAGACTTCTACCGTCAGGTCTGCGGTGGTCATCTCGAAGCCGTCAAGGACACCCTGTGCTACCTCCATCAGGAGACCTCGGTCTGGTTGGAGGTGACGACGTTGCTGATACCGGGCCTGCACGACTCTGACGAGGAACTGGAAGCGCTCGTGTCTTGGATCGCCTCCGATCTTGACAGCGACGTGCCTGTTCACTTCACCGCCTTCCACCCGGACTACAAGCTCGTTGGCTTGCCGCCGACACCGGTTGGCACGTTGCGCCGCGCCCGGCGCCCGGCCCTGGCGGCGGGGTTGTCTCACGTTTACATCGGCAACGTTCACGACCGGGAGGGATCCTGCACCTACTGTGCCGGATGCGGTCAGTTGCTGGTGGAGCGAGAGGGCTACACGATCAAACAGTTTCGCCTATTTGATGACGGCTGCTGTACCAACTGCGGGGCACAACTTGCGGGTGTGTTCGACGGTGCAGCCGGAGCCTGGGGGGCTCGGCGCCTGGCAGTGCACCTGACACCGGTCGCGTCATGACCTGCGTCATACGTGAGCCGGCGGTCGCGGGTACCTTCTATCCCGAGGATGCGACGATCCTCGCCGAAACGCTGCGCCGCCTACTCAACTCCGCTCGCTTCAAAGCGTCAGGCGGACCTGCTCCCAAGGCAATCGTCGTCCCCCATGCGGGTTACATCAACTCCGGGCCAGTCGCCGCCAGCGCCTACGCCCGGGTAGCCGCCGCCAGAGGTCACTTGCAGCGGGTCGTCGTGCTCGGCCCGGCGCACACCGTCGCATTGGAGGACATCGCCGCGTCAGGCGCCGACGGCTTTGCCACGCCGCTCGGTGTGCTCGAGGTCGACCGCGCCTCGCGAGACGGTCTCATCGCGGACGGGCTCATATCGATCTTTGAGCTGGCGCACCTCGCCGAGCACAGCCTCGAGGTTCAGCTGCCGTTCATCCAGTTCGTCCTTGGCCCGGTACAAGTGCTGCCCCTGTTGATCGGGACGGCGTCGACCGCCGCGGTCGCCCAGCTGCTGGGGCGCGTCTGGGGTGGGCCGGAGACCCTGGTGGTCGTGAGCACTGATTTGAGTCACTACCACGACCGCGAGACCACACGGCGCCTCGACAACCGAACTGCGGCGGTGATTGTCTCTCGTAACCCGGAGGGCGTGTCCCCCGCCGATGCGTGCGGGGCCCACGTGCTGCGCGGCTTGCTCAGCTTCGCGCTCAAGCGTGAGATAGAAGTTGAGCTGTTGGATCTGGGCACTTCGGCCGACACCGTTGGCAATCCCACACGGGTTGTCGGGTACGGTGCCTTCGCCCTGGCGTGAGCCGAGTTGCCCGCAACGACACTGCGAGGCCCGACAGCGCGGCATTGGCCATTGGGGGTTTGTCGTAAAGCGGTTCTGGCGGGTTGCGCAACGCCACAACACCGGGCTGCGCTCTCCTGCCTCGAGCACACCGTGGGATCGTGCCTTCCGGTCCGCTGGCCCCTCTCCTTGCGGCCACGAGGCACATGCGCCGATTTGCTCTCCGGCGATCACGTCTCCAACGCCGCTCGAATCAAGCAAGCCGATAGCGTCGGCAGCGCCAAGACGAACCGAGAGGAGCCGAGCACGTGTCGACAGCTGAGGAGCCGCCGGTCGCGGTTGTCGGACTCGGCCGCATCGGCGCGGGCATCGTCCGCAGCTTGTTGCGCAGCGGCCGGCGGGTACGTGTGTTCAACCGGACAGCCGAGAAGGCTGCACCTCTCGTCGCGGCCGGCGCGA
The DNA here is from genome assembly GCA_052148655.1 of Acidimicrobiales bacterium. Classification (GTDB taxonomy): domain Bacteria; phylum Actinomycetota; class Acidimicrobiia; order Acidimicrobiales; family Bog-793; genus Fen-455. Next base: position 58,078 of record JBKQHU010000017.1, read on the forward strand.
CGGCTGTGGCCAGTCCCGCGGAGGCGACGGCCGGAGCGGTCGTCGTCATATCCAGCCTGCTGAACGACGAGGCAGTCCGCGCCGTCGTATCGGCTGATGACGGGCTGGTGGCAGGCATGGCGGCGGGTGCGATCCACGTGTCGACATCCACTGTCTCGCCTGGCTTGTCTGACGAACTCTCCCTCCTCCACGGCTCGCAGGGACAGCAGTTCCTTGCGGCACCGGTGATCGGTCGTCCGAGCGTGGCCCATGCAGGTCAGCTCGTGAGCCTCGTGGGTGGTCCGGCCGGGGTTCTCGACCGCGCTCGTCGGTGCATCGAGGCATACAGCGCTCGCATCGTGCACGTCGGGGCAACGCCAGGCACGGCCAACAGCCTCAAGCTCGCCTTCAACTTCTACGTAGCCTCGAGCGCAGAACTGTTCGGCCAGTTCCTCGCTTTCACAGAGAAGTCCGGAGTGGACCACGAGATCGCGATGCAGATGTTGCGTGAGCTCCAGGGTCATCCCGGCATCGCCGCCTATCTCGAACGCATCGGCGGGCGCGCCTACGACGAGGTTGGATTCGAGATGGCGACCGGGCTCAAGGATCTGCAGTTGATGCTTCTCGCCGCGGCGGCGGTCCGATCACCGCTTCCCTACGCTGCGATCGTCTTTGACCGGACTCTCAGCGCGCTCGCCACAGGGCTTGGGGACAAGGACTGGAGCGCCTTCGCCGAGATTGCAAGGCTGAACGCAGGGCTCCCATAGGCTCTGTCTCAGCTGGGCGGCAACTGGGGAGAAAGAGGACAGAGAAGATGGGCCATTCAGTGATCGTCGGGGGGAGCAGCGGCATAGGACTCGTAATAGCGCAACGGCTCGCGAGCCACGGCGACGAGGTCGTGATCACCAGCAGGCAAGCAAGCAAAGCGGAAACGGTCGCGAGAGAGGTCGGTTCGGGCGCGAGAGGCCTTGCGTTGGACCTCGCCCGTCCTGAGGCGATCGAGGACGCCCTCAAGAGCATTACTTCGGTGGACAATCTCGTCATCACAGCCATCGAGCAGGCTGTGAACACCCTTCGCGACTATGACATAGGACAGGCGGTCAGGTCGGTGACCGTGAAGCTCGTGGGATACACAGAGGTCGTCCGCGTCCTCCACCCGAAATTCTCGACCGGAGCGTCCGTTGTGCTCTTCGGCGGCCTCGCCAAGGACCGGCCCTACCCGGGTTCGACCATGGTCTCAACCTTCAACGGAGGTGTGAGCGGCCTGATGAGGACCCTCGCTGTCGAGATCGCGCCCCACCGCGTCAATGCGCTGCACCCGGGTGTCGTCGGCGACAGCCCCAAGTGGCGAGATATGCCCAACCACCCCCACATTGCGCGTACACCCATCGGGCGTCTCGTGACGATGTCCGAGATCGCGGACGCAACGGAGTTCCTCCTGCGCAACAACGGCGTGAACGCTCACGAACTCGTCGTCGACGGTGGGCTACTCGTCACGTAGACAACGACCACCGGTACCGCAGTCCCGCCACCTCGAAACCGCGCTCGGAAGCTCGAGGGATTGGCGAACTGGCCGACGGCCAAGTCAGGTGGCTTCGGTGTTGACGATCAGCAGGTTGCAGCGGGCGCGATGCGAGATCTTGTTCGGGACGCTTCCGAGCACGAAGCGCGTCATGCTACTCATGCCCCTGTTTCCAACCACTATCAAGTCAGCGCCGACGTCTTCGGCGACGCCGACAATGGCATCGGCCACGTCGGCTGCGCCGGGATTGTGCACTTCGACTGAAACGCCCTCGCGTTCGGCCTCGGCGAGCAGCACCGCGCCCGTACGCTGAGCGTGCACCTGCATCCTGTCGATCTCGGGCTGGCCTCCGCTCAAGTCGGTGATTCCCGGCCTGACCGCGAGGTGAACCACCTGAACTGCATGCAACTTCGCCCCTGACATCTTCGCAAGCTCGAGGGCGTGTCTGTAGGCGAGCGACGCCCGTTCGGAACCGTCTGTGCCGACGACGATTGCCTTGTACATGCCAGTCGCCCCCCTTTGGCGGAGACACGGCGGGAGTCGCGTTCCGCGTGCCTCGAGAACAGTGCCCGCACTCTAACGTCGATCCTCACCGGCGACAATGCATTCCGCTGCCTCACTCAGGCCTGAGTGCCACTCCAATCGAGCCGGCACCGCGGGCAAAAGGACGGTCCCGCGAAGCGAATTGAGGTGAGGGCGTCAGGGTTTCGGTGGCCGGGATTTGATCGATGCCGGCGGACACGGCGGTCGACGCGACGATCTACTCGTACGGCTCCAAACCCGCTGCGAAAGAGTACGTCGTCATGGTCGAAACCGAGATGGCGGCTCGGTTCAATTGCCGGCACGTGAAGGCACCGCCTCGCTCAGCTGATCGTCGAGTCGACCACCTTCGGGCGCCCGCGGCTCTGAAAGAAGATGCCGGGGTACGGTCTCGTCCAGAAGCCCGCGCTCGGGTTGTCGTCCAACGTGGAGCTCTCGATGCTCAACGTGCCCGTGTTGTCGTCACTGACGAAGAAGATGGCACCGCCGCCCTCACGGGCATGATTGTCGCGGATGACCGTGCCCTCGATCTCGAGCGAGTACCTGTCACCGTCGCAGTAGATGGCACCACCGCTGCCCCCGCCGGGGGCACCTGGCGCGGCCGGGTTCGCCCCGTAGCCGATGGCGTCGTTATTGGTCATGATGCTGTTGAGCACCACCCAAGACACCCCGATGCTGCTGAGCGCACCGCCGTTGGAGCACCGCCCGCCCCGGAAGGTGTCGCTGGTGATGTAAACCGGCTTGTCGCGCCACTGGGCAAGGGCGCGGACGGCGGCACCGCCGAGGTCCGGACCGACGTGATAGCAGCGGTTGTCGATGAACCGGGAGTTGACCACCTTCAACTGGCCGCCCAGGTCGAAGATGGCGCCTCCTCCCCCGCCACCGAAGCTCGTGCCCTTGGACTGGCTGACAGTGGAGGTGCCGTCCACGAAGGTCATGTTCTGTACCACGAGCTCAGGCCATTCCTGGTCGTAGCAGTCCGAGGTGGTCCACCGCTGTCTCTTGTCGCAAGTGTTCAAGTAGAGGATCTGGCGCTTCCCGGCGCCGTTGAGGGTGACCGTCCCGCCGCCGTCGAGCACGATCCGGTGGCTCGTGTTCACGACCTTGGCCGTGGCGGTCATCGTTATGGTCGCGGGGCCCGGACCGCAGTTGAAGGTGATGACGCCACCGCTGGCGACTGCCCTGACGACCGCGGCGGATGTGCAGCTGGCCGGTGTGCCGGTCCCGATGACGTGGTCCGGGTGGTTGGCGTCATCCGCTTCTCCGGCAGGTGGTACGGGCGCATGGCCCGCCGGGTTACCGAAGTCCGGCACCGGGCGCTTCGACCCAGGCACCGAGGCCGAGACGCTTGTAACAAGAGGAGCGACGCCGCTCGCTGTCAACGCGACTGCCCCCGCCAGGATCGCGAAGAACCCTCCGAGACCACCCCTGCACCGCACGGCGCCCGATTTTACCTTCATGTTCCGTTGGCCCTGGGGGAGACGTCCGCAGGGCGTGCCCGCCCGGGGGAACCACCCAGCTGGGCCGTACGAATCCGCCAACTCGGCCGGCGGCAGAGCCCGGCGCCACGTGGAGCACCTCGCTCATAGGCGCAAACTGACGCAGGCATCCCGGTCTATGACCGACCAACCTGGACGGAGTCTGGACCCAGCGGCCGGCTTGCTGCTGTGGTCAGTCCGCCGCGTGCGGCGTGCCGCGTAAGCACCTTGGAAGCTCAAGTCCGCGAAAGGTGGTCTCGGGACCGGCTACGAAGAATCGATTCATCGGTGGCACTAGGCCGAAGCGTGCCTCATCCGGACGCACAGGCCCTCGGATCGTAGGAAGGAAGAGGTTGGATCGCTGGGCTCGGCGGGCCGAGAGTGCTCGCCGAGGTCAGCTCGACCTTCGCTGACATCAGCTCCACCGCGGTGGTCGCGGTCGGATCCACAGCGGCTGCCGTCGTGCCCTGCGCGGAACCGTGGTTGTCCTGCACGGAATAGTCCGAGCCCGTGACCACGGTGACATCTGCGCCGGCGTCGGTCGGTCCCTCGGCCATGGCGACGATTCCCTGGAGATCCTCGACGACCCGATCGGCATCGAGCAAGTGTCCCTTCGCGTAGTAGACGACCGTCTCCGAAATCGGGCCGACCGATGTAGCACTTCCGGTGCCCACGACGTGGAACCCGAGCGATGTGAGCTGATCGGCGGTGGTCGTGGCCTGACCTGCGATTCCTGACCCGTTCTTCACAGAGACCGTGAACGAGGCGGGCGCGACCGCCGAGCCCGGTGGAGTCTTCAACCCGAGGAATTCGTCGATCGCCTGCTGGTCCTGCGGGTAGGTCGGCAGCACGACCGACCCATTATCGTAGCCCTGGTACATGTAGTCCGCGAAGTTCTCTATGTTCGGCATCGTCAGCTCGGGAACTGTGACGATATTGGTTGAACGGAAGGCCCTCAGGAGATCGACCATGTCGCCAAGCGACAAGCTCGAGTCGATCTCGAGGTCCGGGGCGACAGCACCGAGAAGCGAGTCGTCGGTAAGCGGGTTCGAAAGGCCGTGGCTCGCAACTGCGGTGGCCAGCACACGAAGGAACTCGTGCACCCGGATGATGCGCCCGAGGTCGCCGCTGCCATCGTCCATCCACTGACCATCTTTGAAATACCAGTAGTTGCGCGCCCTGACCAAGGCGAGAGCGTCGAAACCGTTCAGGTACACGCAACCAGTCCTTCGGATGTGGAGCCCGCTGCTGTCGTCGCGAACCCGGTAGGGGAAGTACATCTTGATCCCGGCGAGGGCGTTCACGATGTTTTGGAAGCTGTCGAAGTTGAGTTCGACAAAGTGGTTTATCGGGATCCCGAAGTTCTGCTCGATGGCGGCGACGAGCTGGCCGGGACCATCAGCGAGGGCGGCATCGATCTTGAAGAACTGCCCGGGGCGGACGTTGTTCATGACGAGGTCTCGGGGGATGGAAAGGATGGACACGGAGTGAGCCCGCTGGTCGGCACGCAATAGCAAGATCACGTCCGAGTTGACGCCGGTAATACCCTGCGCGCAACTCCCGAAGGCGGAAGTCTGTTTGTTGTTCAGCACACACCGCGATGTCGAGCCGATGAGGAGGAACGTCTGGGTGCCGACATCAGGACCCGAGGTCGCCTGCGGGGTGAGCTGAGGCACCGTCACCTTGTGGACCTGGTGGAGCCGGAACGCCACGAAGGCGATCTCGGCCCCGGCAAGAGCGACGACGACCACCAGGAGTGCCACCGATATCCTGAGGAGATTGCGGAGCCAACGCGGTCGGCGCGACTTGCTTGCACGGCGACCGAACCGCCGTCTAGTGGAGGACAGGTCAGGGCCCGGCAACCCGGCGCCAGCTGGAACATCGGACATCAAGGGCAGATTACGGACGCTCCCTTAAGATTTCGTGAAGCCGGAAGCCAGTCGTTCGGCTTTGCTCGGCCGGCCTTGTCACGAGCCGGGACGCAACGCTGCGGCGGGTCCAGTTTCTCGACTATCCAGAGCCGAGCTCCTGTCAGATATAACGGAGCGTCATGAGGATCCTCCTGGCCGAGGACGACGAAGCTCTCCGATCCGTGCTGGAACGGGGACTGAAGAAAGCCGGCTACGTCGTCGATGGCGTCGCCGACGGATCGGACGCGCTCGCCTACCTCCGGTCCTATGAGTACGAGGTCGCCATCCTCGACTGGCGCATGCCGGTCGTGAGCGGGATCGATGTCCTTCGGTCCCTACGCCGTTCTGGCGTCCGTGTACCGGTCCTGATGCTCACGGCCCGTGATATGCCCGCCGATCGGGTGCTCGGCCTCGACGAAGGCGCCGATGACTACATGGTGAAGCCGTTTGACTTCCCCGAGCTTCTTGCACGACTGCGGGCACTGCAGCGCAGACCTTCGGACGCGCACCCACCTCAGTTGTCGGTGGGAGACCTTGTCTACGAACCGGCCACGCGAACCATTAAGGCATCAGGGAACGTGGTCGGCCTCACACAGATCGAACTCGGCATCCTCGAGCTCCTGCTGCAACGCTCTCCTGGCGTCGTGTCCAGGCGCTCGATAGCCCTACAGGTTTGGCAGTACGAGGCGGACGCGGTTGGCTCCAACACGATCGACGTCCACGTTGCCCACCTCCGGTCGAAGCTCTCCGGCGCCCGGGTGCGAATTGATACCAACCGCGGCGTCGGCTATCGCCTCGTGCCCGCATGAGGCTACGACGACGAGCGGCCGTCAATGACCATCTCGCGCCCTCACTCAAGGTGGCCTTGGCGGCCACGTTGATCGTGATCGTCGTGTACGCGGGAGCGGTCGCGATTCTCGATGTCTTGGTGGCACACCGCCTCGTTGCCCAGGTCGATCGCCAGCTGAACAGTCGCCTTGCGGCGGCCCGGCACCGGTCACCCGCGCTTGCCACCGAGGAGCCTGACTCGCCGGGAGGCGGCATCCAATACGGGCTCGGAATCTACGGCGAGCCGATCTACGTCTGGGAAATTCGCCCTGAGAGTCGCTTCGCCCAGAAAGACGCCGCGTCGCCACCGTTGCCGCCATTGTCCTGGCCCAGTGCGCGTGCCGGATCGATCACCAGGAACATCGCGGGTACCGACTACCGCCTCTTGTCGGTTCGCTACAGGGGCGGCCTCCTTGTTGCCGGTGAGAGCCTGACCGAGCTGGCCCACGTCGAAAGCGTCCTCGTCAATTCGGAACTCGTCGCCGCGCCAGTGCTTCTCCTCGCGATCTTCTTGGCGTCGCTGCTCATCGGCCTCCGTTCGGCAAAGCCCATCGAGCTTGCTCATCGCCGTCAGCTGGAGTTCACGGCCGACGCCTCCCACGAGTTGCGGACACCCTTGAGTGTGATCGAAGCCGAGTTGTCACTGGCTCAGAGTTTCGAGGGCGATCCGGAGCCTTCGACGATGGACCGAATAGCGCGGGAAAGCGAGCGTTTGAAGCGGATCGTCGAGGACATGTTGTGGTTGGCCCGCTTTGACGCCGCCCCGCCACCCCCCGCTTCAGGTGCGACTGATGTCGCAAGAATCGCTGAGGAATGTATCGAGCGCTTCCAGGCTCTCGCCGTTAAGGGATCACTGGATCTGCAGCTGGAACGGGCTGGAACGAGTCCCGCCATGATCACCGCACCGACAGAGTGGATCGACCGTCTCGCGGCCGTGCTCGTGGACAACGCCTGCAAGTACGCGGGCGAGGGCGGCTCGGTGCGCATCGAAGTAGGTCGGATCGGTCCCCGGGTCGTGTTCGCGGTCGAAGACACCGGTCCCGGCATTCCGCTCGCGGAACGTGAGCGCTTGTTCGATCGGTTCCGGCGCGGCGCCAATCAGGCTGGTGGTCACGGGCTGGGACTCGCGATCGCCGATTCAGTTGTTCGCTCCACCGGAGGCCGATGGCGAGTTGAGACGAGTACCAGATTCGGCGGACTTCGCATGGAGGTTTCCTGGCCGGGCTAGCATGATCCAAAAGCGCTGGTCGTCGTTTCCGGGCGGCGGTCCCTCGTGAATACTCCTGCCCAAGCCACCTCCGCAAGCCTGGCCGCGTCGGCACATGCGCCGTGCGATTCCCCGCCGAACTCCGTAGGGGACGCCGGCTACCAACCGGCTACCTCGGCACTCTCGGCGATCTGCAAGACCGTGAGGCGACAGGGAACCGGGCAGCCGAAGCGGCGGCCGAAGCATAAGGCCAGAAATCCCCAGACTCTCTGATGATCTCAAGTGAGCGCCACAACAGCGCCAGCACTGTCTGGTCCGTACGCCGCGCCCTGGCGAGGGCCTGTGCTCACCGTCGCTTCCGTCGACGATTCCTGCCGTGAGCGGCTATGGCGGCGCTGAAAACGGATTGGGCTGCACCCGACACCGGTCTTGAGCTGAGTCCCAGTCCATGCAGGCGAACCACCAACCACCCTGCCCCGATTCCTGGTTCGGTGTGATCATTGCCCGATGAGAGACGAGGTCTATTACAAGGAGCGCCTTGCCGCTGAGCGGCTACAGCAGTGCTATCAGCTGGCGACGCCACGGGTGAAGCAGTACCTTCGCGCTGAAGTCGAGTTCGTGGTGGCGAGGTTGCGCCGTGATGACATCGTACCGGACCTCGGCTGCGGCTATGGGCGGACGACGCCTGCGTTCGCCCGCTTCGCGCGTTTGACCGTCGGCACGGACAATTCTCTGGCCAGCCTTCGACTGGCCCGACTGCAACTTGGTGACGCTAACAACCGCCGCCTTGTGTGCGCCGACGCGAGGCGCCTCGCGTTCGCGTCCGCGTCCTTCGACCGCGTCGTCCGCATCCAGAACGGGATCTCTGCTTTCCACGTCGACCGGCGCGTGCTGGTCCGGGACGTCGTCCTCGGAGAGATTGACCGGACCGCCACTCGCGATGGGGTAATCGTGTGCAAGGACGGCTTCACTGCGGGGACCGTGCACGAGGACGAGTTCCGCACCCTTGTCGCCCACCTCGACGTGGAGCTCCAGTCCTTTGAAGTCGACAACTCCAGCGTCTTCTTCTTGCTACGCGTGTGACGCCCCATGGAGCGATGCCGCGCCCGCCGAGGGGATCAGCCGGGCTTCGCCCCTGCCCACCTCCTTGGCAGGCGCGATACGCTACCCACCATGAGCCGTCATTCTTGGACCAAAATAGGGCGCCTAGCCCGCCTTTATTTCAATATAAACGTGACTTTGGAAAGAGCTATTGAGGTGCTCCCTGATGCCTAAGCCAATACTAGTTGACTCCCACGTCCACCTGTATTCTGCGGACGAGGACAGGTACAGACCGAGTGCCGGATGCCTTCGACCTCCAAGTGGCACTGGGTCTCTAGAACGCCTGCGCCACCTTTGCCGTAAGACTGGAGTCTCACGAGTATGTGCGATTCAGACGGCGACTTTCTACGGCTTTGACAACCGCTATGTATGCGATGTCAGCAAGGCGAACCCCGACTGGATCGCGGGTATTTGCATGATTGACCCCGAGAACCCCGACGGTCCCCAGCTGTTGAAGGAACTTGTTCTCGAACATGGGGTACGCGGCCTGAGAAGCCGACCATCGGCCGACGGACAATTGGACCGTGCCTCGGTCAGACGACTTTGGGCTGCCGCGGCAGACCTGGGTATCGTTGTGAACATCTTGGCAAGCCGGGAGAACGCGGATGGCGTGGATAATCTGTTGCGGGAGTTTCCGACAGTACCAGCCGTGCTCGAGCATTCGCTTTGTCTGAACTTAAGCACAGATCGCGTTGCGACCCTTAGAGAACTAGCCAGGTTGAGCAGACATGAAAATGTAAATGTCGAGCTGTGTGACTTGCCTGTGCTGAGTTGTGAGCGCTATCCATTTCCTGATATGCACAACACATATCTGAAGATAATCGATATGTATGGTCCAGAGCGATCCTTATGGGGAAGCTGCTTTCCACTCGAATTGTGGATGCCAGAGATCACGTATGGCGAACATCAGAGAATTTTTCAACAGGAGATCGCAATAGACGCGCAGGCACGCGCGGCGATCCTTGGCGAAACGGCCAACCGCCTGTGGTTCCGAGGGATCAAAGAGCAGAGCAGTGGTATCGGCCAGGAAGATGGTGACGTTAGCCGAAGTGATTGACTTGCATTCTTGGAGCCCGGCGGCGCTGTGATCGGCGCGCTCGAGCAGAGGAGGTTCGTGGCGGCGATGGGACAAGTCCGATGATCTGGCCCCTCCGTCCGGTCTCGACCTGAGATGTCACTGGCGCGTTCGACCACCGACCGCACCGCGGACAGGTGGCTCAGTCGGTATGAGCGTCCACCTGAAAGCGGAGGGTCGCCAGATCGACCCTCTCCTGCCCACGCGTCAGCCGAAGCGGCCGTGCACGTAGTCCGCGGTGCGCTCGTCCCGGGGGCTGTTGAAGATCTGCTGGGTCGGCCCCTGCTCCACGATGACGCCGGGCGTCCCCTGTGCGGCGAGGAAGAACGCGCAGTGATGCGAGACGCGGGCAGCCTGCTGCATGTTGTGAGTCACGATGACGATGGTCACCTCGGAGACAAGTTCGGCGATGGTCTCCTCGATCCGGTTCGTGGACGTGGGATCAAGCGCCGAGCACGGTTCGTCCATCAAGAGCACCCGCGGTCGGATCGCCAACGAGCGGGCGATGCACAGCCGCTGCTGCTGACCGCCGGACAGCGCTCCGCCGGCTTGCCGCAGCCGGTCCCTCACCTCGGCCCACAGCCCCGCTTTCACCAAGCACTCCTCAACCAGCTGGTCTTTGGCCGCCGTGCTGAACTTGGTGCCGGTGAGTCGCAGCCCGGCGACCACGTTGTCGTAGATGGACATGGCGGGGAACGGGTTCGGCTTCTGGAACACCATGCCGATCTTCCGGCGCGCCTCGGTCACCCGGCGCTCGGGTGCGTACACGTCTTCGCCGTCGAGCAGGACCTCGCCGGCCAGGCTCGCGCCCGGTATCAGCTCGTGCATCCGATTGAGGATCCGCAGGAAGGTGGACTTGCCGCAACCGGACGGTCCGATTAACGACGTCACCCGGCCGGCCGCCATCGTGAGCGAGACGCGCTCGAGGACCTTGTGCTCACGGAACCAAGCCGAGACGGCCCGTGCTTCGAGCATCGAGGTCGCACCGGTGCCAACCATTTCCGGCGCGGGCGCGACCTGCAGGTCTGCGATATTGCTCATTTCACCCCTCACGTCAGGTTGGGCAGCAGCCGGGCTGCTTCATTCCCCAGCTCCAGCCCGATCACGAGAATCACCGGAACGGCCGCCACCCACAGTTGCGGGCCGGCCCACCTCTTGCGCAACCAGGTGATCAGGAGGGCCGCCAACAGCAGCAGTGCGCCCCATAGCAACACGAAGTCCCAGGCCGAGTTGTCCGTCGCCAGGAGCTTCTCAGTTGGCGCCAACTTGGCCGCCGGCACGACCGGGCCAACCGGCCGACCGGCCGACACCGTATCGGCGTCCACCCACAGCGCTGTCGAAGGCTGCCAGAGCGATCCCCGGGCGGTGACCAAGACGAGCCGGCCGCGGCCGGCTGCCGGCCCGGCCGGTACCCGGTCGCCCGCCAGGCGCACGTCGACGACTCGGAACTGGGTCGTGCCCTGGCCAGTGGTGACGGAGATCATGTCCCTCGGCCGTAACTGGCCGAGACCACCGAACGGGCCGCCGAACGTCCATCTCCGGCCGAAGACCACACTGGTTCCGACCTGCCCGGGAAGGACCGTGTCCCGCTCCAGCCCGGGGCCCTCGATCAACACCCCGGGCGTCGTCCCGTCGCGGACGAGAGCGTGCACGTGCAACGCCGGAATTGAAAGCAGCGCCATCGGCGCCCCTACCACGACCGGCCGGTCGTCGTAGTCGAGCTGTCCGACCGGTGCCTCGGCGAGAGCCAGCTGCGACCGGAACTCGGCATACCCGTCCGTCTGCGCCCGCCGGAAGTACAGACCGCCCACCACGGTGATGCAGAGCACGAACCCGAGCGCCAGCCCCAACAGGATCAGCAGCGACTTGCCGACGAGTGCCAACGAAGTGCTTCGTCGCCCATCGCGGGTGAAAGCCTGCTCGTCGGGTACCGATGGCGCGGGCGGGACCGACGGGTCCGCGTTTGTCTGCCAGCCGTCCCGGTCCGCCACCGCCGCCTCCGGACCAGGCCGGTCGATGAGCGGTGCCTGAGCGGCGCCCTCGGTACCCTGGCTGGCGGTCATGCAGCGGTGACCTTCACAGTCACGCTGGTCTCGGCCGTGGTGCCGGCACTGTTCTTGGCCGAGAGCTCGCACGCCAGCGTCTCGCCCTTAAGTGACGACGGGATCTTGTATTGCCAGCCCGTCCCACCGGCGATCTTGTGGCCGTTCTCGTACCAGGACCAGCTCGTGGCGGTCGCGTACTCAACCGCCTGGACGCAGTCGACGGTCGATCCGACCTTCACTGTCCCCCACACCGCCGGGACGAACACCGGTGCCGGACTGGACATGCCGGAACGAAGGGCGGCGGCAGCGTGGGGCTTCACCGCGGTGCTGGTCTCGGCGGTGGTACCGGCACTGTTCTTGGCCGAGAGCTCGCACGCCAGCGTCTCGCCCTTAAGTGACGACGGGATCTTGTATTGCCAGCCCGTCCCACCGGCGATCTTGTGGCCGTTCTTGTACCAGGCCCAGCTCGTGGCGGTCGCGTGGGCAACCGCCTGGACGCAGTCGACGGTGGATCCGACCTTAACTGTCCCCCACACCGTCGGGACGAACACCGGGTGGGTACCCGTGCCGGTGCCTGTGCCAGTCGCGGTGTAAGTGTTCGTGCTGCCGTCGCCCGAGCCCTGGAACTTGATGGTGCCTGTGAAGGTCGCGTCCGGGCTGAGGGACGTCGAGGTCTGGAGGCAATTGAAGGTGAACGTGTACACCCCGCTCAAGGTGGCCGGCGGGCTCTGCTCGGAGGCGAAGGTACTGAGCGTCTGGGAGAGCTGGAGCGAGTAACCGGTCGGCCCCGCCGTCGGTCGGGGGGAGTTCGGCGAGATGATCGGGTGCGTGGTGATCCCGGTGCCGGACACCGTGACGTCGGCGTTCGTATTTCCGGCCGGACAGAACCCGTTGGTGTTCAAGGTGAGCGCAGTGTCGGGATTACCCGCGCCAGGAGTGACATAGGCGGTGCCAGCGCCGGAGGCGGCCGCTGGTCCCACGATTCCCACCAAGCCGACGCCGACACCGAGGGCGCCCGTGAGCAGCAACGCGACGAGCTTCGATCTGGCGATCATGAA
>JBKQHU010000018.1:0-10105 GCA_052148655.1 Acidimicrobiales bacterium
CGCCGCGGCCGAGGCCGACGGCCATCGCACCGGCGACCACTCGGCGTTGCACCTCGTTCAGATGGGGAAGGACGGTCGAGAAAAATCGCGCGAGCTCTTCCCGACTGGCCTCCACTGAACCAGTTTACATCGCGCGTACTAACATTCGGTGGACCCTAAGGCCGGGCTCGGCCAGCACGGCGGTGGCGGCGTCGACACGAGCTGCGGCAGCTTTCACGCAGTGACCTTGCGGCGGCTGTGATCCCGTTGTCAGGAGGCGCCCGGCAATCCGGTCGACCCTCCGCGGCATCAGACTCAGAAGACCCAGACTTCCTCGCCGATCGGGGCAATGTTGTCGGCCCAGATCCAATTGATCGCCTCGTCGCTCACACGGACACAGCCGTGCGAGACGGGATATGGCGGCACATACGAGTCACCGTGGATCGCGATCCCCGACTCTGTGAAGAACCTCGGTCGCCATAGCGCGCCGAGCGAGTCGACGTCGAGACCGTTGATAACTCCGAAGATATGGAAAACGCCCCTCGGTGTGATCGCCACCGACGTCACGCCTTTGTCCGTGTAGGTATAACCACCACCGGTCGAGGTGTTGAGCGTGTACGCGAGCTTGCCGTTCTGGATCACCATGAGGAGATCGTCCTCAAGATCCACCTCTATCAGGTTGCCGGATGCGGGTCGTGGGGTCGGGGTGACCCCACTCGCCAGCGCGGCGATGGTCCGCGTGCCGACGACACCGTCCCGGCTGAGCCCGGCGGCCTTCTGGAGCGCCCAGATGGCCTGCTGTGTCGAGTCGCCGAAGACGCCGTTCGCCGGTCCGACCCAGTAACCGAGGCCGTTGAGGATCTCTTGGAGCCTCAGGACCGAAGAACCGGCATCGCCGAACTGCAGCCCGGGTTGAATGTCGGTGTTGGTCGTCCAGATCGGCTTCTCGGCCGGTGAGTAAATGACCGCGCTGCCGTCGTTCTGAAGGTTCATGTAGTAGGCGCTGCTACGGGACCCGCCTCCGCTCCTCGAGTCCCAGAGCACGTCCACCCCCTGATAGAGGACCAGGTTGCCGTCGTTCTGCATCACGAGGTGGTCCGGGGCGTCTCCTCTGGTGCCAGTGTTCCAAAGAGGTTGGCCCTCCCAGTAGAGTACGAGATTCCCGTCGCTCTGCAGGGCCAACCGGTAACGACCGCTGGGCGAGACGAGTGCCGAGCCGTCGAAGAGCTCTTGGCCCACCTGCAGGCGCGAGGGCTGAGCCGTCTGTGCACTGCGCCCACCCGCGGTCTCGTGGAGGCTCGCTGCTCCACTTGCAACGGGCAGCGCCAGCACCGCAAGCACCAGCCCACCGAGGATCAAGATGGGAGGGAAGGACAGTTTCCTCGGCAGCGCCGCTCGCCTCGCTTGTTCATCGATCATGGAACCAACGCGCACAGGACCCTCCGGACGGTCGAAACGCCTCACCGACACGCACAGCGATCTGCGCGTGTTCATGAGATCGTAAACGGTTCCAGGCAAGCACGTGTCGGCGCCTCGACCGGCGGGTCATATGCGCCAGGTGTCGTCGTGTCCGAGGAGGTCGAGCTGACTCTTCCAGGTGTCGGCATCGGCCTAAACGGTGAGCTCAAGCTCCAGTTCGTCGTGAAGCTCGATGCCGTTCTCGGCTACGAGCGGAATGGATGGCTTGAGCAGTCTCGCCAGGTCAACCGCTCCCTCGTGAACGGCGATGACCCTGAATCCGAGCCGTTCGTAGAAGCTGATAGCGCGCAAATTGTCGTTCGTCGTGATCAGCCAGACGCGGGCTGCTCCCGCGTCGCGTGCGATCCGGACCCCGTTGGACAAAAGAGCGGTGCCAATGCCGGCACCAATCCTCAGGGCGTCGAGCGTGACCACCTCGAGCCCTCCCCGATCCAGCCGGTAGGTCATCAACCCGACTCGCTCAGGCGCCTGCTCACTAGTCGTTTCCACCGCGACGAGGGCCGCCAACGAGGCCGCGTCGCAAAAGCGGCCCCGTGTGACGATCATCGTCGAACCCCACCGCTGCGCCAACGTGCGCGAAATCCAGCCGCGATCGCAGGCGTAGGCAGGTCGGATCACCATGTCGCCACGATGCCATATGGCAGCCATGGGGTTTCGATCGCCTGATGGCACCTGGATGCCAATGACTTAATCATGACTTGACTGGTCAAGTATTCGGGGCTATCATGCGCTTTCCGAAGCGCGGTCACCGGATCCGTTGAAACGCGCCCCAATGAGAAGGAGACCGTGGACATGGCCGACTGGGGATTCGAGACCCGCCAGATTCACGCCGGAGCCGTAGCCGACCCCACGACGGGGGCCCGCGCCGTGCCGATCTACCAGACGACGAGCTACGTGTTCCGGGACACGGCGCACGCCGCGGCACTCTTCGGCCTGTCGGAGCTGGGCAATATCTACACCCGCATCATGAACCCCACACAGGCTGTCTTCGAGGAACGCATGGCCGCACTCGACGGCGGAGTCGGCGCGCTCGCAGTGGGGAGCGGTCAGGCGGCGGAAACGATCGCCCTGTTGAACCTGGCAGAGAACGGAGGGCACATCGTCTCCTCGGCCTCCCTTTACGGCGGCACGTACAACCTGCTCCACTACACCCTGCCAAAACTCGGTGTCGAGGTCAGCTTCGTCGACGATCCTGACAACCCGGACGCGTGGCGCAACTCCATACAGCCCAACACGAAGGCGTTCTATGCCGAGACCATCGGCAACCCGAAGGGCGATGTGCTCGACTTCGAGACTGTTTCGACGGTAGCGCACGAGCACGGGATCCCCGTCGTGGTCGACAACACCGTTGCCACGCCTTATCTGTGTCAGCCGTTCCTCCACGGGGCTGACATCGCGGTGTACTCGGCGACCAAGTTCATCGGAGGCCATGGCACCTCCATCGGTGGTGTCATCGTCGATGGCGGGAAATTCGACTACGTGAAGAGCGGTCGTTTCCCCAACTTCACCGAACCGGACCCGAGCTACCACGGCCTTGTCTTCTCCGAGCTGCCCGAGCCGCTCCGCCCAGCTCAGTACATCTTGAAGGCGCGCCTTCAGTACCTGCGCGATGTCGGTGCGGCTATCGCCCCGCTGAACTCGTTCCTCTTCCTCCAGGGTCTCGAGACGCTCAGTGTCCGGATGGACCGCCACGTGGCCAACGCCCTTGCGGTGGCCAAATGGCTCGAAGCACGCGACGAGGTCGAGTGGGTGAGCTACCCCGGACTCGAATCGAGCGCCTGGCATGCCCGGCAGGTGCGCTACCTGCCGAGAGGCGGCGGCGCGATACTCACATTCGGCATCAAGGGCGGCAAAGAAGCCGGCAGCCGCTTCATCGAGGGGCTGGAGCTCTTCAGCCACCTCGCAAATGTCGGCGACGTCCGCAGCCTTGCGATCCACCCGGCGACGACCACGCACTCGCAGCTCACCGAGCAGGAGCAAGCAACGACCGGAGTCACTCCCGACCTCGTCCGGCTGTGCATCGGGCTCGAGACCCTCGCCGACATCCTGGCCGATCTGGACTCGGGCTTCCGCGCTGCGAAGGGCGCCTGAACTGGGCACGGTCATGACCTACGCCCCGGACACCGGGGCCTGGCGGCCTGGAGACCCTCCCGGCCGGCGGAAGTTCATGTCGCTGTTCGGGGGCGGACAGGGCCACAAGACCGGTCTCGACCTCGAGGCTGGCGGGCACCTGAACGAGGTCACTGTTGCCTACGAGACCTGGGGCGAGCTGAACGCGCGCGCCTCAAACGCTGTCCTCGTCCTTCACGCCCTGAGCGGCGACTCGCACGTGAGCGGGCCGGCCGAGCCTGGGCACCCGAGCCCGGGCTGGTGGGGTCCTTTGGTCGGCCCGGGCGCGCCGATCGACACGAACCGCTACTTCGTCGTCTGCCCTAACGTCCTCGGGGGTTGCCAGGGCACGACCGGTCCGAGCTCATGGGCGGAAGACGGGAAACCTTACGGATCCCGGTTCCCTGTCGTTACCGTGAAGGACCAGGTCCTCGTCGAGCGTGCTCTCAGTTCCGAACTCGGCATCGACACCTGGTACGCCGTGACCGGCGGTTCCATGGGCGGGATGCGCGCCCTGCAGTGGGCCGTGGACTTCCCCGACAACATCCAACGGGCGGTCGTGGTGGCCACGGGCGCGGCCGCCAGCGCCGAGCAAATCGCCCTCTGCTCGCTACAGAACAAGGTGATTCGTCTCGACCCGGCTTTCCGTCACGGCGACTACTACGGGGCGGGCCACGGACCGGTCGCCGGGCTCTCCATCGCCCGGGGGATCGGCCATCTGAGCTACCGCAGTGAGGTGGACCTGCAACAGCGCTTCGCCAACAACGCCCAGGAGCACGAGATACCCCTCGCCGGCGGACGTTACGCAGTCGAGTCATACCTGGACCACCAGGGAGACAAGCTCGTCTGCCGTTTCGACGCGAACAGCTACCTGGTCCTCAGCGAGGCCATGAACCACTACGACCTCGGTCGGGGCTACGGCGGAGCAAGAAAGGCCATCTCCCGTGTCCGGGCCGAGGTCACAGTCGCCGGCATCTCCTCGGACCGCCTCTACCCGCTGCGGCTCCAATGGGAGCTCGCCGAACTACTCGGAAGTGCAAACGAAGTTCGCGTCATCGACTCGATCGTCGGCCACGACGCTTTCCTCGTCGAGCATCAGGCAATGGGCAATGTGATCGCTGAGGGGCTCGCGCCCTAGGGGCCCGGCGTCAGGCGCTCACAAGGTCGCGGATCCTGAAAGCGATGCCGCCAACGAGGGCGGCGGCGGCGCCGAGGGCTACAAGCGCACCGCCGCTGGTCCAGTCCGGGCTCACGGCAGGTGCAGCGGCCATCTGGTGGAACACCGAGGCGTCGAGCACCCAGTGGTTCAGTCCCACCACCCCGCCGACGAGCTCGACGAGAAACGACCAGACGACCAGACCGTAAGTAGCGACCGTCGCGGCCCGAGGCCAGACGCCGAGAACGAGCGTGCCCGCCCCGAGGACACACGCCGCGGGAGGCACTACGTTGAGCCCGGCGTCGAAAACGTGGGCAAAGCTGATCCCGCTGTGCTGGCTAGCCGCCCCGAGCCAGGTGAAAAGGCCGGCAATCAGACCTCCGACGAGAATGGCGAAGGCCGCGACAGAAAGTCTCCACGCCAGCCACGACGGGCGGGAGACGGGCCGTACGAGAATGTTGTCGAGCCTTCCCTCGGCCTCCTCCCCCCTCGTGGAGCTGATCTGCCCCGCGGCCACGAGTGCCACCATCACGGCCATGAGCAGGAACGCCACACCGAGATAAGCCTCCGCTCCGACCGCCCCGAGGCGTGCGAAGGCTCTCGTGAGGCTCGACGAGGCTGCGATCGCGCTTCCGGCAGACTTCGCCACGAGCCCGAGCAGGAGTCCGTACGCGGCGATGCCCACGCCCCATCCCAGAAGGCCCGACCGGGCCAAGCGAATGTCCAAGCCCGGCACACCGAACATGAGCTTCGTATGCGGAACCGAGCGCGTGCGGTCGGGGAAGGTGCTCGCGCCGAGATCCCGCGCTCCTGCGAGACGCACCGTGAACAGTGCCAACGCGACGCTGAGCCCACCGATCGGCAAGAGCGCCAGGGGATGAGGAGCCGTCAGCGGTTGGAGCTCCTCGACCCATCCGAGTGGCGACGCCCATCGGAGCCAGCCGAGGCCGGTACCCGAGTCGGCGACCATGCGCAGGGCGTAGCTGGCGCCGAGAACGGCGCTGGCGTAGGCGGATGCCTGGCGGCGAGTCGGCGCCAGCTGGCTCGTAAGGGCCCCGAGGGCGAGGAACATCGCCGCCGCCGCCACGACGGCAACGGCAAGAAAAAGCGCTCCCGCAGGACTGATGTCGACCTTCGAGGAACGCCCGACCACAACCGTGATGACTGCCGTGACGGCCCACAACGCCGCCAGGCCACAACCCAGGCCCACCAGTGCTTGGGCGGCGGCGGCCCGGCGGGTGGTCTGGCCGGCGAGCAGCAGCTCCCACCGCCCGGCGTCCTCCTCCCCGCGCAGCAACCTCGTCCCGGTGAGCAAACCCCACACGGCGCCGACGACGGCCAGCACCGCCAGGCACTTCCAAACCGTGAAGCCGGCGACCGTCTGGATGTCGTGGGCCGGACCGACAAGAGCGCTCACCCCGGCATTCGATCCGAACTCCTTGGCCAAACCGGCCCGCTGGGTGGCGGTCTGGTAGCTCGATGCGTACGCGAGCGCCTGAGTGGCCAGGTACAGGCCGAAGACATAGCCCCAGAGCACTCCGGAGCGGACCGCCTTACGGGTCGTCTGGCGCGCTACGACCGTCCCGGGCCAACGGCCCTTCGCCGCGGGAAGCCCGGCCGCCAGCTCAGCTTGCATGAGCGGGGGTTTCGGCGCTCTCGCCACCTCCGTATTGAGCGAGGAACAGCTCCTCGAGCGACGGCTCCCGGCTCAGCAGCTCCTGCGCGCCCGAGGCTGCGAGCAGCTGCAGCAGGGGCTCGATCGTCCCTCGCACCTGGCAGCGGAGAAGGTGCCCCACCACTTCGACCGAGGACACACCGGGCACGCGCGAGACATCGGGGACAGCACCCTCGAACGTCGCCTCCACGCTTAGGGCCGAGAGGTGCCGCATCTCCGCAAGCGTCCCCATCTCCACAAGCCGGCCCTCGCGCAGGATCCCGATCCGATCGCACAGGGCCTCGACCTCGCTCAAGATGTGCGAGGAGAGGAAGACCGTTTGGTCCCGCTCGCGCGCCTCGTGGACACAATGGCGAAACGCCTGCTCCATCAACGGGTCGAGCCCGCTCGTCGGCTCGTCGAGCAACAGCAGCTCAGGTCGGGTCATCAAGGCGCCCACCAGGATCAGTTTCTGCCGATTGCCCTTGGAATAAGCGCGGACCTTCTTGGAGGAGTCGAGATCGAAGCGCCTGATCAGCTCGTCCCGATAGGCATCATCCACTCTTCCCTGCACGCGACCGAGCAGGTGGAGAGTCTCGGCACCTGTCAGCGACGGCCACAGGCTGGCCTCACCCGCAACATACGCCAGGCGCCGATGAGCTTCGACGGCCTGGCGCTGGCAGTCGAGCCCGAAGATCTCGGCGCGCCCGGCCGTGGGGCGGATCAACCCGAGCAGGAGGCGGATAGTCGTCGTCTTGCCGGCCCCGTTTGGACCGAGGTAGCCCACGACCTCGCCTTCAGCCACCTCGAGGTCTAGGTCCTTGAGCGCGTCGACATCGCCATACCGCTTCGACAGCCCCTCGGTTCGAATGGCCATCGTTCCCATCCGCGCGACCTCCTGGTCGTCCCACAACTTAGGACGTCCGCCACGGGCACGATCGTCCGCTGTGGGCGCGGCCACGGCTGTCGAATCTGCTGGCGCCAAAGCGACCTCCGGTACGCTCGGCGCGGTGATCGACCTGCACCTGCACTCGACGTGCTCCGACGGCTCGGAAACGCCCGAGAGGGTCGTGGAGCTCGCGTCAGAGGCCGGTTGCACGGCGATGGCGCTTACGGACCACGACGGTCTCGCCGGCGTCGCCCAGGCAGCGGCCCGCGCCGCGAGCCTCGGTATCGGGTTCGTGCCGGGCTGTGAGGTCTCGTGCTCGTTCGAACCGGGGACGATGCACACCCTCGCCTATTTCGTCGAGCCCGGTGAGGGTCCGTTGCAGTCGGAGCTCGAGCGCCTCCGGCTGAACCGATCGCGCCGAAACGAGCTGCTTGTGCAGCGGCTCAGGGATCTCGGGTTGCCGGTCACCTTCGAGGAGGTGGCGGAGGCGGCCGGGAGTTCTGTCATCGGGAGGCCCCATTTCGCCGCCGTCCTCGTTGCCAACGGTGCGGCGGTGAGCATCCAGGACGCCTTCGATCGTTTTCTCTCCAAGGGGTCTGCCGGCTACGTCGCAAAGGCCCGCACGGACGTTGCGACCTTCATCAGCGCCGCAAGGGCCTCGGGGGCAGTTGCGGTTCTCGCCCATCCGCTTACGCTCGGACTCGAGCCACCCGGGCTCGACCGGGTGCTGCTGGAGCTCTCCGCCGCCGGGCTCGGTGGGATGGAGTGCTACTACGGGCGTTACTCGGCCGAGGAACGCGCCGGGCTCGCGGAGATGGCCCGGCGCCACGACCTCGTCGCGACAGGGGGCTCGGACTTCCACGGCACCTTCAAGCCAGACCTTCGGGTCGGCACGGGAACAGGTGACCTCGCCGTGCCGGACAAGGCTCTCGGCGAGCTTCTCGCCCGCAAGCCCCGCTGAAGGTCATCGACACCCAGACCTTGGCAATGCCGCCGGGCTCTTGTTGCAGACCGCCGTGACCCCTCGTCTGAAAGCGGCGACCCGCCTCGCCCATCTCTTTCGGGACCGCGTCGGGCGTCGCCCCGCGTGGCCACAAGAAGCTCGGTTCCGAGGAGTTTCAACGTAGTCGTCGGCTACGGCGGACAGTCAGAGCCAGGCCGTTGCGGTCAGAGCTGCGGCGCAGCCTCAAGCGTCTCCAGGATTGTTCGCGCCAGCTGGCGCGCCGAAGCCGGGTCGAGCTCCACCGCGACCCGGGAGAGGGCGCCGCCGTCCAGATTGAGAAAATCGATGTTCAGGCTGTGCTCGGCTGAATAGTGTGCCGGGTGATCGAAGTAGACCGTGGCGCTGGAGACCGGGAACCAGCCTGCAGGTCCCTTGCCCGAGCCCTTCAAAGCCACCTTCGCGGTCTGATAGGTGCACATCGCTCCGCCTGGCCTCAGGAGCGGAGGTACCGGTCGAAGAACTCCCAGATCCGCTGCCAGCCGTCCTTGGCGGCCTCAGGGCGGTAGCTCGGGCGGTCGGTCGCGAAGAAGGCGTGGCCCGCCCCGTCGTAGGAGTGGAACTCATATGTCTTGCCCGCCTGTTGCAGGGCCTCCTCGAGCTCGGCGACATGCTGGGGTGACGGGTACTGGTCGTCGGCACCGAACAAGCCGAGCAGGGGACAGGAAAGGTCCTTGGCCAGATGCACGATCGGGCCCACCTTGAGTGTGTACCCCTCAGGGGGAGTCCCGACGACGAAAGCCCCGTAGCAGTCGACCGCGGCGTCGAGCGGAAGGCTGCAGGCGGCAAGGAACGACTGGCGTCCGCCTGAGCAGTACCCGATTGTGGCTACGCGCCCGTTCGAGGACGCGAGCGAGGTGAGATACCGGGCCGCACCTTGAACATCGCCAACCAGGCGATCATCGGGAACTCCCCCCAGCGCTCGGACAACTGCCGCCGCGTCGTCAGGGGAGGCTCCCGGTGCCTCCCGGCTGTAGAGGTTCGGGCAGACGGCCAGATATCCGTGCGCCGCGAACTTGCGTGTGATCTCCTTCATTCCCTCGTCCCAGCCGGGCATGTGGTGAATCACCACCACGCTGCCGAAACGTCCCTCGTCGAGCGGCTGGGCTACGTAGGCCTCTATCTCCTCATCACCGTGGCCCGTTAGGCGGACGGTCTCCGCCCTCAGCGAGTCCGTCATATCCCTGTTCCTCTCACTTTCTCGTCAATCGAAGATCTGAGCGTCATCTCGCTCGTCGCCGGGAATCAAAAAAGTTCGTAGTCGAGGTGCAGCTGGTGGGCGCCGTCGTGAGAGATCTGAATTCGGCCCTCGCCCGATATCCGGGCGAGCTCCCCGGTCCCTGAGCCCGGGACGACCGGCCACCTGGCCCATTGGCTTTCGCCCGCCATCGTCCCGACGTGCAGTAGGGCGAAGCTCCCGGACCGGCCGTGCACAGATCCCGATATCCGTTCCACTGCGACGTAGCCCGCGCCACCGTTCTCAGCGCGCACCGACAGCATCTCCACCGTGCTCTTCGCTTCGATGTCACCGCGGAACGTCTTCGCAATCCGGATACGGGCGTACTGGACGCCGGGATCCTCCATGAAGGGAGGCTCTTCATCGAACGACTCGAGCACGAAGGAGGACACCGCTATAGGCATGACGCAGACGCTACCAAGCCTCAGGGGTTCGATTAGCCGCATGACGATCGCCCGTCGCAACTGCCCTTGACCTCAGATCGAGAAGTCTTCCCCGGACCATACGCCGGACTCGGAGGGACGGATGTCGTGGCCGTGCCCGTGCCCCTCGACCACCATCTCCAGCTCGTCGACGCGCTCTAGAAGCGAGTGCAGGCTGGC
>JBKQHU010000019.1:0-10686 GCA_052148655.1 Acidimicrobiales bacterium
GCGGGACGAGCGGCTTCGGCTACGACTGCTCTGGCTTGGTGTACTCGCTCTATGCCCGCTACGGCCTGTACCTTCCCAGCGACGCGGCCGACCAGCGCCACGCCGGCATCTCGATCCCGCTCGCCAAGCTTAAGCCGGGTGACTTGCTCTTCTTCGCCGGACCTGGCGGAAGAGGACTCGTCCACCACGTCGCGATCTACGTGGGCGGCGGGCACGTCATCGATTCGCCGTGCACAGGGGCATCTGTCGAGATTATTCCGATGACGTCCCTCCCCGTCTGGAACGAGTTCGCCGGCGCGATCCGCGTAACCAACCAAGCTGCCAGGCCGTGAATGTACCGTCCGGCTGGTAGTGACCAGTACCTATAGGGGCTCCAGGTGAATCGGCACTTCCGCTGCAGCCCCACGATGCCCAGTCCCATTCCACACACCACGTGCGGAATGTGGCCGAGGCGCCATTCCTGGAGCAGGCGCAGTGACGGTACTGATATCACGCTCTCTTACACCCTTCTCTGCCCACAATTGTATGGCTGCGCCGAACCTCCCATGGCAAACACCCCCACCCTGCCCGAGCGAGAGTCCGCCCGGGCGGGGTGGGCGAATAGAAAGTTAGCTGGTGACCCGCGAGTGATCAGCTAACGGGAAGGAACTCCCACTCCTGATTGGCGTCGCCGGAGTACGCGGACCACTGTTGAATCGGCGTGCCATCGGATGTATTGCCATTAGTCAGGTCGAGGACGAGACCGCTCGTGCGACAGGTGACGGTGTAGTACCCATTCCCGACCGCGGAGATCTCCCACTGCTGGTTCGAGTCTCCGGTACCGCTGATCGACCATTGTTGCATGATGGTGCCGTTCGATGTGGAGCCATTGGTGTCATCAAGCGCCATCCCACTGTTAGCGTCGATGATGTTGTAGTAGCCCGAGCCGGCACTCTGCAGCCCCCACTCCTGGGAGAGGCCTCCACTGTTCGTCTCCTCGACGATCTGCGCCCCGTTCGAGGTCGAAGACCCGCTCACGTCGATCGGTTTGCCGCTCACAGCGCTGACCATCTTGTACACGTGGCCGGCTGTAGGCGTAAGACTGGCGACCGGGACGAACTGCCACTCCTGGTTGGAGTCTCCCGAGGAGGCCGACCACTGTTGGATCGCCGTCCCGTCGGCCAACGTCCCGCTGGTCAGATCGAGATCGAGTCCGCTCGTCCGGCTCGTGATCGTGTAGTAGCCGTTGCCGAGCGAGGAGATCTGCCACTGCTGGTCCGAGTTGCCGGTACCGCTGAGCGACCACTGTTGCATCTGGGTCCCGTTGGACGTCGAGCCGTTCGTATCGTCGAGCGCCATCAGGCTGTTGGCGTCGACAATGTTGTAGTAGCCGGAGCCGGCGTTGTCGAGCGCCCATTCTTGGTCCGGGTCGCCATCGTCGGTCCACTGGACGATCTTGGCACCGTTGGAGGTCGACGCGCCGTAGACGCCGAACGGCTTGCCGCTCGTTCTGCTCACGATCTTGTAAAGGTTGCCCGAAGATGGAGTGTTCGAGAGCACTGGGGCCGCCGAGACGGTACCGACGAAGGTAACAGTCGCTCGCGAGGCCAGCGTGTAGGAGAACGACCCCTGATCGTTCCAGGTTGTTTCGAAGGTCGTGGAGCTGCTGTTCGCATTCGTCGCGACGAGCACCTCCTGACCGTTCGGGTTCTTGAAAGCCCCGGTGACAATGCCGTGAGCGTTCACCGTGGAGCCGATCCGCACCGCTCCAGGCAACACGAACTCGCTGAGCTGGCCAAGCTGGTAGTAGTTGTTGTCGAGGGTCGCGCTCGCCGACGTGACCTGGCCCTGGCCGTTCGTGGTCGCATTGACGGTCACGACCGGCGTGCAGTCGGTGCATCCGCCAAGGTGGGGACCGTCGCTCGAATTGAGCGCCACGTTCCACAGAATCGCACCCTTGGCCCAGTTCTGCGCCGAGAGGAGCGCCATCTGCACGGTGCTGTAGTTGATGATGTCGGTCGGCTGGGTGTCCGAGGAGCATTCTGTCTCGTACTGATCCACGCTCGGGTACGCGTTGTGCAGCTGGCCCATCACGGTCGGATCGCTGTCGGTGTCGTAGCAATGCCAGGCAATCGCTGGATAGTCGCCCGCGGTCGCGCCTGAGAGCAGCTCCTGCGGGAAGCTCGGGTTGTCCCAGTTATGGTCGTAGCCGAGGACGACCGGACTGAGGCCGTTGGCCGACAGGTCGGGCAACAAGTAGCTGTGCACCCAGCTGGCGTATGCCGACTCAGTCCAGGACATGCCCGGATAGTCGGTGGGACAGTACAGGGGCTCGTTCTGCGGTGAGATTCCCCAGATCGGGATCCCTTGAGCCTGGTATGCCTCGATCCACTTCACGAAGTAGTCCGCCCACGCCTGGTCGTACTGGGAGAGCAAGGTACCATTCCCGCTTCCGGTGTTGCAGATCATCGAGCCGTTCGACTTCATCCATGCCGGCGCGCTCCAGGGACTGGCCACTATCTTGAGGTTCGAGTTGATCGCGAGCGCGTCCTTGATCACAGGAATGATGTGGCCGGTGTCCTGAGCGGTCAGCGCGAAGTATTCGGTGGGGTTGTTCGCCGGTCCCTGTGCGTCGTCATCGGTCCACGGTGAGCTCGTCGAGTTGAAGTCGCTCGAGGTCATTGGCAACCTCCAGAACTGCAGCCCGATCCCGCTCGAAGTGCTGAAGAGCTGCTGCATCAGCGTGTTGTAGGCGGAACTGCTGTAGCTTTTCAGCTCCGCCATCAAGAATGTGGAGGAATCTGTAAAAGCCGCGCCAAAGCCAACCATCGTCTGGTAGGTCTGGCTGTCGTTGACCTCGACGTTTACCAAGCCGTGGCTCACAGGCCCCAGGGTGACGTTCGACTGCTGGGCCAGCGCGCTGCTGCCATTGGCGGTCGTGAGCCACACCTGCAGACTGGTCGCTGCTTGGGCTGGCGCAGCAGCGAGCATCGGCACAAGCCCGGCCATTCCGGCAACGATTGCACCGGCCGCCAGGACGCGCCAGCGGTGACTCCAACTCGATGGGCGCATATACATTCCATCGCTCCTTCCATTTTCTCTTAGTGCTTGTACTAAGATATGAACTAATTCGGTGCAACTTGACCTTCTGAGCTCCTTCCTGTTGCGATTTCCGGAGCGGCACGTGGTCGACAATGCCGCTCCCCCCTTGTCAGGCGGTGTAACGTCTCCCGTCCTGGCGAACTGTGGCGTTGGTCGCGACACCCGTCGCGCTGTTCTCGTGCTGTGATGCGATCAGGTCCCTGTACCACCGGCCACTTGACTTGACGATCCGCTCCTGCGTTCCGAAGTCAACGAAGATCAGGCCAAACCGGCGCGAGTATCCGTCAGCCCATTCGAGGTTGTCGAACAACGACCAGACGAAATAGCCGCGTACGTCAACCCCGTCGGAGACATGCCGACCCACGGCGTCGATGTGCTGAGATAGGTAGTCGACCCGCTCCGGATCCTCGACGCGTCCCTCAGGTGTGATGTAGTCGTTGAAGGCGGCGCCGTTCTCAGTGACGTACAACGGGAGCGAGGTGTACTCACCGGCGACGCGTCGCAGGACCTTCGCGAGTCCTTGGGGTCGCACAGATACGCCCGAGTCAGTGACAGGAGGCACCGGACGAAGCTTGGCGGCCCCGTGAATCGCCTCGCCGGTGTCGGCTTTTACGACGTGCTGTTCGTAGTAGTTCACACCGAGGAAGTCGATCGGTACTCCGATGACCTCTAGGTCGGAATCGTGCAAGGGCGAGAGGTCCACGCTTGCTGCGTACCAGCTCGTCATGTCGGGCGGGTAGCTCGCCTTGAAGATTGGGTCTAGGAACCAGCGGTTTTCGTTGCCGTCGATCCGCGCAGCCGCGCTCAGGTCCTCTGGTTGGTCACTCACTGCCGTGACGTCAGACAGGTTGAGAGTGACACCCACCGAACCCTTGACATTGGCGGCACGAAGGGCCTGGACACCTAGTCCATGAGCGAGGAGGAGGTGGTGGGCGGCATGGATAGCAGCTTCAAGGCTGGTCTCCCCAGGCGCGTGGCGCCCCTCGAGGTGGCCGACGAAGGCCGAGCACCACGGCTCGTTGACCGTGACCCAAAAGGGGACTTGCTCACCAAGCGCTTCGGCGACGACGGCGACGTATTCGGCAAAACGCTGCGCGGTGTCCCGGTTGCGCCATCCTCCCCGGTCGCCAAGCGTCTGGGGAAGGTCCCAGTGGTACAGCGTCGCCATCGGCGTGATGCCACGAGCGTGCAGCCCATCGAGCAGACGCCTGTAGAAGTCGATCCCCTTCTGGTTGGCCCGACCCGAACCATCCGGTAGAACTCTCGGCCATGCAATCGAGAAACGGTAGGCGCCAACTCCGAGCTCGGAAAGCAGATCGAGGTCGGACTCCATCCTGTGGTAGTGGTCACAGGCGATGTCACCGGTATCGCCGTGATGTACCTTGCCAGGTGTGCGGCAAAAGGTGTCCCAGATGGACGGCGCGCGCCCGTCCTCGCCTGCCGCACCTTCGATCTGGTACGCAGCCGTCGCCACGCCAAGAAGAAAGCCGTCAGGAAGCTTCATCTTCTCCCTCACTCTCGTGTTGTAGGAAGCCGTTGGTCTGTGCAACCAGAGTGCTCACGCCCCGGAGGCCGCGCGCCGTCGCCGGTTGAACGAGTCGATGGAGACTGCTAGAACGAGGATCACTCCGGTTGCAATGTCCTCTGTTGAGGCTGCCTGGCCCAACAGATCGAGACCGTTCACGATGCTCGCGATCAAGAGAGCACCGAGGAGGCCTTGGTATATCCGTCCTCGCCCCCCACTCATACTGACCCCGCCGATTACCGCAGCCGCGATCGCCTCAAGCAGCAGCACGCTGCCACCCACACCTGCGGATGTGGCGTAAAGGCTTGACGTGCTGACGATGCCAGCGATCCCGCCGAGAAACCCACTCAGGCCAAGGACAGCGACGCGTACCGTGGGCACGGGTACGCCGGCTCGGCGACTCGCCTCGATGTTCCCACCAACTGCATAGATGTAGCGCCCGAATAGCGTCCGGCGAGTCACCCAACCGAGAACGGCGGCGAGCCCGAGCAGCAGAACCAGAAGGTAGGGGACCCCGAAATTGTCATTCAGATAGGCCACCACCGCGAGAAGTCCAATCGTAACCGACGCCACCCTGAACCCTGTCTGAATAACCGACGGAGGCTTGACCTGCACCCGTCGCCACGAGGCGTAGCGCAGCACCTCGAGAGCTACGATGACGGCGATGACTGCTCCGGCTAGGGTCCAGGCGACCCATGGAGCGAGATAGTCATTCGCGATTGCCGTCACGGTGCCGTTCGTCACCGGCAGGTCGCCTTCGGGTCCGATGAGGGCGAGCTGCAGGCCTGCCCATGCGAGAAACCCGCCCAAGGTAACGATGAAGGAGGGCACGCCGACAAAGACCGTGACCAGGCCCTGAAGCAGGCCGATGCCGAGCCCGAGGACGAGCGTTGTCGCGATCGCCGCGGCAGCCGACCAGTGGTCGTTTGTTAGCAGAACTCCGAGCAGTGCTGATGTGACGCCGGTGACCGAACCCAGCGACAGGTCGATCTCACCGGCGAGCAGCACGAGGACCACCGCGATCGACAAGATCGCGGTGACAGCCATTTGCAGGACAAGGTTCGACAGGTTCCGGGACGAAAGGAAATTGGAGTTCTGGGTCTGGAAGAAGATCCACACGACGACGAGGCCGAGGATGACCGGGAGCGGCCCGGCCTCAGTCCCACGATTCGCGGCAAGGCGTGCCCGCCACCCCGTCAGACCAAGCGGGCCCGCCGTGGCCGAGCTCTCGACAACCTGCGGAGTTTTCGATGCAAGCTCGGTCACTGGCCGACCGCCATGGTGAGGCCGCCTGTCATGGCGGCGACGACCTGGTCCATCGTCGTTGTCCGCCGTTCGAACGTCCCGGCGTTTGTTCCGAGGCGCAGCACGCAGATGCGGTCAGCGACGGCGAAGACATCCTGCAGGTTGTGCGAGATGAAGAGCACCGCCTGTCCCTGGTCGGCGAGCCGGCGAATGAGCTCGAGTACCTGTGCGGTCTGCTCGGAACCGAGCGCCGCCGTTGGCTCGTCGAGTGTGACGAGTTTGGAACCCCAGAGCAGAGCCTTCGCGACGGCGACGGCCTGCCGCTGCCCACCGGAAAGGAGGGCAACGGGGCGTCGCAGTGAAGGCAGCCGCACCGACAGCGATTTGAGCGTGTCGCTCGCCATTCGTTCCATCTCCGGCACACTGAGCCGTTTTAGGTAGCCGAAGAGCGGCGGCCGCGCGAGCTCCCGACCAAGGAACAAGTTGGCGACCACGTCGAGGTTCTCGCACAGCGCCAAGTCCTGGTAGACGGTGGCGATGCCGATCGCGTAGGCGGCGTGCGGATTGGTGAGCTTGACCTCCCGTCCCTCTATCAGGATCGTCCCCTCAGCTCGATGCGTTCCGGCGATCGCCTTCACGAGGGTCGACTTGCCGGCCCCATTGTCGCCGACGAGCGCTACAACTTCCCCCGAGGCGACCGTAAGATTGACTCCGGACAGCGCCAAGACGCTGCCATAACGCTTGGAGATGTCCCGGAGCTCCAGAAAAGGGGTTGGACTGTTGCTCGGAGAACTCGACATTTCGGCGTTATGACAGCGACCGGGCGCGATTTACGCGGGAAATCAGTGCTTTGGGCAGAGCTTGGCGGCGATTCCGGAGCAGATTTCTCTCCAGGTAGCGGCGCCATCATTGACAACGAGCGACACATTGGCCTTCGTGATGACATGGGGCTGAAGCAGCACCGAGGGCACCTGCATGTAACTGTTGCTGACCTTGGTCGTCGCGACTTGGGCGACTATCCCCGTCTTTCCCTCGGCAAGGCCGACAGCCACCTTCGCGGCTACAGCCGCCTCTTCTTTGATCGGCTTGAAGACGCTCATCGACTGAGTCCCTTCGAGAATGTCCTGCAGGCCTGCGGTCGTGGCGTCTTGACCTGTCACGAGAACCTTACCGGCGAGGTGCTGGGCCGAGAGGGCGGCGATCACGCCCCCGGCGATGCCGTCGTTGGGGGAGAGCACTCCTTGGACATTGTTGTTCAGCTTCGTAAGCGCTTGCTCCATCTCGGTCTGGGCCGTGGCGGGATTGTATTGCGGCGTGTCGGCCGAGTAGCCGAGGATCAGGTCCTTGGACTTGAAGGCGGGCTCAAGTTCCTTGAGGGCGCCCTGCTTGAACTCGACCCCCGTCGCGCTCGTCTGGTCACCGTTGATCATGACGACCGTCGAGCCCTTCGCCAAGTGCTTAACGAGGTACTGGCCCTGAAGTTCACCAACGTAGGTGTTGTCAAACGAGACATAGAAGGCGATCTTGGCACCGGTGAGAAGACCGTCGTAGGCGATGACCGGGACGTTGTACTTGGCCGCCTTGGAGACAATTGCTACGCCGGTCGCCAGGTCGAGCGGTGACACGACGATCACGCTCGCCCCATTCACCAGCGCGTCCTCCACCTGGGAAATCTGGGCAGCGTCACTTCCTTGGGCGTTGTCAGCGATTACCTTGATCGCCGGATTGAGGGCATGAACGGCTGCGATAAAATCGGGCTTGTCCTGGTCCTCGAAGCGTGAGGCGCATGTCGAACAGGGCATCACAAAGGCGATTCTTAATGTCGGCGCCGCCGTCGTGCTCGCCAGCGCGCCAGAGCTGGCGAGAGCCAGTGCCCCGGCACACACCGTTAGGGTCACGACGATACGTGACAGACGCAGTTTGCGCATGGGTTCCCCTTACTGATTGGCCGGCGTCGACCGCCGGAATCCGATGATTATTTTTAACTTACCTTAACAAGCAAACTAAGTCAAGAGGTATGTCGGACCTGCAACGAGGCTGCATGACGGACACCGTTCAGCGCTCCCCCATCGGCTAACAGCTGGTCAATGACGAGGGTGGATGCCCCGAGTGCAACAGCGTCGGGACCGAGCTGACCCAGCTCCACTGAGACGCGACTCGCCGGGTAGGCCAGCGCCTGGGACGTCAGAGCCTGACGAACCTGGGGGAGCAAGCTCCGACCGAGCTTTAGGCCGGCCCATCCCCCGACGACGATGCGCTGGGGGTTGAACAGGTTGACCAGGTTGGCGACCGCCACACCGAGGTAGAAGGCCGTTTGTTGGAGAAGAGCCGCTGCTACAGGGTTCGCCAAACCCGCTGCGATGAGTTTGTCGAGCCATTCCTCCTCGTCATAAGAGGCAGGAACGCGAATTCGCTTGTCCACCTCTGCCCACTGCTCAATGAGTGCCGGACCACCGACGTAAGCCTCGAGGCAGCCCTGTCCGCCGCATCGGCACGGCCGTCCACCGGCAACAATGGCGGTATGTCCCCACTCGCCAGCGCTCGAGGCCGCGCCTCGGTAGAGCGAGCCGTCACTGAAGATCGCAGCTCCCACTCCCGTGCCGATGAGAGCGACGATCGCGTATCGCGCGCCGCGCCCCGCACCGAACCACATTTCAGCCTGCCCCTGGGACTTGGCGCCGTTTTCAACGAGCGTCGGGAGTGCGACCGCATCACTCAGCATCCGTGCGAGCGGAACGCCGTTCCAGCCGATGTTCGGCGCATGAACTAGGGACTCGCCGTCGTATTCGACGACGCCAGGAACACCGACCCCAACCCCAAGGACGCGTCTGTGGCTGCCGTCGAGCCTCGCGAGCATCTCGGTCACCGCCCCGGCGATGTGTTCGATCACAGTTCCTGGATCGTGCTCCTGTGGGTGGACAACGAGCACAGCCCGGCCGATCTCTCGCATCGAGAGATCGAACGCCTCGATCCGTATGCCCGTCTCGCCAACGTCAACACCGATGGCCACCCCGAAGGCTGGATTCACCTTCAGAAGAACCCGGGGCCTGCCACCCTCGGACTCCTCCGTGCCTGCCTCGATGACCAGCCCCTCGTTCAGGAGGTCCGACACGACGTTGGTCACGCTGGCGCTGCTCAAACCGGTCATTTCTCCGAGTAGTACACGGTTAAGCGGACCGCTCAGGAACAACGGTCGCAGCACGGCGGCACGATTGACCCGGCGTACGTCCCGCACAGTCATTCGCTGCTTCATCATGGCTACCTCTCGACCGGGCGACTTTTTTTACACCTTAGTTCAGTAAGAGCGCGGAGGGAAAGGCAGCCTATGAACCGGCGGCGCGCAGTTAGCCGACTGCGTGTGCGAGTTCGGTTGTGACCGATGACGGAAGGCTCGTCATCCGACGTCCGGCAGCGGTCTCTTCGGCGGACGATGAAAGGCGCGCGCTTTGTCCACGACAGCCCCGAGCTCATGCGATGGGACATCGAGATCGCCGACGCGCAGAAGGTGAAGGGACTCGCACCGCTGGCCTGCAAGACCGACAAGATCGACGCGTGGGTCCTCGACGAGCTCTCCGGCGTGATCTCGTGCCGGCGATATGGGCTCCCGGACCCCTGGACGAGACGCCACGGCACTCTCGATTCTCGACGATATCGACTCTGAGATCGACGCTTGCGAGAAAGCTGCAATCACTCGGAGCGGACCATCCCTACGTCAGCCTGCTGCAGTCCGCTCCTGGCATCGCCTGGGTCCTCGGGTTCACCATCGCCTCGGAGATCGAAGACATCTCACGCTTCTCCTCGCCGAAAGAACTGATGGGCTACACCGGGTTCTGTCCGCGCGTCTACCAGTCCGGCGACAAGGATCTGCGCGGTCCGATCGCAAGGAACGGACTGAAGTATCTGCGCTGGGCACTCATCGAGGCTGCTGTGCACGCGTCGAGTCATCCGGTCTACAAGGACCACTACGAGAGGACCAAGGCCCGCCTCGGGCGCCACCGCGGCGCCAAGGTCGCGCGTATCGAAGTGGCCTCCAAGCTCGCCGAGGCCGTCTGGCCCATGCGCCAGACGGGCTCGACGTTCGCTCCGGCAAGGTCCCCCGCCACGCCTCTGGTCGCTTGACGACCCTCGTCTGAGATGGACCGGCTGGGGAGTTCTCCACCAGACCTCTTCCTCCCTTGAGGAGGCGATAGAGAGATGAGAACCGACCCCACCACCCCGCCTAGTCGGCCCGGCCACCGCAACGAGGAAATGTCCGCCAACAACAATCGACCTTGACAACCAGTCCCTCTTCGGAGAGGCACGAGGAAGGGGTGAGCGACCCGATCGACCTCGGGGCACGTCTAGGACCCGTGCTGACGGCTTGCATCGGCGTCAAAGCAAGGGGCCGTCCGGGCCATCACACTCTAGGCACAGGGGTGCCAGGAGGCCGGCGACGCCGCCGGGTGCGGACGTTCGAGCGTTTCGGCACTCACGATCGCACAAACTAGGCGAAGAACGTTTGCAGCTCTGCCGCGAGGAGGGACGGCTGGCGACTGTTATCAGCGGCCGTGTGGCCTACGCCTCGAAGTGTCACTCGCTTGGCACCTACCAGAACCGTGCTCAGGCCGTCGAGCGATGCCGTCAGGTTCCGGGCACTCTTGGAGCCGCCGAGCAGAAGGATCTCGCAATGTAGTCCAGCGAAACGCGCCAGGGGGCTGGCAGCGTCCATGACGGTCTGCGCGTCGTAGTGCACGGTTGGGATGAGGTCGCGGGGAGACACGGTGCCAGGCGGTACGGGCCGATTCGCTGTCTTTCGGATGACCAGATTCAGCGGCGCGGCGAGCAGAAATCGGGGC
>JBKQHU010000020.1:0-10417 GCA_052148655.1 Acidimicrobiales bacterium
CTCGTCGTGAAGGGTCACCTCGAACGCGACCGGGAGGCCATCTACCAGGCCATGGCCCTCGACCCGCTCACCGCCGCGGTCTGTTCCCTGGAGGAGATATGGAACCTGACCGACGACATGTTCGCGGTGAACCAGCCCTGGCTGACCCAGTTCGCATAGTCGAAGACGGAACGCCGGTGGGCGCGTTAGAGACGACCCGATCACGCGAAGAAGTAGCCGCTCGCAATGGGCGGGAAAGAACCGAAATGCTTCCGCTCTGGAGGAACTCAGTGAGAAAGAGCGCCGATAGGAGCATGTGGCAAGCGCGGCGCACGGCACTCGGCGGGCCCAGGGCCGGGGGGCTCAAAGCTTGCTCTCAGGTGGCGAGATTTGGAAAGGTACCGGAATGATCGATGGCACCGGAGTGGCACTTGAGTACAACGTGGGCCACGAGCGCTTGCGCTTGGAGGCTTGGGGCGAAGACTCGATAAGAGTGCGTGCCAGTCAAGGCCAGATTGCTGAGGATCTCCCAGGCGCGCTGGCAGCGACTCGCCCGGCCCCGTCGGCCGGCGCGAGCGGAGCCGGCGACACCCTCGTGAACGGGAGGCTGAGTGCTCAGATCTCCACCGAGGGCTTGGTCAGCTTTTCGCGCTCCGACCAAGATCGCGAGCTGCTGTCCGAGCAGAAGGCTCACTTTTGGTGGCCGGGTCCCAGACTGTTCCTCGCGAATGGCAATGGGCACTACCGCATAGAGCAGCGTTTCAAGGCATACGAGGGAGAGAAGCTTTACGGTCTCGGGCAACATCTCCACGGTGAGTTCGATCAAAAGGGACTCGTCATGGACCTGGTGCAGCGAAATGCAGAGGTTTCGATTCCTTTCATGGTCTCGAACAGGGGCTACGGTTTCCTCTGGAATTCCCCAGCCGTGGGGCGGGTCGAGCTCGCCAACAACGGGACCCGCTGGGTGTCCGACAGCGCCTACCAGCTCGACTACTGGGTGACCGCCGGCGACAAGCCGGCGGACATCCTCTCGCACTACTCAGACGCCACCGGGCACGCACCCGACCTGCCTTCTTGGGCTAGCGGTTTCTGGCAGAGCAAGCTTCGCTACCGGACCCAGGAGGAACTCTTGAATGTCGCCCGGGAGTACCACCGAAGAGGGGTCCCCTTGGCGGTGATCGTGAGCGACTTCTTCCATTGGGAGCACCTCGGTGACTGGAGCTTCGATCCCGTCGAGTGGCCCGACCCCGTTGCCATGGTGAACGAGCTCAGGTCCATGGGCACCGAGCTCATGGTGTCAGTCTGGCCATGTCTCAGCCCGCTTTCGTCGAATTACGAGCCGATGTTGGAACGTGGCCTGTTGATCGCAAGCGAGCAGAGTGCCCCAGTGCACTCGACCTGGCCGGAGCGCGGCTTGAACTCCTGGATCGGGATCTCCTTCTACGACTCCACGAACCCCGCAGCCCGCGATTACATCTGGGAGCAAGTGCGCAAGAACTACTACGACGCAGGGATCCGCGTCTTTTGGCTCGACGCCTGTGAGCCCGAGATGAAACCCGGCTACCCCGCTAGTTTGAGTTTCACGGCAGGACCGGGTCTCGAGGTTGCGAACCTCTATCCTCGCGAGCACGCCCGCGGCTTCTACGAAGGCATGCTCGGCTGCGGCGAGGACGAGGTACTCCTGCTATGCCGCTCCGGGTGGGCAGGCAGCCAACGCTATGGAGCCGCAATCTGGTCGGGCGACACTCCGTCGACATTCGAGTCATTCCGGGTGCAGGTACGAGCAGGACTCAACATGGCCATGAGTGGCATCCCGTGGTGGACTGCCGACATCGGTGGGTTCTTCAAGGGCGACCCGGACGACCCGGAATACAGGGAGCTTCTCGTCCGCTGGTTCGAGTACGGGGCATTCTGTCCTCTGTTCCGCCTCCATGGGGATCGCCTTCCCAACGCCACGATGGGCGCGGGCATGACGGGTGGTCCGAACGAGATCTGGTCTTTCGGCGAGCAGGCTTGCTCGATCCTCACGAGCTACATCCTCCTTCGCGAGCGACTGCGGCCTTACCTGCACGGCGTGGCAAGAGAGACGAGCAGGACGGGCATGCCCGTCATGCGGCCACTGCTCCTCGGGTTCCCGGAGGACGAGAGGTGCTGGGAGGTGGGCGATCAGTTCATGTTCGGACCCGACCTGCTCGTGGCTCCGGTGCTCGAGCAGCATGCGAGCGAGCGGACGGTGTACTTGCCTGCCGGGACGGGGTGGACAGAAGTCTGGACACGAGCGCACGAGCCCGGCGGTGCGACGGTGACCGCAAACGCTCCGCTGGAGCGGATCCCTCTATTCCTCCGAGACGGAGCGCAGCTCGACATCGCTGTCTTCGCGAAGGACGATTGACTTCCACCACCCGGTAGCACCAAATCAGGTCCTCACAAGTACGGACGGGTCTGTTGGCGAGGTGGTCTCCCAGTCAGCCAACCCGGCCGGTCGACGACGACGGTTGGTTCCGCAAGCCTTGGAGGCTGGGCTCGGTCACCGAGGAGGTGGGGGTGGCACGGGGAGCGCGAGACGGGATGAGCTGGACCCCCATCCGGCGGATGAGAAAACGCAGCAGCACAACGGTGCAGAGAACGAGCCCGATCGGGAGGACGATGCCCAGCATCACAAAGGTCAGCGTCCCGTGAAGACCGGTGATTGCTGAGAAGTTCATCCCGAAGTAACTGGTGACGAAGGTGAGCGGGAGGAACACCGCCGCCACGATCGTGAGCCAGTTGATCACCTGGCCTTGGCGGTCTGAGGTGGCCGAAGTGAAAGCCTCCAAAGCGTCCCGGGTCTCGTCGCGAGAGTCCTTTGCAGCGTCGAACAGGGCCACGACGTGGCTGCGGTGGGACTCGAAGTACTGCTGGCTGCTCGGCTGCATCCCAGGGAGCCGGTCGACACCACCCAGGACGCTGAGGAGATCTCGCAGGTAGGGCGCAAGTGCCCTGATGATCGGCGTAAGGACCTGGCGGACTTCAAGGACCTGAAGAAAATAGCCGGGCATGGGCAGTCCTTGGAGGACGGACGCCTCGAGCTGGTCGAGCTGGGCGTCCAGACGAAAAAGGACGGGCCCGAACGTGTTGGTCAGCGCATCGAGCACCATGAACGAGACGAACGGGCCGTCGTCCTGGTCGCTGTCCCGGAGCCCCTCGTACCGGCGCCGGGCATCGTCCAATCCGAGGCACGGCTGGTCGTGCGCGGTGACCAGGAACGACTTAGTGAACACGGCGCGGACCTGTGTCAGGTGGTCGTTGTCGCGCATGCCGTAACTCGCCCACTGGACACCGTCGTCGGCGGCGGTGAAGCCCGACATTCGGTCGCTGTCCGCAAGATGCCGTGCAGCATCGGCGTTCAGCCCGAGCGCGGCCGAGAACTCGGCCATCCGCTCCGGCGGGACACCAAACAGGTCGAGCCAGAAGAACGAGCCAGCTCCTAAGAGCCCCGCGGCATATTCGGCGTCGACGCCCGCGTCCGCGCCAGCTGCTTGGACGAGCTGCGGTCTCCCGGGCTTCTCGGCAGGTGTTGTCATCGGTCGGCTCGGGGAACGCTCACGTGCACGCCTCCGATCGGCTGGGCGACTGACGGGGCCGATGATGTCGAGCCGACGTACTTCTTCCTATTGACGGCCGCCCTGATCCGTTCCCTCAACGCACCCATCAGGTCGCCTTGGGCAGGTGAGACCCGGAGGGCAGGAACGCGTCGAGCGCATCGGTTACAAGCCTGGGTTGCTCGAGGCTCATCAAGTGTGGAGCACCCGGCAATTGCTGATAGCGGGCGCCAGCAATCCGCTTGGCGATCCCAGACATGACCTCCGGAGTCGTCGACGCGTCGAGTTCGCCTGCCAGCACCAGAGTCGGTGGATCGCAATCCGCGGGGCGCCCCTCGACGTCGATGCCAGCGAACGATCGCCAAGTGGCGGCCCAGTCGATCACATGGTCTCGAGTGATCATCTCCCGCGCGTAGCGTACCCGCTCCGTTCAGCGCGCTCGGAGGAACTCGAATTCCCAACCTTTTGATCCGTAGTCGGTCCCGGACATCCAGCCAGCTTGACCCCGTCTATAAGGGCAGCTCGCGTCGGGCGACCAGTCCACCTCGTCATTCCCAGTCTTGCCGGTGACCCCCAGTTGAGTAGCAAACCAGTAGCAAGAGAACTCAGGGACCTTGCTGTCGCTGAGCCGGCGCTCCGCCTCCCCATCGGCAGGGATCGCGCTCCGAACGATTTGTTACTCCAGCCGTCGTACTGACAGTAGCATTAAAGTATGAAGGTTAGCGTCAGTCTTCCCGAAGAGGACGTCGTGTTCTTGGATGCCTACGTCGACTCCCAGGGCTTCGCCTCGCGCTCGGCTGTGGTGCACAAGGCTGTTCGGTTGCTTCGAGCATCCGAGCTCGGCCCGGCTTACGAGGATGCCTTTGGGGAGTGGTCGCGAGACGAAGCAGACGTTTGGGAGTCCACCGTCGCTGATGGACTGAGCTGATGCGACGGGGCGAGATTCGTCTCGTCGACCTCGACCTCGACCCAGTGCGAGGCTCCGAAGCCAACAAGCGTCGGCCCGCAGTGATCGTGAGCAACGACGGGGCGAACAGCACCGCAGAACGTCTCGGCCGTGGAGTGGTCACCATGGTTCCAGTGACGTCGCACACCGAACGCGTGTTCCCTTTTCAGGTGCTACTGCCGGCCTCAAAGACAGGACTTCAACGGGACTCGAAGGCGCAGGCGGAGCAAGTGAGGTCGGTGGACGTCGAGCGCGTCGGGGCCCGAGTTGGTGTAGTTCCACCCGACCTTCTCTTGCTGCTCGACGAAGCGCTGCGACTGCATCTCGCCCTGTAGGCAGTCGCGGCCGCGTCTGATGCGCGTGCTCCGGCAGCGCAAGAACGCCTACGGAGCAAGGCAATCCAGACCGAGGTTCTGGAGCTTTGCAGCGTGCTCGGAGGAACTCGAATCCCCAACCTTCTGATACGTAGTCGCATCTCCGTCGTCCAGGCAGTTCGGCGGGTCAGCTCCGGTAGCTCTGAGTTGGGGCTTTGTATCTTCATGGCACTCCCTGAGCCAACGTTCGAGGATGCCGTGAGGGTGGGAGGTGGAGTCGATCGAGCCGGCTCAGTTCGAGACCAACCTGGACCCGCCGATCATCGAGGCCTGGCTGGCGGTTATCACCCACTCCTCAGAGCCGTCCCGGGCCCGCGGCTGGGCGCACGATCCGAGGTAGGCAGAGTCGCGCGTTCTGGGTCGGTGTGGCGTCGTGAAGGGCGCCTGGGTACGGCACGTCGCGGGCGCTCCGCCACTTTGCGGGCAGCGTTTCCCCGTCCCCGGTGCGCAGGATGAAACCCGAAGGTGGCGAGCCCTGCGCTCAACGACGCGCCAGCCGATCCGTCGCCCCTTGACAATGCAGCTTGGTGATCTCATAATCACTCTTGTGATCAGACATCAGTTCTGTAGGGAGCACTCCATGCCCGCAGCGACTGACCACCCATTCACCTACTCATGAAAGGCAACGTCATGCTCAAGTCACTCAGCACCTCCCTCATCCTTCGGGGCCTGCTCGCCCTCGGCATCGGGGTTGTGGCCCTCGCCTGGCCGGGGATCACCGTCCTGGCTCTCGTCATCGTGTTTGCCGTTTACGCCTTCATCGCCGCCGGCTTGCAGGGGATGCAAGCGTTCAGCAGCCGTACCGCCGGGCCTGTCTTCGGCCACCTGCTCCTCGGACTTGTCAACATCGCCGCCGGCGTGATCGCCGCCGCCTGGCCTGTGCCCACCGCCCTGGTCCTCGTGCTGGTTGTCGCTAGCTGGGCCATCGTCACGGGAATCGTCGAGATCGTCGTTGCGTTCCGCAAGGGCGAGCAGGCTGGCACCCGTGCCATGTTCATCCTCGGCGGTCTTGTATCCGCGGCGCTCGGCGTCGTGCTCTTCGCCCACCCCGGCATGGGTGCCATCTCCCTTGCCCTGCTGTTCGGCTTCTTCAACCTGATCGCCGGCAGCGGGATGCTCGTGCGCGGCATCGAGGTGCGCCGGACCAACTCAAGGTTGCACACCCTCGTCCCGCCGGCCAAGACGAAGGCCGCCGCTTGAGCGGCCGACCCCGGCGAAGCCACCGGCGGACGCTGCTGAAGCGCCGCCGGTGGCTCGTATGGGAGAGGGGGCACATTTGTAGCATGAGATCAGAACTGATCAACCGATTCCAGAAGGAGAGACGGCAGTGACCGCTACGTCAACAAATGGGGCACTCCCGACCAACCGACTGGATCGTCGGAAGGCCCGCACACGGCAGGCTCTCGTGGATGCCGCCGTCCGGCTGATCGCCGAGGGGCGGGGAGAACGGGCGAGCGTCCAGGAGATCACCGAAGCTGCCGACATCGGTTTCGGATCGTTTTACAATCACTTCGAGAGTAAAGAACAGTTGTTCGAAACTGCGTCGAATGAGGTGCTCGAGCGTTGGGCGCAAGTCCTCGACCGAGCCTGCGTCGGGATCTCTGATCCTGCAGAGGTCCTCTCACACTCGCTACGGATATCGGCCTGGCTCGGCTGGACGCATCCCGACGTCGGTCGATTCATCACCGGGGCCGGCCTGGACCTGCTCGATGCTCCCGGTGGCTTGGCTCCGCGTGCCCTTCGGGACATCCAAGCCGGTCAAGTCGCCGGGCAGTTCACCGTACGCGATGCGGGTGTCGCTCTCAGCGCCGTCGCAGGCGGCCTCATTGGGTTGCTGCGACTGCACGAGAGCGATCCTTCACGAGTCGACGAGACATCTGTCAACGAGCTCGCCGAAGCGTGCCTCCGGCTGCTCGGACTTCCCGCCGCGAAAGCGAAGCGATTGGCCGGACTACCCCTTCCGGCTACCGAGCCCTGGCAGACACCACGGTGACGCCTCTCAGCGTGGCTCCGAGGACTCGCGCTGAGATGGTGGAGGCGGGCCGCACGATGCGCTCTCGAGTGCCTCGCCGGAGTCATGGTGGCTGGCGACCGGCCCCCGATCGTCCCGATCCCTTCGACATCCTCGAAGGGTCGAACACGAATCGCCTGCCCGATCTGATCCCAGTTCGCAACGGTCGGATGATGGCATCGCCGTTCGCCTTCTATCGTGGCGCTCCCGCGATCATGGCGGCAGATCTATGTCGGACGCCATCAACGGGGATCGGGTTGCAGATTTGTGGCGACGCTCACCTTCTCAACTTCGGCACCTTCGCCACGCCCGAACGCAATCAGGTGTTCGACCTCAACGACTTCGACGAGACTCAGGTCGGGCCTTGGGAGTGGGATATCAAGCGTCTGGCTGCCAGTTTGGTCGTGGCGGCGAGAACAGCTGGACTCGACGACAGCGACGGGGTGACAGCCGCACTGGATTGCACGGCGGAGTACCGCACCGAGATGGCGAAGATGGCGGAACTCTCCGCATTTGAGGTGTGGCACTGCCGGCTTGACGTGGAGTCGATTATCGCCGCCGCTCCTGACAAACCGGCCCGCACTCTTGCCAAGCGGAGCGTGGCCAAGGCCCGACAACGCACGAGTCCGCAAGCGTTGTCAAAGCTCACCACGGTCCTCGACGGCCGCCGGGTGATCGTGGAAGACCCCCCAGTGGTAATCCGCCTCAGCGATGCTCAGCTGGAACAGGCACGGAGATTCGTCAAGGCCTATCTGGCCACTTTGGATCCGGACCGCACTCTGTTGTTGGATCGCTATGAGTTTGTCGATGCCGCGCTCAAGGTCGTAGGCGTGGGTAGTGTCGGCACCCGCTGCTTTGTAGCCCTGCTTGCCGGTAAGGCGGATCTCGATCCTCTCTTCCTCCAGGTCAAAGAGGCCCAGGCCTCCGTATTGGCGCCCTACGTCGGCGGGACTCGGTATAGGAATCAAGGCAAGAGGGTCGTCGTTGGCCAGCGGATCATGCAAGCGGCGAGCGATGCGTTCTTGGGTTGGGCGTGCGCCGACGGATTCGATACCTACGTCCGCCAGCTGCGTGACATGAAAGGGTCAGTGCCCCTTGAAGTCGCCCGCCCTGATGACCTCGACCTGTATGGGCGGCTCTGCGGCGCAGCGTTGGCCCGCGCCCATGCTCGAGCGGGCCAGCCAGCGCTCCTCTCGGGTTACTTGGGGTCGAGCGTGGCCTTCGACGAAGCCGTAGCTGCGTTCGCCCTGGCCTACGCCGACCAGAACGACAGCGACTTTGGGTCGTTTCTCGAAGCCATCCGCTCCGGACGTGTCCAAGCTGAGCCGGGACGATGACCGTAGACCGTCGCAGGCACAACGTTTTGGTACGCGCTCGTGTGCCAGTCGCGCTTCCTGCCGATTATTTGCGCGCGTGCAGACAACCTACGGGCCACCCGGGGCGAACGGCTGCAGTCTCGAGCCTCGTCTCGTCAAACGATGAGAGCCTAGGGTGGACCCTCAAGCAGGGTGCGGTCTGCGTCCGGGATTCGCACGAACAGAGGCTCCACAGCCGCTTGCAGTTGAGTCAGTGCAGACTCGAGTTGAGCACGGTCGTCCTCGCTCAGGTGCCCTCGAGACCCGACAGCGATTCTTAAGACCAATCCCGAGAATCGCTCGACCTCCTCTAGAAACCGGCGGGTCACGGGGTCATCGAACAATCCCGGCGCGGCTGTCAGCAACATGCTCGCCAGGGTTCGTAGCTCCTCAGGTGGAGAGCTCGCGGACCCTTCTGCAGTGTCGCCGATCGTCATGACCGTCGTCCATGCCCGACGAGCTTGGCCGTACACGATCAACGCTTGGACAGCAACCGACTGGGCGTGCTCGCGGCGCTGTCGACCGGCAACCACCTCGTCGACGATCAGCGCGGTCACGGCTAGCACCAACAGGCTGGTGGCGACTGAGCCGGTCAGCGAGTGTCGGTCCCACCAAAGCTGGAAACCTCGTATCCACAAATCGCAGGCGACCAATGCGAAAAGGCTCATTGTCGCCGTGGCGGCGGCGAAGCGGCGAACAGCCTCGTTCATGAGTGAAAGCATGCTTCCTTCGCGTGCAGGCTTGCAGCTTTTCTCGGCGGACTGGTCGTCTCAGCTTCCCGAGTCGTCTGTCGACTCAGAGCTACGGGCTAGACGGCGCGCCTGCCTGGCGGTCGCGCGGGCTCGTCGGGCGCCCGAACCGGGATAACCCTGAGTGGAGAGCCCGCGCCCTCCACCGCGACATTGACCTTTCTTCGTCAGCTGGTTGCAGTGAAAGGTCGCCGAACAGCGATTGCCGCGCCACTGACGGCGCACGCGATGGCCTTGCCAAGGCAGGTTGTCGTACGCGTCCCCAGTACGACCTCCACGCGGTGCCTCCTCAAGCGCGAGCATCGTGGTTGTATGGCCGGCACCCGTGGCACCTGCTGCCCCGGCGGCCACGACGAGATGAGTAACGACTTGGGGCGCGAGCTTTGGGGTGGGAGTCGAGCCGCACTACCTCGATGTCCCCGTGGAGGAGTCAATCCAGCGAGCTGAGCGTCGCAATGCATCAGGCGAGTGGCGAGCCTCGCCCATGACACGGGCTCACTTTGAGAAGTGGGCCCCGATTTTTCGGGGAGCAGATAAGTAACAGTTGGTGTGGCACTGTGGGACCGGGAGACCTGAGCGCACTGGACCTCGATGGGAGCCCATGGAACCCTGAGAACGGGGAGCTCGATCAAGCTGATGGGTGGGAGTTCCTGTCGAGCGGATGTCAGCCCGTTGCGGGCCTTTGGAAGATTGTCGCTGTCCCTTACGCCAGTTTCAAGAGCACGTGAATGACTACGGCGCCACGCGGCCTCTGCGCTTGGTGGCGATGATCAACACCAGCAAATGCAACGCCCTCCAGACCGACGGGTGCACCAAGACACCGCCGACGCTCACGGCCGGCGAGCAGCCTTCGGCGGTTGCCCTCGACGCACCCACGCACACCGTGTACGTGGCCAACTACGGCGCCGGCTCGGCTGGCACGGTCTCGGCGTTCGACGACCGCACCTGCAACGCGACCAGCCAGGCCGGCTGCGCCACGATGTCCACGCTCAAAGTCCCCGGCGGGAACCCGTACGACATCGCGGTCAACACCGCCACCAATACCGTCTACGTCGCCACAATCACCACCAGCGGCCCCGACCTCATCTCGGTGTTCAACGGCGCGACCTGCGACGCCACCAACAGGGGCGGCTGTGACCAGACGCCCGCGACCGTCGCCGTTGGTAGTTCGGGGCACGCGCCCAACAACTCGTTTCTCGAGCTCGCCATCAACCCGGCAACTAACACGATCTACGCGGCAAATGTCTTCAACACCGGGCCCAACGAGCCCCCTCCGTACCTCGGTAACAGCGTGTACGTGATCAACGGCGCCACCTGCGACGCCGCGAAGATGAGCGGCTGCGACAAGAGCCCAGTCGCTGTCAAGCTTGCCCCCCATCCACCGGTCGGGTCCGACCCCTTCGGGATCGCGGTTGACCAAGC
>JBKQHU010000021.1:0-22907 GCA_052148655.1 Acidimicrobiales bacterium
CTTCCCAAGCTGAGAACGCGAGTTCGATTCTCGTCGCCCGCTCTAGAAGAAAGACCTGATCAGCCGGGGTTTATGCCCCGGCTGGTTTTGCGTCTGGGGCACTGTCCGAACCTTCCATCGCGCGTGCATCGCGCGGGTGGATGCGCGTCACGGGTGCGAGCTCTGCCAGTGCATCAGCAAGGGCCCGGTCGCGGTCCTCGGTAGCGTGCTGGTAGCGCAAAGCAGCGGCAGGACTCGCGTGACCGCCACGGCGCATCAGTTCGGCGACGCTGGCGCCGGTGGCTGCGGCCCAGGTGAGTCCGGAGTGCCGAAGGTCGTGCAAGCGGAGATCGGGGCGGCCGCTGCGGAGCCGGGCCTTATCCCATCCGATCCCAAGCGCGCGCGAGGTCACTGGGAGCACCAGCGCGTCAGGC
This sequence comes from Acidimicrobiales bacterium, assembly GCA_052148655.1. Lineage (GTDB taxonomy): Bacteria > Actinomycetota > Acidimicrobiia > Acidimicrobiales > Bog-793 > Fen-455. Next base: position 414 of record JBKQHU010000021.1, read on the forward strand.
TCGAGAGCGACATAGTGAGCGAGGTGGTCCTCGAGCACTGGGAGGATGTTCCCCGGGATCGCAACCGTCCGGCGACCCGCGTCGGTCTTCGGTTCCTTCTCCACCGTCTTGCCTGCCATCGTCGTCGTCCGAGTGACGACTATCGAGACGGCGCCCCGCAGTATGTCTATGTCTCGCCGGCGCAGCCCGAGCAGCTCACCACGGCGGAGCTGGCACCAGGCGGCGAGCAGCACCGCGACCCGGAGGTGCTCGGGCATGGCCTCGGCCAGAGCCTCGACCTCGGCGGTGCTGACGACGGGGCGTTCGGGTGCCCTCTCCACGGCAGCGCCCTTCACCTGGCAGGGATTCCGTGTAATGACCTCGTCGGTGAGCGCGGTGCGCAGGATCGACGAGAGGAGCCGGTACGCCTTCGCCGCGGTTGTCGGGCGATCTACAGCAAGCGCAGCGTGCCAGGCGCGTACTGCCGAAGGTGAGAGATCGGCAAGGGCCATGTCACCGAAGGTAGGCAGGATATGTCGATCGAGGAGCCAGCCGTAAAGTTCGCGGGTCCGCACCGCAAGGTCGGGGCGATGCGCGAGCCACTCGCTGGCGTACTCCTTCAGCGTGACGCGGGCTCGCCTCGGGTCCACCACAACACCGCGCAGCTTGTCGGCCTCCGTCGTATTCGCGTAGACGTCGGCATCCTTGCGGCGCTTGAAGGTTCGGGTGACCACCCGGCCGGCGATGCGGGTCCGCACGTCGTAGCGGTTCTCACCGGTCGCGGTAGTGCGCTTGATGAGTTGGGCCACTTCCCTCCCCTACAGTCCAGTCGCGCCGGCGGCGTTCTCACGGAGGAGTGAGCCCTCGGGCATGTACCGGCGAAGCATCGCCGCGCCCCAATGGCTCGTCTGCTCGGCGATGACGCGCTCGGGAACGCCGGCAGCAGCCGCTGAGGTCGCAAGGCCGGCCGACAGCGAGTGACCTGCTGCCTGTTCGGGGGCGAGCCCGGCCCGCGCGGCGTGGCGCTTCAACACAAACACCACCGCCTGCGCGGTGAGACGTATCCTGGTCTGTCCGTCTTCGCCCATTGACTGACATCATGCCAGCTGGGTGTCACTCATCCTCTTCCGAAGCAGGCCGCACAGGGAGCTGGCTCCGATGAGAGAAGGTCACCGTGCCGCTGTCCGAATCGTCAGTGAAGGCCACTGGCGGGTCAGTTTGGGAACGAGATGCACCTTCTTTTTCCCATCAGCGCGACTGCGATGCAGACTACTCAAGACCACCGCGACTGGTACGTTCGTCCCTCCGTTCCGCGGCAATCACGGAGGCTGGATAGAAGTTCCAGCTTCTTACGCCGGGGGAGATTCCGAGCACGATCGGTGTGGGGTATCGCCCAAGGTTGGCCAGCGCTGTCGCGCGACCACTGCCGTCCAGGAGTACTGCGGGGCTCCCCTCGTCTGTCGCAACGCAGATGCAAGGCGGCACGGTTGTACCGCTTGTTATGCGTGCAATTATCGAAGCGAGATGACGATTGCTCGTGAATCCCTCGATGGCATCTCGCGGCCGCAAAGTTCCATGCGTCCACTCGACGAACTGCCAGTAGTTCATGAGGAACAAGGGATCGTCGTCCTCCAACTGCGCCCACGACCATGCGATCGTCTCCAGTGACAATCCTGCGACGGTGAGGCCATGACAATCCATCAAAATGGACTGGCGCAGCGCCGGTGATCCGGACGAACCCGCTTGATCATCGCGAACCGGGTCGAGGACCTCTGCGCTTACGTCCCGTCTGCTCAGCGCTTTGCGAAGTGTTGTTGTTTTGTCCTCCGAGGAGTCCAGATCTGCCCTGAGAAAGACGGAGATCATTTCATCGGGAGACGACACTGCCACGATGTGCACGGCCTTGTACTTAATCCCTCGGCGTCATCACCGCGGGCTCGGTGCTGCGGAAGGACCGGGCGCCGATTCCGGCGGGAGCAGCTGCGGTCCGCCGGCACCAGGCACAGGCATTGGCATCTGGACCACCATCTGCGCCACCTTCACGTAAGCGCGCCCGAGATGGTTCTCGACGATCTTGACGGCAGGGCCTTGCAGCGTGTGCATGGTGGCGTGGTGCACGGTGAGCACTGCATCCTGCAGCTCCTGGCTGGATTCCAAGTCGTCGACGATGACGCCATGCGCGCGAGCATCTTCGCGATCGATGCCGAGAGCGTGGGATTGGTGCGTTTCGTAGTCAGCGAAATAGTTGGCAGCTCGCTCTGCACGCTCGGCGCGGTCCGTGTACTGCTGGAACATGTATTGCTCCAACCACTCCTGCACGAGCCTCTTCGCCAGCGTTTCCGCTGCCCCGCATTGTTCGATGAGCGCCGGACCGTACTGCTGCAGGATGGGGATCCACGCTCCAAGCAACGCCGGGTCCCTGCACTCCTCCTTCGCTTGGGCGAACTGGCGCAGGATGGCTCGCGCCGGGGCTTGCCACGCACCGGAAACAAGTTGCGGATCAATCGGGCCGAGCTGGGAGTGTTTGCCCATGACGATGCGGTTAGCGGCAAGCGCCCACATCGTGGCCGCCGACATTGCCGCCAGCGGAACGAAAACCCGGATGTCGGAGAACTTCTTTCGGAGATACCGGACGATGCTGGCCGCTGCCTCGGGGCTTCCGCCGGGGCTGTGCAAAATCAGGTCGAGGTACGGGCCGGGAAGGTCCTTGCAGACCTCCATCATGGCCTGCATGTCCTCAAGCGTGATGGAGGTGACGGGTCCCGGATTACCGAACCAATCCGTGTAATAGAGGATCGTCGGGCGTTTGGTCAGCTCGTACAGCTCGACGAGGTACTTCCGGCGTACGCCGTCCCAGTTGGGGAGGCCGTTGGGGAGCCGGTTTTCCGGCTCGCTCAGCTCGACCAGAAGCTCGCCCCAGGTTGGCATCTCAGCCGGCGTTTCCCCCGGTGGCGTTGCGGACTTGGTTGGGGTGCGTGACGACGTACCGCGTGTACGCCGTGAGCTGACCATACACATCCATCACCTCTGCAACGCCAGGCATCGACCGCGCTGTCTCGATTAGTTCCTGCTGCGCAGCTTGGTCGTTGCTCGGCCGTTCGGTCTTCTCAGTCATGGAGTGGACTCCCTGTGGCGCGGCGATGTGCTCCTCCGATTCTGGCACACCCGCGGAATCGTTCCACTCCAGGGGACCGTTACCCACGATCACTCTGTGGTAGGTGTCTCATTCGTTTCGGCCCCGCTGTCGACGAGGCGATAGGGGGCCGACTTCGCGACCAGCATCCGCCGCGCGATTCTACCGGTGACGACGCGTAATCGATAAACCGCGTATTCGCGAACACGCGACTCTTGCGTGCACGGACTCGTCACGGCTGCCGGAGCTTTCGAGCTCACGTCGTGCCGGACGACTTGAGAGCTGCGTAGTGCGCCTAGTCGGTGCGTGCGAGCGCGGCGCGTGCAGCGGTGGTACCGAGCGAGTAACCGGTCGCCTTGGCGACGACCGATGCCGGGACCTCACAGCCTGGTCGGCCACACGGGACGATTGTGTCGAGGGTGAGCATCGGCGCGTGCTCGGGGGTAACTTCTTCAAGCGTGCCATCAAAGGCGCAGCTTGTCGCAGGGAGTTCCGATAGCTCGGGGTGTGCCGCTCAAGGACCAAGGTTCGAGTCCCTCGGCGCCCACCACCTGGGCGGGGAAAGAGGGGGCCGGCGCCGCAAAACTGCCGACTGAACGGACACGCGGGCGTAGTGCCTGGTGGTGGGCGGTGTGGATCGCGTCGATGGCCATCCTCCCTGGTTGTGGGCTCGCTCAACAATCCACCTCCGTGCTTCACTTCCGTGGCAGTCTCTGACTCGACGGAAGGACGAAGGGTGCCCATCAAGTACATCGGCTCGAAACGACGGCTTGTGTCAGTCCTCGGTGACATGCTGACCTCAAGCGATGCTTGCACGGCACTGGACCTCTTCACTGGCACCACCCGGGTTGCCCAGGAGTTCAAGCGCCGGGGTGCCACCGTGACGGCCGTCGACACTGCCCGCTACTCCGAGGTCTTTTCTCAGTGCCACGTCGCTACGGATGCCGGCGCGGTGGACAAGGACGACTTGCGAGAGGCAATCGAGTTCCTCAACGCCCTTCCAGGGTATGCCGGCTACTTCACCGAGACGTTCTGCGTGAAGTCCCGGTTCTTTCAGCCCTTCAACGGGGAGCGGATCGACGCCATTCGGGATCGAATTGAGACCGACTTCAAGGGTTCAATGCTCTATCCCTTGCTGCTCACCAGCCTCATCTACGCCGCGGACCGGGTCGACTCCACCACAGGCCTCCAGATGGCCTACGTCAAGGAGTGGGCGCCGCGCTCGTTCAATCCGCTCGAGCTCCGAAAGCCCGAGCTCTACGTCGGTTCTGGCCGGGCCGTTCGCGGGGACGCCACGCAGCTCGTAGGTTCGCTTGGTGAGTTCGACTTGGCTTACCTCGATCCTCCCTACAACCAGCATCGCTACTTCACGAACTACCACGTCTGGGAGACTCTTGTGGCCTGGGATGCTCCGGAGCACTACGGGGTAGCCTGCAAGAGGATCGACTCCAGAGAACCCTCGACCAAGAGCGTCTTCAACCAGAAGCGCGATATGCCACTGGCGCTGCGCGACGTGCTTAAACAGGTGCGGGCCGGGGTGGTGATCCTGTCTTACAACGATGAGTCGTGGGCCACCCTAGACGAGCTTGTCGAGTGGTGTTCGGTTCATGGCTACGTGGAGACGCTTGCCTTTGATTCGAAGCGTTACGTCGGCGCCCAGATCGGGATCTACAACCCAAGTGGGGAGAAGGTGGGGTCCGTTAACCGACTTCGGAACCTCGAATACGTCCTGGTAGCTGGCCCGGAGGATGTCGTGCGGAGGATCACGGAGCCCTACGTAGGCGTGAGCCGCGTCGTAGCGCGCCAGGCCTCACTATTCGCATTGCACTGATCCTGGGCAGCGCTTGGCGCTCATCGCTATCGTCCACGTATGGCTCCAAACGCTCAGGAGCTGCAGAAGCTCCTCACTGAAAAGCAGTGGTACTTCCTGCCCTATTACCGGGCGCTTGTCGAGCGGTACCCAGAAGGGATTCCCGCAGCCGACGCAAAGGCCCAGATAGCCCAACAACTACTCGAGGATTTCGACATCAACATTTTCGATGCGGAACAGTCTGGACTGAATCGGAGTACGCAGGCGTCCAGGGCCGACCAGTGGGCCAACAACCTCGTTTCCAACCACGTGCTCGACGATTACATGCTTGTGGTCAGGAGCACGCGCGCGTTCCTGTATCCGGGAGTGGCGGACAACTCGGCAGCGACACCCCCGCCAACTTCAGCTTCTCTAACCAGGGGAGAGATCGACGAGCTCAACGCACGCAGACCCGTCACGATGGAAGCTGGCTCAGGTTCGAGCTCTAGCTCTACGTTTCAGCGTTCCCTCCAGCTCGCGGAGCACGTGCGGGGTCTAACTGGACACAAGTGCGTAGTGGGCAAAGGCTCATGTGGCTCGTTTCAGGGTCGGGACGGCAAGCCGTACGTGGAGGTTCACCACATCGTTCCGATGGCGAACCAGGATGACATCGAGATCAACCTTGATCGCACTCAGAACATGGTTCCTCTTTGTCCGACCTGCCACACCGCCCTTCATCGTGGTAGCGCACAGGCCGCATGGGCGGTGCTTCAGCCGGTGCTCCAATGGTTCCAGTCCACGTACGGAACTACCTTTCAGGGCGCGAACAACGACCTAGGAATCGACGTCAGCGAAGTTGGTCTTCTCGGCATGTATGGGTTGGCGACGGTTTCGTAGTGAGTCGTGAGAAGACGCCCTTTACCAGTCAGCACAGGGGAAGTCCTCACAACTCTCTGAGCAGGACTCGGCGCAGCACTGCGCAACGAGTGATGATCCCTGCGATGTCGCATGAGCCTCGGGGACCGACCGACGGCTGCATCTCAGCTTGGGAAGGCGACCGGCCGAACGTCGGCGAACCGGAACGGATGAGCGGGGACTGCAACTTGACCATTGACAAGCAGGACACGTCATCGAGCTATCCACATGCTGACGAACAAGCGTGAACGGCGACGACCGCGAGACAACTGCGGGATGCGAGGGATCTCGCGGTGCGCCCGGATCCGCAGATCTCGTCGAGTGTCAGTCGGTGTCGAGTCGACTGGGCCGCTACGGAGCTGACGCCGGTGAGCGACACCGATTCCCGAAAGCGGAGGCGGCTGCGGCGGCGCGACGAACACCCCGGAGCCCGGCGACATGGTCTGGTGGGATTTCCCCGACACCGAGAGCATGCGCGCAGTCCTCGCCGAGTTCGAGAGCGGCGAGGCCATCCCGTTCGCCCCATCTCATTCGGTACCGCCGGGCTTCGCTCAGCAGTCAGGCCTGCAGTTGTTCGGCTCGTTGTTTCACTATTGCCTAGCGCAGGCTCGGCGGGCACCACCCCCAAGGTTGTAGCTGTGTAAGGGGCGCGGCTCCGTAGAGGATCTCAAGTCGATCTGGCAGACCAACAGACAGATACGCGGTCATTCGCGCGTGCCCCTCCACGAGCATGATGATTCGCCCGCTCGGCACTCCAATAGCGATGACGGGCGGAAAAGACTTGCCGGTTTCGATGGCGGCACAGATGCCTTTGATCGCCTCAAGGGTCTCGGGGCGCCAACCGATTAGCGAGGGATCTCGCGCCGCGACGCGCCTAGCACCCTCAGCCGCCCTCCATGTTCCACGAGAGAGCTCCGTCCACTCCGGGGCATTCGCATACCAAATGTGTGGGGCGTCGGCCGGTTCAAGCGCCGCCCGGCTCCACACAAGTCCGTTGGGCCACCCCTCAAAAAGGAGTCGATCAACTCGCCAGCCTCGATACGCCGTGAGAAGCCTCGACCTCAGTTCGTTTTCCGCGTCACTGGCCAGGTCCGGCTCTTCGACCATGGTCTGCGTTACTCCGAGCTGTCTCATGCGCGTTGTAACCTGGGATTCGTAGCGGGACCCTTCGATCTCCGCCCGCAGGAACGCAGCCACCATCTCGTCCTCGCTCGAAGGACCGATGGTCTCCACCACACAAGTCTCGCGCCCTCGTCAGCTGAGTCCGATAATCGCCCACGCGCATCCGGGAGTAGCGTCCGAAAACGTGGCTGACGGCTGACGCCGATCGAGGAGGAACCGTGTCCGATGACAGCGGCGCTTTAATCGAAACCAGACGAGTCACCTGGCCACCGCGTGATCTCCGCGTTTTCAAGACGGCTCGCCGCGGCGCCCTCCCGACAACCGAAGTTCCGGCTGCCGCGACCGATCTTGCCGCGATCGACTTGAAAAGAGGCCCTGAATGGAGGTGATCATCGTCGGTGCCGGCTTCTCCCGCGCGATTTCGGATGCCCTCCCTCTAGGCGATGAACTCGGCAATCTGGCCGTGGCTGCAGCGGGCGCGCAAAGTGACAGGAGGATACCTCCCCGAGGATTCAGAGATGGCACGTTCGAGACGTGGCTCTCTTCGCTTGCTGAGGATCAGCCGCACCTTCGTGAGCCTGAGAACATCAGCAATCGAGCCTTGTTCGCCCGAGTGTTGGACGGGATCGCGTCAGTTCTCGTCGAGCGCGAGACGCTGGCATTCGAAGCGCCTGCACCACCCTGGCTCTATGAACTCCTTAGCGCCGTCCATTGTCGACGGGCAACCGTCGTGAGCCTGAACTTTGACACGATGATCGAGGTGGCCGTGAGGACCCACGATCTCTGGGACCCTGACTGGTTGAGAGTCGAGGGCCTTGACGTGCTCGACGATCAGCCGCCCCGCACTGCGTCTGCCATCGCTTCGCGAGGCGTATTTGTACCGTCGAAGACATTTCGGCTGCTCAAGTTGCACGGTTCCCTTGATTGGTACTGGGTACCAGGAGATGCGACAGGTGCGACGATCAATCGCAGCGAGACGCTTACTCGATTCGGCACTCCGCCACTGGGCAGCCGCTTCCCTCCGACAAACGACGTCTTTGGCAAGGAGCGGTTCATAGTGCCGCCCCTGTCCGGGAAATCGACCTACTACCGAAATCCCGTGACCGGAGGGCATTGGCAATTAGCCTTCGAGTCGCTGCGGAGAGCTACCCGAGTCTGGATCGTCGGTTACTCGCTCCCGCGTGCCGACACGGTGGTCGCTGGCATGCTCTCTCAGGCGCTGCTTTCGAGCGACGTGCCCATTGAGATTGTCAACCCGAGGCCAAAGGGTGTCAGGTCTCATCTGGAGGACTTGGGGTTAGAAGCCGCGAGGATCACGACGACCGAAGGCGATGACTGCGTCGAAGCGTTTGCTCGCGCATACTGCGACCACGCGTCGGGCTTGGTTATGGGCGAGCTGCAGAAGCAAGAGCCGGTCGACGCCCTCCTCCTCGTCTCATGGATGAGGCCTCCAGCGCCGCCCTGTTATCGCATTGCTTCCGTCGAACGCGTCGGGACCCAACTGGAACTCGTAGCGGAATCCCCGAGCATCCGCAGGGTGAATGCCTTCGGTGCCCGCCAGGACGCTGAAGGCAAGATCGTTCCCGAGAGCGACGGGGCGACTGATCGTGAGCTGATGAGGGAGTTAGACGGCGCTCAGCGTATCGTCGTGCGGCTGCCTAACCACGAGGTCGTCACTGTCGTAGGCGTTCGCCCGTACGGGCAGGACTGGGACGCGAGCGTCGGCAAGTGGATCGTGTTCGTCCCTGCTGGTCTGCCACGCTCGACTGCTGACGATCTTGGCCGTTCCCCGCCTGGTTGATCGCCCGGCGCGTCTGTCGTGGCGACAAGAGACGGGTACGCGAACGGCCCCGAGGCCTTCGGAGGATATTCGGGGCGTCCCGATTCACGCCGACTGTCAGGGCCAATGACGTACTGTGGTGCGGAGCCTCGGAGGCCCATGAACCCGGTGGACGACTCCTACATATACCCTGAACAGAAGGCCCGGCAGCGCATCGACGCCATGCTGGCCGCCGCTGGCTGGGAGGTGCAGGACTACAGGTCCGTCAACCTTCATGCCGGCACAGGAGTGGCAGTGCGAGAGTTGGTTACCAACGCTGGCCCGGCTGATTACGTGCTGTTTGTGAACCGCCAAGCGGTCGGAGTAATCGAGGCAAAGAAGAAGGGGACGACACTGTCAGGTGTCGAGTGGCAGACGGTGAAGTATCAGGCGAACGTCCCCGAGGCACTGCCGTCATTCCTGATCGACGGGCGCTTGCAGTACGGCTACGAGTCGACCGGTGACGAAACCTGGTTCACCTGTCGCATGGACCCCGAGCCCACCGCCCGCCGTGTCTTCTGGTTTCACCGGCCCGAGACGCTCGAGTGGCAGATCGAGGACCACATCAACCAGGGGGGCGGCACCCTAAGGGCTCGCATTCCCGACATGCCCGAGGTCACCGAGGACCACGGCCAGCTCCGTCAGGCACAGTTCGAGGCCATCACGAACCTGGAGATGTCCCTCAAGGACAATCACTCGCGAGCGCTGATCCAGATGGCGACCGGGTCAGGCAAGACCTTCGCGGCGGCGAACATTAGCGAGCGGCTGATCCGTCATGCTCAGGCGAAACGAATCTTGTTTTTGGTTGACCGGGCCAACCTCGGCAAGCAAACACTCAAGGAGTTTCAGGGGTTCGAGGTGCCCGGTTCGGGACGGAAGTTCACCGAGTTGTACAACGTCCAGCACCTGACCCACAACGAGGTTGATCCGGTGGCGAGCGTATGTATCGGAACGATCCAGCGCGTCTACTCGATTCTGCGCGGCGAAGCCGAGCTGTCCGAAGAGCTCGACGAGGAGTCAGGTTACGAGTTGGCCCCCGAGCGGCCAGTCGAGGTCGACTACAACCCGGCGCTGCCCATCGAGATGTTCGACGTGGTCATCGTCGACGAGTGCCACCGCTCGATCTACGGGGTCTGGCGGCAGGTCCTCGAGTACTTCGACGCCTTTCTCATCGGGCTAACGGCTACGCCGGGCAAGCAGACTTTCGGGTTCTTCAACCAGAACCTCGTGATGGAGTATGGGTTTCCCGAAGCTGTCGCCGACGGGGTAAACGTCGACTTCGACGTGTTTCGACTCTCCACCGCCATCGGTGAGGAGGGTTCCACGATCGAAGCGGGTTACTGGACGACGTTTCGCGATCGCGAGACCCGTGCCGAGCGTCTCGAGGAGGTCGACGAAGACCTCACCTACGATGCTGAGGCGCTCGACAAGAAGGTCGTCGCCAAGGACCAGATCCGCACGGTCATCCGGGCGCTACGCGACAACCTGCCAGCGATGTTCCCCGATCGCGAGCTCGACCAGCACGGGCGACTGCGGCACATCCCCAAGACGCTGATCTTCGCCAAAGATGATTCCCACGCCGAGGACATCGTGCGCATCGCCCGTGAGGAGTTGGGCAAGGGCAACGACGTGATCGCCAAGATCACCTACAAGTCCTCCGACGGCAACAAGCCCGAGCAGCTCCTGCAGGACTTCCGCACGAGTTACTACCCGCGCATCGCAGTCACCGTCGACATGATCGCCACGGGTACCGACGTGAAGCCCATCGAGATGGTGGTCTTCATGCGCATGGTGCGATCGCGCAACTACTTCGAGCAGATGAAGGGGCGTGGCGTCCGGACCATTCCCGATAGCGATCTCCAGGTGGTCACGCCCGATGCGGCGCACAAGGATCGGTTCGTTCTGGTCGACGCGGTGGGCGTTACCGAGACCAAGCTCATCGAAACCACGCCGCTCGAGCGCAAGCGGGGTGTGTCGCTGGAGAGGTTGCTTCAGCAGGTCGCCCTCGGTCAAGTAAGCGAGGACCTGGTATCCACCCTCGCATCCCGCTTGGCTCGAATCGACAGTCGGATCGCCCCCGCCGATCGCGAGAAGCTCGCCGAGGTGGCCGGTCAATCGCTCAAGTCGATCGAGCACGGACTGATCGAGGCGATCGACCCAGATCGCCAACTCGCTGCGGCCCGGATCGTGACCGGCAGCTCCAAGCCGACCGACATCGACCTAGCCAACGCCAAGGCAGAATTGTTTGACCAGGCCGTGCAGCCGATCGCCGCCAACCCCGAATTGCGCGAGCAGCTCATCAATATCCAGCGCCGTTTCGACCAGGTGATTGACGAGATCAGCATCGACCGGGTGACGCGCGCTGAGTTCGCGGTCGACGCGCGAGCCCGGGCAGCGGAGACGATCGCCTCGTTCAGGGCTTACATCGACGAGCACAAGGACGAGATCACCGCCCTTCAGGTGCTCTACAACAGGCCCTACGCCAAGCGCCTCACGTACCGGGACATCAAGGAACTGGCCGAGGCTATTGGCCGCCCACCCCACCGCTGGACGCCAGAGCGTTTGTGGGAGGCCTACGAGACCCTCGACGCATCAAAGGTCCGGGGGTCTGCCGGGACCGTGCTCACGAACATCGTTTCGCTCGTGCGCTTCACACTTGGCAACGAGCGCGAGCTCGTCCCTTTCCCCGAGCACGTAGAAAGGCATTTCGAGGCTTGGCTACTCCAACAACGGAACGCCGGGCATTCCTTCACCCAAGAGCAACTCGATTGGCTCCATCTCATCCGAGACCACCTCGCTGCCAGCCTCTCCATCGAACCTAGGGAGCTGCTCGATGCGCCCTTCAGCCAGCACGGCGGACTCGGGAAAGCGAGGCAGCTGTTTGGTAACGACCTCGATGGCCTGCTCGCCGAGCTAACGGCGGTTGTAGCGGCATGAGGCCGCTACCTCCGGGATGGGAGTGGACGCCCGTTGGCGACGTCGCCTGCGATGTGCGTAGCGGCTTCGCGAGTGGGAAGCACAACGCCGTCGGCTCCGGGATCCCTCACCTGCGGCCCATGAATGTCAGCCGTCTCGGCGCTATCAATCTCGAGGAGGTCAAGTACGTCGACCCCGGGGTCGACGAGCGCCGTCTCGCACCGGGCGACGTCCTCTTCAACAACACGAATAGCTCAGTACTTGTAGGGAAGACAGCACTGTTTCGTCAGGACTCAGGTGAGTTCGCCTTCTCAAACCATATGACTCGGGTTCGCACCGAGTACGGCGTTGTGCCGGCCTTCGTGGCCGCGCAGCTTCACTTTCTCTGGATGACAGGCCAGCTGAGCCACCTGATCACAAACCATGTGAACCAGGCGAGCATCTCGGCGCAGACGCTCGCGCGACGTGTCGAATTGGCAATCCCTCCCACGGCTGAGCAAGAGCGGATTGTCGCTGCGTTCGAGGAGCATCTCTCCCGCCTCGATGCCGCCGAGGTCGCACTGCGATCTGCGGCAGCCAGAGTCGATTGGCTCCCGGCATCGGCGCGGGCAACAGCATTTCGCCAACCATGGCCCCGAAGACCGCTGGGTTCGGTTGCTCACACCCAGCTGGGCAAGATGCTCTCAGCAAAGTCGAGAACCGGTACCGGGTCGACTCCGTACCTGAGGAACCGGAACGTCCGTTGGGGATCGGTCGATCTCTCCGAAGTCGCGGTAATGGACTTCTCGGACGCGGAACGCGACAGATTCAGGCTCGTCGAGGGCGACGTTCTGATCTGTGAGGGTGGAGCTGGCGTCGGCCGGACTGCAATCTGGCGCGGCGAGTTGCAGGAGTGCTGTTATCAGAAGGCTCTGCATCGCGTCAGAACAGGCGACGAACTCGTGCCCGAGTTCCTTGTCCAGTACCTGAGGTACCTCGCGGAAACCCGGCGGCTGGAGCAACACCTGTCGGGAGTGGCCATTGGCCACTTCCCACAGGAGGATCTTCGTACACTCGAGATTCCGGTGCCTCCGGTGGCTGACCAACATCGATTCCTCGATCAGATCGGCTCACAGGAATCCTTTGTTGAAGTCCTCTCTGCAGCGTTCGTCCGTTCAGCCTCTCGTGCTCAAGCGCTCCGCCGTTCGATCCTCGCCGCGGCCTTCTCCGGTCAGCTCGTCCCGCAGGACCCGGATGAAGAGCCGGCATCGGTGTTACTTGGCCGGATGAGAGCAGAACGGCTCTCGGCGACCCCGACGAAGACGAGAGGAAGGTATCGTGAGTGACGCCAAGGTGATCGTCGACAAGTTGTGGAACTACTGCAACATCCTTCGGGATGACGGGCTGTCGTACGGCGACTACGTGGAGCAACTCACCTACCTCCTGTTCCTGAAGATGGCCGACGAACAGCGCCGATACGACATCGAGGGGATCGTGCCAGAGGGCTACGACTGGCCCTCCTTGTTAGATCTGAAGGGCGAGAGTCTGGAGGCGCACTACATCGCCATCCTCAGTCAGCTCGGCAAGGGCGACGACATGCTCGGGGTCATCTTCCGAAAGGCACAGAACCGCATCCAGGACCCGGCCAAACTGGAACGTCTCATCAAAGACCTGATCGGCAATGAGCAATGGATGAGCCTCGACGCGGATGTGAAGGGCGACGCCTACGAGGGCCTGTTGGAGAAGAACGCGGCCGACACCAAGTCGGGCGCGGGGCAGTACTTCACGCCACGAGCGCTGATCGCGGCGATTGTCGACGTGATGCAGCCGAGCCCCGACATGCGGATATCAGACCCGGCGTGCGGCACCGGAGGATTCTTCCTTGCCGCCTACGACTACATCCTTTGCCACAATCCGAACCTCGACCCCGATCAGAAGCGCCACCTGCGCTCCGGGCTTTTCACGGGGTGGGAGATTGTCGACAACACCGCCCGGCTGTGCGCCATGAATCTCTTGCTGCACGGCATTGAGAGTCCCGACTCCCACAGCCCCATCCACGTTGACGATGCGCTACGGGCTGACCCGGGCGAGCGGTTCGACATGGTGCTCACCAATCCGCCGTTCGGGAAGAAGTCGTCGGTCACGATCGTGAACAGCGAAGGCAAGGCTGAGCACCAGAGCCTGACCGTGGTCCGCGATGACTTCTGGGCGTCGACATCCAACAAGCAGCTCAATTTCGTCCAGCATGTCAAGTCCTTGTTGAAAGTCGGAGGCACCGCGGCAGTGGTCGTTCCCGACAACGTGCTCTTCGAGGGCGGGGCGGGCGAGACTATTCGTCGCCGGCTGCTGCACGAGTGCGACGCTCACACCCTGTTGCGCCTACCGACCGGGATCTTCTACGCGCAGGGAGTGAAGGCCAACGTGTTGTTCTTCGACCGCAAGCCCGGTTCCGACACTCCTTGGACCAGAGAGCTGTGGATATATGACCTGCGAACCAACAAACACTTCACCTTGAAGACCAACACGCTCACCCGTGCCGACCTCGACGACTTCGTCGAGTGCTACCAGGCCGACAAGCGAGGCAAACGGCTGGAAAGCGAGCGGTTCCGCCGGTTCACCTACGAAGAGCTGATTGCCCGCGATAAGGCCAGCCTTGACATCTTCTGGCTGCGTGACGAGAGCCTTGAAGACACCGACAATCTTCCGCCGCCCGGGGTAATTGCTGCCGAGATCGTCGAGGACCTCGAGGTTGCGCTTGCCGAATTCATGGAGCTGGCCGAGTCCCTGCAGGGCATTGGCGTGAATATCGATGTCGAGGAGGCGGAGTGATGTGTGACATCAAGCTGTTCAGGATCGCGAACGGCTCCGTGAAAGAGGTCCTGGGACGTCAATACGAGAGCGGCGCGGAGTGCTACCGCGATGGTCGCCTAGCCTGACGGCAGAACTACGGCCTGCTGCCCGCTCCTATTGGGCAAGCTGTCGTAGCATCATGATGAGATCGACGATTTCGTCTGGGCACGTTCCTTCGAGGTCCAGCATCGCAATAGCGGCCGGGACCAAGGACACGCGCTGCTTTTTCACACCGAGCGTCGTCTCGATATCTTCGGAAAACTCCACGAGCTTTCCGCGTGGAGCCTTCTTGACAGCGTCCCGAACTGCTTGGGCGTTTCCTCTGACGGACTCGTCTCGTGCAGCCTTGGACGAGTCTCCATCCATCAAGGCGAGAGACGCGATGCCTAGCGCTCCACAGAACGCGATGTAGTCGGGCAAATTGTCCCGGCTGCCGCAATCGATCACAGCGATGTTCAGGAAATCCAGGTCAAGATGGATCCGTTCGGCGAGCAATCGAACGGCTTCCACATCCGTTTCGCCTTCGCAGAGAACGACCCTCCAGGCAAAAGGAATGAGTTCATTGCCCTTTGCTACCAGCTTCTTGGACAGCTTCCCCAGCAGCGCCGAGTCAATCTGTCGCCCGCCAGCGACATGGGACCACCTTGAGGTGAGTTTCGCCAGCAGCATGGGACCACCCTTTCGCCAGTAATGGGACCACTCCGGAGCATCCACCAGCGACGGCGTCGCTGAGGTTGGACTCGCCACCAGACCGAAAGCGGCCCAAGAAGGTGGCGATGTCATTCCGGGAGGTTCACGTGTTCGAGATTCGTGAGGTCCTGCGGCTGTGGCTGCGGGGTGAGGGCTTGCGCTCGATCGAGCGATTGTCCTCGGTGGACAGAAAGACCGTCCGCCGATACCTCGAGGCAGCTGGTGCCTGCGGAGTGGTCCGAGATGAGGGCGAAGCCCAGATCACCGACGAGCTGATCGGCCAGATCTGCGAGCAGGTCCGTCCTCATCGCCCCGACGGCCACGGCTCGGCCTGGGAGGTGATCAGGGCCAACAACGACCAGCTGAAGGCCTGGCTCGTCGGCGACAAGCTCACTGTCAAGAAGGCCCATGAGCTCTTGGAGCGTCGCGGCATCATCGTGCCGGAGCGCACGCTTCACCGTTACGCCCTCGAGGTCCTGGGCGTCAGCCGTGCCAACAGGCGCACGACGGTGCGTGTCGCAGACGGCGAGCCGGGATCAGAGCTCCAGGTCGACTTCGGAAAAATGGGCCTTCTGCCCGACCCGGCCACAGGACGACAGCGGGTGTGCTGGGCGCTCATCTTCACGGCGTGTTACTCGAGGCACTGCTATGTCTGGCTCAGCTTCCGCCAGACCACAGAGGTCGTCATCTCCGGCTTCGAGGCGGCCTGGGGGTTCTTCGGCGGGGTCTTCAAGATCGTCATCCCCGACAACATGTCGAGCATCGTCGTTAAGGCGGACAACTTAGAGCCCAGCTTCAACCAGGCCTTTGTCGAGTATGCCCAGGACCGTGGCTTTCTCATCGACCCGGCCAGGGTGAGAAAGCCCACCGACAAGCCCCGGGTCGAAAGAGTCGTGCCCTTCGTGCGCAACTCGTTCTTCTCAGGCGAGCAGTTCATCGACATAGTCGACGGCCAGCGCCGGGTTGAGACCTGGTGTCGCATCCGGGCGGGCATGCGCACCCACGGCACGACCCAGTGCCGTCCGGCCGAGCTGTTCTCCCTCGAGGAAAAGGCCCGTCTTCTCCCTGCTCCGGTCCTTCCCTATGACATCCCCATCTATGCAACTGCCAAGGTGCACCGGGACCACCACATCGAGGTGGCAAAGGCGCTCTACTCCATCCCGGGCAACCTGATCGGCCAGAAGGTGGAGGTGCGTGCCGACCGCCAGCTGGTGCGGGTGTTCCACCGCGGCCAGCTCGTGAAAGTCCACCCCCGCCAGAAGCCCGGTGGGCGGGTTACCGATGCCGCCGACCTGCCGGCGGAGAAGACGACCTATGCCCTCCGGGACATCGAGCACCTAAAGCACCTCGCCCGCGGGCACGGGGACTCGATCGGCGCCTATGCCGAGGCATTGCTGGACAACCCGCTTCCTTGGACCAAGATGCGCCAGGTCTACGCGCTTCTAGGACTCGTGAAGAAGTGGGGCCCGGGTCGCGTCGAGTCGGCCTGTGCCCGGGCGCTCGAGGCCGAGGCATTGAGCGTGCCCTTGATCGGCCGCATGATCGAGCGCGCCATGGAGAACGACCCGGTCCAAGAACCGCTCCCGATCATGACAAGGCCGGCTCGCTTTGCCCGTGACGCGACGCACTTCGCCACAACCAGGCCCGGTGGTGCGGCATGACCGCCCCCGCTCCGACGATCACCCCCGAGCTCAAGGCCCTCTTGCGAAAGGTCAAGCTCGGACAATGCCTCACCACCTTGCCCGAGCGCCTCGCCTTGGCCAAGAGCCGCTCACTCGGACACGGCGAGTTCTTGGAGCTCGTGTTGTCCGACGAGGTCACCCGACGAGACACCCATTCGGCCGACCTGCGGGCAAAGACCGCAGGTCTCGATGCCTCCATGCGCTTTG
Organism: Acidimicrobiales bacterium; assembly: GCA_052148655.1. Classification (GTDB taxonomy): domain Bacteria; phylum Actinomycetota; class Acidimicrobiia; order Acidimicrobiales; family Bog-793; genus Fen-455. The sequence goes on from JBKQHU010000021.1 coordinate 17,495, forward strand.
AGAACTGGGACGACTCAGCCGCGGTGAGCTATGACCGGGCCATCTTCGACGAGCTCGTCTCGCTCCGCTTTGTCGAGGCCGCCTACAACGTCTTGATCCTCGGCCCGGTCGGAGTGGGAAAGACGTTCCTCGCCACTGCTCTGGGCCACGCCGCGGTGAGGCGTCGCTACAGCGTGCACTTCGAACGGGCCGACCAGTTGTTCAAACGCTTGAAGGCTTCCCGGCTCGACAACAGCCACGACGCCGAGATGCGAAAGCTGCTGCGGGTCGATCTGTTGCTCCTGGATGATTTCTGCCTGCAGCCTCTCGATGCCGCCGACACCGCTGATGTCTACGAGCTGATCGTCGAGCGGCACCGCCAGGCGGCCACGGTCACGACCTCGAAAAGAGAGCCGATCGAGTGGCTGGCCCTGATGGCCGACGCGCTCTTGGCTCAGTCGGCCATCGACCGATTGCAGTCCTCGGCCTACGAGCTCATCTTGGAGGGCGAGAGCTATCGGAGCCGCCAGAAGCCCTCACCTGGCAATCAGACCGAGCCCAGCCAGCGCCGCCGCCGGCGCGCTTGACCGCAACCAACTATCTCGGCATCATCACCACGCCGAAGCTGAGACAAACCCGGACCCGGTCCCATGCTGCTGGCGGAGAAGTGGTCCCATCATGCTGGCGAGCGACAGTCAATCACCCATGGATGTGTTGCTGATCCGGTCTCGCGCTCTAGTCGCACGATTCGGACGTTCTTCTGGTCGATTCCAAGAGGCAGGAAATAAGGTGAGTGCGTGATGATGATGAACTGGGCTGCGCTCGCCTGCAGGTGATTCTTGACGCGCCGTTGCAGCGTGGGACTTAGCGCTACGGCTGGTTCGTCCAACGCCACGGTGTCTGTTGCTTGTGAGCCGAGGACGCTCGCGAGTAGGAGTGCTTCAGATGCCCCCGCGCCGGCGAACTCAATCGGAACCTGTGCGATCGGACCGAGATCGTTGACATCGGTTGGATCAATACTCACGAACACCTGGGGCTTCAAGTAGAGGCCCTGTGTGTCGCCACCATCTGCTGAGGCTGGAGGAGAGACAGCAGTCGCCACGACGTCCATCTGTCGGCCGTTGGTGAATTCCCAAAAACGACGTCTCACTTCGTCGTATCGGCCACGCTGACTCGAGGGCGCATTCTTCAGGAGCAGGAGCATTTCGGCGAGATTTCCTTCTGCACCGCGACGCAGCTGTTGTCCCGTCGTCTGCCAACTGAACGATTGGCCAGGGATTAGGAGCGTGTCACTTGTTTGGATCAAGCCCAAGCGCAACACAGTCGCTATCACTCGTCCAAATCCGAAGTGGTGAATGGGCTCTGGCTCGCCGAGCGGACTGATCCCAATCATCTCGGCGAACTTCCTGCTCGCTTGCAGAGGGGGAGTTCTGCCCAAGTCCAACGAACAGAAGACGTTGGTACGAGCCCTCGGAAGGAGCCGCGAGAGTGCGAATACTCCTCCCGGTGCGGCAGGTGGCCCTTGCTGGGGCTGAGAGCGCCCACGTAAGCGATCTGCTAGCTGTTGCCCGAAAAGATTTGGTGTGTGTAGATCGTCCACGGCGACAATCGAATCAGCGAGTGGACCGCGGAGTACCCAGCGGTACTTCTGTCGCCGTCGTCCGCGGCTCGGGATGTCGAACTCGATCGCCACCTGCCATTGAGAGTCAGGGGTGCCGCGATGAGAAGCGACAATATCACCGTGGAACAACGGGGATAACTTCTTGAGTGAAATCTGTCTGTCGACCCACCCTTCGATCGTCGTTGAGTCGAAGCCAACGTTGTTGCCGACCAGCGCCGCCGCGGCAGACGCCTGAACAAACGCAACCAGGAGTGATTGTTCGAAGACGTTGTTGAGTTCAAAGCCAACCCGCGCTTCGAGACCATCTGCAGGAAGTTCGGATCGGCGGCCTGCGAGAAACGTCGCGAGCATCTCCTCGAGCTGCGGTGAAGTTCGGTCGGCGCTCTCGACAGCGCGTCGGCCAAGCTCAAGAATCTTGCCCAGATTGCTCTTCCCTGAGCCGTTAGGTCCAACGATGACGGTAAGTCTTTTGTCGAACGGTAGGTCGAGGTCTTCGAAGGAGAGGATGCCGCGTGCCGCGATTCGAGTTATCCGCATCTCGCTATGTTGCCTGCTCGCTCGGCAGTCTGCGCCCAGGAGGCGGTGACTCGGGTGCGCGCGGCTCATCCGCTTGTACGGTATGAGGATGGCTGTACAACCTTGATGAAGTTGCCCGAGGCTTCCTACTAGTCGCCCGAGCCGCCGGACGGTGCCAGAACCACGCTGGCGCGGGTGGACGAACAGCTGGGGTTGAGATCGCTCTATGACGCCTTGTCGACAGCCTGAAGGGCTGGCGGGAGTTCGACTCGCACCTGATGCGACTCGGCTTCGTCGCAGTGTCGGCAGTGGTCCAGCTCGCGCGTCAACGCGACGTCAACGCGTGGGGGCCTGGTTACATCGCAATCGATTCGGACCGCTCCTGACTGGGCTCAACGGGAGCGGCCATAGGTTGTGGACTGCTAATGCCTCCACCCTCGGAAAGGCTGAGCGCCCGCTGGATGGCCGCTTGGGCACGCTTGCGATGGCTGAGTCCCTCGATCGCCTTGACCGCTCCGTCGGAACCGAGAGGTTTGTGGTCGTTGTCGATGTTCCAGCGGTCCCGGTAGGCGGCGACGGTCGAGACGGCCACCATCCACCGCTCGCGCGTGGCTGGATCATTGGGCAGCGTACCGAGCAGTCGCACCCATACCTGCCCACGTTCGACGGCCTGCACGGCGAGGTCTCGCGCACGGCGCTGCATCGCCTGGTCCCGCTCGTCGAGGGCCCGAACCATGTCGGGGTCGGTGACGCGGACCGCGCGCGGGATGAGCCCTGCGATGAGGTTCGATGCCGCCAGGCGCTTCGAGCTGGCTGCTTCGGTCCAACGATCCACTCGGCCGTGCATGACCGCCGCAGGATCTTCGGCGTCATCGAGCGCCCGGGCGATGACGAGTTTCGGGAAAACACCTTCCACGTCGAGACCGCGCGACTCCGCGTCTCGAAGCGCTGCGAGCAGTGGGCCGTAGGCGGCGCTTTGGCGAACCTGCTCGAGGTGACGGGAGCCGAGTCCTGACCGATCGAGCAACTCGTCCCAGCGTTGCTGCTGAGCGACGCGAGCGAGAGTCTCGTACTCGGCGGCGAGGACGCTGAAGTCTTCTTCCTGGCGCTGCGTTCTTTCGAGGGTTTCGTGTGCGGAGAGGTCCGCGCCCTCGTTCGCGAACACGCCGGCGAGCACGGCGCCCGCGCTCTGCAGTGCGACCGTGCCGTAGTGGCCGGTCGGGGGATCTGGATCAAACGCGGTGTCATAGATCATGTTTGACTCGCGCCCGCGCGTCGCGACGACGTACAGCATCTCGCGGGTCGTGGTCGGCGACACCAGCGAGTGCGTCGTGTCGACCGTGCGGCCTTGGCTGCGGTAGCTGGTCGTCGCGTAGCCGAGCTCGACGTGCTTGGCGACGTAGTCCGCCGGCAGCATCACCTCGGTGCCACCGGAGACGCGGCGCACGGCCATGGATCCATCGGGGTTGGTCGCGGCGACGACTAAGCGGTCGCCGTTCTTCACCCAGCTCCTGCCTGTCGTCAGCAATCGGTTGTTCTGGCGGGTCACGATCTCGTCGCCGACGCCGGCCCTCTGGCTATCCGCGATCGCAAGGCCGGCACTGGCGACCGTTCTGGCCATCTGCACCGACGACGTCGGTCGAGCCCGAGATGGCCACCGAGCAGCCGAAGTCATCGTTGGCAGCGGTGTCGGAGCCCTCCAACTCGGCGACCTGATTCCAGCTGGTCGCTGGTACGAAGGAGGTCTGGCCTCCGCCATCGAATCGCCGGACCTGGGCGGAATCTGGGCTGGAACTGACGAACGACAACGGGCACGAATGGAACGGGCTAGCGCCTGAGTGCCGTATAGGGGGCTATACCTAGATCGTATAGTCGGCTATACTGAAAGCACCCACCCAGACGCTTCGACGTTTGGGTCCGAGGCCCGCCGAGAGGCGGGCCTCTGTGTTTCTACCACTCGACGGGCTTTCGTACTTGCTTCCCGTTCCGGCCCACGACAACGTTCGGAAGCTGGCACCTCGCGAGCACCTCGTGCCGGAACGGGATTTCAAAAGTCGCCTCCCGCTTCAGGGCCGCGCTGGTAGGAACTTTATGGGGGTTGACGATGCCGACGGGCAGCCCTTCCGATACGGCGAGCTTGACAGCGTCCTTGAGGTCAGAGTCGTTGCTGAGCACTAGCGCCTTGTCGAAGTGATGCTTCAGGGCGTCATAGACCAGGTATGAACCAAGGCTGACGTCCGATCCCTTCTCTTCCGGAACAATGACCCGGGCGAGAGTGTGATGCTTCGTCCGGCGCCGTTTGGCCTCCGTCAGCATGATCGTGATCAGGAAGCGCGGGCGCAAGTCTGGGCGGAACAAGTCTCTCGGCCGATTCCTCTTTTCGTCTAAGGCTCGCCACTTGCTGTCCTGGCGAAAGTACCCGCGAACAATGTCGACAAGGGGATTGGAATCAAGAGCCCGCAGATAGGCCGCCTGTCGCTCATGAGCTTTGTCACCAGGACCACGGGGTTTCACGTTGGCGGTGAAGTAGCGAATCTTGCCGATCTGGTCATAAGGCACCAGGATTCGGGCAATCGCCTCGTAATCGAGCCACTTGTACGGAGTTCCTTCGAGCGCGCCGTAGTAGAAATTGAGGGCGTCCACGTAGACATACGTCGCCATCACTCGCGGATACTACGCGAACCGGCGTGCTCATCTCGTCGACGGCCGAGCATGTGGTGGCTCCGTCACCCCTGTCTCCTCCGGCGTCTTGCTGTTAGCCCGCGCGTGAGGCACGCGTGAGGCACGCGTGAGGCACTAGGAAGCGGGCGATCGGCAGGATCGACCTCCGGGCACGTCTAGGACCTGCGCTGACGGCTTGCATCGGCGTCACGGCAAGGGGCGTCCGGTCCTCACACGTTACGCACAGAGTGCCGGCGACGACCGCCCAGGCGGCGCGCTTCGGGTACGCCGGTGGCTGGCTTGGGCGCCTGCTCAACGCGTTCGCGGGGTAGCGCGGCGCGGCCTGTACGGTGAGTCCCATGCCGGACGCCCCGCCTCGCCCCGAGCTGTTCGCCCCGCAGACCGCCCCGGCGGCGCTCGAGGACCTCCGTACACGGCTGCGCGCGACGCGCTGGCCGGACGCGCCCGAGGACGCCGGGTGGTCGCTCGGGACCGACCTCGCCTACCTCCGCGAGCTCGTCGCCTACTGGGCGGACGGCTTCGACTGGCCGGCGCAGGAGGCGGCGCTCGCCCGGTTCCCCCACTTCCGCGTCCGCCTCGATGGCCTCGGGATCCACTTCGTGCACGTCCGGGCCG
>JBKQHU010000022.1:0-19308 GCA_052148655.1 Acidimicrobiales bacterium
ACCACCGCTCGACCATGTCACCGATCAGCTCGGACGGGTTGGTCGAGCGACGGACCCGGCCGTGATGGGAGTAGGCCGCGGCCGCCTCACCGGCTCTGCCCTCGCGAAGCGCCTCGAGCGCTGAGCGTTCCCACTCCGCCACCTGGCGCGCATTTGAACCGAGCCGGGTCGCACCGAGCTCGCGTCCGAGCGCGCCGAAGCCGCCGCCTGCCTCGACCGATGGGAGCTGGCGGTCATCACCGGTGAGCACGACTTTCGCTCCCGCGCGCTCTGCGATATCCAACAGCCGCACGAGACGGCGGGTGTCGACCATGCTGGCCTCGTCGACGACCACGATGCTGCGGGGATCGAGTGAGTAGTGCGACAGGTGCGGCGGCGCGGCGAGCTCGTAGAGCAGGCGGTCGAGGGTCACCGAGGAAATCCGCGATCCCGCTTCGAGCTGGGCGGCGGCCTCCGCCGCGAGGGCGGCGCCGTAGACGCGGTAACCGGACGACTGCCACGCCCGCCGGGCCGCGTCGAGGGCGAAGGTCTTGCCCGAGCCGGGCACGCCGATGACGACTTCGACCCCGTTTCCCGAACTGCACAGCGACCGCACCATCGCCGCCTGTTCCGAAGATAGGTCTCCCCGCTCCGCGAGCACCGCCTCGAGGCGCAACGCGTCCGCAACCCCGCAGGCTCCCTTAAGGCCCGCACGCCCGATCGCGAGGAGGCGATGCTCGGTGTTCAACATCTCTGTCGTCGAGTAGCGAAGCGCACAGGTGAGCGTCGCGATCCCAGAAGCCGGCGCGCGCACGAGGCGGACGATCGTATGGCTCTCACGGGGACGGTCGGTCGTGAGCGGCCGTCCGGTCTCATCCGCGACGACGAGGGGAACCACGGCAGGATCAGCGAGGGTGTCGTCGGCGAGCCCTTCGAGCGCGGCACGCCGAGCGCCCTGGGAGCACCGCTCGGCCCACGCGACAATCACGTCGTCGCGGGTGAACGCGGCCTGTGCGCGGGTGAGCCCCGCCGATCCGACGAGCTCTCTGCGGCCTGCTGCCACCTCGGCGGCAGTTGGCGCGACGCGCCGGTCGGTTCCGTCCAATAGCGCGGCGACGCTGTCACGGGTCACCCCGAGCGCTCGAGCACGTTGGGCCCAGGTGTCACGCAGCTCCACGAGCTCGACGTCTACCTTGTCGCGTCTCGTCTTCAGACACGCTGCCTCGCTCGCCCTTGGCCCCGATCGACCGGTGCGTTCGAGCTCCGCCTCGATCGCGTTCCTCCGTTGCGAGAAGCTGCGCAGCACCTCGCGGCTGAAACCGTCGAGCTCGGAGAGGCCGCGCCGGTCCGGCACGAGCCATTTGCCACCGAGCTCGGCGACGCGTTCGCGAAGCTCGGCGCGATAGATCGAAGCCGCCGCGCGTCGGTGCATGTAGATCATGCGGGAGTCGAGAGCGGTCCATCGCCCGTCGCTTCCTTCTACAACATTGCAGACGATCCCATGCGTATGAAGCTGCGGGTCGAGCTCACGCGAGGCCGGGTGTACGAAGCAGGCGACGGCGAGCCCCGCAGTAACGTGCCCGTCGCGGCCCCCGAACCCGCGCCGTGCCCGGCCGCCCTCGTCCTCGAGGAACGAGAAGGCCGCCTTGACCGCCCCACGGTGCGCCTCGACAAGTGCCGCCCGCAGCGGTTCGTCAGCGAGTGCCCAGGCGAGCGATACTGATTTCGGCGCCGAAAGGGTGATGTCCCAGCCCGGCGTGTGGTCGGTCGCGACGCGTTCCAACAGCCGACCCCCGTCGGGGTGCTCGCCTTTCGCGAGGGCGCGGAACGCCGCCGGGTCGACCGCACCGACGCGCCCGAGCGACGCGGCAGCCTTCCCGAGCCAGTAGCCCTCCGTGCCGCGCCCGGCGTAGGAGACGTAGTACTCGACGCCCTTTGGGCCGAGCTTGTGCGCGCTCAGCACGGCCGGCCGGAGAGACGACGGAGCTCGACGTGGCCCAGGTCGCCCAGGAGCACGAGGCGCGTGTCGGCAAAGCCCTCCGCGAGCTCGGACTCACGCGAGAGCGCCGCGGCAAGCTGCTGGCCGCGCCGTGCCCCGGAGCGGCCCTCGACCGGGTCCTCGAGCCGCCGCTCGGGGTGGGCCCTCATCCCCCCGAGCGACGTGCCGACGTCAGCTGCGAGATCACCGGTGAAGCCCGGCGGCGGATCAGTGCGGGTTGGTTCCTCGTTGCGCACTTTCGTCGCTCCTTTTCTGCGGGACGACGACCATGTTGCGCCCAGGGACTCACAGGACTTCTCACAGCAACACTCACAGCAACACTCACAGGAGGAGAAATTCTGCGGGAGTTTCCTGAGCCCCGGCCTCCCCGACAACCCGATCATGAGCCGCGACGATTCGATCGAGCCCCTCCATTCACAGGGCTGTGACCTGGATCTGTGAGTGTTGCTGTGAGAAGTCCTGTGAGTGTTGCTGTGAGTTGCCGAAAGCGCGGTTCACGTCCACGGTCGTGGTGTAACGAGTAACGCTCGCTGAGCAGCTCGCGCAACGAGCTCTTCTCGAGCATCCACCACGCGGTGCAGCCACCGCGTGATCCTTCAAACAGGTTCCACAACTTGAAAGAAGGAGACACAACGGTGGCTGCAATCAACAGCATGGACCTTGTCGCGCTCGTTCGCTCGCACCTCGAAGAACAAAGCCCGGACGTCCTGCGTGCGCTCGTGAAGACTTTCGCTGAGGCGGTGATGTCTGCCGAGGCCCAGGTGCTCTGCGGAGCCGAATACGGCGAGGTCTCGCCCGAGCGGTTGAACTCGCGAAACGGCTATCGCGCCCGGGGCTTCGACACCCGCGTCGGGAGCATCGAGCTCGCCGTCCCGAAGCTGCGCTCCGGGAGCTACTTCCCCGACTGGCTGCTCCAGCGCCGCCGCCGGGCAGAGCAGGCGCTCGTCACCGTCGTCGCGACGAGCTACCTGCTCGGGGTGTCCACGCGTCGCGTCGAGAAGCTGTGCGAGGCGATGGGGATCACCGAGATCTCAAAGAGCCAGGTCTCAGAGATGTCGAAGTCCCTCGACGACCAGGTGGCCGCGTTCAGGAACCGCCCCTTGGACAGCGGGCCCTATCGGTACTGCTGGGCCGACGCGCTCGTCATCAAGGTGCGTGAGCAGCGACGGACACAAAAGGTCCACGTCCTCATCGCGACGGGCGTGAACGCCGAGGGTCACCGGGAGATCCTCGGGATCGACGTCACCTCCGAGGAGTCCGGGGCGGGATGGCTCGCGTTCTTCCGGGGGCTGGTCGCACGCGGGCTCTCCGGTGTCCGTCTCGTCACCTCCGACGCCCACCAAGGTCTCGTCGGCGCGATCGGGGCGACGCTTCCGGGGACTTGTTGGCAGCGGTGTCGCACGCACTACCTGCGCGACCTCCTGCAAAAGGTCGCCAAGTCCACCCAGCCGTGGGTGGCGACGCTCGTGCGGACGATCTTCGACCAGCCCGACGCAGCATCGGTCGCCGCCCAGTTCGACCGGGTCGTTGCGGCCCTCGAGGACAAGCTGCCCGAGGCCGCTGCGCACCTCGACGACGCCCGTGACGATCTCCTCGCGTTCGCGGCATTCCCCCGCGAGCTCTGGAGGCAGTGCTGGAGCAACAATCCTCAGGAACGCCTGAACCGGGAGATCCGCCGGCGGACAGACGTCGTCGGAACCTTCCCCGATCGCCCCTCGGTCATCCGCCTCATCGGCGCCGTGCTCGCCGAGCAGCACGACGAGTGGAGCGAGCAACGGCGCTACATGGGACTCGAGCTTCTCGCCAAAACTGATGCCGTGGGCATCGCAAGCGAGCCGAACGGCGAGGAGGTGATGCTCCCCGCGACGGTGGTCGCGTAAGGTTCACAACGGATCACGCGGTGGCGCTCGTTACACCACCTCCGCGGACGTGGCCAAAGCGCGCAGACCCTTCCACTGCGTCCCGCGAGCTCGTCTGTGAGCACTGCTGTGAGTAGTCCTGTGAGAGTTGCTGTGAGTCGGTCGGCGCACCATTGCGCCATGATTCGACTCCGCTCCACCCATAGCGATCGCCTGGCGTCGTTGCCATCGCGAACGACCCGGCACGTCGCCGCCATCGAGGCCGCCTGCGCCCGCCCCAGCCTTGACGACGTGGTTCGGCTGGCCTCCCATGGCCGCTTCGACTGCTCCCCGTCTTTGCAACTGCATCTCGACGACGGCATCCGGCACTTCCTGGGCTGCGGCCAGACGGCAGACGTCGTCGAGCGGGTGTGCCAGAGCGAAGCTGTACGATGGCGCCAGGCGATCCACTTCCTCGACTCCGGCCGCGTGCTCGGACGCGCGTGCGCCGAACACGAATCGTCGCCCTCGCGCAGGGACACTTCTTCAAGCCGACTCCCGGCGGGAAGGTACCTCGCGACTCACGCCGCGGCTGTCGAGATGACCCCTGACCCAGTCCTTCTGGTGACCGCTGACGGGCCAGCACTGTGACTGTCCGGGAGGAGGCCCTCATGAACGAGTCCTGCATCACCGACGACCAGCTGCTCGTGACGCCCGAAGAGGCCGCCCGCCGACTGTCGGTCGGACGAACGACCATCTACGAGCTGATGGCCAGTGGTGCGCTCCAGTCGGTCACCATCGGTCGCTGCAGGCGTGTGCCGGTGAGCTCGCTGTCGTTGTTCGTCAACAGGTTGATCGGCGACGCCGCCGTCGAGCCACACCGACGGTGATTCGAAGCCTCGCCCATCGCGCGTCCATCGCGCGGACGCTGACGTGCGGGACCGTTTGCCAGAGTACGCGTAACTTATCTACCAGCCATAATACATCGCTGTAGTTCGCTGAAATACGGGTCGGCCAGCTTCCCAAGCTGAGAACGCGAGTTCGATTCTCGTCGCCCGCTCCACATACTCCGGGAAGAAAGTCCAGGTAGAGCGGCTGCTCTCTATTAGATGTGACAGTGAGTGCGCCAACTGTAGGTGCCATTTGGTGCCATTCGCGAACGGTGTTGGCGGCTGAGGGCTACTTCCACCAGGTGAAACTCGTCTGATTCCGGGTGCCATTCGGGTGCCATTGGTGGAGATGCATCGTTGACGATGAGCAAATCACGCATAGGCACGATGATCGACCGGGGCGGGGGACGATGGAGGCTACAGGTGGCCGTCGATCCGGACCCGGTCTCCGGGGAACGAAGGCGCTTGTCACGCACCGTTCACGGCACGAGATCCGAGGCCAAGGACGCCCTCCAGCGTATGGTCGTGGATGCGGGCGGCGGCCTTTATGGAGGTGGCCGTGTCACCCTCGGGGACCTTCTGGACCAGTTCCTGGCTTCGGCAACGCTCGGGCCCACGACGCGCGCTGACTGGCTGAGCGTGACCGAGCGTCACCTGAAACCCGCTCTCGGCGAGATGCCGCTCTGGAAGCTCACCTCGCGAGACTTCGATCAGCTCTGTGCCCGTATGAAAGCCGCCGGACTCGGCCAGTCGCGAGTCAGATGCGCCCATGTGGTCCTGCACCGCGCAGTGGCCCAGGCAGTGCGCTGGGGATGGTTGGTCCGCAATCCAGTCTCCAACGCCACGCGGCCCCCTGTCGCCAGGGTCACAATCACACCGCCCGGGATCGATGAGATCCGCGCCGCGCTCGCGTCTTCCCGCAAGGTCGACGTGGAGCTCTGGTGCTGGCTGCAGGTGGCGATCGCGAGCGGGGCGCGCCGCGGGGAGGTGTGCGCCCTCAGGTGGTGCGACGTCGATCTCGACAAGCGCTACGTGCGCATCGAGCGGTCGGTCTCGGCAACGTCAAGCGCAGGCGTGGTCATCAAGTCCACCAAGACCGGCAAGCCCCGGGTCGTGTCGCTCACAACCCAGGCGGTCGATGCTCTGCTCGACCGACGAAAGCACGCGACAAGAGCGGCCGCAGCCGACGGAAGGGACCTCGGCGAGTCCGAACTCGTCTTCGCTATTGACCCGTTCGGTCAGCAACCTTGGCGACCCGATATGGTGACCGGGCGCTGGACTCGGTTCCGCAGGGAGATCGGCCTCAGCCACGTCAGGCTCCACGACCTGCGCCACTTCGTCGCGACCGAGCTTCTGACCGCGGGCATCGACCTTCGCACCGTCGCCAACCGGCTCGGGCATGCTCGCACCTCGACGACGCTCGACATCTACTGGGGCTTCGTGCCGGCGCGCGATCGCGACGCGGCGGATCACCTCGACGCCGTGCTCGGACCGGACAGCTCGACCGAACTGTGTCCCGGACAGGCACAGTAGGAATCGGGTCTGCGGTCGTCGTGGACGACGCGATCGGTTATAGCGGGGCGAACGGAAAAGCTTGTCCGTCTCCCGCTTCGGCGACGGGTTCGATCATTCCCGCGACTATGGTCCCGCCGGTGAGCGCCGGCGAGTTCACCATCGAGTTCTTCGAGGACGATGACGGCCGGAGTCCAGTCGAAGAGTGGATGGATTCCGACCTGACTGACCTTGAACTGGCCGCACTCGTGTCCGGCCTCGAGCACGTGCTGAGTCATCGCGGGATCGACGTCTGTAGGACAGAGTGGGGCAAGCAGCTCGGGCAAGGGCTCTTCGAGTTCCGCATCCGCCATTCGGCGGCCGAGATCGAGCACATGTTCACCGGCACGTCGTCTAGCCGCCAGGCAGCCAAGGGTGAGAAGGTCCTGCTTCGTGTCTTCTGCCACGCCTACGGGGCGAAGGTTGTGCTGCTGCTTAATGGTTATGACAAAGCAGGCGATCCGGGTGATAAACGCCAACAGCGCGAGATAGCGCTCGCACGCAGCCGTCTTGTCGAGTTCAAAGAGCGGCAAGCCCGAGAGCGCAAGAGGCAGCGCCGAGGAGGTGGTCGCGATTCCTAGGGGCGGGGTTGACGACGGTATGTCTTAAAGTGCATACTGGCACTCGAAGGAGCAGTGACATGGCACGCACCCTTGATGACTACCTACAGCGCTCGAAGCGGGCGAACAGCAAAGAGGTCAGGGCGGCGCGGGCGGTGTTCGACCAGGCTTATGGGATCGCCTGCCAGGTGATTGAACTACGGGAGAAGCACAATCTCACCCAGGTGGAGTTGGCCGAGAAGGCTGGGGTCCCTCAGGCGCAGATCAGCCGTATAGAGCGCGGGGTCGTGAGCCCAACGAGCGCCACGCTTGGCAAGATCGCCGAAGCGCTCGGAGCGGACCTGCGTCTCATCGAGCGTTCTCAGCCGAGCGCTCGGCGTCGCGCTGCCAACTGACCCACGCAGCGTCCGCGCGATGTGGAGCTGGCTGCAGGTGGCGCGTTCACGATGAGCAAGCCACGCATCGGCACTATGACTGATGGGCTCGGGAAGATGGAGGCTGCAGGTGGTCGTCGATCCGGCTCCTGTTTCGAGCGAGCGACGTCGCTTGTCGCGCGCCACCATTCATGGAACAGGATCCAAGGCCAACGACGCGCTCCAACGCCTATCGGCACCATGGTGATGCTTGACACTATCTCGTGGTCACGCGACCATGACGGCGGCGTGGCCTACGCCCAACCTCCTTTGATCGTCTCCAGCGCGGTCTTCGACGGAGGCAAAGGGACTCGTCGTCCCAGGCCGCTGTCCTGGTCTGTTCGCCGCGGTCGTGGTCGCTGGGGGATCAAGGTCGTGGCATGGAGACCGGATGACAGCTAACAAGAACCTCAAGCGACGGGTGCGTGCGCGTGCAGCAAAGACCGGTGAGTCATACACCACTGCCCTCCGGCACTTCCGTTCGACTGCCGGAGGAGACGGGAAAGTGTCAGCAGCCAAGGCCATGCGGTTGGCCGTAGCCCAGACCACGCTTCGCGACGACCCCCGTCGCATCGACGAACTGCGCGAAGCCGCGTGCGAGGTGCGTCGGCTGATGCTCCGAGCACACGACGAGGGAGCGAAGCTCGCACACTTTCCCGAGGGCGCGACCTGCTCTCCGCACAAACTCGTCATGTCCATAGATGGCCCGAACACGGTGGGACCGTCTGACTGGGACCGCTTCGAGTGGACTGTCGTGCATGACGAACTCGCGAACACGGCTGAGCTCGCGGCCCGGCTCAAGCTTTGGACGGTCCTCGGGTCGGTGCATCAACTGACGCCACCGACTCGCCCGTACAACAGCTTGTACGTGATCTCGGATCAAGGGGTCGTGGTTACACGCTACGACGAGCGATTGTTGTCCAATACCAAGATCTCCTACAAGTACTCGCCCGGCGCAGCCCCGGTCACCTTCGATGTCGATGGCTTCCGGTTCGGCTGTGCTCTCGGGATGGAGGCTCATTATCCTGAGGTCTTCGGCGAGTACGAGCGCCTAGACGTTGATTGCGTGCTTTTCTCGTCAACCGGGGAAGGAAAACCAGGCGGCGCCCAGGCGTTCGCTACCGAGGTGCAAGGGCACGCTGCCGCCAACAGCTACTGGGTTAGCTTCTCCGTTGGTGCACAGCAAAGCCCCATCGCTTCGGCAGGGGTGGTTTCTCCTGGAGGGAAATGGGTTGCGCGATGCCCCGCAGACGGGACACCGGCGATAGTCGTAGTCGATCTCGACGACGACTCCGCAGAGGTCGCCGCAGCTCTGCAAACGGCACGCCCGTGGCGGCGAAGAGCAAGGGCGGGCCTGTACGTCCCGCACTTCGTTCGAGCCGATCCCCGAAGTGATGACCGCGCCACCTTCTAACGCGACTACGAGCACTTCTGCCACGCGGTGCTGAGAGCTTTCCTCGCGCGGAAAGCCCTCGCAGGCCGATTGTCTCAGCGGGACTCCCAGGAGAGGTGTGGGCAGGCCAGATCGTTTCCGGGTATACGACCCACGCGTTCTTGGAGCGAAGCGAGGTCGCTCTTCATATCAAGGCAACTCCGATGGGAAGGTTTGAGCCGAGGTATTGTGCTGGCATCCTCGATCTACATAGGCGCCTCCGACGAAACCGCGGCGTGAAGCGCCTGAGGGCTTGATTTAGCGGGAAACTCAGATCCCGCGAATATCCCGCGGACGCCTCCGTTCATGGCCGTTCGCCTACGAGTGGGTAACGCCCTGACCTGCCCTGATGGTTCACCACGGTACGCAAATGTTCGCCTGACCGCCCTTCCCAAGCTGAGAGCGCGGGTTCGATTCTCGTCGCCCGCTCGATCTGGTTCCCGGGTCATGGGGTGATGCCGACAAGCCCCGTCGTCTTCGGGTGTCGACGCCCCTCCTCAGTGGCGTGAGGCGGTCACTTGACGCATCATGCGTGACACACCCCTCTTGTATCGTCGACGCGGATGAAGCCGCCAGCCACAGCCTTTGTCGGCCGCGCCCAGCGACATCGGTTCGGAGACGCCTTTGACGCCGTCGCGGGGCTGACTGATCCCGGACGCACGTTCCTGCTCAATGAGCTCGGAGCCGATAGCCAGGGTGACGAGGCGCTATCGAAAGCGGAACTCGGCGACATCTGGGACGCGAAGCGGCGACAACAGCTCCGCTCCTGGTTTGAGAGCGCGTTCGCACTCGGCTGGGACGGCGACATGCTCGGTCAGCGTGAGCTGGGCGCTCTCGTCCCCCCCGCTCGGCTGGTCCCGGATGGTCGACTTGGTCCGCGGAGCCTCGGCCACCGGGTCAAGTTGGCACTGGAAAGCGCCGGGCATTCCCGGTGGTCGGAGGTTCTCGGCCTGACCATTGCCTGCCTGCTCGACGTGCGGGGCCTTGGCCCGACGAACATCGCGAGAGTGCTGGGTGCCTGCTTCGAGAGAAGTTTGCTCGGCCTTTTGATGGACGTCGAGACCGACGAGGGCAACGACCTTGCCGTGCTGCTGGGGGAGGAGCGGCGCGGTCCGCGTCAGCCGGTGTTGGAGTCGCTCCTCGATGCCGCGACGACAGATCTCGGGACGCCGGGCGCCGACTCCGCGCGCCGCCTTCTTGCTACGAACGCGCCCTGGGCGCTCGAGCACGTTTCAGCGCTGTCCGAGCTTCTGGGCGGCATCAGGCACGACGAGGATCGATCGATCTTCATCGCCCTAGAGCTCAGCACCGACCGGCGGAGCCTCGCCGGACTTGCCGAGGAGTTCGGGATCTCATCGCAACGAGTCGGCCAGCGACGTGATCGTGCGGGGCTGCAAGTTCGCGAGGAGCTGGCCGCAGCGCCTGCGCCTCTCCAATGGCTGGTCGAGCGCGTTCGGCGGTCGCTCGGGCGCGCAGCGACGACACAGGCGATCGAAGACGTGCTGCGCTGTCTCGGCCTCGACCCGTTGACCGGGCCGGAGGTATGCAGGTCGGCGGAGTTGTTGCTCTGGCTCGCGGGTCCGTTCGATGCCGCGGCTCGCTGCCCCGGCTGGCGCTGCGTGCGGCCAGACGACCTGTTCTCGCAGACGAGGGAAATTCTGGTCCAAGACGGCGGCGTCCGATCATTCGCCGCGATAGGCGCGCTGCTGGAAGAGCTTGGGGTCACGAAGGCAGCAGTCCGACCCTGGACTCGCGCGTGTGGTGCAGCGGTGGTCGACGACGACCTCGCGGTGTCGCTGTCAGGACCGTTGGCCGACGTCCTGGAACGCTTGATGGACGCGCGCGGCCGAGGGCTCACCTCCCCGGAGTGCTGCCGCTTTCTCCTCGAGGGAGGGCGCCCCACCGAGCAGTCCGACCTCCAGCGGGCTCTTCGCGGCCGCCGCTTCAGGCGAGTCACCGACGAGGTCTACGAACTCGTGAGCTGGCCGCAAGAACGCCCAGGCACGCGACCACCGAAGCGGTCCGGCACGAGGCAACGACGGCCGCCGAAGTCCGGTGTTGCCGGCGCGAGCGCCACGTCCCCCCAGGAGCGGATGACGGACATCGCACGGGGCGCCAGGGTGTCCGGCGGAGCCCTCCCTCGCGGGGGCGGCGGGACTTTCCACCCGGATCAGAACGGACAGCTGGGCCTTCCCGGTATCGACAGGCCCGAGGACGATGACGACGGCGCCGCGCAGATGCGGGACGCCGAGGCTGGCTGGGCCGTGGTTGCACCCGATGCAGAAGACTCAGCATCTTGTCGGGTCTGGTGGTTGGCGAGGGTCGACAGCGATCTGCTGCGAGGCGATGAGTCCTCGATCCCGGACGGCATTGTCCGCGCTCTCGGCATCGGCTGGCGGCAACGCCGCACGTTCCCGAGCCGGTACGGGCCAGTGACGTTAGCCAACGACGGGACCGAGCCGTCGCGCGGATCGCTGCGCCCGATCGCGATGGCAGCAGGGGCGAGCCCCGGTGATGTCTTGGCGCTCGGTTTCGCCCCGGAGGGGGACGTTCTCGTCACCGTGCGCGCACCGATCTCGTCTCACGAGCCGCGGTTACCGGCGGCGACCCCCGGCCGGAATGACTCCGGCAGCCAAGTTGACGACGCGACCGAGGAGACAGGAGGAGGAACATGAACGATTTGCCAGACGGAGATACTCTCGGCCTGGAACGAGCGCTCGAAGTGCTCGAGGCCGAAGCGATAGCGTTCCAGGAAGCGGTTTCGTCCGCGGCTCGAGTCGCGAAGAAGGCCAGGACAGCCGCCGAGACCGGAACCGTGCGGGACATCCCGCAAACCCTCGCTGCAGCTGCCCAGCTAGCGACAGACGTGGCGGCGGCTGCCGAGCGCCTGCGGACGGCGTGGCGCTTCGATGTCGAGGACTGGTTCGCGTCCGGTGAGTACGCGAAGGAGCTGCTGGCCGCTACCGCCGCCGCTGGCGTGAGCGCCTTCGAGTCGGACGAGCGGATCCTTTGCTATCCCGTCATCGTGCAGGTGTTGTCCGGCGACACCTCCGTTGTCATCGACAAGAAGAAGGATCGTCGGATCCGTCCTTCCGTCGTTGCCGCCGCTTTGGGGCGTCTTCAGCAAAGGGAGCCGAAGTTCAAGCCAGAGGCGTTCATCGAGTCGCTCGCTGCCGCCTATGACCTCGTGGTCGCATCGAAGTCGATGCGACCGGGCGCGCCCGTCAAGCTTGTCGACGTGCACAGCGTTCTCACGATCATGCCTGGGACCGCCCGCGAGTACACGAGACCCGAGTTCGCCCGCGACGTCTACCTCTTGGACCAGAGCCACATCGTCGTGACAAAGAAAGGACGCCGAATAGGCCTTCCGGCGAGTGCACTCACACGATCAGCCGGCGTGCTGCGCACTGTGACGCGCAACGGGCAGGCGAAAGACTACGCGGGCATCTGCTTCGAGGAGGTGGGGGAATGATCGACTCCGGGCAGTACATCGAGTTCCTGGGCAGTGAGTACCTGCGCGGCTACGTGGACAGCGGCGGATGCGCCGTCAAGTTCACGGTGGCCGACGACTCGGTCGCGTCCGAGTTCCGGGACAAGCTAGCGAACGAAGGCAACCAGTCCGGTTACCTCGTCGCCACTGTGGACGCAACTACAACCCGCGTTCACTTGATGGAGCAGATCTTCTTCGAAGTGGCCCGCCAGGTCGACTGGGACGAGCTCGCCGCGCGAGCTCTCACGAGCGCCGTCGCCGCGGCGGGATTCCCTGCACCGACGGCCGACGTTCCGACGCTCGACGAGCTCGCCGCTCATTACAAGACCGATGCGCGCGAGTTGAAACGCGACGTCGATCGTGAACTGCAGCAGCGCATCTTCAAGGACTACGACATGGTCCAGGAGTTCCGGATCGGGATGTTGCGGCTGAGCCAGGCGGCCTTTCGCACCGGGCAGGTGAGCGACGCCGAGCACGGCGCCATCCTCGAATGGCTCCGGGGCGACCTGCGCCAGATGTCGGCACTCAAGTCCGCCCTCATCTACCGCCGGATCGCCCGCCACAATGCCCGGCAGATGCTGTTCTCGCTTCCGCACTGGCTGGCGACGAACGGGTTTGCCGGACTGCTTCTCGTCGTCGACATCCGCCGGCTTAGCGTCGCCCGCCGACCGCCTGTGGACGCAAGAGACGGCCAGTACTACACGAGACTCGGGCTCCTCGACGCCTACGAGGTGCTGCGCGAGCTGATCGACAGCACCGACGAGCTTGCCCGCTGCTGCGTCGTCGTGATCGCCGCGCCGGAGCTGCTGACCGACGAGGCCCGCGGTCTCGACGCCTACCAAGCCCTCAAGCTCCGCATATTCGACGAAATTCGCGACCGCCGCCGCGACAACCCGTTTTCGTCTCTTGTCCGGCTCGGTCGCGAGGAGGTAACGATATGAGTATCGAAACTGCCGATCGTCCCGTGCGAGCGCGCCGGGCGCTCGAAGCCTTGCGCGCAGGCGTGCCGAACCGTGATGCTGTCGTCGAGCTCGGGTCGATGCAGATCGGCGTGGAGGACCGGTTCGCGGACATCCTCGACGCCGTCTGTGCCCCGGCCGACCAGAGCTCGGGTGCTCCCTTGGCCGTTGCCGCGCCCCTCGTCACGTCACCGTCGCGCTCCTCCTCGCGGGCCATGGTGATCGGGGGCGGATTCGGAAGCGGCAAGAGCCACGTGCTCGAACACCTGGCGAACATCGCACTCAGCCAAGGTTTCGTGGTCTCGAAGGTCACGATCTCCAAGGAGACCCCCCTCCACGACCCGTCCAAGGTCTTCCGCGCCGCGATCGACGAGGCACGCGTACCAAGCCGACCGGGTTCGGCGATCGACGAGATCGCCGCGGCGATCGATCTTGACTCGCCCGAGTACCGGGACCTCTATCGCTGGGTACATGGGGATGAGGCTCCAGTGGACAAGCAGTTCGGGGCCACCTTGTACCTCTACGAGTACGCCAGAGGAGACGAGGAGCTGCGAGATCGGATCATCCGTTTCTGGGCCGGCGACAGGCTCTCGGTGACCGACATCCGCCGGCGCCTTCGCGAGCACGGCGCGAGCTCGTCCTACCGGATTGCCGGCGCGCGGGAGGCGGACTTGTCGCGCCAGCGCTTCCGGTTCGTGTCCAGGTTGATGCGCTCAGCGGGATACCGGGGCTGGATAGTGCTTTTTGACGAAGTGGAGCTCATCGGCCGTTACACAATCGGTCAGCGCGCAAAGTCCTACGCCGAGATCGCGCGTTGGGTCCGCGGCGATCGTGAGGACCTGAGCGCTCCGATCGGCGCAGTGCTCGCCACTGTCGACGACTACGAGACTCAGGTGCTTGTCGGCAAGAACGACGCGGTGTTGATCCCGCAGCGCCTGCGGGCAGGCGGGACGGTTGCCGACGACCTCCTTGCGTCGCTGGCCGAGACGGGGATGCGCATCATCGGTCACGAACAGGTGAAGCTCCAGCCTCCCGCGCAAGAGGAGCTCGACCGCACCTACGAGAGGTTGCGCGAGATCCACGGTGAGGCGTTCGGCTGGGACCCGCCCAAAGTTTCAGGACTGGAGCGCCTGCCCTCGAACCGGATGCGCCAGTATGTGCGCGCCTGGATCAACGAGTGGGACCTCCGGCGCCTCGATCCGTTGTACGAGCCGGTCATCGAGGCCGCCACCCTCGAAGTCGACCTGAGTGAGGACGCCGGTCTCGAAGGCGGGGAGTCCGACGTTGAGGGGGACCTGGTGGGCGACGGCGACTCTGGGCGCGGGGCAGAAGATACCGGTGAGCCCGGCTGGGTCGACGCTGTGATGGAGCTCCCGCCGGTCCGCGATCGACCAAGCTGGTTCGGCGGCCAGGCAGGCGCGCCCCCCACGAAGTGACGGTGTGCTGACCGACGAGATATCGGCGGTGCTCGACCAGCGGCCCGGGCTGACCGCCGCCGAGATCGCGGCGCTACTGCCCACCGCGAGCCCGGATGCCCACCGACGGCACGACCCCCGCGCCGTCACCCTGGCCCTGTTCAACGGGCGCGGCGTCTTCAGGTGCGACCGCAGCCTGCCGCAGAAGTGGTGGCTCGCGGCGGGCAGAGAGGGAACTGACGAGCCTGCGTCGCAGGTCGCGAAGATCCGTGTCGCGGCATTCGATCGGTCCCGGCTGTACGCGTGGCAGCGCGACGCTCTCGCGAGTTGGGCGGCGGCCAACTGTCGCGGCGTGGTCGAGGCGGTGACCGGGTCCGGCAAGACGATGCTCGGCGTAGCGGCAGCAGCAGACGAGTTGAGCCGGCGAGGGCAGGTGCTCGTCATCGTCCCCACCATCGAGCTGATGCACCAGTGGCACCGTCACATGAGACCTGCGCTCCCGCCTGGCTACTCAGTGGGTTGTCTGGGCGACAGCGAAACCGGAAGCTTCGCGACCCACGACATCGTCATCGGAGTCGTGAACAGCCTGCGGGACAACGACGTCCGGATGACCCGTCGCGGAGGGCTGCTCGTAGCCGACGAATGCCACCGGTACGCCAGCGCCATGAACCGACTGGCTCTCGACGAGCACTTCGAGCGCCGTCTAGGCCTGAGCGCCACCTACGCCCGCGACGACGACGGACATGTCGATTGGCTCGATCCGTTCTTCGGCGGGACGTGCTTTCGGATGGGCTACCGACGGGCGGTGGACGACGGTGTCACGGCTCGTTTCACAGTTGCTCTGGTTGGTGTCGCCTTGCCTGGGGATGAGCGGGCTGTCTACGAGGACATCACTTTGCAGATCGGACTCCGACACGCTCGGCTGATGAAGCGTTATCACCTGCCGACAGACTCTTTCAGCCAGTTCATCCGGGCGCTGAACCTGCTCGCGTCGGGCACTGACAGCGACACCGGTGGCGCCAGCGAGGCGCGGGCCTACTTGGGATTGCTGCTGGAACGTCGCCGCTTGCTGGCTGGGACTCCCGCGAAGACACGAGCCCTGGTGGATCTCGCCCCGGCGATCGCCTCCGCAGACCGCTCCATCGTCTTTACCGGTTCGATCGAGACGGCCGAGATTGCCGCTTCGGCGCTAGCCGAGCGAGGTTTGCGGGCTGAGTCCGTCCACTCAAGGCTCGCAACTGGGGACCGCCGAGAGGTGCTGCGGCGTTTTGCCGACGGTGATCTGCAAGTGATCGTGGCGCCGCGCGTGCTGGACGAGGGCGTCGACGTCCCCGAGGCGGACCTTGCGGTCATCGTCGGCGCCAGCCGCTCCCGACGCCAGATGATCCAGCGGATGGGCCGGGTCCTCCGCAAGAAGGCGGATCAGCGTCAGGCGCGATTTGCCGTTCTCTACGTCGAGTCGACGATCGAGGACCCGTCTCAAGGTGCCCACGAGACGTTCCTTCAGGAGATCACCGATGTGGCTGACGACGTGCGCTCTTTTGGTACCTGTTCGGAGTCGTTCGACGCCGCCATCGAGTTTCTTCGTCGCCTCGCCGGTTAGCGCGGCGAGAAGATGCGCCTTCCGTCGAGGGAGCTGCTGCGCGAGACGTCTCCGCCGCAGCATCTCTTGCTCGTGGCACGAGGTGGAGAACACAGCCTCGCCGGTGCCGTGCTCGAACGGACCACGGGCGACTGCTGGAGCAGGCACCTGTTCTTCGGGGTCTCGGTGTTCGGCGCGCCTGGCGCTGACCTGGTCGCTCTGAGCCTTTCCGGACCGGACATTCGGAGAATGCCCGTTCTTCGATCGGCCCGCGGCGGTGATCTGCATCGCGGCCGAATTGGCGCTCAATGGTGGTGTCGTCGTAAGGCGGCGAAGCCGTCCCAGGTGCCAGATCGAGTATCGACCGCGGGACGCAAACTCCAGAGGCCATTTTTCATCCACTATGGGCTGTCATTCACTGGCCGCTGAATGAGTACCAGGAATGAATGATGGCAGCCACGAACGAGTTGAAGCGCGACATCCCAGAGCGAACCCGGGAGATTCTCGCAGCTCTGCCCGGTTGATATAGCAGTCAGCATGCCAATGGTGGAAGCCCTGTCCCCCGACGGGCGCTGGGCGGGGTGTATCGCCAACCCGCCGGTGTTTGGCCTCACTGCCAGAGCGAGCAGATGGGCAAAGCGAAGATCCTTTCGCCGAGGCTGAACGGACGAGGCCCGGTGTGGAGGACTGCGCCTGCAAGGAATCGTTGGCCGAGCCGATCCCGCAGCCATGCCAGATGGCGGGCATCGCCGATGTCTGGAGTTGCCGTGGCCTTGATCTCGAATGCCAACAAGTCGCCGCCGGCTAGCTCAGCAAGAAGGTCGATCTCGTGCCGTCCATCCTTCTCCCGCAAGTGGTAGAGGCGAGGACGCAGCGGGCTGAACTCAGCTTCTGGTCGCAGCTGCGAGACCACGAAGGTGTCGATCATCCGGCCCAGCAGATCGCCGTCACGCAGAACGGCCCGCTCGTCGACTCGAAGCGCGGCCGCCACCAGCGAGCTGTCGACTATGTAGCGCTTCGAGCCTTTCACCAGACGTGAGAGTCGCCGGTCGCTCCAGGCCGGAAGCGCCTCGAACACGAACAGGTCCGAGAGGAGACGCTCGTACGCGGCTGCGGTCATTCTGCTGATAGAAACGGCGTCGTAGATCGTCTTGTCCTCGACGAGGCCGGCAGTGTTGACGCACAAAGCTTCGAAGTAACGGCGAAGCAATAAAGGGTCCCGAGTGCTTCCCAAACTCTCGGCGTCGCGGGTCACCAGCTGATCTACATAGGTGTCGAGCCACGCTTGTCTCGCGGAGCCGACGAGACGTAGGACGGGCTCGGGAAACCCGCCCCTGAGCGCTAAGTCGATATATCCAAGCAGGTCCGGTGGGTTTCCGGGCGCGGGGAAAGCCGCCAGATCAGCCGCCGCCAGCCGTTCGAGGAAGTCCGGACCAACACTGTGTCCGACGGTCTCGCGCACCGTCAGTCCGTACATCCTCAGATTGACCACTCGGCCGATCCCCGACCACGCGTCACTCTCGCGCCGCGCTCGGGCGCTTCCGGTGAGGAGGAACTGCCCCGCAGTGGAGTCCTCGTCGACAGCGCGTCGCACCGCGCCCATCAGCTCGGGCACTTCCTGCCACTCGTCGAGGAGCACCGGTTTTGGCATAGTCCGAAGCGCCGCATCGGCATCAAAGCGGAACGCCGCGGCCTCGGCGGGTACGTCCAACCTGACCACCGCGGCGGCGAGTCGCCGTGCGCTAGTTGTCTTGCCTGTGGCGCGGGGGCCGACTATCAACAGAGCCGGCAACTGGGCAAACAGATCCGCAAGCGGCCCGTCGACCAGACGTGGCGTATATGGAATCCTTTGCATGCTGGGAGATTAGCGTTTTGGACCAGTCTGTGGTAGCGATTTAGCCCAGGCAGACATTATGCTCTGGACCGAGATCGAATAGCGGTCTGGCCCTCTCACTGCGGGACTCGCGTCGGGTAGCCCCAGCGCATTGCTGCGCCGGGCCACTAAGAACCCGGCCTGCGACTTTCACCGCACCGGGCTCAAGCAAGCCCACTGGGTCACGGACGAGCAGAAGTGCCGGGCACACCGACTACAGCGGCGGTGCGCCGTTGTCGACAGTGCGCATGCACGAGGTGAAGTGCGACGGGATCTCTTGGCACACCAGGTTCCCGCTTGGCGGTGACCGCTTTCTACGGTCGGCTTACCGGTCCTGAACCTCGGGCCGCACCGCGCACCCGCGAGATGCGGCCGGGTTGGGTGCCCCCTGTACCCCGGAGCCTGCGGTACCCACACGGTTGGCGGGATTCACCAACCGCCGCACGCCGCCTTTCAACGGCCGGTCCCTATGCCCTAGCACTACGACCCGTCGCCGAGGCTTACTCTCACGAGGCATCACCGAGGGTTCACAGATGTTCACCCGTCCGGCCTTCCCCTCGTCTGTGACCACCGGATGGAGCGGCGGTCCTTGGACTTGAACCCCGAGCTCCACACCCCGCCGTCACTGGCGGCGCATGTCGGGGCGGGGACAGGCATGTAGGTACTTGCCTGAGCTGTGTCACGATCGGTCCTCCTTCGACATGGCCAGTCATGACGTGCGCCTTTGTGTCGCACATCCCGCGAATACCCCGCGGACGCCGCCGTTCGGGGTCGTTCATCAGGGTGCGACTAACGCGATGACGTGCCCTAATAGGTCGCCGTGATCCGCGGTCGTACGCCTGACCGCCCTTCCCAAGCTGAGAACGCGAGTTCGATTCTCGTCGCCCGCTCCGAAGAAAGTCCTGGTAGAGATGTTTATTTGAACGCCGGGCGCACCGCCGATTGGGCAACGTGCGCGCTACGTGCGCGAAGGCTTCCCTGCGACAGTTTCCCTGCGACGCCCCCTGAGCGAGTTCAGTCGGGGGAGAATCGAACGCGTACCGCTGTTGGCCGAATCCGACGCAGGCGGTAACCGTATTAGCGCTCTCTCCCACGCGATGAACCTGAAGTGCGGGCACACCGAGATGTTCCAGTTGTTCTGAGATCCAGGTCGAGCGCATCTTAGAGACCGAGAGCCGCTTAAGGTCGACCCCGCCGCTTAGGCGGGCAAGAACCGGGGTGGTGACGTTCTTCCTCGTCGGGGCGATGCCCCCGGTCATGTTGTTCGCACCGGAGAAGGTGGCGCACACAACCAGCATCGCCTGGTAGCGCTTGAGCACGGGCACGA
>JBKQHU010000023.1:0-24919 GCA_052148655.1 Acidimicrobiales bacterium
GCCAGCACCCTGCCCTGTGGAGCCCCGACCTTCCTCAGCCGGCTGCGGTGCCGAAACACCGCCCCGGCCGCGACCACCCGGCCGACTCACCATCACCGTCCCCCATACTCCCACGTCCTGGACCGGGCCCCGGCACAAGACTTGACCGGCCGGAAGGACTCTTCCGGGCGATATGGTGAGTGCTTGTCTAGCGAAAAGATGAGTGTTATGCTATCAAATACAGTGATAGGACTGTTAATAGCAAGGAGTGAGTAAGACAAAATGATGCGTTTCGACCCATTTCGTGAGCTCGACCGGCTGACCCAGCCCATGTGGAACGCCCGGGCAAATGTGCCCCTCGACGTCTACCGCAGGGGCGAGAAGTTCATCGTTCGGGTGGACCTGCCGGGGATCGACCCTGCCAGCCTCGATCTGACGATCGAGCGCAACGTGCTCTCGATCAAGGCCGAGCGGTCCTGGGTGCCCTCCGACGGTGACGAGGTGCTCGTCGCCGAACGCCCCCAAGGGACCTTCACACGCCGTCTCTTCTTGAGCGAAGGCCTGGACGCGGACCAAATCTCCGCCCAGTACGAGCACGGAGTTCTGACGGTCACGGTGCCGGTCGCAGCCTCGGCCAAGAGCCGCAAGATCGCCATCAGCCTAGGTGCAGAAGACGACTCGAACGTCCTCGACGTCCAGGCGAGCGAGCAGCCGGCACACGCCTGAGCCCGCGCGGGCCGAGGGTGGTCCCAAGACCGATCCCCCACGGCCAACTCTTGCCGGTGCCCGGCGTTGGACCTCCCCCCGGGTGCCCCGCTACGGAGCTGGGGCGCCCGGGGGCGCTGTTTTCAGTGCCCTTCAGGTCAGTTGCCGTCCTTTGTGCCTGCTAGAGCTGGCGATCAGACGAGGCCGGCGAGGTGCGCCGTCTCGTTGAAGCCGGCCAGCTGCCTGCCGAACGGTCCGGCCGTCGAGATCCGCGTAATTGAGGCGACGCCGAGCGACAGGTGCCACGACAGCTCAGGTCCGGCGTCGAGGGCCCAGACGACCCCGGCCCTCACCGGTGACAGGTGGGTCACGACGATGACGTCGCGACGCGCCGCCTCGGCAGAGAGCTCCTCACAGGCGGGGGTCACCCGCGCGCTGACCTCCCCGAGGGTCTCGCCCCCGGGCGGCCGCCAGGAGGGATCAGAGCGCCAGCGTTCCCAGAACCCGGGCGGGAAACCCGACACGGGAGTTTCGTCGAGCTCGCCGTAGTCGAACTCGACAAAGCGGGCCTCGGTCTCCGGTGGCGGAACCGCTCCCGGCCCGAAGGCCCTCGAGTACGCAGCTGCGATCGCCTCGGCGGTCCGCCGGGCACGCTGCAGCGGGCTCGTGAGGATGCTGCAGGCAACCGTCCCGCGCGATGCCAGCGCCTCGCCCAGAGCAGCTGCCTGCCGTTGGCCGAGCTCGGTCAGGGGCGAGTCGGTCCTCCCGATGACCAGCCCTGCCGCGTTGGCCTCACTCTGGCCGTGGCGGACGAGAAGGAGCATTGACCGTCAACTGCCTGCCTGGTCGCTCGTCATCACGAGTATCCGCCCGCACTGGTCGCAGTAGACAACCGAGTCCGGGGTGGAGTGGCGCAGCCTGTGAAGCTCGGACGCCGGCAATTGCAGGTGACAGCCGCTGCAGGCTCCGCCCACCAGGTGTGCCGCCCCGATGCCCCCGAGCTTGAGCCTCAATCGCTCGTAGGAGGCGGCGAGCTCGGGCGCGACCAGCGCAGCCAGTCGGTCCCGGGTTGCGCGCACCGCGACTGCCTCCCGGTCTATCTCGGCTGTTGCCATGCCGAGTTGCTCGCGCGCCAAAGCCAGCTCCTCTGCCGCCGCGGCGGTGCTCGCCGTGAGGGCGGCGAGCTCCGCGTCCAGGGGTTCGAGTGCCTCCATCACCTCGAGCTCCTGATCCTCTATCTCACGGCGGAGATGGGTGAGCGAGGACACCTCCTCCCCCATCGACTGCTCGTCGCGGTAAGAGCCGGCCCGCCCCGAACGAAGACGTTGCTCGATGGCGGCGATCCGCCCGCCGACCGCGTCCGAACGCTGGTCCAAGGTCAGCTGTTGGGAGGCGAGCTTGTCACGCTGTTCCTGAGCTTCGCCGACGCGAGCCGTCAGCTCGGCGAGCCTAGCGCCGAGCTCTGCGACGGCGACACGTTCGGCCAGCTCACGGCGCCGGTAGGCGAGGCGGTCGAGTGCGAGGTCGGCCTCCTGCAGCTCGAGCAGGAGCTGCAGCTGGGGGGTTGACGGGCCCGGGGCGGCCTCGTCGGTGGCGGGCTCGGCGTCGCGCGTGGACATCGCTGACCGACGCTACCTGAGCCAGGTCGCCCTCAGGGCGAGAAGTTCCGACAACAGCGCCGGGCTGCCGGCAGCGACGGGCGTGCGGCGAACCGAGTGCTCCCGTACGACGAGCTCGCGTCCCGCCGCGTCGGCGACGGGCGCGCCCGCCTCCGTGCAGACGAGGAGACCGCCGAGGTAGTCCCAGCTGCCATGCGCGTCGTGCATACAGTCGATGTAGGCGTCCAGGGTGCCGTCCGCGACGGCGCAGAGGTCCAAGGCGGCCGCGCCGAGAGCCCGGTACCACCGCCAGCCGAGGTGACGGGGCGGGTACCCGGACAGCCCGACGAGGGCCCGACTGAGCGATTCCTCACCCGAGGGGACGATCGCCTCACCGTCGCGACGGGCGCCCTGTCCTCGCACCGCCTCGTAGCGGGTGCCGGTCGCCTGGTTCACCACCAAGGCGGCGAGCGGGCCCGCCCCGTCCAGGACGCAGATGCTGGTGGCGAACCACGGGATACGCCGCGACGCGTTCGTTGAGCCGTCCACAGGGTCGAGGACGGCGAGAAGCTCCCTCTCGGACGCCCCCGCGCTCAGACCGGATTCCTCGCTCAGCACGCCGAGGCCGGCCTCGGTCAGGACCCGGACCGCCACAGCATCGGCGACGAGGTCGGACCGGTACTGGCCGGGCCGGGTGCCGGCCAGGCCCCAGTCGGTGAGACCGCTCAGCGAGCCCGCGACGGCATCGGCCGCCTCGCCAAGCACCTGCAGGAGTTCCGTTCCGTCCACACCACCGAACCGTAGCCTGCCGACCGCCCTCCGTCCCTCGCCTACACTTGCCTTCCAGATGGCCGTCATCGACGTCGCCGGTTATGTTGCCGAGCTCAAAGATCATGCGGTCGACCACAAGTTCCACGTGCACGACGAACGCCATTTCGTCGAGACGTACTCGCTCCGCCAGTTCTGGGAGGTCGACCTCCACCCTGAGGAGGGATGCGGGGGGCCGATCGACCTCCACCTCGCCCTCGAGGTGGAGCCCCGCGTGCTGCTCGACTTCGAGGACGCCGTCGTCGCTCTTCCCGAGGACGAGGACCCTCCGGACAAGTGGTTCTTCCCGCTGACGTTCAACTGGGGTGTCCCACCGCTGCCGAAGGGCCCCGATTTGTTGAGGCTCGCCATCGACCTCGCCGGGGTCGGGGGCGTCGAGCTCCCGCTCGAGATCTCCGCCACCGACTCGTTCGGCTCGGTCACCGACGCCCCCGTGCGTCGCCTCACGATCGTCGCCCGCCAGCAGGTGTCGTTGGCACGGGTTCTCGCGGGCGAGGAACTGCTCTGCGACACCTTCGACCGGGCGCTTGCGGTCACTCGCTTCTTCCTCGACAATGCCCCGGCTTGGCTGGACGAGTAGACCGGCGCGGCCGCGGCTGATCGTGGGCTTCGTCGCGCTCGGCCTGGTTTGCGCAGCGGCGTGCTCCGGTTGTTCGTCCGACGACGCAGCACCCTTGGCCAGCCAGGCCTGCGTGCACGTCGAACGCGCCCTCACGGCCGCGCACAAGGCGGCGACCGCCCGACCCTTTGAAGCGGCCAGGTTGCAGAGCGAGGTGGTCGACGAGGTGCGTGCTGCCCTGCCGTTCGCGGCGCGGGCGGCAGGTGACGACACGACCTGGCAGCCGTTGGACGCCACCTTGAGCGAGTCGAACCGCGTGCCGGTGCGCTATCTGCTCCCCGCTCTGGCGGCCCAATGCGCCGGCGTCGCCGGTTAGGGCTCCGACCGCTGCCAGGCTCGGGCCAGGCCTAGTCGGACGCCTCGGGGCTCGGCAGCTCCCAGAGCTTGATCCCGCCGAGGATGCCGGCAACGTTGTCGACAATGGTCACCGACGGGTCCAGATACCCCACCAGCAACCTTGAATTGCCACCTCCCACATACAGCCGGTCGTAATTGAGCAGTCTGTGGAAGTTGGCGAACGCCTCGTCGACGCGCTTGCGCCATTTCCGAAGGCCGATCCTCCTCAACGCCGCGTCGCCGATCTGCTGGTCATAGGTCTGGTCCTTGCGGAAGGGATGGTGCGACAGCTCGAGGTGCGGCATCAGCTTCCCGTCCAGGAAAAGGCCCGTGCCGACGCCGGTGCCGAGCGTGACGACGAGCTCGAGCCCGGAGCCGCTCACGACCTCCAAACCCTGCAGGTCAGCGTCATTGGCGACGCGGACAGGACGGCCGAAGCTTGCCTGCAGCGCCGCGGCGAGATCGAAACCGGTCCAGGCGGCCAGCAATTTGGTGACGACCGGAGCTCCGGGTGCACCCGAGCGGGTCACGAAGTGGGGCGCCGTCAGGATGACACCTTTGCGGACGACACCGTTGAACCCGACCGAGACGCGGTCGAAGTCCGGGAGGGGCGCGACGAGGGAGGCGAGGGTGTTGACGAAGTCCTTGGGCGCGCACGGGTAGTGCGTCGGCACCCGGACGCGGTCCGCGACGAGCTTGCCGGCGGCATCGAGCACGGAAGCCTTGAGTCCGGTGCCGCCGACGTCGATGGCGAGCGTCGTCGGTCGCAGCGGGGGCACGACGGCTGTTGCGACGGCCGGGGCGACCGGCTCTGCGGGCCCGGTCCGGGCTGCCGGCGACCGACGAGGCGTGGACCCGGTGGGGGCGCCGGCTTTCGCCGCGGGCTTGGCGGTGCGCGCCATGGCTGTTGCCACGGGGGGATCTGGCGCGGCGGCGGCGGGCTCCGGCGCGGTGACGGCAGGCTCCGGCTCGGCGGCGGCAGGCTCCGGCTCTGCGGGCTCGTTTGCCCTGCCGGTGTCGTCTTCTCCGGTCATACGACCACCTTTCCTCCGGCAGCACCCGCCGCCGGTGAGTTGAGCGGCTCATAGGAGCCAAGGAACTCGAGCAGTGTGCGGACACCGAAGCCTGTGGCACCCTTGCGGAACTCGCCTGCGTCCTCCTCCGAACGCGAAGGGCCGGCGATGTCGAGATGGGCCCAGGGCCGGTCGGCGACGAACTCCTGGAGAAGCAGAGCGGCGGTGAGGCTGCCGGCGGCGCGCTTTCCCTGGTTCTTCATGTCCGCCACCTCCGAGTCGATGTCCGCCCGGTACACCTCGGCCAACGGGAGCGGCCAGGTCGCCTCGCCCGCTCGTTCGGACGCGGCCCTGAGAGCGGCGATGAGGCGGTCGTCGTTGCCCATGAGGCCGGCGATCCTCTGGCCGAGGGCCACCACGCACGCCCCTGTGAGAGTGGCGAGGTCGACGATGGAGTCGGGTTCCTCCTCGACTGCGAGCGAGAGACCGTCGGCCAGCACAAGGCGGCCTTCGCAGTCGGTGTTCACGACCTCGATCGTCTTGCCGTTGCGGATCTTGAGGACGTCGCCAGGCTTGGTCGCCCTCCCACCGGGCATGTTCTCGGTCGTCGGGGCGAACCCGACCACCCGGACGCCGACGCCGAGCGCCCGGCACGCCCCCATGGTCGCGATGACGTCCGCCGCGCCGCTCATGTCCGTCTTCATCGTCAGCATGCCTTCGGGCGTCTTGAGCGACAGTCCCCCGGAGTCGAACGTGATGCCCTTGCCGACCAGAGCGACCGTGGGAACACTGCCGTCGGCGCGCTTGCACGCCTGGTCGGCTGACGGCTCGTAGACGAGCTTGATGAGCCGCGGGGCCTGGACAGAGCCCGCGGCGACACCGAGCAGTCCGCCGAGACCGGCTTTCGCGATCGCGTCCTCGTCGAGGATCGTCACCTCGAGGCCGCCCCGTTCGGCGACCTCGACGGCTACCTCCCCAAGCTGGGCGGGCGTCAGGGCGCCGGCCGGCTCGTTGGAAAGGTCGCGGGCGAGCCGGGTCGCGTCGGCGATCACGCGGCCCCGCTCGAGACCGCGTTCGACGGAGGGGACCTCTTGCGTACCGGCGACGATCGTGAGTGACTCGAGTGGGTCGGGGTCACCGGCGTGGTAGCGCGTGAAGCGGTAGCGGGCCCCCCAGAAACCTTCGATCGCGGCTTGGGTAGCCTCCTCGGCTCCGACGCCGAGCGCGGAGACACCCGTGAGGTCCAGCGCCGCCGTCTTGGCCCCGCCCGTCGCGGCGGCGAAGGCCGCGCCTGCTTTGCGCAAGGCCGCCGTGCCGAGCCCTGCCCGCGGGCCGAATCCCAGCAGCACATCGGCGCGCCCGCCCTCACCGGCAGCCACGAGGCTGGCGCCGGCCTTGGCCTTGAAAAGCCTCCGCTCGCACCAGGCGATGTCCACGTCGAGGCCGGGCCGGGCCGTCTCGAGTCCTTCGAGGACTCCCCAGCCGAGTGCCTCGACGGAGGCCGGTGCGCTGGGGGCGACTTGGGTCGGGAGTGTGAGTGGCGAGTGCATGCGTGCCATCATGCCTCGCAGCCGGGGACCATTACACCTGCGGAGCGAACCGTCAGGTGCTCACCCTCGCTTGTGCGGGCGAGAAGCCAGCACAGGTCCGACAGGCGGTTGAGGTACGGCACGACGTGCGAGCCGTCCCCGAGCTCGAGCGCGACCGCCATGCGCTCGGCACGCCGCACGACGGTCCGGGCGAGATCGAGTGCCGCGCTCGCCCGGGTCTGGCCCGGGACGACGAATTCCGACGGCATCGAGCCGGACGCCTCCAGCTCGTGCACGCGCCGCTCCAGGGCGTCGACCATCCCGGCGGTTACGAGCGTGCGCCCCTCGACGAGCCTGCTCCTCGAGCGAGGCGCGGTCGCGACCTCCGCCATCACGACCCACAGGTCGCGCTCGAGGCCGGCAAGCTCGTCGTCGAGATCGGTACCGCGCACCTCGGCCCGGGCCAGGCCTAGAGCCGCCTGGGCCTCGTCGATGGCGCCGATGGTCCCTATGCGGGCAGAGTCCTTGCGCACGCGGCCGCCGTGGAGCAGGCCCGTGGTGCCGTCGTCGCCCCGTTTGGTCGAGATGCTCACCGGCCGCAGCGTACTGGCGATCACCCCAATGCGGAGCGGGCTGAGTTGTCAACGCTGCGGTCAAAAGAACACGCCGCGCCAAGGCCGGCCTCCATAGACTTCGCCTCGTGCCGACCAACAGAACACACGGGCCCGCAACCCCCCAGAAGAAGCCCTCGTCAAGGCGCACCACTCCTGAGCCCGGGCGCGCCCGGCCGGTTCGCCGTGCCGGCGCGCTGTGCGTCTCGGCCCTGGCCGCGGTGACGCTCGCCGCCTGCAGCTCGACCGCCAAGCCTGCCCCGACCACTACCCTCCCGTCGCCGGCAGTGTCGAAAGCTGCCATAAAGCACGCCTACACGGTGCTCTTCGATCTCGCCAGTCCCGCCCTCGCGCCGAAGATCGCCGTCATCCAGGGCGGTTCGCTGCTCGAGGGGGCCATGAAGGCGGCCCTCAAGAGCGCCCTCGCCGAGAGCGCCGCCGGCGCCACTGTGAGCGAGGTCACCATCGAGCACGGGAGCGCCTGCAAGAACGAGCTCCTGCCGAGCCCGTGCGCCGCGGTGACCTACGACATCTTCAGCCCGACCAAAGCCGTTGTTCTTCCGAAAGCGGGCGGACTGGCGGTCTACGAGCACGGGCACTGGCTCGTGGCCAAGACCACGATCTGCACGCTGCTCGAGCTCGCGGACTCGGGCAAGGTGCCGCCCGGCTGCTGAGCCTACGGGGCCCCGCCCTCCGGCAGCAGCTCGCGGGCCAGGTCGCTCAGCTTGGCGACGGGCCCTGCCTCGACGACCCGGCCCTTGCGCAGGATCACCAGTTGCTGGGCCAATTCGAGAGCACGGGGCAGCTGCTGCTCGATGACCAAAAGCGACGTGCCCGCGTCGCGGATCTCGCGCAGCGCCCGGTAGACGTCCTCGACCACGCGCGGGGCGAGCCCGAGCGAGAGCTCGTCGACAACGAGCAGCTTCGGCGGCACCGCGAGGACGCGCGCCAGCGCCAACATGCGTTGCTCGCCGCCCGACAGCGTGCCCGCGAGCTGCCGGCGGCGGTCGGCGAGACGCGGAAACCGTTCAAAGGCGCGTGCGAGCGCCTCGGCACTGCCCTTGCGCCCGAGGGCCCTCACGAACGTGAGGCGGAGGTTGTCCTCGACGTCCAAGGTCGCGAACACCGAACGCCCCTCCGGCGCGTGGGCGACCCCGAGGCGCACGAGCCTCCAAGTCGCCAGGCCCGTCACGTCCTCACCGGCGAAGAAGATGCGGCCCTTGGTCAAGGGCACGAGCCCGGTCGCGACACGGGCGATCGTCGACTTGCCGGCGCCGTTCGGGCCCACGAGCGCCGTCACCGAGCCGGCCGGGACCGACAACGACACGCCGAACAGGGCCCTGAAACGGCCGTAGGCGGCCGAGACGTCGCGAAGCTCGAGCATCGGGGGCTCCGCCGCCTTAGACGGCGTGGCCGGGGCCACGGCCGGGGGGGTGGACGGGGTGTCGCTCGTCATCAGACGACCTCGCCGAGATAAGCGCGGCGCACCACGGGCTCGGCCATGACCTCGTCGACCCGGCCGGAGGCGATCATCCTCCCGAAATCGAGCACGTATGTCCGCTCGACGACACGCCGGACGAAGTCGAGGTCGTGCTCGACGAGGAGCATGGCCGTGCGGCGGCGGGCCCTCACCTTGACGAGGACCTCCGAGAAACCAACGGTCTCGCGCGTGTCAAGTCCCGAGGACGGCTCGTCCAGCAACAACAACAGCGGGTCTTGCGCGAGGGCGCGGCCGAGCTCGACGAGGCGCCCGTGGCCCTGGCTCAGGGACTCGATCGGGTCGTCCGCGACCGCGTCCAGGCCGAGCTCGACGAGGAGCTCCTCGACACGCGCCACCGGCGTGTTCGCCCTTCCCCGCCAGACCAGGTCCTTCCAGAGCCGGCCGTCGC
This sequence comes from Acidimicrobiales bacterium, assembly GCA_052148655.1. GTDB lineage: Bacteria > Actinomycetota > Acidimicrobiia > Acidimicrobiales > Bog-793 > Fen-455. The sequence continues at coordinate 9,108 of JBKQHU010000023.1, forward strand.
CCCGGTGCACCCTCTCGGCGACCATCAGGTGCTCACGCGGGCTCATCCCCGCGAACAGCTCGAGCCTCTGGAATGTGCGCCCTATCCCGAGGCGGGCACGCTGGAACACCGGTAGCCGGTCGATGCGGCGGCCCTCGAAGCGGATCTCCCCGGCGTCGAAGTGGCGCACACCGTTCAGGCAGTCGAACAGCGTCGTCTTCCCGGCCCCGTTGGGGCCCACGAGGCCCACCGCCTCGCCGGGTTCGATCGAGACGGAGACGTTTTCCAAAGCGACGATGCCCCCGTAACGCTTGGTGATCCCGGTTGCCTCCAAAAGCGCCATGTCAGCCAACCGTTTCCGCGTGCTTGCGCAGCGAGACGACGACCTCGACGACGCGGCGCTTCTGCCATTCCACGACGCCCTCCGGGTGCAGCGCGTAGGTGATGGCGCCGAGGCCGAACAGGATCGGGAACAGGTTGCGCCACTGCGAAGGCAGGTAGTCGAGCACCTGGTAGAGGATCACGTAGGCCATCCCGGCCTGGATGGCGCCCTGCACCGTGTAGACGCCTGTGGTCACCACGACGACCATGAACACGAGGGAAAGAAACGAGTTGAAGTCGTTCGGCGAGACCGTGCCCTGCAGCGACCCGTACAGGGCACCTCCGACGCCGGCGAGGGCGGCGGCCATCGCGAAGACCGTGACCTTGAGCTTGGCGAGGTTCGTCCCGATCGACGCCGCCGCGAGCTCGCTGCCCCGCATGGCGGCGAGCTCGCGCCCGGTCGTGCCCTGGCGGATGGCCAGCACCACCGTCGCGCAGACGATGAGGAGAACGAAGGCCAGCACGAAGAAGGCTTTCCCGCTCGTGAAGTTGAGCGAGCCGAGCTGCGGGCGCGGCACGTTGACCCCGGACTCGCCGTTGCCGGACCAGGAGAACTGGAAACCGACGTTGTCGGCGAGCAGCCCGAAAGCGAGCGTGGCGAGCGCCAGGGCCAGGCCCCCGAGGCGCAGCGCGGGCATGGCCACCACGGCGCCGACGGCCGCCGCCACGGCGCCCCCGGCCACGATCCCCACAAACACCGACAGCCCGAAGTGCGTCGCGAGCTGCGCGCAGGTGAACGCCCCGATACCGGCGAAAGACGCCTGGCAGAGCGATATCTGGCCGCTCATTCCCGTCAACAGCACGATGGAGAGGAAGATGATCGAGTAGGCGATCCCCTGGGTGAGCGTGAAGGTCCAGTTGCTCGGCACCCAAGTGAGGCACGACACGAAAAAGGCTGCCAGCACGAGCCATCCACCCCCGCGCAGCAGCTCTTCGAGCCCGTGACCCCCGATCGTGGCGGCCATCGGGGGAGGGGGCGGATCGCAGCCCGCCAAGGGGTCGTCGTGGAACCACCGCTCCCTCAGGCCCGGCAACGCCAGCAACAAGACGATGAGGACGGCGAAGGGGAGGGCCGGCCGCAACCCCGAGGAGAGCACGGTCCCACTCGGCAGGTACCCCCCCAGCAGCTCTTGGACGACTCCGAGGCCGATGCCGCCCCAGAAGGCCAAGGGCAGGCTCGTGAGACTCCCGAGCGCGGCAGCTGCGATGGCGGCGACGAGCAGGTCGGTGAAGTTCAACGCCTGCAGCTCCGCGAACAAAGGCGCGAGGAGGACCCCTGCCAGGCCCGCGAGGAAGCTCGAGAGCACCCAGATCGCGACCCCGACCCGCTCGGAGTTGATGCCGGCGAGCTGGACCATGCGCGGGCTCTCGGCCATGGCCCGCATGCGCAGGCCGATCTGGGTGAAGTGCGACATGAGCGACGCCAGGAGCACGACGGCCAGCGTCACGATGACCGTCGAGAGCTCCGTGCCGTTGATGGCGTCACCGGCGAGGTGGAAATAGACCGAGCCCGGCGCGAGCCACAACGAGGGCGGAGCCAGCCTCGCCTGGTTGCCGAAGATCAGCTGGAGGGCGCTCGGGAGGGCGATCAGCATGCCGAGCGCGCTCACGAGCTTCACGAGAACGGGGGCCGAGCGGATGAAACGGTAGAGGAAACGGTCCATTGCTAGTCCCAACAGCGGCGCCACCACCACGACAGCGGCCAGGAAGGCGGCCCAGTTCGGCCAGCCGGCGTTCACACAGACGTAGAAGATCAGGGCCGAGGCGTACGCCTGCGCGCCGTAGGCGAGGTTGAAGACCCCGGAGGTCTGGTAGGTGAGCACGAGGCCAACGGCCATGAGGGCGAACACGCACCCGTAGGGCAGGCCAGGTATGGCATAGCTGAGGAACTGGGTCACGCGATCGCCGACCCTTCTTTCAGCTCCTTCACGCGCCGGGGACGCTCGCAGCCGGCGGCACCACGACGACACTGCGGGCGCCTTGCGGCTGCGGAGTCTCGAAACACGTGAACACGGTGCGGGGCGGCGAGCCGAACAGCGGCACGAAATGGCCACCGAGAGCCCGGACATACACATTGCAGTCGACCAGGCCGTTGCGCTTGTGCTCCAAACGCCAGTCGATCGGAGAGACGATGCCGTCGGCGGTGTAGCTCGTGAGCGAATTGAGGGCATCGATGAGCCGGGTGCGCGTCAGCACCCGGCCCGCGAGGCGCATCCCGGTCACGAACATCCCGGCCGAGATCCAGCCGGCGAGGGAAGCCTCGCCCGGCAGCTCACCCGGGTAGTACTCGGCGAGCTTTCGCAGGTACAGGGCCATGCCGGGGTACTTGCGCGACATGCCCGACTCGAAGGGGACGTGGCCGATGAGGAAGTTGACACCCTGCATGAGGGAGGAGAACTTGGCGATGGCGCCCTCGTCGTAGCCGTTCAGCCAGTACTGCGCGACCGAGCCCATGCCGTCCTGGCGCATGGTGCGCGAGAGCAGGATGTTGCCCGACAGGTCCATGCAGCTGACCACGAGGTCCACCCCGGCGGCGCGCATCCGGTTGACGTCGGTCGTGAGGTCGACCGGCGGGGCCGCGACCGAGAGGTCCTCGTAGGCGACCGGGACGTGAAAACGCCGCATTGTGTATGCCATTCCCTCGCCGGCCTGTTCGGAGGCGCCGACGTTGTAGGCGAGGATGCCGACTTTCTTGGCCCCGAGGCGCTCGGCCAGGTACGCCGCCTCGGGACCGGGTCGGGTGAAATCGAGGAAAGAGCCCTCGGAGCCGAACAGGCTGGGCCCGTCGGTCCAGTCGGTGCTGACGTCGTAGCCGAAGGTCGGCACGTTGTTTGCAGCGAGATAGCTCGCACCCGCAAAGCTCGGCGTGCCCACACCGACGACGGCGAAGACATGGTCCTGCTCGACCAGGGTGCGCACCTGGTCGGTGTCCTGGGAGGCGTTCGAGCCGTCGTCCAGGGGGTAGCGGAACTCGATCTTGCGTCCGTCCACTCCCCCCTCGGCGTCGACCATGTCGAGGTAGGCCCGGACCCCGTCGAAGATCGGTGCAAAGTCGGCCGGTATCGGGCCCGTCAGGGAGGCCACGCCGCCGATGATGACCTGTGAGGCGGTCACACCCTCGGAGTTGCCCGCGTTGGACACGGTCACCTTGGCGTTGCCGCACGCCGCGGCGACCAGGCCGACGGCTAGGACGACCCCAAGCGATCTACGAGGACTACCCACGCTCTACCCCTTGCTCTCGGCAACGAACGCGATCGCCCGCCGGCGACGCTATCAGCCGGCTCGTGGCCACGGCCTGTGCTCGCGACACCGGCCCATTCTGCTCGGCCGGCCCCGAGGGCGGGCGGACCCGTCGCGCGGGGCGCCGCCCGCGGGGTGTCCCACGGGCGGAGCTCCCCCCGGCCGTACGATTGGGGACGTGAAGGTATCGACGCGTGGGGATTATGCGAGCCGCGCCCTGCTCTCCCTCGCTCTTCGCGAGGACGTCACGCCGACCTCGGTCCGCGACATCGCCGAGCGGACAGGCCTTCCCCAGCCTTATCTGGAGCAGATCCTGCTCGCCCTCAAAGGTGCCGGGCTCGTCCGCTCCAAGCGCGGGGTCGGGGGCGGTTACGTCCTCGCCCGCGCGCCGGAACAGATCACACTCGGCCAGATCGTCAGCGCCGTCGACGGCCCCATCGTCGCCGGGGATTTCGGCCCGCCCCACCAAAACGGCGCCTGCGACCACGAGGGCCAGTGCGTGCTGCTGGCGGTGTGGGCGGACGTCGGCGAGCACATGCGCCACCACCTGGACTCCTTCACTTTGAAGGACATGGTGGACCGCGCGCGGGGCGACGCCTTCCCGTCTTCGCCGCTGGACTGACGAAAGGCCACTGCGGCTGCTCGAGGCCGAGGGCGGTCCGGACTCGATATCAGGCCAAACGCGGAATGGCGGGGCCCCAATTCGCGTTGTCATCGGTGAGACCGATTTGCGGGAAGGGGGCGGACGCCATCTCAGCCGAGAACAAGATCGAAGACGCCACCACGACGGAGCTGACCGCTGCCGAGCGGAGCCGTGTCATGCGCGAACCCAATTCCGCAGGGCCCGACCTGATGCGGTTGTTCCTCGACGATCTCGGCCGATTCCCGCTACTGAGCGCCACCGAACAGACCGAGCTCGCCAAGAGGGTCGAACAGGGCGACGAGGAAGCCCGCAAGCAGATGATCGGGTCCAACCTGCGCCTTGTCGTGCACTGGGCGCGCCGGTACCAGGGGCGGGGCGTCGACATGATCGACCTCGTCCAGGAGGGGACATTCGGCCTGATGCGCGCCGTCGAGAAGTTCGACTGGCGCAAGGGGTTCCGTTTCTCCACCTACGCCACCTGGTGGATCCGCCAGGCGCTGCAGCGCGCCGTGCAGTCCAAGGGCCGTGCCATCCGCCTGCCCGAGGACGCCCTCGCGGCCGAGCTCGAAGCCGACCCCGATCACGTCCGGCTGCCCCGGGTCGTGGCCAGCCTCGACCAGCCCTTGACGAGCGACGCCACCGCCACCCTCGGCGACGTGGTGAGCGGCGACGAGGCCCCCTTCGAAGACGAGATCGCCCGCACGCTCACGCTCGGCAAGCTCGACGCGGCCATCGACCGTTTGCCCGAGCTGGAGCGTGATGTGGTGCGGCTGCGCTTCGGGCTCGACGGCAGCTCCCCGGCCTCGTTGGAGTCGACGGCGCGCACGCTGGGCATCGGGGTAAGGCGCGTGAGGCGCATCGAGGCCTCGGCGCTGGCCTTCCTCGCCGTCCAGCCGGAGGTCGAGGGCATCCACGACGCCGCCTGAGCCGCGGCGGCGGCTCAGGAGAACCCCTCCAGCACCGAGGCAAGGTCCTCGGGCAACGGAGAGCTGAAAGAGACCTCGTGGCCCGTGGCGGGATCGACGAAGGAAAGCTCGGTCGCGTGCAGGAACGGGCGCGTGCAGCCGGACCGGCGCCGGTCGCCCCCGTAGCGGGCGTCACCGACCACGGGATGGCCGATCGCTGCGAGGTGGACACGGATCTGATGGGTGCGGCCCGTCTCCAGCCGCAGCTCCAGATAGCTCGCCTCGAGCGGCTCGCCGTAGCGGGCGAGCACACGGTAGTGCGTGCGCGCCGCACGGCCCCCGGCCGCGACGGCCATCCGCGTCGGGTCGCGTGAAGACCGCCCGATAGGCGCGTCGACGACTCCCGCCTCGGACTCGAGCGCGCCGCAAGCGAGCGCAAGGTACTTCCGCGACACGCTGCGCGCCGCCAGCTGGGCCGTCAGCGAGCGGTAGGCGTCCGGCGTGCGCGCGACGACGAGAAGGCCGGAGGTGTCCTTGTCGAGCCGGTGCACGATGCCGGGCCGGTCGGCCTCACCGCAGCCTTGCTCGGGGAGACGGGCGAGCTCGGGGTAAAGCGCCAAGAGGCCCGCGACGAGCGTGCCGGAACGGTGTGCCGCGTCGGGATGGACCACGACGCCGGGTGGCTTGTCCACCACGATCACCGCCTGGTCCTCGTAGACGACGCTAAAGCGGACCTCTCCCGGCGAAGCCGTCCGCAGCAGCTCGGGGGCGGCCACGGCGCCGAGCCCGAGGTCTATCTCGAGAAGATCGCCAGCCCGGACCCGCCTGCTTGCGGCCGTCACGACGTTGGCGCCGATGCGCACCGCCCCGGCGGCTATGAGCCTCGCCACCTGTGCGCGCGTGTACCCGGACAACAGGGCCACGACCCGGTCCACGCGCTCGCCCGAGAGCACGCCCGGGACGGCCACGACCGGGCCCATGCCGGCGCCGCTCACAGGAACGTTCCCCGGTCGGCCTGTTCGGACCTGTGGCCCGCAGTGGGCGCCTTTGTTGTGGCAGTCGTCCGCCACAGTGCGATGGCGAGCACGACGCAGCCGCAGACGATCGCCGCGTCGGCCAGGTTGAAGGTCGGCCAGAACCCGGATCGGAGGAAGTCGACCACCGCGCCGTGGTGACCCCTGAAGAGCCGGTCGGAAAGGTTGCCGACGGCACCGCCGAGGATCATGCCAACACCGACCGCTGCGGCCGTGTTCGGTACGGTGCGGCCGAAGTACGCCAATACGGCGACGACGACCACGACGATCAAGATGATCGGCAGCGTGAGCCCGGTGCCGATGCTGAAAGAGACACCGGTGTTGTAGGCGAGGACGAGCGCGAAGGGCCCGAACAGGTGGACCGGTCCCGCAGAGAGCCGGGAGACGGCGAGCGACTTGGTCACCTGGTCCGCGATGACGACCATGAGCGCGACCACGAGCATCACGCGGATGCGCCGGGCACGTCGCCTCGCCTCGGCAGGGATCACCCCCCCGCCGGCGCCGGGCCGGTCCTCGCCGGCCGTGTTCAACGTTTCGACAGCCCCCCGCTCTTGCAGTCGATGCACAAGCGGGCATAGGGCAGCGCCTCTAGGCGGGCCTTGACGATCGTCCGCCCGCAGTTCTCGCAGATCCCGTAGGTGCCGCTGTCCAGCTTCGCGAGGGCGTGGTCGATCTCCTCGACGGCCCCCAGCGCCTGGGCCGACAGGGCGAGGTCACGCTCCCTGTCGACGGTCACGGTCCCCCCCTCGCCCGACTCGTCGTCGAATTGGATGTCGCCCGGCTCCATCTCCTCGACAAGCGCCTCCGCCTCGGCCTTCAGGCTGGCCGCCTGCTCGAGGTAGGTGGCGCGTTCGCGCAAGAGCGCGGCCCGCTGGCTCGCGAGGAAACGTTCCTCTTTTGCATAGCCTTCGACGCCGCGCTTGGCCGCGTGTGCCTTGGTGACGGGCCCGCTGTGGGCGGGGGCAGCCGGCGCTTTGGGAGCCGTCGCCTTGGGCGCCGTGGCTGCCTTGGGGGCCCGCGAGGCGGCCTTGGGGGCTGCCGGCCGTTTCGTCGCCGCCACGGCGTCGCCCTTTTGCGCCTTCGCGGTCGGCTTGGGCGACGGGGCCGCAGCTCGCGTAGCCGCGGCGGCCGTCGTCTTGACAACCTTCGCGCCCGAAGCCGCCTTGGCAGCCGGCGCCTTGGCGGACCTGGCCGCCGTACTGGCGGGCGACTTGACGCCGGCGGTCTTCGCGGCCGGTTTGGGGGCCGGCGCCGCCTTCAGCTTCGTCGGCACCGACTTTTGGGGCTTGGCCGGAGCGTGCTTGGAGGCACCGGCTAGGGGCGCCATGGTCTTTGCAGGCGCCTTCGCCTTGGCCGCGGGGGCAGCTTTGTTCGACGATTCACTCTTGGTCCTGGGCGCCGCAGCTTTCGCGGACGCCTTCGAGGCGTTCGCCTTCACGACGACTCCCTTCTCAGCGTCGGCCGCCACCATGGTCGTTCGCACCATCGGTCCCTCCTGTCGCGGCGAGGGTGACCGACGATAGCCGGGCCAGCCGCCCCTCGCCAACATCTCTCGGCCAATCTCACGGCCTCGCGCGACCGGGCCTGTCCGTGCGCTCGTGTGACCCGGGCCGGGAGGTCGCCGCCCGCAGTTCGCGATCGATGGCGTCTCGCGCCCGCTGCGGGTCGATGTCGACGACGCGGACGCGCTTCAGCCGGCTTTTGTCCCCCGAGACGATCTCGACCTGGGACTTGCGGACACCCAGCAGCTCGGCGACGAACTCGACGCACTCCGAGTTCGCCCGCCCGCCGATGGGCGGGGCCGCCACCTTCAAGGCGAGGGCGTCACCGTGACGTCCCGTCACCGACGCACGGCCGGCACCGGGTTGGACCCGTACCCGCACAACGATGCTCGCAGGCCCGGTGTCGGTCGCCTCGACGTCGAAGAAGTCATCTGCCATGGCCGCCTACTGTATGGCCATGGCAGAGGCATCCGGTGCGAGCGCTTATCCGCAGGTCCCCGCGCAGCCGCGCTATCCCTCCTTGGAGGAGCAGATCCTCGCCTTTTGGCAAGCGGACCGGACCTTCGAGGCCTCCGTCGACCTGCACGGCCCCGAGACCGAGTACGTCTTCTACGACGGGCCGCCGTTCGCCAACGGGCTGCCCCATTACGGGCACCTCCTCACCGGCTTTGTGAAAGACGCCGTCCCCCGCTACCAGACCATGCTCGGCCACCGGGTCGAGCGGCGCTTCGGCTGGGACTGCCACGGCCTCCCGGCCGAGATGGCAGCCGAGCACGAGCTGGAGCTCTCCGGGCGCCAGGCCGTGATCGCCTATGGCATCGACAGGTTCAACTCCTACTGCGGCCAGATCGTGCAACGGACCACCGACGCCTGGGAGCGCTACGTGACCCGCCAGGCCCGGTGGGTGAGCTTCGAGGACACCTACAAGACCATGGACCTCTCCTTCATGGAGAGCGTGCTGTGGGCCTTCAAGCGCCTCTATGACAAGGGCCTCATGTACGAGGGCTTCCGGGTCCTGCCCTACTGCTGGGAGTGCGAGACCCCGCTCTCGAACTTCGAGACGCGCCAGGACGACTCGTACCGGGACCGCACCGATCCGGCCGTGACGGTTCGATTCGACCTCGAGCCGGTCGACGACGGCCCGGTGCTGTTGCGGGGCCCGCTCGGGATGCTGGCGTGGACCACGACGCCGTGGACGCTCCCCTCGAACCTGGCGCTGGCGGTCGGGCCGGAGCTGGCCTACGCGGTCGTGAACTGGGGCGGGCGGCGCCTCATAATCGGCGAGCAGTGCCTGGCGGCCTACGAGGACGACCTCGCCGGCGCCGAGGTCATCGGCACGGTCACCGGGGCGGATCTCGTCGGGCGCCGCTTTCGCCCTCTGCTGCCCTATTTCGCCGACACGCCCGGGGCCTTCGTCGTGCTCGGCGAGGACTTCGTCGCCATGGACGAGGGCACCGGCGTCGTCCAGATGGCACCCGGGTTCGGCGAGGACGACCAGCGGGCCTGCGAGGCCGCCGGCATACCCGTGCTCTGCCCGGTGGACGACCGGGGACGTTTCACCGCAGAGGTCGGAGATCTCGCCGGAACGCAGGTCTTCGACGCCAATGCCACCATCGTCGCCCGACTTCGCGCCGCGGGGGCCCTCGTGCGGGCCGAGGACTACACCCACAGCTACCCGCACTGCTGGCGGACCGACACGCCGCTCATCTACCGGGCCATGAGCTCGTGGTTCGTGCGCGTCACGGCCATAAAGGACCGCATGGTCGAGCTCAACCGGCAGATCGCCTGGGTCCCCGAGCACGTGCGCGACGGCGCCTTCGGCAAGTGGCTCGAGGGGGCGCGGGACTGGTCGATCAGCCGGAACCGTTTCTGGGGGACGCCGATACCGGTCTGGAAGAGCGACGACCCGCGCTATCCCCGCGTCGATGTCTACGGCAGCATCGACGAGCTGGCGGCGGACTTCGGCGTGGCGCCGGCCGACCTGCACCGCCCGTTCATCGACGGGCTGACCCGCCGGAACCCGGACGATCCCACCGGGGCATCGACCATGCGCCGCATCCCCGACGTCCTCGACTGCTGGTTCGACTCGGGCTCCATGCCGTTCGCGCAGCTCCACTACCCCTTCGAGCACGCCAAGCGCTTCGAGGAGCACTTCCCCGCCGACTTCATCGTCGAGTACGTGGGCCAGACCCGGGGCTGGTTCTACACCTTGCACGTGCTGGCGACGGCCCTGTTCGACCGGCCTCCTTTCAAGGCCTGCATCGCGCACGGAATCGTGCTGGGTGACGACGGCCGCAAGCTGTCCAAGCGGCTGCGCAACTTCCCAGACCCCGAGGAGGTGTTCGCCGCCTACGGCGCCGACGCCATGCGCTGGTACCTGCTCGCCTCGCCGGTGCTGCGCGGCAACGACGTCGTGATCGAGGCCAAGGGGCTGGCCGAGCCCATCCGGCTCGTCCTGAACCCGATCTGGAACACGTGGTACTTCCTGTCCATGTACGCCAACGCCGACGGCCTCTCCGGCCGGGTCCGCACCGACCAGCCGGGCGTGCTCGACCGTTACATCCTCGCCAAGACGCGCCGGCTCGTCGAGGCAGTCACGGCCGCCATGGACAGCTACGACCTGGCCGGGGCCACGGTGCAGATCTCGGCCTTCCTCGACGCCTTGACGAACTGGTACGTGCGCCGCAGCCGTGACCGCTTCTGGCGCCCGGTGAACGCGGCCGTCGCATCGCCGGCGCCGGGTGCTGCGCCGGATGACAAACAGGACGCCTACGACACCCTCCACACCGTTGTCGAGGTCCTCTGTCGGGTGGCGGCGCCGTTCCTCCCCTATCTCACCGAGGCGGTCTACACCGGCCTCACCGGCGAGCGCAGCGTCCACTTGAGGCCCTGGCCGCACGCCGACGAGCTGCCGTCGGACCCGGACCTCGTCGAGGCCATGGACCTCGCCCGGGAGGTTTGCTCCGCCGGTCACTCGATCCGCAAGGCCGCCGGGCGCCGGGCCCGCCTGCCGCTGTCGTCGCTGACCGTGGCGGCACCCGGCTCCGGCCGGCTTCTCGCCTACGCCGACCTGATCGCCGACGAGGTGAACGTGCAGCAGGTCAAGCTGATCGAGACCGTCGCCGACCTGGCGGAGACGGTTCTCAACGTCATCCCCGCCGCCCTCGGCCCGAGGCTCGGGGAGCGCACCCAGCAGGTCATCGCCGCCACCCGCCGGGGTGAGTGGTCGAGGCTTGCGGACGGCACGGTGGAGGTCGGCGGTGTCACTCTCGAGCCGGGCGAGTTCGAGCTTCGCCTCCGGCCGAGCGACCCGGCCTCCAGCCGGACGCTGCCCGGCGAGGTGGGCATCGTCACCCTCGACCTCGAGACGACCCCCGAGCTCGAGGCGGAGGGCCTGGCGCGCGACGTCATCCGCTTCGTGCAGCGGGCCCGGCGCGAGGCGGGACTGAACGTCACCGACCGGATCCGGCTTGTGGTCGCCCTCCCGGAGGCATCAGCTGCGGTCGTCGAGAGGTGGCGGGCTCACATCGCCGCCCAGGTGCTGGCGACCGAGATCGAGGTCGCCGCGAACGGGGACAGCGCTGCGTCGGGCGCCTGGTCCGGGGGCGTGTTCACGGCCGCGGGCGACCTGTCGAACGGCGACCGCATCGTCATACAGCTCAAGCGCCTCGACTGAGCCCGAGAGCTGCGGTCTCGCGTCCGGGCGGGCGGGGACGACAGAGCTTCGGCTCAGGCGATCCAGTCGGAGCCGAACGGGCCGAGGCGGCCCTGACCTGAGCCGGCGTCGATCCCGAGGAAGGCGTCGTTGCCCGAGCCGGAGATGCTCATCGACTCGGGGTGCCACGCCTGGGTGGGTGGCCCGGAGTCCTCGAGGGGCGGGACCGCGGCGAGGCTCGCCCGACCGCGGTCGTCGTCGCCGTCGTCCTCATCCAAGAGGGGGAGCGACGGAGCCGCCGCAGCGGCGTCCTCGTCGATCTGAGCCTCGATGTCATCGTCGTCCCCCTTGGACGCAGGCGCCGGGGCCAATCGGCGTTTGGCCATCTCCTTGGAGGGGGTCAGCGTCTTTTCCACCAGGCCGAGAGCCACGCGCAGCGAGTCGGTCAAACGCTTGCGCTCGTTCTCGAGCAGCTCCGACAGCTCCTTGAGCTCGGCGTTGACCGAGGCCCTCTCGGAGTGGAGCCGGGCCATGTCGTCGGAGTGGCGGCGCTGGGCTTCCGAGGAGAGGCGCTCGGCCTCTTCGCGTGCATCGCCGAGAAGCTTCTCGGACTCCGAGCGGGCGGTGTCCATGAGAACGGCGGCCTGCTCCTGGGCCTCGCGGACGGCCATGTCAGCCGTACGTTGCGCGAGCACCAAGGTGCGCCGGATGCTGTCGTCGTCCTCCTCGGCCGCCCTGTCGGAGACCGCCCGTTCCGCCCGCTCGGCCCGGTAGGCGAGCTGGCGCATCTTCTCTTGCAGCTCCTCGACCGCCACCGCCACCTTCTCGAGGAACTCGTCGACCTCGTCGGTGTCGTAGCCCCGCAGGCTGGTACGAAACTCGACCTCTCGCAGGAGTTTTGCAGACAGATCCATGCCCGGATGATATCGGCCGCCCGGGAGAAGGACATGGATGCTGCACCGGCAGCTACAAGAGCCCCCTGATGATCAAGATGACGAACCACACGATGATCGGCGAGAGGTCGACGGCCGTGCCGCCCACCCGAAGCGGCGGCACGATGCGCCTTACCGGCCTGAGCACGGGTTCGGTGACAGCTTCGAAAAAGCGGATGACCGGCAGGAGCGCCGAACCCGGCGGGGCCGGGATGTAGGAGAGCACCACCCTGATCAACAGCACGAAGAGGAAGATGTTGAGGACGTCGATGACATATGTCATGAGCCGGCGCCCGTTCGCACAGCGCCTGTGGCCTTGGAGGGCTCAGGTCGGCTCAGGACCGGAACAGCCCATTCTCTTGCAGGCGCTGGCGCTCTTCGGGGGAGACCTCGACGTTCGAGGGCGTGAGCAGGAACACCGATTCTGCGACCTTCTCCATCGACCCGCCCACGGCGTAGGTGAGACCGGAGCAGAAGTCGATCATGCGCCGGGCCAGGTCCTTCTCGCTCGCCTGGAGGTTGACGATCACCGGCGAGTTCGCCTTGACCATGTCGCCTATCTCCTGGGCGTCCGAGAAGCGCGCCGGGGCGACGACCTGGGGCTTGGTGTGGCGCTGGGTCACGAACGGCCGCACGACCGCACCCCGCGCCACCGGCGCGGTCGGCTCGCGTCCGTCCTCGCGGGCGATCGGGCGCACGGTGGCGACACTCGCCCGCGCCGGCGCGGGTTCGGGGTACGAGCTCTGCTTCACACGGCCTGTGGCCGTCTCGGTGGTCTCCTCATCCTCGCTGTCATACTCATCCTCGTCCTCGATGTCTTTGAGACCGAGGTACATCAGTGCCCTCTGCACAAACGAAGCCATCTCCAACCCTCCTCCAAGAACTCTATTGTTACAGCCTGCGAGGTTGCGGGCGAGGACCGAACAGGCAAGTCCCGAGGCGAACCATCGTCGCGCCCGCCGCGACGGCCTGCTCGAGATCGGCCGACATGCCCATCGACAGCTCGGTGAGGCCGAGCTCGCCGCCGAGGCGCGCCACCTGATCGAAGGCGGCCCTTTTGAGGCTTTCGTCGCCCAGGGGCGCGACTGTCATCAGCCCCTCGACGCGACAGCCCATCTCACGAAGGCCCGCGACCACGCCGGGCACCTCCGCCGCCGTGCAGCCGCCCCGACCCTCGAGTCCGGTGGTGTCGACCTCCACCAAGAGCGACGGGGGGCCGGGGCGGGCGACCCCGGCCTGGTGCCGCTTTATCGCCTCGCCCTCGACGACGCGCGCCACCGCCTGCCAGCAGTCCACGAAACGGGCGAGACGGCCGACCTTGTTGCGCTGCACGGCGCCCAAGAAGTGCCATGTCGCGCCGTGACCGACCGTGGCCCACTTCGAGATCAGCTCGTCGGCGTAGTTCTCGCCGAACTCCTTCAAGCCCGCGGCGAAAGCTGCCGCCACCTCCTCGGGCCCGAAGCCCTTGGTCACGGCCACGATCCTCACCCGCTCGGGATCGCCCCCGGCCCCGGCGATCCGGTCGCGGGCGGCGGCGGCCCGGGCGGCGATGGCCTCGACGAGGGCGCCGTCGCAAAGGCGCGGCCCGGAGCTCACCGCGCCCCCGTGACCACGAGGGCGTGGCGCCCCAGCTCGCCCCGGGCGCGCCAGGAGAACAGGCCCGGCTCGCAGGCACTGCAGCGCCCGTCTTCGGCCGAGACCCGCACCGAGGCCGCCTCGAGCGCCCGGTGCACCCCGGCACGCAGGTCGAGGGCCAAGGCGCCCCTCGCGTTCCGCGAGCGGAGCGAGGTCCCGTAACGAGCCTCGAGACCCTCGAGGTCGCTCTCGCCGAACTCGTAGCACTCGGGACCGATACAGGCCCCTACGACGGCCTCGATACCGGTCGCCCCGAGCGCGCCCATGGCCGTGGCGCAGGCCTCGAGCACGCCCGCCAACAAGGAGCGCCAGCCGACGTGCACGGCCGCGACCATGCCCTGTGGGCTCGCCAGGCCGACGAGGGCGCAGTCCGCCGCGAACACCGCCAGCGGGGCGCCCGGCATCGTCGACACGAGCGCGTCCCCCTCGCGCCCGCAACAGGGCTCATCGGCGGCGAGGACGACCACCCCACCGCCGTGCGACTGGCGCAGGGTGCGCCAGTCCCCGGCTGCGATGGCCTGGCGGCGGGCCTCGAGCACCTCGGGCCCGCACGCGGCCCGCGGGCCGACGTCGCCGTCGGCGACGCCGCTCAGCACGACGGTCGCACTCGGCGTGAGGGCGATCCTCCTAGCGCAGGAAGGAAGGGACGTCGAAGTCGTCGTCGAGGTCGAGATCGTCGTCGCCGCCGACGTCGAAGACGTCGTGGGCCCTGAGCCCGCCCCGGCCGGGGACTGCGCCCGCGGCATCGCCATCGCCGGGGAGGGGACGCGAAGCGGGGCGGGCGGGGGGCTCAGCCGCGGTCCGCGGGCCGGGAACGGAGGCCTTGCGCGGCTCCTCCGCGACGTCGTAGCGGTCGAACCCGGCCGCGATGACGGTCACCCTCACCGTGTCGCCGAGGGCGTCGTCTATGACGTTGCCGAAAATGATGTTGGCATCGGGGTGAGCCACGTCATGGATGATCGCCGCGGCCTCGTTCACCTCGAAAAGGGTGAGGTCACTGCCTCCGGCGATGTTGAGCAGGATCCCCCGGGCACCCTCGATCGACGCCTCCAGGAGCGGGCTCGTGATGGCGTGGCGGGCGGCGTTGACAGCACGCCCCTCGCCCGACCCGGTGCCGATGCCCATGATCGCCGAACCGGCGTTGCTCATAACCATCTTCACATCGGCAAAGTCGGTGTTGATGATGCCGGGGACGTTGATGAGGTCGGTGATGCCCTGCACACCGTGCAGGAGGACCTCGTCGGCCATCGAGAACGCCTCCACCATGGAGGTGCGCTCGTTGGAGATCGACAACAGGCGCTCGTTCGGGATGACGATGAGAGTGTCCACCTTCTCGCGCAGGCGCTGGATGCCCTCGTCGGCCTGGGTCGAGCGGCGCCGGCCCTCGAAGGCGAAGGGCCGGGTCACGACCCCGATGGTGAGGGCGCCGAGGGCCTTGGCGGTCTCGGCGATCACCGGGGCGGCACCGGTCCCGGTGCCGCCGCCCTTTCCGGCGGTGATGAAGACCATGTCGGCGCCCTTTAGGACCTCCTCGATCTCCTCGATGTGCTCCTCTGCCGCCAGGCGACCGACCTCCGGGTCGCTGCCAGCGCCGAGTCCGCGTGTCAACGTGCGCCCGATGTCGAGCTTGATGTCGGCCTCGCTCATCAACAGCGCCTGCGCATCGGTGTTCACGGCTATGAACTCGGCGCCTTGCAACCCGGCGTCGATCATCCTGTTGACAGCGTTCACGCCACCACCGCCGATCCCGACAACCTTGATGACGGCGATGAAGCTCTGCCCGGGGCTGCTCATGAGCGCTCCGTTCTTTCCTGTGGTCCGGCGGGATAACGCAGACTGCTTGGGCTGGTGCGAGCGGGCTGCCTCACCCGTTCGTCACCCGGAACAATCTGTACGGCCTGATGTG
>JBKQHU010000024.1:0-2564 GCA_052148655.1 Acidimicrobiales bacterium
GCGGCCCAAGCCTCCGAAAGCACGCCACGACGTTGTCGCGATGCACATCCAGCCCGGCGACCCGTTCGTAGATCTGATCCACTGTCTGCTCCTTCCCGACGGTTGACGAGATCCGACTCGCCGGGGAGGGACCTTGGTGAAAACCGAATCTGGGGTTCGTGCTCGTAGCGACAATCCGAGGTCCCGCGGCCCAGCACCAGACTTTCGACGGGATCAACTACCTCCAAGAAAAAAACGGCGACCGCGCCCGGCGCGTCACCGCCAGCATTTCATGGATCCCCGGTGGACGCAGTCCATGCAGACTTTCGTATCTCCTCAGCGCGTCAGCCCCGAGATTGCGAGCGTGGCATCAATGACATGTCAACCACGACAAACCCCAGCAACCGCAGGCCGCTGACAGCTCCTACTACAGATAAGCTACGTCTCGATCAACTGGCGCGGCAAGCCGCTGACCAGCTACCAGGCGATCATCAACCTGATCGCCGCCACGACCACGAGCACCGGGCTGAAGGTCTACGCCCGGCTGGATGAGAACACCTACCCGACCAAGGTCAAGGTCAGCGACGCCGAGCTCGCCTGGGTCAAGATCGAACGACACGAGTTCCACGGCGACTGGAACTACACCGTTCACCCGACAGAATCAACCAGAGCGATTATTAAGGGGACTCCTCGTCGTTTGGGGGTGACTCGGGACTGCTGGGCGGCGAGTGCATGGTCAGGTCGGGGTGCCGGGCGGGAAGATCAAGCGGCATGGATGCCGCGCCGTGATATCTGGATGATCGATGACAGGACTCGCCCGTAGGGCTTAATAAGCCGTCGTCGTGCGCGGGGGCCTTGACGCGCCGAGGCGTTGCAAGGATCGATCACCCTTGCTTCGCCCTTCAATGACGCCGTTTTTCGGGTTTTCGGCGTTGCGCTGGGCACTTTGAGCAGAACCCGTCCGCCGGCAAGCTCGGTGGGCCTCCTCGGCGAGGGGTCTTGGTCCCCAACGGGGGGCATGCTCGCGAGATGCGCACCTGGCCGACCCGCCCGCCGTGTTGTGCGCTGTGGCGTAGCGGGGTGCGTGCGAGCGGGGGTCGCCCGACGGCGCATTGATGCCGGGCGCGATGCGGGGATGGCGTCGTGCTCGCCGCGCGGCGAGATGCGGGCAAGTTCCGGGACCCTGAAGTGGTCGCAGAACCCGGTTGATAGCAGGCGATTCGCCGCGGTCGAGGCGCGCGAGTCACCCCCAAACGAGGAGGAGAGCCTTATTAAGTCGTGACGACTTAGAAGACGCTACCTTGCGGCTCCTCAGACGAACCGGAGCACTGGGCCCTGTGCGGCCTTCCTCCACAGGAGACACCTGCAGGTCACGGTGTGAACGGCCGCTAAGCGACCGCCTACTTGTACGTGAAGTGACTCAGCCTCGCTGTCGCTTGGATCAACGTCCGAAGCGGGGAACGTTGCGATGGCCCCGGTGAGGAGGGAGGGATCCCCCACGGCGCCGTCACCCGTGACCATGGCCGTGGAGGCTCAGGCCGCTCCGGGCGTCGGCTCCACAACGAAGGGTCGCGCATGCTCACCTGGACCCGGGCGGACCCCGCGCCCGGAGGCCGCGCACGCGGCTATCGCCGCTCCGCCTCGCCCCTCGGGGCTCGGCTCCGCGACGACAGCCGCGTCATTCTCCGACCGGCCGAATCAGGCATTATCGAGAACCAACGCCAACCGTCGCGAAGGCGGGCCACTTCAAGCCGTCGCGGTGGGGGCCAAGCGAAGCCGTCGCTCTCACTCCCGAGCCGAGCAACGCGAAGGCATTCAGCGAGACCATCTATTTATCGTGACTCGGCCAGTGCCACGGCATGCAAGAACACGTCGCCACGGTCGGCCTGGGCTTGAAGACGTCGCGATACTCCTCGAGGGGGTCTGAGAGGTCATCGAGGCCGATTTGCTCGGTGATCAGCCGGTCGAGCTCCTCGCGGGTGGCGAGCTCGGGATCCCCGATCGCGTAGGCGAGCGCTTGGGCGAGCGAGAGCAGGGTCGAGAGCACGTCGGCGGCCAGCAGCAGCGCAAGCGTTCCCTGAACGAGCTCGTCGACGTCGTCTGAGAGCAGGTACAGCTGTGCGCGAGCAGCCTCCTGTTGCAGCACGATTAGGCCCGATGCTCGGGTCCGTGTCACCAGGGGCAACCCAGCCTCTGACGAGCGGCGCACTGGTGGTGGGGGACGAGCTGGCCGTGCGGATCGAGTGTCAACCTGCCGCGCGGGTGTGGTCCAGACGAGCGGGACGAGCGCTCGACGACGGCGTCCGCGAATAAAGTGGCCAGGCCGTCCGCCCAAGACTCGGTCACGGCTATCGTGGTCGCCTCCACTTTGCCCCTGGCGGCAGGGACCCGAGCAGCGGGCCGACCACACGCTGGAGCGCCGTCTATTGGGTCGGGCGCCGGGCCGGAGACTCGACGCCGACGAGCAGAAGCCATGCCCCGGACACTATGAACAGGAACGACGCCATCATTCCCACCCCGACCGCGTACAGGCCCCATGTGTGTCCGAAGAACAGGATCGCAGCGCCGGTCTGCTCGATGATCAG
>JBKQHU010000025.1:0-54696 GCA_052148655.1 Acidimicrobiales bacterium
AGTGGTCCCGGTCAGAAGTTCATGGGTGAATCGTCGGCCCGTGCTTCGAGCCACGCTCCTGGCTCGCCGAGGTAGAGGCCGCACGCACAGTCGAGTGCCTCCTCGGGTGCTCCCGAGAACATCCCCGAAGGAAGGACGGAATCCTCGTATCCGTCCTTGCTGGCGAGATAGATCGCAAAGCCCCAGCTGCTCGTCGAGCCGTTGTAGCGCAGGCGCAGCAGCGCCAGCTCGTCCCCGTCTTGGTCGACGCCTTTCACGTAGGCGAAGTTCCCGCGAAAGCTCGTCTCGAGCCTTGTGAGCGAGGGCCAGCGTTCGCGGCGGCGATCTTCCAGCCGGGAGCGCAGGCTCGCCTTGGTCGACTCGGGGATCGGCACGCTTGGGACTCTACGCGACGGCGCTTGGCAGGTCCTCGTGGGCGGCGAGCCGCTTCAAGAACACCTCGAGATCGGCGCGCGTGAAGCGCCAGTCGAAGGGGCGGGGCTCGGCGTTGAAGTGACGCTCGAAGGCGACGATCCGATCCGCCAGTTGCAAAAGGTTGGTGAGATCGTTGGGTGAGAGCACCTTGCGCTGGAGGATCGAGAAGACGATCTCGATCTGGTTGAGCCAACTGGCATGCACCGGGAGGTGGACCAGCAAGACGTTCGGCCACTTCTTTGCCGTGCGGTCGATCGAGGCCCGACCACGGTGGCTCGAGCCGTTGTCGCAGACCAGGTAGACCCGGCGCGCCGAGGCGTATGGTTCGAGCGCCATCAGGTCCGCGACGAGCCGCTCGAATGCGGCGATGCCGGTCTTGTCCTCGCATCGGCCGAGGAGCCTCCCGGCGTGGACATCGAGGGCGGCAAGGTAGTTGAGCGCACCCTTGCGCTCGTACTCGTGCTCGACGCGGAGAAGTCGCGCCCGTCCCGGGGCGAGGCTCGGGTGGCAACGACAGCGGACCTGGATCGAGGTCTTCTCGTCGGTCGAGACGACGAACTCGTCGTCTTCGAGCTCACGTCCGTCGAAGATCCGCTCGTAGAGATCCAACACGACCCCGGCTTTCTCGGCGAAGTCCGGGTCCCTCGGAAAGATCAGGACCTGTAGCGCCAGGGACGGATCACCGCGTCTTTGAGGATCCGCCGCACGCTCGCCGGACTGATCGCATCGACCACGCCCGAGGAGACCACCTCCTTGGCGATATCAGCCGAAGAGAAACGGCTGAACGGGAGCTTCCTCGTGGCGGGCAGCTCGCAGGCGGCCGCGGTCACCTCCGCCACGACGCTCGAGGTGAACGTCTTCGGCCGACCGGAGCGCTTGCGATCGGCGAGCCCGGCGATCCCTTCCAGAACGAAGCGTTTTCGCCACTTCGACACCGTGTTCACCGCGATGTCGAGCCATGAGGCGATGGTCGTGTTCTCCTCGCCGGCGGAGGCGAGGAGAACGATCTGGGCACGAACCACCACGCGGTGCTCGGCACTGTGGCAGCGGACGAGACGTTCCAGCTCTCGACGATCAGCCTGACGAAGCGAGACGACGAAGGGGCTCTGCCTTCCCACCGGTGCTCTCCGATGTTCCGCGTTCACCGCCCCGCGCCAGGCGGGCCCTCTTCGCCTGGGCTCAAATTACACCAATGTAATTATGACCGTGACCACTAAGCCTCGGCCTTCAGCTCCGGTTCGAGTGGTTTGGACTCGCTGCGTAGGAAGATGTTCACACCGGCTGCGATCGCGCCCCCCACGAGGGGGGCCACGATGAACAGCCATACCTGGCTCAGCGCCTTGCCGCCCTCGAAAAGGGCCGGGCCGAGCGCACGGGCGGGATTGACCGACGTGCCGTCGAGCGGGATGCCCACGAGGTGGATGACCGTAAGCGACAGGCCGATGGCGAGTCCTGCGAACCCGGCGGCCGCCTTCTTCTCGGTGACCATGAGCACGACGAACACGAGCAGGAACGTCAGCACGATCTCGAGCACGAAGGCGCCTCCCTCGGTGATGTGCTTTCCGTAGGAGTCGGTGCCCAGCCCGCCCGTCTGGTCGACCACCTTGCCGAAGCTCGACGTGAGGAGCTTCAGCAGCGCGCCACCGGCGATGCCCCCGATGAACTGCGCGATCCAGTAGCCGACGGCCTCGTTCAGCCCGACGCGCCCTGAGAGCAGAGCCCCGAGGGTGACCGCCGGGTTCACGTGACAGCCCGACACGGGCCCGATGGCGTAGACGAGCGCCAGCAGCACGAGGCCGAAGGCAAGGGCGACGCCGGCGTCACCGATCACGTTGATCCCGCCCACGGCGCTCCCGACCGCGAAGAACACGAGGACGAACGTGCCGAGTCCTTCTGTAACAAGCTTCTTGGCCACTCGTGACCCCCTCTGGTCGAGATCCCCGTCAGGCTCCTACACACCGGGCGCCAGGGTAGCGTGCGGCGCGGCGGGGAACCAGGGACCTACCAGTCGTCCTCGGGTTGTGACACCGCCGTCGGGCCCGCCGTCTTGATGGCGGCTCCCGGGGCTCTGCGAATGGTGGCCTTCTTGGCCGTCGCGGCCTTCTTGGTGGCGGCCGCCTTGCTGGCCGGGGCTTTCTTCGTGGCGCTCGCCCTGCGGGCGGGGGCCTTCTTGGTCGCGGTCGCCTTGCGGGCCGTCGTCTTGCGGGCGGCGGGCTTTTTCGTAGCGGTCGTCTTGCGGGCGCCCGCCTTGTTGGCCACGCCGGTTGCCTTACGGGCCCCTGGGCGCTTCGCGGGCCCGGCGGCCCGGCGCTCGGCGATGAGCTCGAGGGCGCGTTCCAAGGTCAGCTCCTCGGGATCGTCGCCTCGCCGCAGCGAGGCGTTCGTCGTCCCGTCGGACACATAGGGCCCGAAACGCCCGGAGCGCAGCACGATGGCGGAGCCGGACTCGGGATCGGCACCGAGCTCGCGCAGCGGAGCTGCGGAGGTGCCGTAGCGACGCTGCTTGGGTGCCGAGAACAACGACAGCGCCTCTTCGATCGTCACGGTGAACAGCTGGTCCTCGCTCTCGAGGCTCCTCGTCTCCGAGCCCCGCTTCATGAACGGCCCGAACCGGCCGTTCGCAGCCACGATCTCCACACCGGTCCCGGGGTCGACCCCGATTGTCCTCGGGAGCTGCAGGATCTTGAGGGCCTCGTCCAAGGTGACCTCCGGGGCGCTCATCGTCTTGAGCAGGGAAGCGGTCGCAGGCTTGTCGCCCGCACCGGCCGCCTCCCCGAGCTGGACGTAGGGCCCGAAGCGACCGGCCCTCACGAGCACGGTCTTGCCCGTTGCCGGGTCGGTGCCGAGCACGCGGTCGGTGGAGGGATGCTCCAGGAGCTCCTCGGCCCGTTCCAGGGTGAGCTCGTCGGGAGCCAGGTCGTCCGGCACCGCGGCCCGGTCCTCGCCACGCTGCAGGTACGGGCCGTAGCGTCCCACGCGGATCACGATCTCGCGCCCGGAGGCGTCGGTGGCGAGTGGTATCGAGTTCACCTCCCGGGCGTCTATCTCGTCGAGGTGCAGCGAGACGGCCTCCTTGAGCCCGTGGCTGCCGTCCACGGCGAGCGAGTGGCCGGCCGCTTTGGCGGGAGGAGCGGCACCCGGCCTGTGCTCACCGAAGTAGAAGCGCTCGAGCCACGGGACCTGCTCCTCGCTGCCCGAGGCGATGTCGTCGAGATCGTCCTCCATGGAGGCCGTGAAGCCGTAGTCGACCAGGTTGGCGAAGTGGTCCTCGAGCAGCCCGACGACCGCGAAGGCGGTGAAGGACGGGACCAGTGCCGTCCCCCTCTTCCACACGTAGCCGCGGTCCTGGATGGTGCCGATGATGCTGGCATAGGTGGAGGGTCGCCCCACTCCCAGCTCCTCGAGGCGACGGACGAGCGACGCCTCGGTGTAGCGCGCCGGCGGCTTGGTGGCGTGCTCTTCGACCTCGAGAGCGTCGCAGTCGACCTCTCCCCCGACTTCGAGCCGGGGCAGGCGCACGTCCTGGTCGCCGCGGCGCTCGACCCGCCCGTCACCGTTCTCGTCCTCGTCCTCGCGGTAGACCGCGAGGAAGCCGGGATCGGTGATGACCGTCCCCGTCGCCATGAAGACCGTGACCGATCCCGCCGGGGCGACCGGCGAGCCTTCGAGGGTACGGCCCCCGATCCGCGCCCGGGCGGTCGTCCCGGTGGCGTCGTTCATCTGCGATGCGACCGTGCGCTGCCACACGAGCTCGTAGAGGCTGCGCTCCTCGCCCCGCAGCTCGCCGGAGATCTGCCCCGGCGTACGGAAGCGGTCACCGGCGGGCCGGATCGCTTCGTGAGCCTCCTGTGCGTTTTTGACCTTGCTGCGGTACACCCGTGGCGAGCGCGGGACCGACTGGGCGCCGTAGAGGACCTGGGCCTGCTCCCGGGCAGCCTTGATGGCCGTGTCCGACAGCGTCGTCGAGTCGGTCCGCATGTAGGTGATGTAGCCCCGCTCGTAGAGGCGTTGCGCGACCTGCATCGTCCGTTGAGCGGAGAAGCGCAGCTTGCGGGCGGCTTCCTGCTGGAGCGTGGAGGTGATGAAGGGGGCGGCCGGGGACCTGCGGTAGGGGCGTTCCTCGACGCTCGCGACCTCGAAGTCGGCTCCTTGCAGGGCCGAGACGATGCCGCGGGCGGCAGGCTCGTCGAGGAGGACGACCTCATCCGGTGAGCTCAGGGTCCCGGCCGGGCTGAAGTCCTCGCCCGTCGCCACACGCCGGTCGCCAACCTCCACCAGCCGTGCCGCGAAGGGCTGCTCTTCTGCGGCAAAGCTGCCCTCGACGCTGCACCAGCTGGCGGAGCGGAACCGCATCCGTTCGCGCTCGCGCTCGACCACGATGCGTGTGGCGACGCTCTGCACCCGGCCGGCCGAGAGGCCCTTGGCCACCTTGCGCCACAACACCGGCGACACCTCGTAGCCATAGAGGCGGTCGAGGATCCGTCTCGCCTCCTGGGCGTCGACGAGGCGCCGGTCGAGCTCGCGGGGGTGCTCGATGGCGGCGCGGATGGCGGCGGGCGTGATCTCGTGGAAGACCATGCGCGAGACGGGCACCCGGGGCGAGAGCACCTCGACGAGGTGCCACGCGATCGACTCGCCCTCACGGTCCTCGTCTGTCGCGAGATAGACCTCGCTCGCAGCCCCGACGAGACGCCGTAGCTTGGCGACCTGCTCCTTCTTCTCCCGGGAGACGACGTACAAGGGTTTGAAGTCGTTGTCGACGTCGACGCCTAGACGGGCCCACGGTTCCTGCTTGAAGGCCGCCGGCACGTCTGCCGCCGATCGCGGGAGGTCTCGTATGTGGCCTATCGAGGACTCGACGACGTAGTCACCGCCGAGATAGCCGGCAATGGTCTTGGCCTTGGCTGGCGACTCGACGATGACTAGTGGCTTGGGCATGTGTGCTCGTCCTTTGAGGGCAGACGGCCGAGCTTGCGCCGTTCCGCAGTGGCTTAGGAGCCGGCGGCGTCGCCGGCGTTGGCGGGGGCCTCGTGCCCGGATCCGTGGTCCGGAAGTGCGTCTTGAGTCCCCGCCGGCTCAGGTTCGAGCATGCTAGTCGAGCGCTTCGAGATTGCGATCGAGGCCAGCAGTATCACAAGCGCGGCCGCGGCGATCGCGAAACGGGCGCCGTTGTGGTGCCGGAGAGTGATCACGGCCGGCAAGATGAGCAACGACACGAGGTTCATCACCTTGATGAGCGGGTTCAGTGCCGGGCCGGCGGTGTCCTTGAACGGGTCACCGACGGTGTCGCCGATGACGGCAGCCTTGTGCGATTCGGAGCCCTTGCCTCCGTAGTGGCCGTCCTCGATGTACTTCTTGGCGTTGTCGAAGGCACCCCCCGAGTTCGAGAGGAAGTTCGCCATCAACTGGCCGGTGAGGATGGTGCCCGTGAGGAAGGCACCCAGCGCTATGTAGTTGATCCCGAAGCCCACGATGACCGGCGAGAGGACTGCGAGAAGGGCCGGGGTGGCGAGCTCGCGCTGGGCGGCGGCGGTGCAGATCGAGATGACCCGTCCGTATTCCGGCTTCTCGGAGTAGTCCATGATCCCGGGGTGCTCGCGGAACTGGCGGCGCACCTCGTGCACGACCGTCCCTGCCGAGCGGCCGACGGCCCGGATGGCGAGCGACGAGAAGAGGAAGGCGATCGACCCGCCGATCAAAAGGCCGATGAAGGTCGTCGGGATGGCGACGTTGATCTGGGTGAGCGGGTTGTGGAACAAGGCGTCGCCCGTGACGTTCTTGAGCGCCGGCAGCTGGTTGCCGATGGTCTCGATGAACGAGGAGAACAGGGCCACCGCCGCGATGACCGCCGAGCCGATGGCGACACCTTTTGTGATCGCCTTGGTGGTGTTGCCGACGGCGTCAAGGCTCACCATGACGCGTTCGGCCTCGCCGGTGAACTCACCGGACATCTCGGCGATCCCCGCGGCGTTGTCCGAGACCGGGCCGAAGGAGTCCTCCGAGATGATCATCCCCGTCGTGGAAAGCATGCCGATTCCGACCAGGGCCACCAGGTAGAGCGACACGGTCAGTTTGCCGCCGCCGAGGGCGACCGCGCTCGCGATCGCAACGATGATGGCCATGATCGCCCACACGCTCGACTCGAGGCCGATCGAGATGCCGGCCAGTACCGTCGTCGCCGGGCCCGTACGCGTCGCGTCGGCGATCTCGTGCACCGGGGAGTGCTCGGTCGAGGTGAAGTACTCGGTGATGAGGCTCGCCACGTTCGCGAGCACGATGCCGATGAATACGGCCCAGAAGACCTTCAGATTGTGGACGTAGAACTGCGCCACGAGGAAGGCGCCGACCAAAGTGAGCACGGTACCGGCCCTGAAACCTCTGTTGATCGGGGCCATCGCCGTCTTGTCGCGCTCGCGTCCGCGCACGACCATGATGCCGAACGCGGACGTGAGTATCCCGATGCCGGCGACGATGAGCGGGTAGAGCAGCCCACGCGCGGCCGGGAGGTGAAGGGTCTTGAACGCCGAGTAGCCGAGGATCAACGAGGCGATGATCGTGATCTCGTAGGACTCGAAGAGGTCGGCCGCCATCCCGGCGCAGTCGCCGACGTTGTCGCCGACGTTGTCCGCGATCGTGGCGGCGTTGCGGGGGTCGTCCTCGGGGATGCCAGCCTCGACCTTGCCCACGAGGTCGGCACCGACGTCGGCCGCCTTGGTGAAGATGCCGCCGCCGACACGCATGAACAGGGCTATGAGCGAGGCGCCGAACCCGAAGCCGACGAGCACGGCGGTGGCGCTGTTCTGGAAGATGAAAACGATCGTCGTCGCCCCGATCAGGCCTAGGCCGACGCACAAAAGCCCCGTTATGCCCCCGGTGCGGAAGGCCACCTTGAGCGCCGGCGGCAGCTTGCCCTCGCGGGCCGCGGCCGCGGTCCGGACGTTGCCGCGCACCGACAGGCTCATGCCGATGAAGCCCGTCATCCCGGAGAAGAGGGCACCGCACAGGAAGGCGATCGCCCGGGCGAACCCGGACTGCACGAAGGTGAGAGCGACGGTCCCGTCGGGCCGCACGACCTTGGTCGCGGTGAAGAACACGAGGACAAACAACGGGACGACGATGATGGCGATCGTCTTGAACTGCCGGCGCAGGAAAGCCTCGGCGCCCTCTTGGACCGCGGCCGCGATCTCACGCATCTTGTCGGTGCCGGTGTCCGCGGCGAGCACGCCCCGCATCAGATAAAGCGCCGTCGCGATCGCCACCAGACCCGTCGCCAGCGCGAACACTAGCCAGGCTCGCTCGGCCCCTCCGAGCACGAAGGCCTGGTAGCCGCCGGTCGCGAACAAGTTCGGGGGCATCTTTGCTCCTTTGGTCGGGTCGGCTCGGACAATACGGTAGGAAGCCGCCAGATTCAAACTCGCAATTAATTGGTCATTTGCTACCTGTCAGTTGGTCACCCCCAGCCTTCGCTCTCGTTCCGGGCCGCCCCGGCGGCGGCCGTCCGAGGTCAGCTGCGGCCCGCGCCGCCCGGGCCGGGGCCCGTCGGAGGAGCCTCGGCACGATCGGGGGTCGAGATCACCCAGTAGAGGGGGTTCACCATCCCGACGTTCCGGCCCCGCATCGCGACCATCCCCTCGACCACGACACGTGCCCCGGGCTCGATGCCCGCCACGCGCCGCCGGCCCTGGAAGACGGCCATCAGCTGGCCCGTCCCGTCCGCGATGATGCACTCGAGCGACGAGACTCCGGCTCGCGGCTGCACGCGCACCGTCCGGATGCGTCCCGCCACCCGGGCGCGTTGGCGCGGGCGCAGGTCGCCGATCGGGATGGCACCGGCGGCAAGACCCGACGAGGAGGCGCTCTGGAACCCGGCCGCGCGCTCCGCGGCGGTCTTGGCGCCCGCCTCGAGCGCCGCCCGGCTCGGCTCGATGGTCCCGAACCCGGCGTCGTGCATCGCCCCGGACCCCTGCTCGCCTCCGGCCTTCCATGGGACCAATTGCCTGCGGCGCTTGCCTAGCTGGAAGGGCACGATCGTCGCGTTCACGTTCGGGAGCTCGCCGACGTAGGCGGCGATGCGGTCCGAGGTGCGGTCGTGAAGCAGCCTCTGCCAATAGCCGGCGACGACGCGGTGGGGCAGAAGGACGCTGACCTCCGTCTGGCCGTCCGCCGCCACGTCGGCGATCAGCTCCATCGAAGCCCTGATGAGACGACGGTCCGGGCACTCGACGAGATCGAGGGGAAAGCGCGAGAGGCCGAGCTGCGCCCATTGCGACTCGAGTTCCGCGGCACGTGCACTGTCCAGCACGAAGTGCACAGCACGCAGCTCGTCGGGGTCGAGCATCCTCGCGTACTGAAGCGCGCGGGCGTCCGCCAGGTCCAGCCGGTCGACGAACACGAGCACGACGTGGCGACGCAGGATCGGGGCCACGAGGGCCTTGGAGACGTTCTCCTCCAGCTCCTTGCTCTCCTCGTCGTACTGCTTGTGGAGCCGGATCAAGGTGGGCACGAGGATTATGAAGAGCAGGACCACTATCCAGACGCCCTCGCGGAATTTCACGATCACGAAGATCAAAACGACGCTCAGCGACAGCACCCCGGCGAAGCCGTTGATGACGAGCTTGTAGCGCCACCCCTTCTCCCTTAGACGGATGTGGTGCTTGGCCATGCCGAAGCCAGCCATCGTGAAGCCGGTGAACACGCCCACGGCGTACACGCCGACCAGGATGTCCAACTGAGCCCGGGTCACGATCAGGAGCGTCTCGGCGGCGATGGCGAGGATGATGATCCCGTTCGAGAACACGAGCCGGTGGCCCCGGCGCGTGAGGCGGTGGGGGAGGAACGAGTCCTCCGCGACGAAGCTGGCGAGGTTCGGGAACCCGTTGAAGCTCGTGTTGCCGCCGGTCCACAGGATCAGCACCGTGGCGGCCTGCACGAAAAAGAACCCGAAACGCCCGTACCAGCCCGAGCCGAAGACGTACTTCGCTTCCTGGGAGAGCACAGTCGGGCTGCCGCTCAGATACGGAACGGCGTGGGTGATGTGGGCGAGGAGCGAGACCCCCGACACGAGCGAGCCGAGGATGATCGCCATGATGACGAGCACCCGTCGGGCGTTGGGGCCCTCGGGTTGGCGGAAGTTGGAGACGCCGTTCGAGATCGCCTCGAGGCCTGTCAGCGAGGACCCGCCGTTGGCGAAGGCGCGCAGCACGATGATGATCCCGGCCCCGTACAAAAGGCCGCTCCCGGGCGTACCGAAGGGCACGATCTTTTCGTGAAAGGGAATCGGTTGGGCGTGCAGCTGGCCGAGGGCGGCCCGGATGAGGCCGATGATGATGAGAGATCCGGTGGCGGTGACGAACAGGTACGTCGGCAGGGCGAAGACACGGCCCGCTTCACGGATCCCGCGCAGGTTGCCGTAGCACATGATGGCGACGACCACGACCGAGATCTCGACATCCCAGTGCCCGAGCGAGGGGAAGGCGGAGGACACGGCGTCGGTCCCCGCCGCCACCTGCACGGCGACTGTCACGATGTAGTCGATGATCAGGGCCACTGCCGCGATCTGTGCCACCTTCACGCCGAAGTTCTCCCTGGCCACGACGTAGGAGCCGCCGGCTCGCGTGTAGACCATGACGACCTCTCGGTACGAGAGCGTCACGAAGAGAAGGACGACTATCACGGCGAGCGTGATGGGCAAAAGGAGGGTGAAGGCGGCGACACCTACGGCTCTGACGAGCACGAAAAGGATCTCCTCGGTTCCATAGGCGGTGGAGGAGATGCAGTCCGGGGACAACACGCCCAGCGCCATGGGCTTGCTCAGGCGCTCGACCGAGAGGCGCTCTGTGACGAGCGGCGGTCCCAGCAGTGCTTTCTTCAGACGGTAGGAGAACGACTCGGGCAGGATGACGGCTTCGCCCAGCTCCTGGCGAGTGAACCTATCCCCGCCGGCGCCCAGCGACGGATGGGATGCCGGTGGGGATGGCATCTCGCCGACCCCGGGCTTGCCGACGTCGTCGATGGTTCCGCCCGGCACGACCATCGAGCGTACTTTGTCACCCCAGGCTCATAGGCGGGCCTGGCGGACGGTCGGGTCACCGCAGCGAGCCGGCCCGCCCGCGCCGGGACCACCGGGGCGCGTGAGTTGTGTAGGCGCGCCCGCGGGTGTTCGATAGGTGGCATGCACGTCATCGTCGTCGGCTGCGGCAGGACCGGCGCGGGACTGGCGGTCGAGCTGACCAACGCGGGGCATTCGGTCGCGATCATCGACAAGCTCCCCCGCGCCTTCCGGCGCCTTCCGGCCGGCTGGCCCGGGCAGCGCATCATCGGCTTCGGGTTCGACAGGGATCACCTCGAAGAAGGCGGGGCGAAACGGGCCGATGCCCTGGCCGCGGTCACGAGCGGCGACAACTCGAACATCCTCTGCGCCCGTATCGCACGGGAGACCTACGAGATCCCGAACGTGGTCGCCCGCATCTACGACTCGCGCCGGGCCGAGATCTTCCAGCGCCTGGGGATCCCCACCGTGGCGACGGTCCCCTGGACGATCGACCATGTGCTGCGCCGGATCCTTCCCGAACGGGCCGCGACCGAATGGTCCGACTCGACAGGCCGTCTGCACCTGATCGAACGCCCGCTGCCCCCCGAATGGGAGGGGCGCCCGTTGCCGCTCGGAGCACTCAACGGGGACGGGATCCGCGTCGTGGCGGTGACGCGGGCGGGCCTACCGACGATCGAGGTCGGCGATCTCGTCGGACAAGAGGGCGACGTGCTCCATCTCGTTGTCACCCACGACGTGGAGGCGAAGCTAGGAGCACTGTTCCCCGCCGTGTCGGGCGCTTCGGGACCGGAAGACGGGGGGAAGCGCCGGTGAAGGTGGCCATTGCAGGTGCGGGCAACGTGGGCCGGTTCCTCACCGACGACCTGGCACGGGGCGGCCATGAAGTGGTGTTGATAGATCGGGACCCGGATCGACTGGCCTCGATGCCCCCAATCGAGGGCGTCAGCTACATCACGGCTGACGCTTGTGAGGTGTCCGCCCTGCAGGCCGCCCATTTCGACGAGATGGACGTCGTCGTGGCCGTGACGGGCGACGACGAGGACAACCTCGTCGTGTCTCAGCTCGCCAAGCAGGAGTTCGCGGTTCCGAGAGTGATCGCACGGGTGAACCACCCGAAGAACCACTGGCTCTTCAACGAGATGTGGGGGGTGGACGTGGCTGTCTCGACTCCCCATCTGCTCGCGGGCCTCGTGGAGGAGGCGGTGTCGGTCGGGACGCTCGTGCGCCTGCTCCAGTTCGAAGGCGGTCACACCCGCTTGATGGAGGTGACGCTGGACGCCGACTCACCGGTTCTCGGCCGCGAGTTCGGGTCGCTCGTGCTGCCGCGCGGCTCCGCAGTCGTCGCGCTCGTCCGCGACGGCCACGTGGTCGTGCCGCGCTCGGACGCGCCCTTGGTCGTCGGGGACGAAGTCGTGTTGCTCGTCAGCGCCCAGTGCGAGGACGACGAGATCCGGATGCTTCTCCTCGAAGACTCGTGACCGGCCCGACCGACCACGCCCATAGCGGGGAGGGGCCTGAGCCGGGCCCGCAACAGCCCGAGGAAGCGGCAGAGCCCGAGCAAGCCGGCGGGCCGGCGTTGCCGGAGTCTCCAGATGACGGGGAGGCGGCCGAGCCCGGGGAATCCCCGCCGCCGGCCACGCCACGAAAACGCCGGAGCCGCAACCGTGGGCGGCACCGCCGCGGCGGTGACCTTGCGGTGCCGGGCGACAGCGCTAGCCCCGACGGCGCCGGTCAGGCGGCCGCCGATCAGGCGGTGGGCGGCCCCGCCGCCGTGGTCGTCCACGGAGCCAAGCGCCCTTCACCGCCCAGCTACGGACCACTCGAGGCGGCGTTCTTCGACCTCGACAAGACCGTCATCGCCAAGGCCTCGATGGTGGCCTTCGGCCGGCCCTTTTACCACGGTGGCCTCATCAACCGCCGGATGGTGCTGCGGGCTTTGTACGGTGAGCTCGTCTACCTGCACCTCGGCGCAAGCGAGCAGAAGCTCAACCGCATCCGCGAGAGCGTGCTGAAGCTGATCAAGGGCTGGCACCGCGACCGCGTCTGCGAGATCGTCGCCGAGGCGATCGAGGAGATCGTCGAGCCGATCATCTTCGCGGAGGCGGCCGACCTGATCGACTGGCACCGCGAGCAGGGACGCCTGGTGGTGATCGTCTCGGCGTCACCCGAGGAGATCGTCACCCCGCTGAGCAGGTTCCTCGGGGCCGACGAGTGCATCGCGAGCCGGGCCCGCCTGGACGACGAGGGCCGCTACACCGGCTCGATGCAATTCTACGCCTTCGGGCCCTTCAAGGCCGAGGCGATGGACGTCCTCGCGGCCGAACGCGGTATCGATCTGGCCGCTTCCTACGCCTACACCGACTCCTACACCGACCTGCCGATGCTGGAGGCCGTCGGCCACCCCGTGGCCGTGAACCCGGACCGCGTCCTCAGCAGGTACGCGCGCGAGCACGACTTCGAGGTCCTCCACTTCAGCCAGACCGTCAGCCTGTGGAGCCGGGTCCGCGACCGCATCGGGGCTGTGCCGCCACGTCCCGCCATCGCGGTGTCGGCGGGCGCCGTCGCTCTCGGTGTTGGAGCCGCGGCGGCAGGCTGGTGGCTGGGCTCACGCAGGCGCGAGACCTGACCCGGGCCTGCGTGCCCCTTGCCGGTCAGTCCCCGCGGAGACGCTTCGCCGCGATCACACCGAGCGCGACGAGCAGAGCCAGTATCACGAGCTTCTTGATCATGGCGCCATCGTAGCCAGCCCGGCCGGCCGACAGGCACCTTCGACCGCTCCGAGCCACGGTGCAACCAGTACGGGGGCTCGCGACCACGGCCGGTCGGCGGGACCCGGGCGGGCGGGCAGCCTCAGACGGTCAGAAGATCCCTGGCGCCCGTGTCGCTCGAAGGATGCCGCAGCTTCGACATGGCACGAGCCTCGATCTGGCGTATCCGCTCCCGGGTGAGGTTGAAGTGCTCCCCGACCTCCTCGAGCGTGCGGGGCTCGCCCCGGTCCAGGCCGAAGCGCAGTTTGAGGATCTCACGCTCCCGCTCGTCGAGCGGAGCGAGGAGACGGTTGATCTCGAGCGGCAGCAGTGCCGTCGCGGCGACCTCGAACGGCGATTCTGCCGAGCGGTCCTCGACGACGTCGCCGAGCTCGGCATCGCCGTCCTCACGCAGCGGCTCGGACAGCGACAGGGGCTCGGCACGGAACCTGAGCGCCTCGATCAGCTTGTCCTCGGGCAGTTCGACTTCTATGCCCAGCTCGACCAGCGTCGCCGGTCGTCCCAGTTTGAGCTCGAGACGGGCCTGTGCCTTCTGCACCCTGGCGAGGGTGTCCCCAGCATGAACGGGGAGCCGTATCGTCCGTCCCGTATTTGCAATGCCACGGGTGATCGCCTGGCGGATCCACCAGGTTGCATACGTCGAGAACTTGAATCCCTTGCGCCAATCGAACTTCTCGACAGCGTGCATCAGGCCGAGGTTGCCCTCTTGTATCAGGTCGAGCAACGGCAGCCCGGATGCCTGATATTTCTTCGCGATCGATACCACCAAACGAAGGTTCGACTGGACGAAGGTCCTCTGGGCCATCTCGCCCTCCCGGACCTTGCGGTTGAGCTCACGACGCCTGGTGGGGGTCATCCCCTTTGACTTCGACCTCAGTTCCTCCTCGGCGCCCCAGCGAGCCTCGATCGCCTGCGCGAGGCGAACCTCGTCATCCTTTGTGAGCAGCGGGTACTGGCCGATATCGGTCAGATAAAGCCGGACGAGATCCTCTTCGTCGCGCTCAACTCGCTCTTTCGCCAAGATGCAAAGCCTCCGTGGGTTCGGCCGGCACAGCTTTCGCTGTCCCGAGGTTGTTGACGCGTAGGCAGAGCCATCCGCGTCGACCGTCGCTGCCCCACACGGCGCCGGTCAGCGAACCTTGCGCTGCTTCATTACTCGAACGTAAGTGTAACGGTGGAGTCAAGCTTGCCCGTTCGGGGTCCTTGCCCTGGGCGGGCCACCGTGGTATGAAACCGGTCGCCGCCCAGAGGCCCGGGCACCGTCCCGGTGCGCCCGGGGATTCAGCCGACCGCAGGTGGCCGCCCGGGGCCCAGTGGCGCGCTGGCGCCCGTGGCGGTTCCCGCCGACGCCCGGAACCGGTTCGTGATCGGCATCCGCCTGTCCTTGCCGAAACCACGGCTCGTGACCCTCGGACCCGGGGGCGCCTGGCGCCGTTTGTACTCGGCGTGATCGACAAGATCGATGACCCTGCGCACCGTGGCCTCTTCGAAACCCTCCTTGACCAGGTCATAGACTGTCAGATCGCGCTCGACATAGCCCTCCAGGATCGGGTCCAGGACGGCGTAGGGGGGCAGGCTGTCGTCGTCGCGCTGGTCCGGTCGCAGCTCGGCCGAGGGAGGCTTGACGATCACCGGGCGGGGGATCAGGTCATGGCCGGCGACGGAGTTCCGGTGCTCGCACAGCTCGTAGACGAGCGTCTTCGGAACGTCCTTCAGCACCCCGTAGCCGCCTGCCATGTCCCCGTACAAGGTGGCGTAGCCGACGGCCATCTCGCTCTTGTTGCCGGTGGTCAGCACCAGCCATCCCCGCTCGTTGGAGATGGCCATCAAGATGATGCCCCGCACGCGTGCCTGGAGGTTCTCACCCGTGAGCCCCCGGGAGGGGTCGCCCCCGGTGAACACGGGCGCGAGCATCTCCAACAGCACCCTGTGGGCCGCCTCGATCGGGACAGTCGTGGTGCCGATTCCCAGATTGGAGACCAGCGCCGACGCGTCCTCGACAGAGCCGGCCGACGAGTAACGGGACGGCATCAACACGCCGTGCACGCCAGCGGGCCCGAGAGCGTCGGCTGCGATCGTGGCCACCAGCGATGAGTCGACGCCTCCCGACAGTCCCACCAGCACTTCACGAAAGCCGTTCTTGCGGACGTAGTCGCGGGTCCCCAGCACGAGCGCCTCGTAGACCTCGGCGACCCGGTCAAGGCGGGGCGCGAGCGGTGTGAGCGCTGGGCGGCTTTGGGTGCCGGACGCGGCCTCATCGACCCCGGACGCCTCGGGCGCTTGCGAGATCACGATGAGCGGCAACGCCGACATGGCCTCGTGCCCGCGTGGGTCCAAAAGCCGCTTGCGGAAGACCGGGTGGATGGCGAGGTCGCAGACGACGAGGTCCTCGGCGAACTGCGGGGCGGACGCCACGAGCTCGCCGTCGTGGTCGAAGACCATGGAGGCGCCGTCGAACACCAGCTCGTCCTGGCCCCCCACAAGGTTGACGTAGGCGAGCGCGCACGAGGCGTCGGCGGCACGGGTTGCAAGCATGCGTTCGCGCTGGGCGAGGATGCCCGCCCGGTACGGGGAGGCGTTGATCGTCACAACGAGCTCCGCACCCCCCTCGCCGAGGCGCCCGACCGGGCCCGCGGGACTCCAGGCGTCCTCGCAGATCGTCACTCCCACGCGGACCCCGCCAATGAGCAAGAGCCGGTCCGACTTGGCCCCCGGGGCGAAGTAGCGCCTCTCGTCGAAGACCCCGTAGTTGGGGAGCAGCTGCTTGCGGACGATGGCGCGCACCTCCCCCCCGGCACACACCGCGGCGGCGTTGTAGAGGTCGCCCTCCTCCTCCACAAAGCCCAGAACAGCCGCGCAGTGCTGGGTCGCGGCCGCGACCTTCTCGAGCGCGAGGAGATTGCCCTTGACGAAGCCCGGTTCGAGCAACAGGTCCTCGGGCGGGTAGCCGGTGAGGACGAGCTCGGGGAACACAGCCAGCTGCGCGCCTGCGGACTCCGCCCGGGCCAGCTGTGCGATCACCTTCTCGGCATTGCCCTCGAGGTCGCCGACGGTGGCATCCAGCTGGCACAGCGCTATGCGCAGGTTGGCCACGCCCGCGAGCCTATCTGTCTGCGCTGTGTGGACCCGGCCTCGTGAGTCGCCGGGCGCCGCGGACAGTAGCCTTTCTCGCAGGACGCCATGCCACCGCCACAGCTGCTCGACGAGCTCGCCCGCGCTTCAGCGGCTCCCGACTCGGTGAGGTTGGTGGCCGACCAGCTCTTCGCCGCCTTCCCCGCCGCCCGCGACCGGCTGCAGGCCGAGCCCTCCCTCGCCTCGAGGTTCGCGGTGGTCGCGGCGGCCAGCCACTCGCTCTCGCGCCTGATCGTCACCGACCCCGCCGCCCTCGACGTGCTCGCGGGGCCGGACGAACCCTCCCCTGGGCCGGTCGGCGGCGGCGCCGATCTCAGGTGGGATCCCGTAGAGGCTGACGACGTGGAGGACCTCGTCCGCCGCAAGCATCTCTCCCTCCTCGAGGTCGCAGCACGGGACCTCAACGGCCTGGACGGCCTCGAGCAGGTGACGGCCTCGCTCTCGGTCGTCGGCGACCGGGTCCTCGGAGGCGCCATCCGCCTTGCCGGGGCCGACAACGACCTGGCCGTCATCGCCATGGGCAAGCACGGGGCCGAGGAGCTCAACTACTCGAGCGACATCGACATCCTCCTCGTCGCCGCCGATGGGGCCGAGGTCGACCCCTCCCTCGCCCGAGCCGTCGTCGCCATCGGCTCGCGCGCCTTCCGCATCGACACCAACCTCCGTCCCGAGGGCCGCTCCGGCGCGCTCGCCCGCTCTGTCGAGTCCTACGTGGCGTACTGGGAACGGTGGGCCCGGCCCTGGGAGTTCCAGGCGCTGTTGAAGGCTCGTTACGCCGCGGGCGACCCGACGACCGGGAGGCTGTTCGCTGAGCAGGCATCACAGCACCTGTGGTCACGGCGCTTCGGAGCCGACGACCTCGCCGAGCTGCGGACGATGAAGGCCCGGGCGGAGGCGGTCGTCGCCAAGAGGGGCCTCGACGACCGTGAGCTCAAGAGGGGCCGCGGCGGGATCCGCGACGTCGAGTTCTCCGTGCAGCTCCTGCAGCTGGTACACGGCGGCCGGGACCCGGCACTGCGGTTGAGGGCGACACTGCCATGCCTCGCCGAGCTTGCCGACGCCGGTTACGTGGCGGCCGAGGACGCCGGGGCGCTCGCCATCGCCTACCGATTCCTGCGCACCGTCGAGCACCGCCTGCAGCTGGTCGAAGAGGCACAGGTCCACACCGTGCCCGCCGACCGGGCCTCGAGGGACCGCCTCGCGCGGGTGCTGGGTTTCAGGGGTCGGCCGATGGAGACACCCTGCGACCGCTTCGACGCCGTTCTCGCCCGTCACCAGGCGACGGGACGGGCCATCCACGAAAGACTGTTCTTCAGGCCCCTGCTCGAGGCCTTCGCCGGCCCCATGGCCCACAGGGCGGCTCCCGGGCACAACCACCAGGCCCCGGACGAGCACGGCCTGGAGTCGGGTGCCGCCGCCGAGCGGCTCGCCGCCTTCGGCTTCGCGGACGCCGACCGGACCCGACAGGCCCTGAGCGAGCTCACCCGCGGCCTCACGCGCTCCTCGCGGCTGATGCAGCAACTGCTGCCGCTCCTGCTCGACTGGCTCTCCGAGTCGCCCGACCCCGACCAGGGTCTCGTCGGGCTGCGGACGCTCGCCGGCGCCCCGCACCGGCGCGACCTGCTCGTGACCGCCTTCCGGGAGTCGCCCGAGGTCGCGAGGCGCCTCTGCCTGCTGCTCGGCACGAGCCGCCGGCTGGGCGAGATCATCGCCCGGCACCCCGATTTCGTGGACCTCCTCGACGACAGGGCCGCACTGGCGGCGCTCGATCCGGACCTGCTCGCCCGCAACGCCATGATCGCAGCCGACCAGGGGCCGCTGAGGCGCCCGGGGGCGCTCCGGCACCTGTTCGAGACCGAGACCGTGCGGATCGCGACCCGGGACCTGCTGGGTCTCGCCAGCCTGCAGGAGACCGGGCGCGCCCTGGCGGACCTCGGCGCCGCGGTCGTCGCGGCCGGCCTGCACGCGGTGGCACCCGGCGCGGCCATGGCCGTGATCGCCATGGGGAGCTTCGGCGGGGCGGAGATCGCCTACGGCAGCGACCTCGACGTCCTGGTCGTCTACGAGGGGAGGACCGCTTCGGACACCGCGGCGGCGGAGGCGGCGGCGGCGGCGCTGTTCAGGCTCTGCAACGGGGCGACACCCGCCGAAGGGATCGTCCGCATCGACGCCTCGTTGCGCCCCGAGGGCCGCCAGGGCCCGCTCGCGCGCAGCCTCGACGCCTTCGAGCGCTACCACCAGCGCTGGGGCGAGACCTGGGAACGCCAGGCCTTGCTGCGCGCCCGGCCCGTGGCCGGCGACGACGAGGTCGTCGAACGCTTCGGGGCGCTGGCGGACAAGGCGGTGTGGTCCACCCCGTTCGACGAGGCCGCCGAGCGGGAGATACGCAGGATGAAGGCCCGGATCGAACGCGAACGGATCCCGCCCAGCGAAGATCCCCAATTCCACCTCAAGCTCGGCCGCGGGTCGCTCAGCGACGTGGAATGGACCGCGCAGCTGCTCCAGCTGCGGACGGGTATCCGGGCGAGCGCGACCCGCGAGGCGCTGGACCTGCTCGAAGCCTCCGGGGCGCTCGAGGCCGCCGATGCCGCCGCCCTCAGGGACGCCTACGATTTCTGCGCCAGGACGAGGAACCGCTGGCACCTCGTGGGGAGCTACGTGGCCGGGGCAGGGGGCGTGGTCGGCGCCGGCTCGGACGCCCTGCCGAGCCAGGCCCGTCTCCAGTCGCGTCTCGCCCGCAGCCTCGGGACGACTCCGACCGAGCTGCGCGAGTCCTACCGCCGCGTGACGCGGCGATGCCGCAAAGTGGTCGAGCGCCTCTTCTACGGGCTGTGAACCTTACCGGGGCGCCGGTGAGAAGGACCTGACTCACAGCCGATTCCCAGGCTCTGTTCACTCCGGACCCAGGCAGGCGGTCAAAGCTCTGCCAATGCCCGCCCCGCCGACCATGTCGGACACGCCCGTCCCCGTTCCGGCGCGCGCCCGCGCCCCGAAGCCGGGCGCGGCGCCTGCGGCGACCAGGAGCGCACGAACCGCCCGGCGCCGGTGGCCCGCCAACGCGGTCACCGCCGTGGCCTCTGGCGGCTTCGGCGTCACTCTGGCGCTCGGGTTGACGGCCGTGACGCGGGGATCACTGGCGGCGCCCGGCGGGATCGAGACCGCGGCCGGCCAGATAGCCGGCTTGACGGGCAGTTACCTGCTGCTCGTCATGCTCCTGCTCATATCGAGGCTCCCCCTCCTGGAAGGCGTCCTCGGCCAGGACCGCCTCGTGCGCTGGCACCGCCGCCTCGGACCCTGGCCCATCGTCCTGCTCGGCTGCCATGCCGTGCTCATCACGGTCGGCTACGCGCAGCAGGCGTCGATCGGGCCCTGGCACGAGCTCGCCATCCTGCTCAGGTCCTACCCCGACGTGCTGATGGCGACCGTGGGCTTCGGCCTTCTCGTCATGGCCGGCGTGGCCTCGTTCCGGGCCGCTCGCTCGCGGATGGCCTACGAGACCTGGTGGGCGGTGCACCTGTACACGTACCTGGCCGTCGCCCTCGCCTTCTCCCACCAGCTCGCCGACGGCGTCTCGTTCGTCGGCCACCCCCTCGCCAGGCTCTTCTGGGCCGTCGTCTGGGCCTCGACCGCGGGCGTCGTGCTCGTCTACCGCGTGGGCCTTCCCCTCTGGCGAAGCGCCTACCACCGTCTGCGCGTGGCCGAGGTGCGCCAGGAAGGCCCCGGGGTCGTGTCGGTGATCTGCGCCGGGCGCCATCTCGAGCGGCTGCCCGTGGCCGGGGGGCAGTTCCTGCAGTGGCGCTTCCTGCACAAGGACCTCTGGTGGCAGGCCCACCCCTACTCCATATCCGCCTTGCCGCGACCGCCCTTGCTCCGGGTGACCGTCAAGGCGCTGGGCGACTTCTCCGAGTCGCTCGCCCGCCTCCCGGTCGGCACGCGCGTCGCCATCGAGGGCCCCTACGGCGTGGTCACGGCCCATGCCCGGACCGCCGACAAGGTTCTCCTCGTCGCGGCCGGCGTCGGGGTGACGCCGATGCGCGCCATCCTCGAGGACCTGCCCAAAGGCGTCGACGCCGTGGTCGTGCTGCGCGCCCCCACGCGAGAAGACGTGATCTTGCACGCCGAGATGGAAGAGCTCGTCTCAGAACGCGCCGGCCGCTTGCACCTGCTCGTCGGGAGCCGACACCAGGTGCGTCTCGACCACCGCCTGCTCGGCCGGCTCGTTCCCGACATCGCCCAGCGCGACGTGTACGTCTGCGGGCCCGAAGGCTTCACCGACCGCATCCTCGGTGCCGCGCGGCGCCTCGGGGTCGGCGCGGGCGCCATCCACACCGAGTCCTTCGCCTTCTGAGCCGTGCCCCCAGCCGAGCCGTCCCGAGACAAGGAGATCACCGAATGAGGCGCATGCCGATCGTCGTAGCAGGCACCGCCGCCGGGCTGGCCGCGGTGCTCGGGTTCCACACCGAGACCATGGGCACGAGCCTCGTCTCTGGCGCGTCCGGCACCGCCAAGACTCCGGCCGGCGCATCGACCGGCGGAGTCGGGAGCCCGACAACCACGACGACCTCCCCGGTGGCACCCGGCGCGGCCTCGGGCTCCACCTCGACCACGACAACCACCCCTAGCGGGACCCGCACCGCCCTCGGCGCCGATGTCCAGTACCGCTACGGCGAGCTGGAGCTCGATGTGACCGTGACCGGGAGCCGGATCACCAATGTCCAACCAGTTGTCGACACGGCCTTCGATCCCCACTCGATCCAGGTCAACTCGTACGCGGAGCCCCTGCTTGAGAGCGAGACCCTCCAGGCCCAGAGCGCCAACATAAGCGGCGTCTCGGGCGCGACCTTCACGAGCCAGGCCTACGTCCAGTCGCTGCAGGCGGCTTTGGACAAGCTCGGCTTCAAGTAGCCGCCGGATGCACACTCGGCCGCCCGGGGCGAGCGGCACGGCGGCGGTGGCGGGCCCCCCGGCGGGCCCTGTGCTCCGTCACGTCCACGCCGTCATGGGGACGATGGTGTCCTTCGAGGTCCGTGTCGGCGACGGGGACCAGAAGGCGGCCCATGTGGGCCTGGCGAGGGCGTGCGCGCGTCTCGACCGGGCGGACGCTGTCTTCAGCACTTGGAAGCCCAACAGCCCGATGAGCCTTCTCCGCCGCAACGAGATCACTCTCGACGACGCCCCGGCCGAGATGGCCGAGGTGCTGGAGCTCTGCGCCGTCGCCCGCGACCTGTCCGGTGGATGCTTCGACCCGTGGGGGCTGCCCGGGGGGGTCGACCCGACAGGGCTCGTGAAGGGCTGGGCGGCCGGCAAGGCGCTCGCCGAGCTGCGTGCCGCCGGCGCCCGGGCCGCGCTCGTGAGCGCGGGCGGCGACCTCGCCACCTTCGGCGGCCCCGAGCCCGGATCGCCGTGGAGGATCGGCGTGCGCGACCCGAGGGCCGAAGGCGCCCTCGCCTGCATCGTCTCCTCGCCGGGCGCCGTAGCCACCTCGGGCTGCTACGAGCGTGGGCACCACGTAATCGACCCCGGGACCGGACGGCCGGGGACGCGCTGTGAGTCGGCCAGTGTCACCGGGCCCGAGCTCTGGCTGGCGGACGCGCTCGCGACCGGCCTTCTCGTGGCCGGCGAGGCGGGCCTGGCTGCGATCGAGGCCGTGGCGGGCTACGAAGGCTGCGTCATCTCCGACGGCGGATGCGTGACCATGACAGGCGCCTTCCCGGTGACGAGCTAGACGGACCCGCGCACGCCTGCGGCGACAACGCCCGCCGCCAAAGGTGTCGGCCTCCGCCCCGGTGCTTTGGCGGGGCGTTTCTGCCTAGACTCGCGCGGTGCGCATGACGGGCCTGGTCATTCCGAGGACGGGCTGGTACCTGACCTTGGGCATTGTCTTCGGGATGCTGGCGTTCATGCGCTCGAACGCCTACAGGCGCCGCACCGGAACGAGCCCTTGGCATATCCATCCCCTCGTCTGGGGCATCGTCAGCGTGTTCGTCACTTTCCTCGTCACGCTGATGTCCATCGTCTTCGTGGCGATCTTCGGCACGTTGCTCTCGATCTTCGCCTGGTCGCCGCGCTTTCAGCCGGGACGCGGTGGCGCCGGGCGCGGCGGCGCCGGGTACGCGCACGGGAGCGTCCCGTCACCTTTTGGCGAGCCCGGCATGCCGGGCGCTACGCCGCCGTCACCACGGGCGAGCGCACTCAGGGCATGGCTCACCGATCCCACCGGCCGCAACGAGTTGCGCTACTTCGACGGCACGGGATGGACCGAGCACGTGGCGAACGCCGGGGCCATCTCCCAAGACCCCTACTAGGCAACGCGGGCCTCCGCCGACCCGGCGAGAGCTCAGTCGCGGATGTCCGAGCCCTTTGCGGAATCGGCTTCAGGCTCTGGTGTGGCCGGCCCCCCGCTCTGGCGGGCGAAGATCAAGAGCGACTGGTCCAGACCACCCAGCACCGTGTGCAGGTGGTAGCCGAACAGCTCCGGCTCGTTGAGCATGGCCTGCAGCCCGAGCGCCCCCGTCTCACCCGAGTGGACCGCACCGGTGTGCCACTCCTTCACCTTGTACTCGAACGTCACGTCTTGCCTCGAGTCGTGTCGTGTTGCGCCTGGTGACGCCGAAAAGCCTTCCGGAATTGGGCGATCCGCACTGATCCCAGGAAGAAGACGAACAGCGCTCCGAGCGCCGCGGCCACGAGCAGGGCGAGCGCGAGCGGGAAACTGCCCGAGAAGGTCAGGAAGCTGATCTTCGCCTTGTGAAGGTTCTGCACCACGAATATGACGATGACCGCCGCGAAGACCAGCGCCGGTACGAGGCTCTTCCAGGCGCCCCCGGCGCGGCTTTTCGGGACGGCCAGCTCCGGCTTTGTGTCGTCGGGGCCGTCAAATGGCTCCCCCGGTTCGCGGGGCTCTTCGCCGGCCATGTTCAAAGAACCACCGATCTGGCAAATAGGGTCGGATCTCAGTCACTTACGATGAGCTGTCCGAAGGATACCCGAGAGGGCCGGAGCTTTCCCCGCTCGATGAGGCGGTCAGCCGCGCTCTCGGCGGCGGCCCCGCGATCTGCGGCGGAGGCGGGCGGGGGGCGTCTCGGTCGCGACGCCCAGCGCCGGAGCGTCCCCTTCGAGCTGGCGCACCATCCGGTCGACCTCGGTGAGGATGGCTCCGGAGACCACCCAGGCCCCGGTCTCGTCGACACGGCGAAGGCTGCGAAGCGACTCCTCGCGAGCCTGGCGGACGGCATCGACGGCGGCGTCCACGCTCGGGCTGTCTCTCTCGAGCGACTCCGCCTGGGCGCGGTAGGCGACGGCTGTGCGCGCCAGCACCTCGGCCAGGCTGGCGGGAAGCCGCGGTGCCCCTTCGAGCTGATGGTCGAACAACGTCCGGGCGATGGCGCGCACCTGGGCCACCGAGTGCGTGAGGGCCTCAAGCGCGTGCGACAGTTCGACAGAGGCGGTCTTGCGGCCGAAGGGGTCCACGCGCAGGAACGCCACCGCCTCGTCGACCAAGGGCCTGGCGTGCTCGAGCTCCTCCTCCAGGGCGCGCGAGGTCGCCAGCCACACCTCGGTCTCGGTCGCGCTCGGCGCGCCCGCCAGCCCGGCGCTCATCTCGGTGAGCAGGTCCGCGATCGAAAAAGCCAGCGCGGCGAGGGCTTTGCGCGCCCGTGAGCGGGGGTCTCCCGGGTAGGCGACATAGGAGGCGGCGGCTCCGATGACGGCGCCGACGAGAGTGGCCCAGACGCGGTCCAACAGGACCGAAGTGCTCACGGAGGTCCCTAGGGCGAGGATGAAGATGGACGTCCCGGGGATCTGGAGCGATCCGCTCGCACCGAGGCGCAGCAACTGCCCGAGGGCGAGCGAGACGAAGACCAGGATGACGACCGCCAGGGCCGAGAGGCCGACGGTCTTAAGGATCAGCACCGCCAAGAGCACGCTGAGGCCCATGAGAACGGTGCGCCTCGCCCCGTCGAGCACCGAGGTCCGCACGGTCAGCTGGACGGCGTAGACGGCCGAGGCCGCTCCGAACGCCGGCGCGAAGCCGCCGAAGGGGAGGCACACCGCCCACGTCGCGCCCGCGGCCGCGGCTGTGACCGAGATGACCCTGAGCGTCCAGCGCGCCTCCCACACTCGCAGGAGGAGGGACCTGAGCCGGGCGAGGACGACCGCCCACGACCGCCGGGCGACGTAGGTCTCGCTCCGCCTCCTCGTCGTGAGCCCCTCGCCCTCAAGCGGCGCCCCGCCGGTTGGGGAAGGGCCGGGGGCGCTCTCCGGCCCGGACGCCCTTGTCGGCGCACCGCCGGGACGGCCGTCGCCCGCGTCCGTGTCCCCCGCTTCCGGTCCACCTGATGCAGGGCTCGCCACCGC
Source organism: Acidimicrobiales bacterium (assembly GCA_052148655.1). Classification (GTDB taxonomy): domain Bacteria; phylum Actinomycetota; class Acidimicrobiia; order Acidimicrobiales; family Bog-793; genus Fen-455. The sequence continues at coordinate 24,721 of JBKQHU010000025.1, forward strand.
ACGAGCATGGAACATCGCCGGCCGATCTGCCAGAGGCTCAGCGCTCAGCTACGGGCGTTCTCCCCGGTGAAGGCGACTCCCTCGCGGGCGCCTCGATCAGGTGGCGTCGCTCCGGGCGGACTGGTAGCGCGCGACCGTGTAGCTGATTATCAGGGGGACGTCGAGCGCGAACAGCACCAGCATCGCCGTCAGCACGACGAGGGGAGCCCCGCGGGTGTGGTCCTTGACGAAGGCGAACTCGATCAGCCCGGAAGCGATCACGTACGAGAGCAGCGTCCAGCGGCCCACGAGGAAGAACTTGTCCCAGGCGAGGCCCCGCGTTCGCATGAGCATGACGACGTTCACCACACAGAGGGCTGCGCTGGCGGCCGCGAGGCAGATCGGGGCCGTCAGCGGAGGACGGCGGGGCGCGTAGGAGGCCATGTAGACCCCCCCTACGACGATAAGCGCAAGGGCGGCGGTGCCGAGGGCGGCGACGGGCGCGAACCGCGGCTCGGAGGCGCCCGGCGGCGCGGCGGGGTTCGACAGGCTCACTGGGAGGCCACCCGGGTCATGATGACGAGCGTTGCGACCTGCATCAGGCCGGTGATGCCGGCGGTGTAGATGAATCGCTTCATCAGCTTGGCGATCACCTCGCCGTTTGGCCTCGGTTTTCGCATCTCGAACAGGACGGCGATGTTCGCCGGCTCGAGGACGCCGAGGGCGACGACGGCCATGACGCCGACGACTACGAACGACACCATCAGCCAGGCGTGGTTCGGGCTCGACGCCTTCAAGTTGCCTAGGTCGAGCGCCAGCTGGAACCCGGAGGCGAGCGTCATGGCGACGAGCGTCGGCATGATGAGCACCATCTTCGGCATGAACCTGGCCGAGAACTCGGCCCGGGCGGGAATCGAGAGCCGCCCGAGGATCGGGCCGACGATGAGCCCCACGAACAGGTCGATGCCCGTCCACAGGCCGCCGCCCGCGACGTGGTTGAAGTCGAGCCCCCAGCTCCAGTTGAAGCCGATCGACGCCACGAGGAAGCCGAGCACGACCGCGACCACGGGCAGGCCCTTGAGAGGCACGATCTGGATGACAGGCCGCAGCGGCGCGACTGCGCCGGGACCGCCACCGGCTCCGGCCCCGGTCGCCAACCCCGTCTCGGCTCCGGTCGACAAAGCGTCGACTCGCGTATCGGTCATAGTCCCCCCTCCCCCGTCGCCGCGGCGCGAAGGCCGTGGTCGAAGAGGTGACTTTATCAAGCGGCACCGCCACGGGAAGCGGATCGGGCGCAATCGGTTGCGCCCGCGAGGCGTTCGGCCGGCCCGCCAGGGCGCGCCGCTCTCCCGACCCCCAACAAGGGCCCGGCACGGCGGTACTCTTTTAGGTCAAAGGCGCGCCGGGAAGACTGGTCGGCATACATAGGACTGGCCCAATGAGCACCGAACCACTTCCCCCATCTGCTCTGAACACGCCCGGGGTGCCGCGAGCACCGGGGGAGCGCGCCCGGGCGTGGGAATCACGGCGCAAGTTCGCCAGCTGGCGGTGGGAGGCGCTGCGCACGACCTTCTGGCTCGTGCCGACCATCCTCGTCGTCGTCGCCGCCGTGCTGTTCGTGGTCACGTTCTCGATCGACTGGGCCGCCTACCACGGCAACTTCACGCTCCCGTTCTGGATGCGGACGGAGAGCGCGGACGCCGGCCGGGAGGTGCTTATCGCCATCGCCGCCGCCGTGATCACCGTGGTCGGCGTCGTGTTCTCGATCACCATCCTGGCCCTCACGCTGGCGTCCCAGCAGTTCGGTCCCCGCATGATGCGCAACTTCGTCCGCGACGTCGGCAACCAGGTCACCCTCGGGGTGTTCGTCGGCACCTTCGTCTACTCCACACTCGCGCTCGGCTCCATCGCCATCGGCAGCCAGCGCGGCGTGTTCGTGCCGCACCTGTCCATCGCCGTCTCCGAAGCCCTGCTGCTGGTGGACCTCGCCGTCCTCATCTACTTCATCAACCACATCGCGAGGTCCATCCAGATGCCGGAGGTGATCGCCGGCATCGCCCGCGACCTGATGCGTGAGATCGACGCCGAGCTCGCCGAGCAGAAGCCCGACGGGAGCGGGCCCGCCTCAGCCGACCGGGGCAAGTCGGTGGACGAGCTGTCCCAGCTGCTCGACACCGAGGGGGGCACCGTACCGGCGGTCGAGAGCGGTTACCTGCAATTCGTCGGCTACGCCCAGCTGGTCAGGATCGCCACGCACACCGATGCCGTCATCAGCCTCGCCCACCGGCCCGGCCACTTCATCGCCGCGGGGCGTCCCCTCGCGAGGGTCTGGCCGCGGGAGGCCGCGCCGCGGGTGGCCGAGGCGCTCGCCAAGGCACATGCGACGGGGCCGCACCGGACCTTGATGCAAGAGCCGGTGTTCGCCGTCGACCAGCTCGTGGAGATCGCCATCCGCGCCCTGTCGCCTGCGGTGAACGACCCCTTCACCGCTGTCACCTGCATCGACTGGCTCTCGGTGGGGCTGAGGCGGATCTCGCATGCCACGATCGGAAAGGGCGTCTACAGGGACAGGTCCGGTCATGTGCGCCTCATCGAGCCCGACCCGTCCTACACGCGCACGGCCAACCGCGCCTTCGACAAGATCCGCCAGGCGGCCCGGGGCATGCCCGTCGTGATGATCCACATGATGGACGCCCTCACCCGCGTCATGGAGGAGACCACCACCGCCAAGCAGCGCCTGGTGCTCGCCCGCCAGGCCGACATGGTGATGCGAAACGCCGAGCAGTCCGTGACCGAGCCGAACGACCTGGAGGACATCCGCAGCCGCTACCGGAACTTCGTGACGAAAGCGGCTCTTTACGACCCCGTCATCGGCCCGGCGGCACCGTAGGCGCCAGACCGGGCGGGCTCGTGGACCCCGAGCGTCCCGAGCCCGAGGAGCCCGAGGAGCTCGGGGTCGCGGAGATCGGCCACGAGGGCATCGGCGACGGACCCGAGCCCGGGCGCCGGGCCCACACCGACGACCATCAGGCCGGCGGTTCTCGCGGAGCGCGCCCCGGGCAGGGAGTCCTCGATGGCAATGGCGTCGGTGGGCGCCACGCCGAGCAGCTCGCAGGCGCGGAGGTAGATGTCGGGCGCGGGCTTGGGCCGAAGGGGTGCCTCGAAGGTGACCACGGCGCCGAAGACGTCCGGGATGGCAGCCGCCCGCAGCGTCACCTCCACGGTGGCGCGCGAGCCGTTGGAGGCGACCCCGAGCGGGCGCGAGCCCGCCAGCGCCCGGACGAGCTCTATGGCCCCGTCCATGGCACGCACGCCGCGGGCGAGCACCGCCCGGATCTCGGTGTCGAGCTCGTGGACCACCTCTGCGAGGTTGACCGGCTCTCCGGTCAGGCGTTCCAGCTCCGCCACCGTCGTGTCTATGGACGCCCCGTAGAGGGGGGAATCAGGGCCCGCGGAAAGGCCGTGCACGCCGCGGCGGGCGAATACGGCCACGGTGGCGTCGAACACCGCCGTCTCGCTGTCGACGAGAACACCGTCACAGTCGAACACGACCGCTTTGGGCAAGGTTCTCAGCCGACCTCGAGGGGGAGGTCCGGGTCTGCGCTCCATTCGGTGAGCGACCCGTCGTACAAGACGATGTCGTCGCGGCCGAGCATCGAGAGCACGAAGATGTCGACCGTGGCCGATATGCCCCCGCCGCAGTAGGCGATGACCGCCAGGCCCGGATCGGTGCCGAGCAGGGGGGCGAGCTCGGCCGCGAGCTCCTCGCGCGGCCTGAAGCACCAGGTTTCTGGATCGAAGAGAGCCTGTGCCGGTACGCTCAGCGATCCGGGGATGCGGCCCGGTCTCGAGTAGGCGCCCGGCCCTTCGCCCTTGAAGGCCCTCGGTGTGAGGGCGTTGACGAGACACGCCGGCTCACCGGCCACGACACGGCGGACGTCGTCCTTCGTGGCCACGAGTTCCGGCCGCGGCCGCGCCTCGAAGTTCGCCCGTTCGACCACCGGTGCCACCGAGCTCAACTCGTAGCCCGCCCGGCGCCATGAGGCGAGGCCGCCGTCGAGCACCCGCACGTCGTCGAACCCGAAGTAGCGCAGCAGCCACCACAGCCGCGAGGCCCACATGGGCGACTCCTGCGCGTAGGCGACGACGCGGGTGGCCGGCCCCACGCCGAGGGCGCCCATGGCGCGGGCGAAATGGTCCGGGCGCGGAAGCGTGAAGCGGAAGGGGGAGTCGGGGTCCGAGAGCTCGCCGGGAATGTCGGCGAAGACGGCGCCGGGAATGTGGGCCCCCTCGTAGCGCTTACGGCCGCTTTCCACGGTGTAGGGCCCGTCGGGGACCTCACGCACGAGGAAGGCCGTGGCGTCGATGACCCGCAGTGTCGGGTCGGCGAGCTCCGCGTGAAGACGCGGCGCGTCGATCAGCAACTGGTCCGGAGGCATACTTCGAGCTTAGCCGTGGGCTGGAACAACAGGTCTTTGCCCGCTTTCCGGGTGCCCGGCGTGCCCGTCAGGCTCCCCGGGCGGCCAACATCGCCTTCAGCCTGTATGTCGCCAGTGCGAACAATCCCAGCGCGAACAGGGCGAGGATGCCGATCTCATGCGAGATCGAGGCGAGGTCCCCGTGGTTGGACAACAGGTTCGTCCAGGCGTCGACAGCCCAGGCCTGCGGGGTGGCGTGACCGATCTCGCGCATCGTTGTCGAGACGATGGAAAGGGGCCACATGCACCCGCCGAGCATCGCGAACACGATCCCGACGATCGGGCCCATGGCGCTCGCCTGCTCCGGTGTGCGAAAGACCGTGCCCGCGACCATCCCGGCGCCGGCGCCGACGAGGCACCAGAGCACCACGAGCACGCCGGCCGCCAGTGGGTTCCCCCAGGAGACGCCGAACACCACACTGCCGATGACGACGATGACGGCTGACTGAACGGCCGCGATCACGATGTAGGTGATCGACTCGCCGGCGATGATCGTCCGGGGCCGTACAGGCGCCGCGGACATACGCTCGAACATGCCGAGGCGGCGCGTCTCGACGATGGTGGCACCGCCAGCTATAGCCATCAGGAACACGAACAGCACGAGCTCGGTCGGTGCGCTGTACTCGTAGCCGGGCGGCAGGCTCCCCTGCGCGGTGTGGACCACCTGCGAGTCCAGTCCGACACCCGGCGTGCTCGAGGAGAGCGAGCCCGCCCGGGCCAGGTTGGCGGCAAAGCTGCCCGCGTAGCGGGTGGCGAACTGGGCGGCCTCCACCTTGCCGCCGAAGCCGTTCACGACCGAGGTGACCCGCGTGGCCGCCGCCTGCTGGGTGTTGTTGGCCTGTTCGGCGATCACCGAGACGGTGACCGCCCTGCCCGCGACCATGCCGGCGGCGAGCCCCCGCGGGATGAGGACCCCGGCGCTGATCTCCGAACGCCCCACGGCCTTGTCGAGCGCGGCGAGATCGGGGTAGGTGATGACCGCCAGTCCCGAGGCGTGGCTGAGCTCGGCCACGAGCTGCCGGCTTGCCTGGGTCCCGTCGAGGTTGACCACGCCCACGCGGAAGGTGTTGAACCCCTGCGCGACAGCGCCGACGATGACGATGACGACGATGGGCAGGACTATCAAGAAGAACAACGAGACCCGGTCGCGAAGCACCCGGCGGCTCGACGCCCGGGCGACGGCGAGCGCCCTCACGAGCTCACCGCCCGCCGTGCCAGGCTCAGCGCGACCGCGCCGACGACGACCGTGAAGATCACGATGGCCACGACCGGCTCGACGATCGTGGAGAAGCCTCCCCCGATGGTGGCGAGATCCGTGAAGCCACGGATCGCCCAGCCGTTGGGTGTGAGCAGGGCCAGGTGCTTGATGGTCGAAGGTGCGCTCGAGATGAAGAAGAAGTCTCCCCCCAAAAGCGCCAGGCCGAACACGATGATCGAGCCGATGCCCTCGGCCTGGCGCTGGGTACGGGCGAGCCCGATCGTGAGGGCCGTGAGGCTGACCACCGAGAAGACGAGTACCACGCCGAGCACCGCCGCCGGCCCGGGCGCGCCCCAGTCGGCGCCGAAGGCAGCCGAGGTGACGACACCTATGGTGGCGAGGCTGACCACGCCGTAGGCGAACACGGACAAGGCCTTCCCGGCCAGTATCTCGACGGGGCGGACCGGGGCGGCCCTCATCCGTTCGATCATGCCCTGGGAACGGTCGACGAAGAAGCTCCGGGCCGTGTAGCTGATCGTGAACAGCAGGAAGAAGATCGCCATCCCGGGGCTGTAGTAGCTGATCACCTTCAGCTCGTGGGCACCGATGGGGCGCTCGACGGCCTGGAGGGGGATCCGCAGCCTCGCGACGAGGCCGATCAGCTGCGCTGTGTCACTCCTCGGTGCCCCGGCGGCCACGGCGGTGGCGAAAGCGAGGCGGTCGGCGTTCACCTGGGCGACGAGCGAGCTCGCCACCGAGGTGGCCACGTCGCCGGCGATAGTGGCGTTGTTCGAGGTGAGCGTCGTCAGGGCCTCGGGATGCCGGCCCGTCACCGAGGACGAGAACCCCGCCGGGATCACGAGCGCCGCAGCCAGCACGCCGCCTCTTATCTCCGAGGCGGCCCGCGCTCTTGTGGCGACCCTCTGCACGGTTATGACCTGTTTCAGCTGGGGAGCGTCGAGCGCCCTGACAAGTTCCGCCGCCACCGGGCCGTGATCGAGCTCGACCAGGCCGAGCGTGAAGTGGAAGTTGTTGACGCCGTTGAACGCCAGGCTCATGAGGCCCGCGATCACGACCGGGGCTATGACGCCGACGACGATCGCGGAACGGTCGCGGATGCGCTGGCGCAGGTCCTTGCGCGCTATGGCGAGAGCTGTACGCACGGCCTCACTCGCGCAGCGCTGTGCCCGTCAGGTTCAAGAACACCGCCTCGAGATCGGGCTCGACGACGTCGACGCTCGTCACCGCGATCCCGGCCGCGTCGGCCGCCTCCAGGATCGCCGGCAGGAGGTGGCGGCCCTCCGCGGCCACGAGGTGGACGGAGTTCTCGGCCGTCGCGGCACTCGTGACCCCGGTGACACTCCGGCAGGCCTCGGCGAGGCGCTCGAGGTCGCCTGTCGCGCTGAGCGAGATGCGGTCCTGCTCGCCGAGCTGGGCGACGAGCTCGCGCCGGGTCCCTTCCGCGATCAGGTGGCCGTGGTCGATGATCCCGACCCGGTCGCAGACGCGCTCGGCCTCCTCCATATAGTGCGTCGTGTACACAACGGCGAGGCCCTCGCGCCCGAAGGCCTGCACCCGCTCCAAGATGGCGTGGCGGCTCTGGGGATCGACGCCGACCGTGGGCTCGTCCAAAACGAGGAGCTTGGGGTGGTTGAGCAGTCCGGCGGCGATGTTCATGCGCCGTTTCATCCCCCCCGAGAACGAGTCGAGCCGGTCGTTGCGCCTGTCGGTGAGCTCGGTCAGCTCGAGGGCCTCGACCACCCGGGCGGCCACGGTGCGGCGCCCGAGCTTGTACAGCCGGGCGAGGAACTCGAGGTTCTCCCGGGCGGTGAGGTCGGGGTAGAGGGCCACGTCCTGGGGCACGTAGCCGATGAGCGCCTTCACCTCGAGATTGCCGATCGCCTGCTGGCCGGCGATGGTGATGGTCCCCTTGTCGGGCTCGAGCAGGCCGCACACCATCTTCATGGTCGTCGTCTTGCCGGCGCCGTTCGGCCCGAGCAGGCCGTAGACCTCACCCTCGTATATGTGAAAGCCCACGCCGTCGACGGCGAGGCGGGCGCCGAAGCTCTTGGTGAGCCCGGCACACTCGAGGACGGGGGTCCGGCCCGGGCCCGGGGCTCCTGCGCCCGTCGCGCCAGCGGGGCTCGAGGTGAGAGTCACGTCGACTAGGCCCCGATCACGCGGGGCGTCACGAGCCAGGACAGCACGCCGGTGCCCGCGCTGACCTCGCCCCACTCCGCCACCAGGAAGTCGATGCGGGCCAGCGCGGCTGTCGGCATCCTGACCACACCGCCGCCAATCAGGAACTGGACTGCTTCCGAACAGGTGGGTTCGTGGCCCACCACCATCAAAAGACGCGTCGTCTCCGGCTCGCGGCGGATCTCGGCCAGCAAACCCTCGACGCCTTCGTCATAAAGGGCGACCGACTCGCGTAGCGACCATTCCCAGTCGCGGGCCTCGCTTGCGAGCTCGAGTGTCGCGGTGGCGCGCAGCGCCGGGGAACAGATGACCGAGTCGGGCACCTCTGTCGAAGCGAGGAAGCGGCCGGCGGCTCTCGCCGACTTGCGGCCCCGTTTCGCCAAGGGCCGGTCGAGGTCCGAACCGCCGTAGTCCGCCGACCAGTCGGACTTCGAATGCCTGAAGACGATCAGTGCGTGGGACATCTCGGCGCCTACCTCCGGGCTCAGAGCTTGTAGCCGATAGCACGTAGCAGCGACTTGCGGTCCGAGACGTCCGCTTCGGTCTCCACGCCGAGCGGGCCCGAACCGTCGATGACACCGAGCACGCCCCGGCCGAGGTCCGTCTCGGCCAGCACGACCTCCACGCGATTGGCGGTGGCGCAGTAGAGGTTGCACACCTCGGCCACCTGCTTCAGCTGGTTGAGCACGTTGACCGGGTAGCCCTCGCGCACGAACACTACAAAGAAGTGGCCCGCACCCACTGCGAGGGCGTTGCGGACGGCCAGCTCCTCGAGCTCGGGGTCGTTGCCCGACCGGCGGACCAGGCACTTGCCCGACGCTTCACAGAACGCCAGGCCGAAGCGGAGGTGCGGGCTGGAGCCGACGAGGGTCTCGTGGAGGTCCTCGACCGTCTTGACGAAGTGCGCCTGGCCCAGGATCACGTTCAGGTCTTCCGGTTTCTCGATGGGTACGACGCAAAGCTGCACGCGGCTTCTCCTGTCACTGGCCCCGCGAACGGGCCCGAGAGCGGGCACGACACCTACCACGAACTCTGCGCCATTGCAGACCCCGGGCGCAAGACCGCAGTTCGGGGGCCGGTAACAGACGTGGCCCATGGGAGCGCAAGGCCGCCGGCACGCTCCCTCGGCCAAGCCTGCCTTGGCTGTTGATCCCGGCGGATATCGCACGCGGCTGAGTTGAGGCCTAAAGCCGTCTTGCATCCCGTCCGATAACAGAGGATGAGAAGAACCCTTTGTTTCGGGTCACGCTTTGAGGGAGCCAGGACCGTGCGAGAACCTTTCGACATCTCGAACAAGGGTGGTCCTCCGACGACCGGACCGACATTGCAGGGCCGATCAGGCGCGCTCTCGGCGCGATCGTGCCGCCACGGGGGGGCTTTACGGGTGATGATCAATTGACGTACCTCACCGAAGTCGTTGAGGGGGTTGGATTCGGGCCTGTTCGCCAGGGCGGACTGGTCCAGTTTGATTACGATTCCTGCCCGGCGGTCATGCCGGCCAAGTCCATGCGGACGTCGTTACCCAGGATCAGCTGAAGACGGGGCGACAACATGTGCCAGGTCCGGTCCTTAGTGACTGTGTCGAGTGAGCGCGACGCGCGCCTGAGAGGTGCCGCCCGCGGCTTCACGCCGTTCCCGCGGGGACGCACTCCCCCGCGGGAAAAGGGCGCTTCCCGCCTTGTGAACGTTCGTATCCGAAGGTGCCGAGATGCCCGCGGCCGTTGACGCCCAGACTCATCCGGCGGCGGCGCGACGTCACGCCTTCGGTCAGCCCATCCGGCTGTGGATGTACGTGCTGGCCGTCCTCGCGGGCGGGCTGGCGGTCGTCTTCGGGCCTCTTCACCACGCGCCGGCCATATCCGCCAGCAGTGTCCCGGCGATCCCGTGGTGGGGGATCATCCTCCTCGCTACGGCCGCGGAGCTGGCGAGCGTAGAACTGCCGATCCGCAGGACCAACGTCGTCCTCACGCTCAACGACGCCGTCATCATCGTGGCCCTCATGGGCACGAGCCCCTTCGTGACCGCGCTCGCCATGGCCCTAAGCCTCGGGATCGTCCAGGCCGCCCAGAAGCGCGCGCCCGTGCAGGTGATCTTCAACTTCGGGGCCCAACTGCTCGCGACTCCCCTTTACTACGCGCTCCTGCGCTTCATGATCCAGCCGGGCGCGATCTTCTCGACGCGCAGCGTCATCGGCTACCTGTTCACTGTGGCACTGCTGAACGAGCTCTCCAACATCGAGATATCCGCCGCCATGTACCTGTCGGAGGCGGACCTCACCATCGTCACAGAGGGCCTGGCCTCCACGGCGCCGATGGTGGCGGTGATAGCGCTCGGCAACGGCGTGATCGCGACGATCGTCCTTGTCATGGCCGTCGCCGCCCCGGTCCTGCTCCTGACGATCCCGATCCCGGTCCTGCTCAGCATCGCCGCCTACCGCGCCCAGATAACCAGGCGGAGACAGCTGAGCGACATCGAGAACCTCTTCGCGGCGACCCGGATCCTCAGCCATTCCAAGAGCGTCCACACCGGTGCTGTCGACTTCCTCGGCCACCTCGCCCGGATGTTCCACGCCAGCCTCGTGGAGCTCACCCTCCTGCCGACCGCCCCGGGCAACCCGGCCCTCGTCACGAGAACCCTGGACGGCGTGGCCGACGAGGTCATGGAGGCGATCCCCGTCGAGTCGCTCCCGGCGGGCCTCGCGGAGACCCTGAGCACCGACAACGTCCTCGTCACAAAGAACCTCGGCGTGGACACGCCGTTGGCCCGCTACATCGAGGGTGACGACCGGCCCACTGGCATGGGCGTGGCCGTCCCCGGCGCGGACAACGCCGCCTCCCTCGGCTACCTCGTCGTGGCCCACCGCAACAAGTTCGTCGGCGACTTCCGCGAGACCGATGTGCAGCTTCTCGGCACGCTCGCCAAGCAACTGGGCTTCGCCCTGCAGAACGGCCGTCTGCACGAGGACCTGGCTCTGTTGGAAGGTGCCCAGGACGAACTGGTGCACAAGGCCTTCCACGACCCGCTCACGGGCCTCGCCAACCGGGCCCTGTTCGTCGACCACATCGACGGCGCCTACCACCGCGCGGCGCGGGCGGGGAACCTCGTCTTCCTGCTCTACATCGACCTCGACGAGTTCAAGAAGATCAACGACACCTTCGGCCACGGCGCCGGGGACGAGCTGCTCGTCCAGGTGGCCGGCAGGCTCAACGCCTGCGTCCGCGCCACCGACACCGTCGCCCGCCTCGGCGGCGACGAGTTCGCCATCCTGCTCGAGCAGGCGGCGTCGCTGGAAGTGGTCGAGATAATCGCGCAGCGGATAGTCGCCAGCGTCGCTGAGCCGTTCCATCTCGCGACCGGGGTCGCTGAGATCGGTGCCTCTGTGGGAATCGCGTTCACCGACGCTTTCGGTGAAAGCGCCGCGCAGCTGATGAAGTCAGCCGACGCAGCCATGTACGAGGCCAAGAGGGCCGGGAAGGGACGTCATTGTGTCGCAGTCTGACAGTCGCAGGAGGCGCTCATACGAGTCAGCGCCGGTGGTTCACCGAAGAGCCAAGCCCAAGCAGAACACTCCCCTCGCTGAGGATTTAACTAGGCTCGCAGTGGTGCGCCCGCACAACGGATCACCCCTCGACGTCGAGCGGGTGCTCGACGACCGCTCGCTCCGGATCGCCTTCCAGCCGGTCTGCAACCTCCGCTCGCGCGAGGTGATCGGCTACGAAGCCCTGGCCAGGTTCCCCCGGCCCGCGCACGCGACGCCGCGCCAGTGGTTCGACCAGGCATCGCATCTCGGGCTCCTCCAAGAGCTGGAGCTCCTCGCCGCCGCCACCGCCATAGAGCAGCTGGCACAACTGCCCGAGAGCGTCTTCCTCGCCCTCAACGTGTCGCCGGCCACGGCGGCCTCGGGGGAGTTCGCCGAGCTCGCGGCCAAGGTCCCCCCGGACCTGCTCGTGCTTGACATCGCGGAGAACGACAGTGTGGACAACTACCACCTCTTCGTCGAGGTGATCGACCATCTGCGCTCGCTCGGCGTGCGGATCGCCCTCGATGACGCCGGCGCCGCAGACGTCAGCCTGCAACACCTGCTCGGGGTCCGGCCCGACATCGTGAAGATCGACACCACGGTGATCCACGGGATCGCGAACGACGAGCTCCGCCAGGCAGTCGCCTGCGCCTACGCCAGCATGGCGAAGCGGGCGGGCGCGATCAGCCTCGCCGAGGGGATCGAGACCGAGGAGGAGCTCGCCATGCTCCTGTCGCTCGCCGTCGAGACCGGGCAGGGTTACCTGCTCGGCCGCCCGGCCTTCCTGGAGGCCTGAGCCGCCGGGGCCGGGGCCTGCGTCGGCGGCCCTCGCGCGGTCAGAACCCGAAGCCGACCCCGGTGAGCTCCTCCGACAACTCCCAAAGGCGCCGGGCCGTTTCCGCGTCCGTGGCCGACGGCGCCGGGCGCACCCGGGTCGGGTGGCCGCGCAATTCACCGAGGCCGTCCGGGCCGTAGAAAGAACCGCTCTCGGCCCCCGGGTCGACGGCGGCGTAGAGCTGGCAGAGGGCGCCCATCTCGGCGCTCTGGGCGAGCACGCGGTTGCCGATCCGCATCAGCTGTTTCATCACGCCGGTGGGGGCGCTCGTCTGCAGGTTCGTGGCCGACCAACCGGGATGGGCGAGCACAGAGCGGACCGGGATCCCCGCCGCCCGCACCCGGCGGTCCAGCTCCAGCGCGAAGAGCACGTTGGCGAACTTGGACTGGCGGTAGAAGGCCCTCGGTGAATAGGAGCGGACGCCCGTCAGGTCGTCGAAGTGGATCGAACCACCCCTGTGCTCGAGCGAGCTCACGGTGACAACGCGGGCGTCGTTCCCCCGCCGGATCGTGTCGAAGAGCAGCCCGGTGAGGGCGAAGTGGCCGAGATGGTTGGTCGCGAACTGGGACTCGAAGCCTTGGCGGGTGAGCGAACGGGGCGGGAACATCACACCGGCGTTGTTGACGAGCACGTCGAGGGCGACAGCGTCGCGCTGAAGCGCGCCGGCGAACTCCCGCACGGAGTCGAGGTCGGCGAGATCGAGCAGCCGGAACTCGACGAGCGCGCCGGGGTTCCCGGCTCTGATGCGCTCGACGGCGGCCAGCCCTTTCTCCCCGCTGCGCCCGGCGAGAACGACATTGGCCCCGTGCGCGGCGAGCTGGCGGGCGGTCTCGAAGCCGAGGCCGCTGTTGGCGCCCGTCACGACGAAGCCCCGGCCCGACTGGTCCTTCATCCGGGCGGCTGTCCAACGGTCCATGTTCGCTCCTGTCGTGTCAACTGAGCCTGCCGCTTCGCCCGGTCGAGCCCGAGTCCCCGTGCCTACGGGTGGCGCCGGAGCCGAGAGTGGCCGCCCCGACCTTAGGGCGCGCCCGGAACCTCTCCGGGAGTCCTTGGGATCAGGCCTGTCGCCGGGGGCGGCCGCGGACACCGAACAGCACGATGCCGAAGGCGACGAAGGCCAGCCCGACGATCAGCCATGGCCAGGGATCCCATTCCTGGACACAGCTCGAGCCCGTGGCGAAGACGCTGCACACCTCGCCCGGCCCGCGGCGGTTGAGGTAGGCGACGTAGAGCACCGGAGCGCCGAGACCGGAGACGAGGCCGGGAAGGCCCGCTCGGCCGGACACACGGCGGGCCAGCAGCACCGTCGCCACCACCGCCACCGGCAAGAGGTACAGCCCGACGCTGAGGATCGCCACCAGGGCGAACATCCAGAGCGTCCCCAGTAACAACCACGCCCCGAACCAGGCCCACGGCCGGGCGACGGCCGGGCGGACGGCGTGCATCAGCGGGCCCGCGTCGAGAGCTCGGGTCCCATGAAGGCGCGCGGCACGCCAATCATGAGACCACACCCGACGGCCATGTTGAGCCCCGGGGGACCTCAGCCGAGGGCGCCCCCCGTGCCCCTGAACGTCGTCCAGGTCGGGCTCGACAACCCCATGTCCTCACCGAGGCGGCGCCAGAAGCTCGGGGAGGTCCCGACCCAGCGGATGGGGCCGATCCCTCGAACCGTCTCGCATCCCGTGGCGGACACGACCACGGTCGGGAACGTCTCGCCGGGTCCGGTGAAGCTCAGGCGATATGTGATCCCGAGGTCCGCAGGGCAGCTCATGACGCCGGTCGGCATCCGCGGCAGCGAGCAAATCACCTTGGCGGCATCCCTCACAGATGCCACCTCGGTGACGACGGTCACGGCCGGGAAGGAGAAATAGATGTCGTTCTGCGGGAAGGCGTCGACACGCCGGACGACAAGATGGTCGACCTGCCCGATGGACTTGCAGAGCGACGCCGGTACGGTGCCGGCAGGCTGTGGCCCGCTCGCCGTGGTCCTCTGCGCCGCCTGCGCCACGCCGCCCGCCCAGCCAGCGACTGCGACCGCTGCCAGCGTGAGGCACGTCATTGCCCGCCAAGAATTGGTGATCTTCATGACCCCACGAAGCCTCGAGCCGTCAGTTTCGCGTAAGAGGCGGCACGTTCGGCCAGAGTTTCTCCTTCAGCCCGGACTCCCTGGCCACCGGCCGTGAGATCGCGGCGCGCAGCGACTCCTCTGCAGCCACCACGGTGACGTGCTCCTTGGCGCGGGTGACAGCCGTGTAGACGAGCTCGCGGCTCAGCACGGGCGACGGGAGCCTCGGCAGCGTGACGATCACGCGTTCGAACTCGGACCCCTGGGCCTTGTGGATCGTCGTCGCCCACCAGGTGTCGACGTCACCGAGCTGGGACATGGCGAGCTCCCGCAGGCCCTTGCCCGGGTCCGAGAACGCCACCACCGGACCGGCGGGCCGGGCGACGACGAGCCCGACGTCTCCGTTGAACAGGCGGTTGAAGTAGTCGTTGCGGGTGACCACGACCGGGCGCCCGGGGTACGAACGCCGGCCGATGCCAGCTCCGGGCAGTGCCCGGGCCGTGAGGGTTTCGATGTGGTCGGTCCAGGCGAACACGCCGAGCGGCCCGAACCGCGTCGCACAGAGCACCTTGAGCCTGCACGCCTCCAAAAGGCCGCCTTCGGCGTCCTGGTTCAGCGCCGCCTCGACGACCTTGGCCGCACTTGTAGCCGTCTCGTCGTAAAGGCGCTCAAGGGCCTGCTGATCGTCGTCGGCGACCCAGGTCAGCTCCTCGGAGGGGCGGCTGGTGAGAACCTCGACGGCGGCGTCGGCGTCACCGCGCCGGATGGCGTCGGCCAGAGCAGCTATCTGGGAGTCGGGACCGTAGCGATGGTTGCGTTCGAGGAGCTCTATGCCGGCCGTGAGTGGGCCCTGCGCCGGGCCGGTCGCCATCGGGCCCACGATCTCGCCTAAGACCGCCCCGGCTTCGACGCTCGCCAGCTGGTAGGGGTCGCCGACGAGCACGAGCGTCGCGTCGGGGCGCACCGCTTCGAGCAGCCGGGCCATCAGCGGCAGCGAGACCATCGAGGTCTCGTCGACCACCACCAGGTCGTGGGGAAGCCGGTTGAAACGGTCGTGGCGAGGCTTGCCCGCACTGCCGATCCCCAGGAGACGGTGCAAGGTCTGAGCGGCGGTTCCGCTCAGCACAGCCGCGACGGCTGCGTCGGCACCCGCGGTCTCGACCTCCTCGTGCACCGCCGCTGTCATCCGCGCGGCGGCCTTGCCGGTCGGCGCGGCCAGAGCGACCTCGAGTCGCCGGCCATGGTTTGAAGCCAAGTCGGTTGCGACGCTCAACAAGCCGGCGATGGTACGCGTCTTGCCCGTTCCGGGCCCTCCCCCTATAACGGCGATCCTCCGGGTCAAGGCTTTCTCCGCCGCCTCGCGCTGTCGATCGGGAGGGGCGGTGCGGTCGGGCACAAACAGCCTGTCGAGGAGGGCATCGAGCTCGGGAGATGAGGTGGTGAGCCCGCCGTCGCTGCGGGCGCGCCGCAACAGCTCGTCGGCGACGCGCGTCTCGAAGCGCCAGTAACGCTCGAGATAGAGCCGCATGCCGTCCCACACGAGCGGGAGCGTCACGCCGGCCGAGCCGCCGCTCGGCCCGCACACGGCGGGGCTCGCAGCCAGGATCTCGCCCCATTTCTCGGGATCCGGCCAGGGAAGCGACTCGAGCGGATGGGCGTGCCGGACTCCATCGTCGTCGACGACGATGGAGTCCAGGACCGAGCCGATGACGACACACACGTGTCCGAACAGCGGTGCCCGCGCCGCCAGGGCGGCCCCGAGCAGCACCTCGGGTGCGACTCCCCCGACAGTCCTTGCCACCACTCCGGCGACCTGGACGGCCGCGGCGTCGAGCACACCTGCTTCGACGAAGGGAGCCAGCGTCACGACCTCGGGCGTGAGAAGCGGAACAGGGGCCGTCACGACAGAGCCTCCGCGCCGTCGAGCAGGTCGCTGAGCGCTGTCACGAGCGCCGGTGGGACGCGCCAGCTGAAAACCCCGTACGGGCTCCCGTCGGCCACGGGCGTGCCGGAGCCGCTCATCCCCCGCACGAAAAGGTAGGCGGCCCCGCCCAGGTGGAGGGCAGGCTCGTAGGTGGGCACGCGCCAGCGCAGGTAGCGGTGCAGTGCGACCGAGTAGAGCAGTGCCTGCAACGGGTAGTGGTGCTCCGCCATCGCAGCGGGCAACCGGTCTGGGTGGTAGTCGATCGAGCGGGGCAGCCGGCCTCGTTCGCCCAAGGTGTTCGTCTTGTAGTCGACCACGACGAAACGGGGCGGAGCCTCCCCGTCGGTCCCGCCGCCGACACGAGCGACCAAGTCGATCGAACCGGTGAGATGGCCCGCCAGTTCGACATCGAACATGCCGGCCGCGAGGCGCTGCGCCCACCCCCGCACGGGATCGCCTTCTGGCAGGTACGAGAGCATGAGCCGGCCGATGCTGCGATCAGTGGCAACACGTCCCCTCTCGCCCAGGCGCAGCTCGAAGCTGAGCTCGTCTAGGCGCTCGCTGCGGGGCAGGTCGCGCAACCGCTTGCCTGCGAATAATGGGCCGAGGGGCGTCTCGATCGCGGCCCGAAGGCCCGTCACGAGCGTCCCGGTCTCGAACGGCCAAGGGTTCCACCTCAGGCGGTCGCCAATCAGGGTGCTCAGCTCGGTGTCAAGATCGGCGACCGCGAAATCGACGAGCTGGAGCACCTCGTGCACGAGCGTGCCGAATCCCGCCCCGCCCGAAATGGCGCCGAGGGGCAGGTCTGACGAGCCGGGAGTATCGCCTTGTGCGACGGGGTCGACCGCTTCGAAAGGCTCGTCCGCCGCACCCCCGTCGCCGAGGCTCTCGTCCTCGGGATCGAGCACGGCGTCACGACCTCGGTCGCTTATGGCGCTGAACGACCAGCGTCGGCTCGTGCGAGCAAGTTTCCGCTCCAACTTGGCCAGGGCGAGCACACCATGGGCGATGGCCTTGGCTCCGTCCGCCCAGCGACCGTCGGGAACGCTGCCTGCACCGGCGACACCGATGGCGACGGCGTCACCGCACTGGGCGAACACCGCCGCGAGCTGACCGGGCGCGTCGGCGTCGGACGGCAGCTCGACTGTTCCCGCGGAGAACTTCTCAGGGCAGATCACACCCTCGCTCCGGGCGAAGAGCACCCGCGCGAGCCCGGTGAGGTCCGCCCCTTCCACTGGGCTCCACCAGACGAGAGTCACGTGCTCGGCGCGCGTGAGCGCCACGTACAACAGGCGTTGGTTCTCGCCGAGTGCCTCCTCGTTGGCGAGGGCCTTGCGTTTTTTGGCGGCGGCCTTGGTGGGCCACGGTTGCCCGTTTGTGACGTCGAAGGTGCGCCGTCGCGTGTCGCGGTCCCGGAACACGACTTCGTTCGTTGTGGCATAGCTTTTGCGCCAAAGCGTCGGGACGCACACCACCGGGAACTCGAGGCCCTTTGCGACGTGCACGGTCATGATCTGCACCGCTTCGGCTTCGGATTCGATCTGACGGGCGCTCACATCGTTGTCGGGGTCCTCAGCGACCTCCACTGCCAGCTGCGCGAGTGTCATGAGCAGCCCCGCGGCAGTGGCCCGGCGCCCGGCCGTGCCCGCCTGGAGCAGCCCCGCGATGTGGTCGAGGTCGGTGAGATCGCGATCGCCGTCGCTCGTCGCCAGCACGCGGGCGGTGACGCCGCTCTCCGACCAGACCTGGGCGCAGAGCTCGACGACGCCGTGGGCTTCGAGGGTCCTGGCCCATCTGAAGAGCTGGTCCTGCACCTCACCGAGGTCGACGTCGTCAGCGGCGTCGAGCTCAGCCACGGACCACCCGAAGAACCACGAGAGCGCGGCTGTGCGCGCCCGGGTCGGCTCGTTCGGGCGGGCGAGCGCCGTGAGGAGCCAGCGCCACTGATCGGCAGCTCTTGACCGAAGAACGCTGTCACCCCGCGTCACGACAGCCGGGATGCCCCGGCAACGCAGTGCTGTCTTGATCGGCTCGGCCTCGGCCCGCTTGCCGATGAGAACAGCGACGTCGCTGGGTCGCGCCCGGCGCGGCGGGGCGGGGTCGCCCGAAGGGATCAAGGCCGTCTCCAGCAGGTGTTGTACCTGGTGGGCGAGATCACGCGCGATCGCCGCGTCGGCGTCGGGAGCGTAAACCCAGCCCTTCTTGGAGCGACGAAGGTCTTCCCCGATCACCAGGCGCACTCGCAGCGCCGGGAGGGCGGTCCCGTCATCGGCCGTAAGGCGCCGGTCGCGGTTCACCTCCGACGGGGCCACCTCCACGAACTCGATGCCCGCGTCCCCGAAGGTCGTACCCCGGAAGAGCGCGCCCAGCCCGGCCAGCAGTGCCCCGTCGGAGCGCCAGTTCACTCCCAGCGTGAACCGTTTCGTGGGTTCGCGAGCCGCCTCGAGGTACGTGTGGACGTCCGCTCCCCGAAACGAGTAGATCGCCTGCTTCGGGTCGGCCACGAGGACGAGCGCCGTGCCGTCCCCGGGGTTCCCGAACAACCGCGAGAAGATCGCCCACTGCACCGGGTCGGTGTCCTGGAACTCGTCGATGAGGGCGATGCGGAACCGGCGGTGCACGGCGGCCACCGCGGCAGGGTTGTCCAGCCCGTCGCGCAACTGGGTCAACAGGTCGTCGAACGAGAGCGTGCCTGCCGCGCGTCGGCGGCGATGGACCTCCGCGACGACGCGATCGACGAGGCGTCGAAGCCGGGCTGCAGGGACCGTCGACTCGTCGTCCTCGGTGCCAGGGATGACGCGGATGCCCGGGTTTCCCAGCACCTTGAGGCACAGGCCCGGGAGTTTCTCGAGCGTCGGGAGATCGTCGGCGGTCCCGGGGCTGGCGACCGACTCCGCCGCCAGCACGTCCGCGCAGACCGCCCGCACGAGATCACCGGTGTCTTCCAAAAGCGAGGCGTCAAGATCGATGTGGGATGTCGAGCCCAACGTGGCGCGCACCTGCTGAGCGAAACCGTGGATGGTCGTGATGGTCGCCGCGTCGAAGTCCACGACTGCCTGCTCGAGACGATCGAGCCGGCGAGCGCGATCGGTGCCTGCCAGGAAGCTGAGAAGGTCGTCACCGGCCGGGATGTCCTCCGGGTGTCGCAGCCCTGCCGCCGCCTCGCTGAGCCGGGTCCGGACCCGGTCGCGAAGCTCCGCGGCGGCGGCACGGGTGAAGGTGACCGTCAGGAGTTCTTCGACCGGGACGTCGGTCTCCGCCACGTAGCGCACGACGAGGCCGGCGAGCGTGTAGGTCTTGCCGGTACCGGCGCTCGCCTCGACGGCGACGCGGCCAGAGGTGGGGAGCGGCCCGAGGAGGGAAAAGAGCTCAGGTGCGCTCATGTGAGCTCCTCGGTGCTCTCGTCGATGGCGTCCCACAGGTACTCGGCGAAGCGCTGGGCCCGGAACGGCGAGGTTCCCGGCGGATCGTCCGGGCGCGCGGGAAGGGCACGAAGGGCCTTCAAGTCGAGATCGCCGAACGCCAACCGGTTCGCCTCGTCTTGACCCTCGCCGAAGCCGCGGCGCGTCTGCCAGTCATCGGGTTTCGCGGTGCCGTCGTAGAGCTTGGCGGAAAGGCAGGCAAAGAGCGGAATGGGCTCGCCAAGCCCGCGCCGGTAGCAGTCGACGGCGACCTCGAGGCCGTCGCGCGCCAGGTCGCGGCGAGCGTCGGTAGTCTCGCCACGGGCCACGAGCACGAGCGCGTCGGCGGCCCCCGCCTCGGTGCGCCGCACGACAACGCTGTGCCAGTCTCTTGCCGGGTCCGTCGCCACGAGGGCGACAAGGTCGAGCCATGCCGCGATGTGCTGCTTAGGCGAAGCCTTGCTGTAGGTGACGAGCACAGGGCCCGGCAACGGTTCCGGGTTGCGGACAGCGACCGTTCCGACGACGCGGGTGCCGTCCCCAAGCTCGGCATCGATCCGCACGCGGCCGTCGCACGCCGGATCAACTCCCAGCTCACGTGCCAGCTGGAGCATGGCGTCGACCGTGCCCTCGATCTCCTCGAGCGAGCCGTCCCCGAGCCCGCCTGGGGGGAGCGTGCCGAGGGCGCGTTCGTGCCGCTCCCAGTCGGCGTCCTCGTGCCCGCCCTGGCGCGCCCGCAAGAAGCGCTCGGCGACCGACCAGGATTCCAGGCCGTCGAGCGAAGTCGCCAGATCGTCGAGCTCCACCCGGTCCTCGTCGGTGAGGTGAAGACGGAGGCGCTGCTGCCAGAAGGCCTTCGGCGGGTTCTTGAAGAACGTCTTCAATTCGGCGAGCTCGATGGCGCCGTCTCCGTCGCCCCGAGGCACTAACGGGCCCTCGAGCAACGCCGGGCCGTCCCCGCCACGCCGCTCACGGGCACAGGCGCCCGCGAAGGCGCCGGGGTCGAAGCTCCAGGGGCCCGGCCGGTTCAGCAAACCCGGCAGGAAGCAGCGGTCGTCGAAGCGCTGCAGGGGGTGAACGGTCTCGATCTGGCCGCGGTAGTTCCCCCGGCACTCGCGCGAAAGCGTGGCGATGATCGCGTCGCGCAGCTCCGCGAGCACGGTCGCGTTCGGTACCTCCTGGTTGGTACGGATGTTGTGGCCCGTCCGCGTGATGACAAGGTGGTCACCGGCAGCCAGCACGGCTTCGAGGATCGCCTGGCGGGCCTCGGCGCGGGGGTCACGGTCACCTACGAGGGGAGCCGCAGCCGCGAGATCGTCGCCGTCGGCGGCGCCCGCCATGGCGCTCGTGTGGATCTCGTCGAGCCCGAGCAGGCAGATCACGCGGAAGGGCAGCCACCGAAGCGGCGTGAGGGAGGTGACCGTGACCCCGCCCCGGAAGAAGTCGGGACGGCGCGACGACGCCTGCGTGCGCTCTGCGAGAAGGCGACGGAGGTCTGCGAGCGAGATCTCGACCGTCGCGGGCTTGCCGCCCACGACGGCCTTGTCGGCTATTCCGGCGACGATCCGGCGGAGCTGATCGAGCTGCCACTGCTGGGAGGCCTCGACTTCGAAGAGCTGTTCGATGGCGTCCGACAGGGCGTCGCACCACTGAGTGGCCGTGCGCGGCCGCCTCATGTCGTCAGCGAGCGACGCCAGACGGGCGATGAGGTCGGCCAGCCGGCCGGCGACGGCGACGTCGCCGCCCTCGACTCCGAGAGGGGCGACCCCACCCGGGGCCAGGTCCAGGTCGTCATCGCTCACGGCCACGCCGAAGAGCAACCGATCGAGGCCTGCCCGCCACGAGTTGGCGCCGAACTCGGGCGGAAAGCCCCATGGCTCGCGGTGTGCTCCGTCGAGGCCCCAGCGCACGTTGGCCTCGTCGACCCAGTTCGCAATCGCGCGAAGCGCGTCAGCGTCGAACTCGAAGCGCCGACGGACCGCCGGCAAGGCGATGAACTCCATCACCTCCGAAGCGCCGAACCTGCCCGAGACCAGTGCCAACAGCAAGTCGAGCGCCGCGACGACCGGGTACGAGTCGCGCAGCGACCGGTCGGTGATGCGGTACGAAAGCCGCGGCGGTGCGCTGTCCGGCGCGGGGATGGCCTCCTCGGCGGAGCTCCCGAAGCCCGCTTCCACCAAAGCTGCGAACTCACCGATTGCCGGGCAGAGCACGACGATGTCCTCCTCCCGCAGGGTCGGGTCATCGGAAAGCAGGTGGAGGATCGCATCACGCAGCACCTGGACCTGCCGGGCCGGGCCATGGCACGAGTGCACCTGGACCGAGCGGTCACCGGGGTCGAGGTCGAAGTCGCCCGTGGGTGCGCGATCCGCGCGCAGGTCGCGCTGCAGGCGCGCCAACAGCGAGGTTGCAGTGGCGTCCTCGGCCTCGTCGCCGTCCGGGACCGGCAGGGGAACGGGAAGACCGCGCGACTCTGCGCCGGCGAGGAGCACGGTCCGCTCCCGGTACGGGCGCCCCCATGATCGCAACAACGGATGGCTCACCGCGGTATCCGACTCGTCGTCGGAACGCAGCGTCGCGAGCGGCCCCGGGCCGGCCGTCGTCGCCCTGCGGACACGCGCCGTTGCCGTTCGTGACGGGTCGAGAAGCAAGAGGTGCAGCTCCCTGCGCACGCTCAGTGCCTCGATCAGCTCAATGAACGGAGCGCCGCTCGGAAGCGTCGTCACGCCGAAGACGGCGAGGCGCGCCGGCAGCGCAACGCTGAGCTCTCCGGTGCGCAGCTTGTCCAGAAGACCGGGCATGCGTTCGGGCGGGCTCGGGACCGCGACCGTGGCGCGCACGCGACGCCACAGGTGGGGCTGCCAGATGTCGTGGCCAGCCAGGGGACGGCCGGTGGCGTCGACGTCGTGGCCGGCGCTCCAGGCGAGCAGGAGCTCGGGCCGGCGCACGGCGTAGCGGTCGAGAAGATCGGCGAGACGCCGGGCTCGGCCGTACCAGGTCGCACCGGGGGGCAGGACCGTGAGGGGACCGAGGTCTTCGTCGCCGACGCCGGCACGCAGCACCTCGAGCACGGCCCAGACGAGGCAGTCGACCTGCCAGGGATCGGCCTCACCCTCGTCGCTTTGGCTCGTGAGCACGGCCCCGCGCAACGCACCGGGGAAGGTGAACTCGATGTTCGCCGCGATGCCGTCGCCCGCTCCCGGCGCGGACGCACCGAGGGATCTCGCCAGCTCCAGGGCGAGCCACCGCCGCATGCCCGCCGTCGGCACGGCGACCCAGTCCGGAGACATCGGGTCCTCGAGCGGGCTCGCGAGTACTTCGGCGAGCACCGCTGCGAGAGGCTCCACGCGGCTGGCGCTGTAGAGGTGGAGCACGATCGAACACTACCGGTGGGCTGTGACGCCCGGCGGGCCGGCGCTCTCGACGGGCCCGCCCCACTCGGGTACCGTCCAGCCCATGTCGATCCTGCTCGAAGTGGACCTCACCGGGGCAATCGTCGAGGACATCGGTTCTCACCCAGTCGAAAAGCTGATGAACCGGAGGCGCCTTGCGCTGCGCACGCTAGTGAGCCGGCTCGCTTCTGCTGCCGAGGACCCGAACGTAGTCGGATTGCTGGCGAAGCTGGGCGCCACCTCGATATCGCTCGCACAGGCCCAGGAGCTGGCCGACGCCGTGGCGCGCTTTCGGGCCAAGGGCAAAGAGGCGATCGCCTGGGCGGAGACCTTCGGCGAGCTCGGGCGGGGGACGACTGCCTATGTGGTGGCCACCGGCTTCGGTGAGCTCTGGCTGCAACCTTCGGGGAGCATCGGGCTCATGGGCGCGGCGGCGGCGGGCACTTTCGTACGGGACGCCCTCGACCGTGCCCAGGTCGAGCCGTTGTTCTCGCAGCGCCACGAGTACAAGAACGCCCCGGACACCTTCTTGCGCAAGGAGTTCTCCGAAGCCCACCGCGAGGCGACCGAGCGCCTGGTCGAGTCCGCCTACGAGCAGGTCGTCGCCGCCGTTTCAGCGGGGAGGCACCTTGGCCCTGAGCGCGTGCGCGAACTCATCGACACTGCGCCCATCCCCGCCGCGCAGGCTAAGGAAGCCGGGCTTATCGACCACATCGGCTACCGCGACGCCGTGCGGGAGGCAGTCGACCGGCACTGGCCCGAGAAGCCGGCGCTTCTCTTCGTGTCGCGCTACCAACGGCGATGGGACGGCGTCCGCAGGGCGATGCAGAGCCGTCGTCCTGCCGTCGGGCTCGTCGAGGCGATCGGGCCGATCCGCCTCGGGCGCTCCAAGCCGGGCCCGGTCGGGCGCGCCGCCGGCTCGGACACCGTCGCGGCGGCGTTGCGCGCCGCGGTGAAGAACGACAACATCAAGGCGATCGTGTTCCGGGTCAACAGCCCCGGTGGTTCCTACGTCGCCTCGGACACGATCTGGCGCGAGGTGTGCAGGGCTCGTGAGGCGTCCAAGCCCGTCGTGGTCTCGATGGGCGACGTGGCCGGGTCAGGCGGGTACTTCGTGGCCATGGCCGCCGACGTCATCGTGGCCGAACCCGCGACGCTCACAGGGTCAATCGGTGTCTTCGGCGGCAAACTCCGCACGAGCGGCCTGTTCGAACGCCTGGGCGTGAACACCGAGACGCTCGGCCTCGGGCAGCACGCGGCCATGTTCTCCTCGCAGACCGGCTTCAGCATCGACGAGTGGGCCAAGCTCGACGAGTGGCTCGATTTCGTCTACGAGGACTTCACCGCCAAGGTCGCCCGGGGACGCTCCCTGACGCCTGAAGCGGTCCACGAGCTGGCCCGCGGGCGGGTCTGGACGGGAGCCGACGCCGCCCAGCGTGGGCTCGTCGACGAGCTCGGCGGATTGCGCCGTGCCGTCGAGATCGCCCGGGAACGCGCCGGCCTGCCACCCGAGGCCCGCCTGCGTCCGGTCCTCGCGGTCTCGCCTGTGCAGCGCCTGCGCCAACCCCGCAACAGCGACGACCCGGCGGCCCTCCTGCAGGCCCGCGGAATCGCTCCGGTACTGGCCGAATGGGGAGGCCACGCTCAGCTGGCCGCCGCGCTCGGGCTCCCGGTCGCGGGGCCGCTCACCATGCCGGTGGGGCCGCTGCGGTAGGACGGGGATCGCCTTTCAAGACCGCGCCCGCGCGGCTGCGAGCAACGGTGGGAGCACCACTGGAGGCGTGCTGGCTCTTCTGGTAAACAGTCGGCATCACCTCGTCAAAGCGGGCATCGCAATAGCGTCCTCCGTTTGTCGAAAAGCTGAAAGGCCGTGCAATTGAAGCACCCTGACCAGGTTGCAGAAAGCATCGACCGGTTTCGCCGGGGGCTGTGGAACCGTGAGTCGGTCGACCGCCCGCCCGTCGGCATCACGCCCGATCGCGGTTGGTTGCCGGTGAAGTACCTGAAGGCTCCCTTCCCGAACGAGGAGGTGCGGCCGGAGCACGTCACGGGGTCTCTGGTGCGCACGGACTACGAGGACGCAAGTTTCGGCCGCAGAGTCCTCATTGACGATTGGCTGCCGTACAACGCTCCTTGGCGTGCGATTCCGTGGCTCGAGGCGATCAGCGGATGTCGCGTGCCCTACGCGTCAGGGTCTCTTTCCGGGGCGCACTTTGTCGAGCGCGTCGAAGATCTTGCGGACTTGCCGATCCCTGCGAACACCGACTGGCTCGAATGCCTCCGCCGCCAGACCGAGGAGCTGGTGGCGACGTGCCCTGCGGACTGTTTCGTCAGCCCGTCGATCATCCGCGGCCACTCCGATGTGCTGGGAGCGATGCGCGGTCTCACGGGCTTCTTCCTGGACCTCTACGACGCCCCGGAACTCGTGTCGGCGGCGCTCAAGCGGGTGGGATCGCTCGTGCGTGACGTCTTCGACATGCACTTCGCTCTTGTTCCCCCGAAGCTCGGCGGCTACGGCTACATCTTCGGCTACTGGGCCCCGGCTCCGAGCGTCGCCATCCAAGAGGACATGATGGGCCTCGCCTCACCGAACCTCTTCGGTGACCTCTTCCTCGAACATGAGCTGCGCCTGGTCGAGCACCTCGGCCCGTACACGTTCTTTCACGTCCACTCGACTGGGTACGCGCACTACCCTCACCTGCTCAAGATCCCTGGCCTCGCAGGTCTCCAACTCACTGTCGAGTCGAACGGTCCTTCGCTGCTCGCCCTCGCGCCTGTGATGCAGGAGATCCTGGAACGTACCCGGCTGATCCTGTTCGTCGACGCCTACTTCGAAGAACTCACCGAAGTGGCCAGAAAGCTCGCTCGCGACGGCCTTTATGTCATGGTGTCAGACAAGTTTGTCGAAAACGACGACGCCTACCGCGACCTGTTGGAGCGCGCCTGGCCCTGAGGTGAGCTCCGGACCCGGTCTCAGAAGCGATGCTCGTGCGCGACCCGCACGAGCGCCTGCACGTTCTCGACCGGCGTGTGCCGTGGGGTGATACATCCCGAGCCGAGAATGAAGTTGCGCCCCCCGGTCTGCTCGATGCAACGCCGCGCGGCGGCTTCAGTCCCCGAGGCATCGGCCTGCAGCAGCTCGGTCACGGTACTGACGTTCCCGATTATCGTGGCGGAGCCGTCGAGCCGCCGTGACGCGTAGGCGAGATCGACGGCGCTGTCGAGCTCGATCACACCGGCACCAGTGTCACGATAGAGGTCGAGCACCTTGCTGCTGTCGCCGCAGATGTGCAGGAGGCCAGTCGTGATGCCGTGCTCCCGCCAGGCGTCAAAGACCTTCTTCTGGTAAGGCCACGCGAAGCGCTCATAAGTTCTCGGCGAGATAACGTTGCAGGATGCCAGCGAGTCGCCACAGTGGATCAAGTCAGCTCCTGCATCGAAACAGGCTTTGCCGAACTCAATCAGCGCCTGTGTGGCCAGCCCAAGGGCATGATGAACGGCGTCCTCTTTGCCATCCTCGTCCCCACTCCCCGCCAATGCGACCTCGAGCAGCCATTCCTGTGTCCCGACGAAGTAAGAAGCCAGAGCGAACGGCCCCGTACCGGGTGAACGAATAGCCACCTCGTCGCCGACCGCCCGCCGTAGCATGGAGATCGCCTCCAGCATGAGCGGCATCCGGCCTGCGGTCCTCGGGTCCGGTACCTCGAGATCGTATACGTCCTTTATGGAGGCAAGCGGCGGAGCAACAAGCGAGGGAAGTTCGTCGTCGCTTCGCGTTGTCCTGCAACCGAAGCCTTCGGCAATGTAATAGTTATCGGAGCCGATGCAAATGACGTCCTGCCCTACTATCTCGTGCAGACGCAACTGCGCTCGGACCATCGCCTTCGCATCGAGGTAGAAATCGCGCAAAGCGACACCGGCGACAACCGCGGCGAGATCGTACATATACGGTCCCGCGGGAATGCAGTCAGCCTGTCCCTCATGGACCGTTTGCATCACGCGTTCGCGCGAGCTGAGCGTCATGTCCGGAGGCTAGCAGAAGGAAGTCTCCCGGCATGGCTCGGCGCTTGCCCGCAAAGGCGCCGCACAGTTGCCTCGTTGGCCCAACCCTGTCAACTACTTCATAGCCCTTCGAAGGACGCGATTCGACCAACACCATTTGGGTACCTGGAGCGGTGGGGCTAGCTATCCGACATCTCCGGCAGGTTCCCGCGCTCGTCAAAGGACAGAGGCACGGCCTCGCCGTCGATCTCCAGCCCGGGTGTGGCTTCAACCACGGCTCTGAGCGACTCCGAAACGAGAAGACGGCTGAGATCGAGCGTGTCATGGATGCGAACAAGGCTGACGTTGACGGGGTCGGCCCGCCCGCACGTCAGTATCGCCGCGGCGATGGCATCGCGGTCGGTGGGAAGGGCCAGCGGAAGCTGGGCGCGCTGTATGCCGCTGTTCCCAGCCGTCAGGGCGTTCATGTACGTTGCTCTGAGGTCGATCTGCCGCAGGACGCGGAACGGTATGAAGTCTGCGAGCCCTACGCCGATCCCGTTGCCGTCCGCTGCTGGACTGATGGAGTGCACGCTTATGTTCGCGATCCGCGGACGCTCGAATTCCTTCACCCCGCGCGCCCTCCTCCGCCCGATCACGTTGGTGTCCATGCCCGAGCCCGACTTGTCCTTGCCGAGTTGATCAACCACCAGAACGTCCAGGTCATCGAAGGGGAGCGATCCCATCAGCGAGCGCGCCTCGTCGAGCAGTAGCGTCTCGCCGGCGCCGCCGATGTCCTCACACGCCAGAAAGGTTATTAGGGCGGTCTCATCGAATGCGTTCTCGAGAATCGCCAGTCCGCCGAGGACATTCGTAGCCCCCATGATCTTGCGCGCCACCTCGGGCACCCAGCGCGCCAAGTTGGCCGCGCCGTAGGCATGGATCGCCTCGGCACCTCGCTGATTGCCCAGACCCAGGGAGCAGATCTTTGCCAGACCGCTCTCGACTTCGCCCTGAAAATCTGTATGCGGCTTTATGCGGTTGACGAGAAGGATCGCATCGGCGGAGGCGGCAATCGCATCAACGTGAACCGCCGGTCCATCGTCACATTGCCCGATCAGGACAGTGTCCATTGTCGCCTGAATCCGCATATGGACTGTGTTCTCTGAGATACCGAGATGATCCAGAAGTTCGATCTGCCCGGCGACGGTCGCCCCGCCGTGAGAACCCATGGACGGGACGACAAAAGGTTCTGTTCCTGCGTCCAGGAACCACTCACCGGCGGCGCGCACAATGACCGGGAGATTACGGATGCCACGACTGCCGACCGTGATGGCGACTCGCATGCCAGGTTGCACGGCGTCTCCCAACCGAGCCAGCTCGCGTCTGGTAGCGGCCGCGGGGTCTGGCTCAGTCACGCGCTTGAAGACTTGACGCACGGGAACTAGGCGCGGGAACGGCGCCACAAACGCGAAATCTCCAGCGGATGCGAAGAGATCCGGGATTGAACCAGTCTGCCGCTGCTGCAAATCACCACCTCGTTACGCAAGAACTGGCGCCAACTGCCCAGAAATCTAGTGGAAAAGCCGCTGGTGACATTCCGCCCGACTCGGCCGGCATCGAGGGCCGGCCCGTCCTTCGCGCGCCTTGGGAGAGACGGGTCGACGCCGACCTTACGTACCCTGACCTGGCGTGATATGAGCCGCTGTGGGAGATGCCGTGTTCGCGACTCCGTTTTGAGTCAGCCGCTGAACACCGCGGGCGGGAGTCCGACCGTGGAGGTGGAGGCGACAAAAACGGAGCCCGCTCTCGGCTGGCTCCGCCTCTCCTGCTCGCCCAGTGTGGTCCAGCCCGTCGTGATGAAGAGCAGGTCCAGCTGGTCACCTCCGAAGGCGACCGAAGTCGTCAGCGTTGCCGGAACCTCGACAGTGGCGAGCAGATCGCCGGCGGGCGAGTAGCCCAGCACACGCCCTCCGAAGCACATCGCAACCCAGACATTGCCTTCGGCATCGACGGCCAGGCCGTCCGGACTCCCGAGCGACCGGTCGATTGAGATCCACGGTGTACGGGCCCAGGTGTCGGACCCCGACTGGCTCAGCTTGTCGATGCGAGCGTCGACTGTATCGATGAAGTAGATCGCCGTCCCATTCGGGGCCCAGCCGAGACCGTTCGAGACGGTAAGCCCCGTGAGCAGTGCTGACACCTGGAGGTCGGGCGCAAGGCGATAGAGGGTGCCGGCACCGGGACGCTCGTCGCGGTCCATCGTGCCCGCCCAGAAGCTGCCGTCAGGAGCGCACTTCCCATCGTTCATCCGGTTATGCGGTTTGTCAGCTTCGAGGTGAACGAGCATCTCGAGCCTTCCCAGGTCATCGAGCGCGGCAAATCCGCCCGCGACCGCAGCGACAAGGCCACCTGCGGCTCTCGGGGCGACCGCCCCTACCGTCCTTTCCACCGCGACCGTCGTCGTGAGCCCGGACGACGGGTCGCTGCGGTGCACCTTTTCCCCTAACAGGTCCAGCCAGATCAGGGTTCGGGTCCCCGGGTCCCAGACAGGACCCTCCCCGAGCTCCGCCTCATCAGCAAAGGCGAGTTCGGCCGAAATGCTACGGGCCACGGCCACTCCTCCTGTCATCGTTGGAGGTGCCGAGCCTCCTCGGCATAAGGCAAAAGTAACTTGGCGTGCGCGCAGCGGCAAGTGAACTGCCTGATCTCCCGGGTTCTTTCCCCGCTGGGCGACGCACAACGTCCAACGGTCCGGCAATCGACGAGAAAGCTGTCTCTGCTCCAACTTGAAGATCTGCGGCCAATGCGGTATCAATCGGTAGTTTCAGGGATTACACGACCTGTTGCTGGCACAAAACGCCTGCGTGTCGGGGTATTGGGATAACATTGCGGCCAAATGAGCGCCGCTCTTTCCGACTCAGTTCCTACCGGCGCCTCGCGGCGCGTGCGTAAGGGCGCGCTCTCGAACATAAGCACCTACAAGGTGGCTGTGTACAACACC
>JBKQHU010000026.1:0-19455 GCA_052148655.1 Acidimicrobiales bacterium
CGAGGGCCCGGCGGGCCTGCTCGTCGAAGGCGATCAACTTCGGCATTTTGGGGATGTCCTCCTTGGGCTGCACGGATCCGTAACCGTTAGCACTCTCATGGTGCGAGTGCTAATAGCAAACCACGCCGGACGCTCTCGCGCAACTGCGCCCCCGAATACCCACCTCGGGGAGGCGTCCGGCCCGATGGGCGTCCGGGACCTCGCCGGCATGGCTCAAAAGACCGCCCGCCGTCCCGGGCATCGGGCTCGGAAGGGTTCGAACCAGTCCTCAGCCGCCGGCGACTGCCGGGATGATCGAAAGGGTCGTGCCGGCCGGAAGGCGGGTGTCGAGGCCCTGCAGGAAGCGGACGTCTTCGTCCGCGACGAACAGGTTCACGAAACGCCGCAACGTGCCCTGCTCGTCCAACAGCCGCGCCCGCAACCCCGGATGGTCGCGCTCGAGCGCGTCAATCGCTTCGCGCACGGTCAGGCCTTCCACCTCGACCTCACCCGCGCCCGCCGTCAAAGGACGAAGCTGGGTAGGGATACGGACTGTGACGCTCATCGTCTCGCCGCTCTCATCGCCCCGTCACGGTCCACCAGCTCGGCGACGGCTTGGATTGTGGGCGGGATGGTCGCCGACGGCCCGACCGCGCCGGCGAGTGCCTCCACGGTCTTGAGACCGTTGCCCGTGATGTAGATGACGACGCGCTCATCGGGTCGGACAATACCGGCCGCGGCCAACTTGACAAGCGTTGCCACCGTGACGCCCCCTGCTGTCTCGGCGAAGATGCCCTCGGTGCGCGCCAGCAAGCGGATGCCTTCGATGATCTCCTCGTCGGTGACCGCCGCCACCGCACCTTTCGTGCGGCGGACGACTTCGAGGGCATACCAGCCGTCCGCCGGGTTCCCGATGGCCAGCGACTTGGCGATCGTCGAGGGCTTGACCGGCCGCACATGGTCGGCGCCGTCGGCGAACGCGGTCGCCACAGGCGCACATCCCTGCGCCTGGGCACCGGAGATCCGGACCTCGCGATCAGCCTTGACGAGCCCGAGCTCGGTGAGCTCACGGAACCCCTTGTCGATCTTTGTGAGCTGGCTCCCCGAGGCGATCGGGACCACGACATGGTCGGGCAACTGCCAGCCGAGCTGTTCGGCGACCTCGAACGCGAGCGTCTTGGAACCTTCGGAGTAGTAGGGCCGGATGTTGACGTTGACGAACGCCCAGGAGGCGAACTCGCTCGCCAGTTCCGCGCAAAGACGGTTCACGTCGTCGTAGCTGCCGTCGACGGCCACGAGGTGCCCGCCGAAGACCGCCGTCGTGATGAGCTTGACGGCCTCGAGGTCATGCGGCACGAACACGAACGACTCCATGCCGGCCCGGGCGGCGTGGGCGGCGACGGAGTTGGCGAGATTTCCCGTCGAAGCGCAGGCGGCTATCTCGAACCCGAGCTCACGGGCCTTGGTGAGCGCCACGCCGACCACGCGGTCCTTGAACGAGCCCGTCGGGTTGCGGGTGTCGTCCTTCACCCAGACCTCCCCGAGCCCGACCTCGGCGGCCAGGCGGTCTGCGCGGACGAGGGGCGTGAACCCTGTCCCGAGGTCCACGGGCGACTCGGCCGACACGGGCAGGAGCTCGGCGTAGCGCCACATGCTCGGTGGCCCCGCCTCGATCGTTTCTCGCGTGACCGTTCCCAGCTGGGCAGTGTGGTCATAGGCGACCTCGAGGGGGCCGAAACAGAACTCGCACACGTGGATGGCTGCGGCCGCATACATGTGCGCGCACTCCCGACAGCGCAGCCCGACGACATGACCCACGAGATCCTCCTCATCGTTCGGGCATTGGCACCTGGCACGGCCAAAAGGCTCGTACTGGTTGTCGCGGCTTTCGTAAGGCCCGATCCCTCGGCCGCTCTGGATGATTGGCCTTCAAGTGTGGACGACAGGCCGGCGCGCGTCAAAGGCCAGGCCCGGCTCCGTGACGACGGTGAGGTGAGGCCGGCCGCCCCGCAAGCCGTAACCTGGCTTTCGACCATGGCCGCCGCATCCGACGTCACGACGCCGATCGCCTCCTATCACCACCGGGACTTCCCGCTCGAGGACCTGCGGGCGATGAAGAAGGACAGGCGGATCTCGGTTTGCATTCCAGCTCATGACGAGGAGGCGACCGTCGGTGCCATCGTCGGGACCGTGCAGCACGATCTCGTCGAGGGTGCCGGGCTCGTCGACGAGCTCCTTGTGGTCGACGACAGGTCCGGCGACGGGACCGCGGGTGCCGCGCTCGCCGCCGGGGCGCGCCTCGTGTCGGTCACGAAGACCGGCGGGGCGACGGGCTGCGCTCTCGGCAAGGGCGAGGCCATGCGCCAAGGGCTTTGCGCGAGCGACGGCGACATCGTCGTCTTCCTCGACGGAGACGTCGAGAACTTCGGGGCGCACTTCGTCACCGGCCTGTTGGGCCCGGTGCTCGCCTTCCCGGGGACGATGCTGGTGAAGGCCTGCTACCGCAGGCCGTTCGGCGCCAGCTCGACCGGCGGCGGCCGCGTCACCGAGCTCGTGGCACGGCCGCTGCTGACCTTGCTTTTCCCCGAGCTCTCAGGCGTGGCCCAACCGCTCGCGGGGGAGGTCGCCGTCCGGCGAGAGGCCCTTTCGCAGGTCGAGCTGGCCGACGGCTACGGAGTCGAGCTCGGGATGTTGATCGACATCTCACGACGCTTCGGTCTGGCCTCCATCGCCCAGGTCGACCTCGACGTCCGAACGCACCGCAACCGCCCCCTCCACGAGCTCGCGCCCCAGGCTCGTGACGTGGCGGAGATCGCCCTTCGACGTGCCGGGGTACAGCTCGCGTGAGCGGTTTCGGCCTCGTCGTCGTCTCGAACAGAGGACCGTTCACGCTCGTGAGCGGCCCCGGGGGGGACATCGAGTTCCGCCCGGCGGCGGGCGGCATGGCGCCAAGCTTGAGCGGCGCTTTGGCGGAGGAATCGAGAACGTCGGGTACCGGGGCTTTGTGGGTCGCCTCCGCCTTCAGCCCCGCAGACAGGTCCCGCGTCCCCGAAGGCGCCCTTTCGACCGGACAGGACTCGTTGCAGCTGCGCCTGGTCGATGTCCCAGCCGAGATCGGGCGGGCGGCCTACGACGTGATCGCCAACGGCACGTTGTGGTTCTTGCACCACGGCTTGTTCGACCACGCCCGGCGCCCGCGTTTCGACAGGGTCTGGCACGGGGCCTGGGAGGGGTACTGCCGGTTCAACGAGGCCTTCGCGGACACGGTCGCAGAGGAGGCGGGCACCGGCGCGACGGTGGTCGTGAACGATTATCACCTGGCGCTGGTCGGAAGCTACCTGATCAAGCGCCGCCCCGATCTTCGCACGGTCTTCTTCTCCCACACCCCGTTCTGTCCTCCCGAGGACCTCGCCATGTTGCCTGACGGGCCCCGGCTCGGGCTGATGGAGTCCATGTCCGGCTTCGGTGCCTGTGGATTCCACACGGCGAGATGGCAGGACGCCTTCTTGAGGTGTTCGTCGGCCGCTGGTGTCCGGCCGCCCGCGACCTTCGTGGCCCCGCTCGGTGCGGACCCGGGGAGGCTCGACGACGTGGCCGCCTCCGAGGCCTGTCGATCACGCCTCGATCGCCTCGAGGGTTACCTTGACGGGCGCACCCTGTTGTTGCGCAGCGATCGTGTCGAGCTCTCGAAGAACCTGATACGCGGTTTCCTCGCCTTCGACGAGCTGCTCGAGGCCTCCCCGCAGCTGCGCGGGCGCCTCGTGTTCCTGGCGCGCGTGTATGCGTCTCGCGAATCGCTGCCGGAGTACCTCGCATACCGGACCGAGGTGGAACATGTCGTGGCCCGGGTGAACGAACGTTGGGGGGGACCCGGCTACGCGCCGGTCGTGCTCGACCTCGAGGATGACTTCGCGGCGACGGTGGCCGCGCTGTGCCGTTACGACCTGTTGCTCGTCAACCCGATCCGGGACGGGCTCAACCTCGTCGCCATGGAGGGGCCGGCCGTCAACGACCGTGACGGCGTGCTCGTGCTCTCGAGAGAGGCCGGTGCCTACGAGGAGCTTGCGGATGTCGCCATCGGCGTCAACCCCTTCGACGTCACGGGGACGGCGGCCGCGATGGCGGCGGCCTTGTCCATGAGTGACGCCGAGCGCCGGGTTCGCTCCGGCGAGCTGCGCCGCCGGGCACGGTCGCGCACGCCGGCCCACTGGCTCGCCGAGGTGCGCCGGGCGGCCCGCGTGCCGACCTGACCGGAACATCACAGCGCCTAGGCCGCTCGCTGTGTGGCGCTCCGGCGCGGCGTACGACGGCTCGGATCACCCGGCGTCCTCGAGCACGCGCTCAGCGCCGGGACGGGCCATGCCTCGCCCGGGCGGCCGGAGCGGCGTGCACGCGGCTCAGGCGTTCACCGAGAGCCGATATGTGCCGCCGCAATTCGTCCGGTTCGATCACCTCGAACTCGAGGCCGAGACCGATCAGGTAGCCGGTCACCCAGTCGAAGTCGTCGAAGCCGAGTTGCACCCTGGTGTGGTCGCCGTCCTCTTCGAGGACACCGGTGTATGGGGAGATCAGGCGAGCCGCCTCCTCGAGCGGTGCGGTGACGAGGAGAACGGCCTGATGCGCGTAGCGGGCGGTCGTGAGGCCCTCGGCCACCAGCCGTGCGGGATCTGCCAAGGGACGTGGGACGAAGGTGTGCCCGGTCACCTCGAGCCCGGCGATCCTGTCCACGCGAAAGGTCCGCCAGCCGTCGCGCTCGAGGTCGTGGGCGACGAGATACCAGCGCCGGTCGGTCGCAACCAGCCGGTGCGGTTCGACGCGACGCTCGCTTCGGCGACCGTCCTGGGCGTCGTAGGAGAATGTCACACGCTGGCGGCTGTCGCAGGCCTGGGCGAGTTGGACGAGGCATTCCGTGGACACCACCTCGGTGCGCGACACGAGGGGCACCGTGGCCGCCCGCAGGGCGGTCAGCTGCGCACGCAGCCTTGGTGGGAGCAGACGGTCCAGCTTCGCCAGGGCGGCGAGCGACCCGCGCTCGATGCCGGGAACCGCAGCCGTCGCCGAGACGCCGAGCACGACGGCGACCGCCATCGCCTCGTCGTCCTCGAAGAGCAGGGGGGGCACGTCCGTCCCGCCCGCCAGCCGGTAACCGCCGCCCGCGCCGGGCGTGCCCTTTATCTGGTAGCCGAGCAACCGGAGCCGGTCGACGTCTCGCCTCAACGTTCGGGCGTCCACTTCGAGGCGCTCGGCCAGGTCGGCCCCGCTCCACGCCGTCCGCCGTTGCAGCAGCCCCAAGAGCTTGAGAAGCCGGCCGGCGGAGTCGGGCACCAGAGAATTATGGCAGATTGAGGACCGAATCTGTCCGCAATAGCGGATACGGTGCCCGACATGACTAATCCCTCTTTACTGCGGCAACTCGCCGAGCAGCACCAGCGGGAGATCTTCATGGCGACCCGGGCCCGGCGACTCGGTCCTTCGCCCAGGCTTCGCGCCCGGCTCGGCTGGTCGCTCGTCGGTCTTGGGGTGCGCCTTGCCCTCGATGCACACGCCCGCGAACCGGTCCAGTGGAACCGGGCGTCGACCTAGCGCTGCACGGTGCTCACAGTGCGATCTCGCCCCGGCCCAGACGTCTCTGCCCGCGAGCGCCTCAGGAGATGACCACACGCGCGGCCAGCGCCTCGAGCAAGCCCACCGCGGCACCCGGCCCGTCGAGGACGAGGTCCGCGGCCTCGACAAGGGCACGGGGTGTCTCGGACGCGGCCACGGCGACTTTCAGGGCGCGCAGCCCGCAAGCCGCCGCGAGGTCGTCGAGGGCGCGGAAGGCGGACAGGTCACTGGTGTCGTCGCCCAGGAACGCCGCTGTCTCCTGGCCTGCGCAAAGGTCGGTCACGACGGTCCCCTTGTCGATCCCCAGGGGCAGTGCCAACTCCACGCACGCTTTGCCCGGCATCAGGACCAGCCCGTGCTCGGTGGCGACGGCTCGTGCCACCTCGGTCACCCGGGCCGTGATCCCCTCGATCTCGGCCGGCGGGGCGATCAGGGAACGCCAGTGGGCCGTGACCCCATAGCTCTTGTCCTCGATCTCGACACCTGCGGGCAGGCTCCGGCGAAGCTGGTCACGAACAGTCCTGATCACCGCTTGCCAGTCCGAGACCCCGTCACGGAGCCGGACCGTCCCGTCCGCGAAGGACTCCTCGAGCCCGTGGAGGCCGAAAGCCCGCAGCGGTGACCTATAACGTGCAAGTTCGAGGCGATCGGTAAGGAACGCCGCAGGTCTGCCGGAGATGGCGGCTACGACGCCCAGTTTGTGGGCCAGCGCGTGCAGCGCCCCGAGCGCCCCCGGCAGGGCGCGGGCGGCTTGCAGGTCTAGGACTATCGGGGCGATCGTCCCGTCGAAGTCACAACAAAGCCCGGTCCGGTCCGGGGCTTCGGCGAGGAGCTCGATGGCGGATGACTCGGTGGTCGTCAGCCTTGCGACCCCGCTGGCCCGAGCGCTGTCAACGCGGCCGACGCTCGAGCCGGGGACCACCTTCGAAGCGGTCCCGGCGACGGCGGATGAGCCGGCTCTTCACACGGTGGACGACGAGCGGGTCATAGGCGAAGGCCTCGGGTGAGTAGGCCAGCCGTCTCAGCACTCCGTAGTACGCGCCCGGCGAGAGCCCCAGTCTCTCCTGGATTGCCTGGCGTTTCGACGGTGAGGATAGCCACCAGTCGCGTTCCACATCGAGCACGTTGCGTTCCCGATCCGTCAGCGTCATCTCACCCGACAATGCCAATTCCGGCCCCGCGAAGCAAGCACCCTCGCCGGAGCTGCCGCACAGGGGCGCCTTTCGGGCAGACTTCAGGGCCGAGATGACCAACACGGTGAGCTACATCGCAGCCTTCGGCGGCGGCGTCGCGTCCTTCGTGTCACCTTGCGTGCTGCCAATCGTCCCTGGCTACCTCTCGGTCCTCACAGGATTGGACCTCAGCGATGCGGTGCAGGGATCACGCCACCATCTCCTGCGGATCGCCAGGGACACGGGGTTGTTCGTGGCCGGGTTCACCGTCGTGTTCGTGCTGCTGGGCGTCAGCGCCACGACGATCGGCAGCGCCGTTTTCCGCGACAAGGAGCTGTTGCTGAGGATCTCCGGGGCGCTCGTCGTGGCGATGTCGTTGTTCTTGGCGGGATCACTCGTGCTCAAGCGCCCGGGTTGGTACCGGGAGTTCAGGTTTCACCCGAAACTGGAGCGCTACGGGCCCTTCGCGGCACCGATCGCGGGAGCCGCGTTCGGTTTCGGTTGGCAACCCTGCCTGGGGCCGATCCTCGCTTCGGTGAGCGCGGTCGCGGCGACTTCGGGCTCAGCCGGGCGCGGGGCGGCGCTCCTGGCCGTGTACTCGTTGGGTCTGGGGATCCCGTTTCTCGTCGTCGGGCTGGCACTCGGCCGGTTGTCGGGCGCCCTCTCGTTTATCCGCAGACATTCCCGTTTGATCACGATCGTGTCAGTAGTCGTGATGGGAGCTTTCGGGGCCCTTCTTTTCACCGACAACTTGACCGAGGTGACGGGCTGGCTCGAGACGCTCATGCGTTGGGTAGGGCTCGGCCGGCTGGTGACCGTCGGCTGACGCCTCCGCTCAGGCCCTGGCGAGAGCCCTCACCACAAAGGGCAGTATGCCGCCGTGCCACAGGTACCCGGCTTCGCCCGGGGTGTCCACGCGCAGCACGACCTTGAAACTGCGTCCGTCGGCCGTGACGGTGAGCTGGCGCCCCACCAGATCGGCGGTGCCGGAGCCCGAGAGCCCGCTGAGCTCGATCGACTCCCGGCCGCTGAGCCCGAGCGATCCCGCGTTCTCGCCCGGTGAGAACTGCAGTGGGAGCACACCCATGCCGATCAGGTTCGACCGGTGGATGCGCTCGAAGCTCTCGGCGATGACTGCGCGCACGCCCAACAGCGCCGGGCCCTTGGCGGCCCAGTCACGCGACGAGCCCGTGCCGTACTCCCGGCCGGCGATCACCACGAGGGGCACGCCCTCGGCTTGGTAGCGCATGGCCGCATCGAAGATCGCCGTCTCCTCTCCGTCGGGCAGGTGCACGGTCACCCCGCCCTCGGTTCCCGGCAGGAGGAGGTTGCGGATGCGGGGGTTGGCGAAGGTTCCGCGGATCATGACCTCGTGGTTGCCGCGCCGGGCACCGTAGGAGTTGAACTCGCCTGGGGCCACTCCCTGTTCCTGGAGCCAGAGGCCCGCCGGGCTCGAGGGTCTGATGGATCCGGCCGGCGAGATGTGGTCTGTCGTGACGCTGTCCCCGAAGATGGCGAGCACCCTGGCTCCCGTCATGTCGGTGATCGGCACCGGCTGGGCGGGCATTCCTTCGAGGAAAGGCGGCTTTCGCACGTAGGTCGACTGCCCGCCCCAGGCGTAGCGCTG
The DNA here is from genome assembly GCA_052148655.1 of Acidimicrobiales bacterium. Classification (GTDB taxonomy): domain Bacteria; phylum Actinomycetota; class Acidimicrobiia; order Acidimicrobiales; family Bog-793; genus Fen-455. The sequence goes on from JBKQHU010000026.1 coordinate 8,383, forward strand.
CCCGGTCGGGATCGCGAGGGACTGCCAGTTCTCATCCCCGGTCGTGGCGTTGGCGTATTCCTGACGGAACATCTCAGCGCCCACGGCCTGCTCGAGCACCTGCGCCACCTCCTCCGACGAGGGCCAGATGTCCTCCAGACGCACGGGGCGGCCGTCGTCGGCGACGCCGAGCGCCTCGGTCGCGAGGTCGATGTTCATGGTTCCTGCCAGCGCGTAGGCGACAACGAGCGGTGGCGATGCGAGATAGTTCATCCGCACCTCGGGATGGATTCTCCCTTCGAAGTTGCGGTTTCCCGACAGAACGGCCGCGCATGCGAGGCCCTCGGCGTTGATGGCCTCGGAGATCTCCCCGAGCAGCCGTCCCGAGTTGCCTATGCAGGTGGTGCACCCGAACCCGACGAGATTGAAGCCGAGCCTGTCGAGGTGGGCGACGAGGCCGGCTCGCGCCAAGTAGTCCATCACCACCCGCGAACCCGGGGCGAGGCTGGTCTTCACCCAGGGCTTGGAGCTCAGTCCGAGATCGGTCGCCTTTTTTGCCACCAGGCCGGCTGCGATCATCACCTGCGGGTTGGAGGTATTCGTGCAACTTGTGATGGCGGCGATCACGACGTGGCCGTGTTCGAGATCGAACTCTGTCCCGTCGGGGAGCTTTACGTGCGACCGGGCGGCCCCGTTGGTCGCGCCGTCACTCGCGGACGCCGTCACCGGTGCAGGCAGCGAGCGCGCGAGAGCGTCCGCGAACATCGCCTTGGACCGGCGTAGGGGCACGCGGTCTTGAGGGCGTGAGGGGCCCGCGAGGCTCGGCTCGATGGACGACAGGTCGAGATCGATCCGCTCCGAATAGGCGGGTTCGGCCGTCTCGTCGTGCCACAGGCCCTGGCGCTTCGCGTAGGCCTCCACGAGCGCGCAAAGTTGCTCTGGTCGGCCGGTGAGCCTCAGGTAGCGGAGCGTCTCGGAGTCGATGGGAAAGATCGTCGCCGTCGAGCCGTACTCCGGCGACATGTTGCCGATGCTCGCCCGGTTCTCGAGTGGCACCCTCGCCACACCCGGGCCGTAACACTCGACGAACTTGCCGACGACGTTGTGCTGCCTGAGCAGCTCAGCCACCGTGAGCACGAGGTCGGTGGCCGTCGTACCTTCCCTGAGCTCACCGGTCAGGCGCAGGCCCACGACCGGTGGCACGAGCATCGAGATCGGCTGGCCCAGCATGGCCGCCTCCGCCTCGATGCCCCCGACTCCCCAGGCGAGCACGCCGAGGCCGTTCACCATCGGGGTGTGCGAGTCGGCGCCGACGACCGTGTCGGGATAGGCGGCGCCCTCGGCATCTTCGAACACGACGCTGCTCAGATATTCCAGGTTGATCTGGTGGCAGATGCCGGCCCCGGGCGGCACGACGCGTAGGTTAGAGAAGGCCTGCTGGCCCCATCGCAGGAACCGGTAACGCTCGGCGTTGCGCTCGTACTCGAGCGAAGTGTTGAGCTGCAGGGCGTCGCGGCGGGCGTAGGTGTCCACGACGACTGAGTGGTCGATCACGAGGTCGACTGGGATGAGAGGGTTGACCCGGCCAGGGTCGCCGCCGAGGGCCTCGACGGCGTCGCGCATGACGGCGAGGTCGACGATGCAGGGCACACCCGTGAAGTCCTGCAGGAGGATCCTTGCCGGTGAGTAGGCGATCTCACGGGCGGGAGCACCAGTCTCGTGGCGGGCCACGGCCTCCACGTCCTCGGCCTTTACGCTCGCGCCGTCTTCGTGGCGCAGCATGTTCTCGAGCAGGAGCTTGATCGAGTAAGGGATCCGTCCGAGATCAGCGACCCCCTCCAGCGCCGACAGGCGGTGGATGCGGTAGCGGCGATCGCCGACCTCAAGTGTGCCCTCGGAGCCGAAACTGTCTTGTCGAGTCATGTCTTCGTCTGCCTCCAAGGCTGCACTCTAGGGAGTGACAACGGAGGCCCCGGGATTGACCCGGTCGCGGAGCTTGCGCAGCGCCGCCACGACGGCGAGCTCCTCCTCCGGTTCGAGGACGCCTTCGAGGAGCTCGGCGAGCTGTACGCGGTGCAGGTCGAGGGCTTTGCTCATCCGCGCCTCGCCGGCGGGAGTCAGTGCGGCGAAGGCGCCGCGGCGGTCCTCCGGACAGACCTCGCGGCTCACGAGGCCGGCCGAAGACAACCGGTCGATCGCCCTCGTCAGACCGCTCGGCGTGAGGCCGGTCTGGACGGCGAGATCGCTCATCCGCAGGCGTCGTCCCGGTGTGCGGGTCAGGCGGACCAGGATCTCGAACTCCTGGCCGGCCAGCTCGCAATGGCGCTCGAGGGGCGGGCGGACCGCTCGGTGCAACCCGGAAGCCGTCTCGAAGACGAGCCCGACGAGAGTGATCCTGTCGACCTCGCCCGCCGGTCCGGCGCTCAGCACATCGTCCACGCCGACATCATAACGGGATGCCGGGAATAGTTGCGCAGGCAAGTAGTTGTATATAGTTAGTTGCGCAAGCAAGTGAAAACGCAAGCACTCAGCACAAGGAGTCTCAACATGACCGACACGATCTCCACCCCCAGCACCCGGAACGTCAACGGCATCACGCTGCCGACCGCGGGCACGTTCGTGCTCGACAAGTCTCACACTCAGGTCGGTTTCGTCGCCCGGCACCTCATGGTCTCCAAGGTCCGCGGCCGCTTCACCGACTATGAGGGCAAGGTCGTCGTCGCCGACGACCCCGCCGAGTCGTCCGTCGAGGTCGTCATCCAGGCGGCGAGCATCGACACTAACGACGCCAACCGGGACAATCACGTCCGGACCAACGACTTCCTCGCCGTCGAGGAGTACCCGACGCTCGCCTTTCGCAGCACGAAGGTGGAGCTGGACCCGCGGGGCACCTGGAAGGTGCACGGCGACCTGACGGTGCGGGGCGTGACGCGCCCGATCGTCCTCGACGTCGAGTTCGAAGGTGTGATCCAGGATCCCTGGGGCAACCAGCGCCTCGGTTTCACCGCTTCGGGTGAGATCGACCGCAACGAGTTCGGCGTGAGCTTCAACGCGGCTTTGGAGACCGGTGGTTTCGTAGTCTCCCCGAAGGTGAAGCTCGAGATCGAGGCTGAGGCAGTCCGTCAGGCCTGACCTGCTTGCGAACAGTCCCGCCGGTCCGTTCGGACCGGCGGGACACGGCCTTTTCCGGGGCTGGTCGCCCCGTCCGCGTGTGCCAATCGGGCCTTGTCTACTCTGTAGCCAGTGACCGTTTCGGCAGTTAGATTGCAGTTGTGAGCGCTCCGATCGATTCGGGACCGGACGTACTCGGGATCCATGCCCATCTCCTCGCGTCGATCCCCGGCGTCCTGGTGCTCCTGGACGCCCGTGGCATAGTGCGTTTCGCGTCCGGTCAGGTCGAGGTTCTCGCCGGCCAGCCCGTGGACGAGCTCGTCGGATCGGACCTGAGCAGCCATCTAGAACCGAAGGACCGGCCCCTTTTGACCTGGCTGTTGGCGGCGTCGGCGGCAAAGTCGCCGGAGCAGCTGACCGGCCCCGTGCGGCTGCCCTACCTTCATGTCGACGGGAGGCCGCGACTTGCCGAGGCCTGGGCACTGAATCGGCTGGCGGATCCGGCCCTCGCCGGCTTCGTCGTCCTGTTGCTGCTGGAGAGTGCCTACGACCATTTCGACCAGGTGCTGGCCTCGGCCCAGGCCGGTGTGGCCCTCGAGGACAACCTCACCGCCCTGGCCGGCGCCCTCGCTCTGCCACCGGTGCTCGGGGAGTCCTATTTCGTCGTCGCCTCGCCCGACGGTCGCAGGATCAGCTGCTTCCCCCAACACCCGCCGGTGCCGGCTCCGCCCGCCGCCGGGCCGTGGGACCAGGCGATGGGCGCCGACTCGGCCATCTTGTACGCCGAGCTGGCGGGTTTGCCCGAGTCCACCAGGGCCGCCGCAAAGGGCTTCCGGTCCGTGTCGTGCTTTCCGATCGTAAGTCGCGGTGAGAGCACGCCGTCGGCCTGCCTGGTCGTGTGGAGTCGTGATCTAGGGCCGCTCGGGACGACCGAGCGCACGGCGGTGGACCGGGCGCTGATCCTCGCATCGCTCATGATGTCGCACAGCGTCGTTGGGGAACGGGCGCTGGAGGAGGCCTCTCAGGACGTGCTGACCGGCCTCGGCAATCGCAGGAGCTACTTCGAGGCGCTCGACGCACGGGTCGAGGCCGGTGACAGACCGGCCGTGCTGTACATCGACATCGACGGCTTCAAGGATGTGAACGACCGCCTGGGCCGTCTTGCAGGTGACTCGGCATTGCGCGTGATCGCCCGGCGGCTGTCGTCGGTCGTGCGACCGACCGACGAGCTCGCTCGCATCGGGGGAGACGAGTTCGCCATCCTTTGTGCCAGTGACGTCACCGAGCCCCAGGTCATAGCGATCGCCGCCCGTGTGGTCGAGCGCCTCGCGGAACCGATCTCGATCGGCGACGCGCCGGCGTTGAAGGTCGGTGCGAGTATCGGGATCGTGCTCGATTTCCCGCCAGGAACGAGCTCGGATGGCCTGCTCGCCAGTGCGGACGAGGCGCTGTGCGAGGCCAAGGCGGCCGGACGGAGCTGTTGGAGGGTCGCGACGCCTGCGCAACAAAGAGCCTGAGTCTCTGATCCGGCTCTCCAGAGCCCCGCCCTACGGACATGTCGGGAATTGGCATCGGGCCGAAATATTCCCGCAAAACAGGACTTTCGGCCTAGGATGCGAAAGTGACCGATCCGTACGCTGAGGTCATGTCGCCTGCGACCGATGGCCGTCGTACAGCGGGCAGTCCGGTCTACAGCGCGCTCGGGAGACTTCCTTGAGCCGTATCTCGGTTGCGGCGGCGAGCGCTTGGCAGGACAGGCGGCGTTTCCTGTTGAGCTGGTTCGCTTTGCCGCTCTCGCTGGTTGCCGCGCTCCTGCTCGGCGCCATCATGATGTTGGCTCTCGGGGCCAACCCCATCACCGGCTACAACGCCCTCATAGTAGGGGCTTTCGACGGCAGCTACGCGCTCGGCTCCACAGCTGTAAAGGCAGCCCCCCTTCTGCTCGTTGCCGTGGGGATCTGCGTCGCGTTCCGCGCCAACGTGTTCAACATCGGCGGCGAGGGCCAGCTGGCGATGGGCGGCTTGGCGAGCTCGGCGACAGCGCTTGCGCTCCCGAACCTGCCGAGCATCGAGCTCATACCGCTCGTGTTGCTCGCGGGCGCTGCCGGCGGCGCCGCCTGGGGGGCGATCCCGGGCGCGTTCAAGGCGTATTTCAACGTCAACGAGATCCTGAGCACGATCATGCTCAACCTCGTCGCCGTTCAGGTCATGAACTACCTGCTGGCCGGCCCGATGGTCGACAAGACGCAGAACTCCACCTACGGCCTGATCCCGGAGACCAAGCTGCTCCCGCGGACGTCCTGGCTGCCCATCCTCATCCCGAACACCCAGCTCCACCTGGGCGTACTGATCTCGGTGATCGTGGCCGGGGGGGTGTGGGTCCTCCTCTACCGCACGAGCTTCGGCTTCCGTATCCAGGCCGTCGGGCTGTCGCGCGACGCCTCGAGGTACGCCGGGATGCCGGTGAAGCGGACGATGACACTCGCCATGACCATCAGCGGCGCCATGTGCGGCCTCGCCGGCGCGCTCTTAGTGTTCGGGAGCATCTCGCACCGCATGGTGACCGATGGGAGCTTGACCGGGTTCACCGGCTCGGACGGGTTCAACGGCATCGTGGTGGCGCTGTTCGGAGCGCTCAATCCGTTGTGGACGATCATCTCGGCGTTCCTGTTCGGCGGCCTTCTGGTTGGTGGCGACGCACTGCAGGTCGCGACGGGTGTACCCGCCGACATGGTGACCGCCCTCGAGGGGCTCGTCGTGGTCTTCGTCGTGTCGCTCGAGTACATGCGCAGGCGCAGCCGCGCCACCTCGACTGCGCCCCCACGTTCCAAGGCGCGGGCGGCCCCGCCCGACGAGCCGCTGGCGCCACTGGTCACCACCGGCGCGCGGAGTGACCCGTGAGCCAGTTCTTCACCTACGCCATCCTCACAGCGACGGTTGCCTCGGCGCTCGGAGTGGCCACGCCCTTCCTGCTCGCTGCGCTCGGCGAGACCATGGGACAACGAAGCGGGGTGATCAACCTGGGCGTAGACGGGATCATGCTCCTGTCGGCGTTCAGCACCTACTACACCGCCCTCAAGACCAACAACCTGTTCTTCGCCATACTTGTCGGGATGGCAACCGGGGCGGTGATGGGTGTCATCACCGCCTTCATCAGCGTCACCTTGAAGGCCGAGCAGGGCATCAGTGGGATCGGCATCTACCTGTTCGGGCTCGGCTTCAGCGACCTCATGTTCATAAAGCTCGTCGGCACCCCGCTTCCCATCAACACGCTGAACCCGATCAACATCCCCCTGCTCGACCGGATACCCGCGGTGGGCGGGATGTTCTTCAAGCAGTCGATCCTCGTCTACGCGGCCTTCCTCCTCGTGCCGGTCGTGACCTTCGTCCTCAACCGGACGACGTTCGGCATGAAGATCCGCGCTGCAGGGGAGAACCCGGCGGCGGCGGACAGCGTGGGCGTGAGCGTGGCACGCATCCGCTGGTCGACGGTTCTGATCGGCTGCACCTTGGCCGGCCTGGCCGGTGCCGCCCTTTTGATGTACGACGGCATCTTCCAGGAGAACCTCACCCAGAGCGAGGGCTTCATCGCTGTCGCCCTCGTCTACTTCGGCGCCTGGCGCCCGAGCGGCGTCATGGGCGGCTCAGTGCTATACGGGCTCGCCATAGCGGTCGTCCTCGAGTGGAAGTCGCTCGGGATCATCCCGCTCAGCGCCTCGGACCTCGCCGCGACCGCACCGGCTGTGATCACGATCCTGGCCCTGCTCACAGTCGCGCGCCGCTTCAGGCAGCCGGCCGCGCTGGGCAAGCCTTACGAGAGAGGAGGGTGATGCGAAGAGGGGGCTCCCGGCGTCCAGATTACAATTACGTTACGCTAAGGCTTACGGGGGGCAGACGGCGGTGCAACGCAAGTCCAGTTGCAGCGCCGGCCAGTGCAGGCAATCGAACCTACAAAGTGCAGTCACTAGCAAGGGAGAGAAAGCACATGCATAAGAACCTAGCCAGAAGGGGCGCTCTGGTGCTCGCCGCAATGGGCATCGCGCTCGGTACTGCCGCTTACGCCAGCGGCGCCTCGGCTGCCACCACGAGCCCGCACTCGGTGGCGGGCGTCAAGGCACTCAAGGTCGCACTCATCGCGCCGAGCGCGACCAACGACCTCGCCTTCACCCAGTCGATGTACAGCGCACTCAAGAGTCTGCAGGCGTCGGAGAACCTGACGATCTCGGTCTCGGCGAACGAGTACGTGGTGTCCGACGCGGCGAGCATCATCCGCGAGTACGCCTCCAAGGGTTACAACCTCATCATCGCTCACGGCTCCCAGTACGGGTCCACGATCGAGCAGCTGGCTCCCCAGTTCCCGAAGGTCTCCTTCGCGTGGGGAACCGCCGGGGCGACGTTCGGCTTGAAGAACGTCTTCGCCTACGAGGCGTCCTCCAACGAGGGCGGTTACGTGCAGGGTTACATGGCTGCGCTGATCTCCAAGTCGAAGGTGCTCGGCATCTGCGGGCCGATCGCGACCGGTGACGCCAAGCTGTACGTCGACGGGTTTGCCGCCGGCGCGGCGGCGGCCGCCAAGGCCAACAAGTTCAAGGTGACCGCGCACGAGGTCTACACGGGCTCGTTCAGCGATGACAGCCTCATGGCAACCTGCGCGAAGACCTTCGTGCAAGGCGACAAGGCGGACGTGCTCACCGGCAGCTCCCAGTCCGTCGTCGGTGCCATCGGTGTCGCCAAGTCGGACCACCTGGCGTGGTTCGGCACGCAGTGGAACCAGTCCACTCTCGCTCCGCAGAACGTCGTCTCCTCGCAGGTCTACAACTGGGACCCGATCCTGCAGCAGATGTTCACGGCGATCCGCGGTGGCACGCTCGGCGGCGCCACCTACGTGATCGGGCTCGGCAACAACGGCGAGAAGGTCCAGTTCAACTCCGGCTACAAGCTCGCCCCTGCCGTCAAGGCCGAGGGCGAGAAGCTGATCGGCCAGATCACCGACGGGGACATCACCGTTCCCCAGTAATAGGCGACAGGTAGCGAAGAAAGGACGGCCGTGGTGACCACCCCGGCAGCGAGCCCAGTTCAGGAGTCAGTTCCGCTCCTGAACATGATGGGCATCACAAAGCGCTTCCCCGGGGTGGTCGCCAACGACCACGTCGATTTCGAGGTCCGCAAGGGCGAGATCCACACCCTTTTCGGGGAGAACGGCGCAGGCAAGAGCACGCTGATGCGCGTTCTCTACGGCTTGTACCGCCCCGACGAGGGTGAGATCCAGATGAACGGCGCGAGGGTGGCGATCACGTCGCCCGCGGACGCCATCAAGCGCCGGATAGGCATGATCCACCAGCACTTCATGCTCGTAGACACCTTGACCGTGGCCGAGAACGTCGCCCTGGGCGAGAAGTCGACGCGGGGCCCGCTGACCGACCTCGGCCGGGTGTCGGCGAGGATCCGCGAGCTCGCCGAGACCTATGGGCTCAATGTCGATCCGCAGGCGATCATCTGGCAACTTTCCGTAGGTGAGCGCCAGCGCGTGGAGATCATCAAGGCGCTCTACCGCAACGCCTCGTTACTGGTCCTCGACGAGCCGACGGCGGTTCTGACCCCCCGTGAGGTGGATGAGCTGTTTGTCGTCCTGCGGCAGATGGCCCAAGGTGGCCGGGGACTTGTGTTCATCTCACACAAGATCCACGAGGTGCTCGACATCTCGGACCGTATAACCGTGCTGAGGGGTGGCCGCAACGTCGGCACCATCCCGGCCGCCGAAGCGTCCCGGGAACGCTTGGTGGAGCTGATGGTCGGTCGCACCGTCGCCCTGGAGAGCCAGCCGCCGATCGGCACCGCACGTGACGTACGCCTTTTGGTGAAGGACCTTCGTGTCAAAGGCGACCGCGGCATCGAAGCCGTCTGCGGGCTTTCCATGGAGGTCTCCTCCGGCGAGATCGTCGGCATCGCCGGGGTCTCGGGAAACGGGCAGCGCGAGCTCGCCGAGGCTATTGCCGGACTTCGCACACCGTTGGGTGGCTCCATCCGGCTCGACGACGCGGAGCTCGCGGGAGCGACCCCGGCACACGCCCGCGCGGCCGGGCTCGCCTACGTCCCCGAAGAGCGCATGCGTGACGGTGTGGTACCCCAGTTCACGGTCGCGCAGAACCTCCTGCTCGTTGACAACCGGAGCCGGAGCTTCTCCCGCCTCGGGTTCCTGCGGACCCGTGCCATCCGCCGCCATTGCCAGGACCTGATCTCGGCTTTTGACGTCAGGACTCCCTCGCTTGACACCCCGGCCAGAAACCTCTCGGGTGGCAACATCCAAAAGCTGATCATGGCCCGCGAACTGTCGGGCATCCCCCGCGTGCTGCTGGTCGCTCAGCCCACCCGGGGCATCGACGTCGGAGCGACCCGCTACATCCACGAACGCCTCGTCGCTCAGCGCGACAACGGGACCGCGGTCCTGATCGTCTCCGAGGACCTGGACGAGATCATGACCATCTGCGACCGCGTCCTTGTGATGTACGAGGGCCAGATCATCGGCTCGGCCGACCCGCGGGTCAACACCCGCGAGGAGATCGGCATGTTGATGGCCGGCGTGTCCGGCACGCGAGTTGCCCCAACGCCGTCCGGTGAGCCTGCGACAACCTCCAACTAGTGAGCAGAGAGAAGGAAAGGACCGTTCCGACCAGAAGCAGCGGTGTTGGTCGTGGAACGCCCACGCCGTCAACTAGCCAACCCGTGGCTCAGTGGCTCACCAAGTACCGTCTCGCGTAAGTGCTGCACGCGGGTCCTCGCCACTCGGTGACGAGCGACTCCACCGCGGCCGGAGCGACAGTGGTGGCCCGGGTACTGGCGGTAGCCTCCGGCGTCTTTTTCGAGTGAAGCCCGTAGTAGACACGCCTTTGATGTGAGCTATCGCACTGGCCGGCTTTACCATGAAGTTCGCATGGCTGCGGGTGACGATGAGAGAGGGCAGTGTCCATGGGTTCGATCGCCTGGGGTGCGGACGTGGCGGAGGTCTACGACATCGCCCACTCGGCGGACTTCGAGCCGGCCGTCCTCGGCCCAATTGTCGATCGGCTGGCGGAATTGGCGCGGGGCGGTGCCGCTCTCGAGTTCGCGATCGGCACCGGCCGTGTGGCGCTTGCGCTGAGTGCCCGTGGGATCCGTGTGCACGGGCTGGAGCTGTCGCCGCACATGGCAGAAAAGCTGCGGGCAAAGTCGGGCGCCGACGCCGTTGCGGTGGCCATCGGCGACATGACGACGGCACGGGTCCCGGGAACATTCAAGCTCGTCTATCTGGTGGCGAACACCATCATGAATGTCACCACCCAGGAGGACCAGATAGCCGTTTTTGCCAACGCGGCTGCTCACCTCGAACCAGCTGGATCCTTCGTTGTCGAGGTAGTCGTCCCCCAGCTGCGCAGCGTCCCCGCAGGAGAGATCGGTCGGGTGTTCACCCTCGCTCCTGACCACGTCGGGATCGAGACCTTCGACGACTTGGTGGGACAGATCGCGTGGTCTCACCACTGGATGGAGATTGGCGGGCGCCTTGTGCGCCACTCGGCACCCTACCGCTACGTCTGGCCGTCGGAGCTGGTTCTGATGGCCAAAGTGGCCGGCTTCCGCCTGAGGGACCGCTGGGCGGGTTGGGACAGGGCACCGTTCACATCGGACAGCGTGAGTCAGGTGGCGGTGTTCGAGAAGACGCCGTAGCACTCGCGCCCGGAGCTGTTAGCAACCGGAGCTGTTAGCAAATTGGATCCAGGCGGTACCCGGCGCTTGTCCCGGCGGGATCGGCGCCTTGTGATTCGGCGCCCGGTGTGAACGTTTACCGGCCGCAGCACTAGTATCACGCTGAGCGAGAACGGCCTTTCACCGGAGTAGGTCTGATGGCCACCAAGGAGACGCCATGGCAACTGTGAACCTGGAAAAGGTGAGCAAGGTCTACCCGAACGGCCTGCCCGCAGTTTCCGATCTGGACCTCGACGTCGCCGA
>JBKQHU010000027.1:0-4378 GCA_052148655.1 Acidimicrobiales bacterium
TCGGGACCTTACAGAAATGGTCCCCAAAGGTTCCCCAGAAGCAAGCGCCAGTCCCCGAAAGCAGGTTCATTGACGGCTCCGGCCAGCTGAGATCGAAAAGCTGGTGGCTGGCTACCGAGCCGGTGCCTTCGACCCCGACGCGGGTCAAGGTGCCAAAGCTCGCCAAGAACTCGGCGAGGCAACGATGTCCCGCAGGCGTCGTCGGGAACTCGGCAACGCCCAAGAGGCCACCGATCGCATCGAGCGCCGCCGCCACGTTCACATCGAGGTGGGTGTCCACACCACCAGTTACCGGGCGCGTCGCATCTACAGTGGTCATCGCCATCCCTTCTCTCTCAACTTGTTAAGGGGTGGCACGCGCCGCCCGATGTGTGCGGCGCCGGTGCGATCGTCCTGTTGCCACAGGGCGATCCGCCGCACTCATTGTTCGACTCGTGCCACGAGTACCTGGAGTCGCCAGTCGACGGATCGTTATGAAGACAGGCTGACCGTCAGCCGATTCTCGAGTCAGACCAGCGATCCCAAGTAGAACTGACGCTATCCACTCGCCTCGTCACCGTGGTGGATGGAGGGAACATCAGCTCGTTCTCCCTGCCGAATCTGGCGCAGTCACTCGTCTCTTGAGCCTCGGCGTTCTGTGTGAGCCGGAGCCGGTGGTACGAGAGATTGCCGCAAGTCTCGGTCCCCGCACTCGCCGGAGGACGAAGGGGTGGTAGTACGAGGAGCGCGAGTGCGGTCACCCACCTCGGCGACTCTCGTTAGGGACGCCAGACTTCAAGTAGCACACGTCAGTCGACTCGTCCTTGGAGGTACTCGGAGACATGAGTCAGGTTCTCCGGGTCGCGTGGTACCGCTTCCGGACCACGTTCGGCCGCCGCTGGGGCAGCTATCTGAGCATGGTGGTGCTGATCGGGTTGATCGGTGGGATCGCCATGGCATCGATCGCCGCGGGACGGCGTACTCAGTCTTCGTATCCGACATTTCTGGCGAGCACCAACCCGTCGGACATGACCATGACGGTATACAACTCCCGCACGGGCGGTCCAGGCCCAGCGTTGACCGCCAAGATCATTCGCCTAGCAGACGTGAAACGGGTCGAGACCATTGTCGCACCCACCGTTGCGCCCCTCGCTCCCAACGGCGCCCCCCGCCTGAACACGTTGGCTGAAGTGGACATCGGGGGCAGCCTGGACGGCATGTTCTTTAACCAGGACCGGCTTACGGTTGTCGAGGGCCGGAGGGAAAATCCGAGCCGAGCCGACGAAGTCATGATGACCGCTCGCGCCGCCCAGCTGCTCGGCGTGCACGTCGGCCACGTCGTGCCCCTGGGTCTCTACACAGACACGCAGACGAACCAGCCGGGCTTCGGCACTCCCAGCGTGGCGCCCCGCCTCCGGGTTCGAGTGAAGTTGGTGGGAATCGTCGTGCTCAACAACCAAGTGGTTCAGGACGATATCGACGCCACCTACGGCTCTGTGGTGGTGACCCCGGCGCTCATTCGAGAGGCCGTCGCCGTGGCGTCGCCGGCGAGGGTCACGCCGATTGTCTACGGTCTGCAACTCGACCATGGCAATCGAGATGTTTCCAGGGTCGAGCAGGAGCTCGTCGGCGTCGTGCCCCGGGGCTTTACCTATGAGTTCCATGTGACCTCGCGAGTCGTGGCCGAGGTGGAGCTCGCTGTCAAACCGGCGTCGGTCGCGCTTGGCGCGTTCGGGGCGATCGCCGCCTTGGTCATCCTGGTTCTCGGGATTCAGGCCATTTCCCGCCAGCTACGCTTCGGGGAGGAGGACCGCCAGGTACTGCGCGCCCTCGGAGCCGGGCCAGCTACCGCTGCTGGAGAGGGGCTGATCGGCGTCCTTGCCGCGGTGCTCCTCGGCTCGCTGTTCGCGGTCGCCGTGGCGGTCGGGCTGTCACCACTCGCGCCGCTGGGACCGGTGCGCGCTGTGTACCCCGATAGGGGAACCGCCTTTGACTGGACGGTGCTCGGCGTCGGCCTTGCGGTGCTTGTCGTCGGACTTGGAGCCGCCGCGGTCGCGCTGTCCTATCAAGGGGCGCCCCATCGGATGGCCCGTATCGGGCGGGCTGAGACTCGCCGTTCGAGCGTCACACGTAGCGCCGAAGCGACGAGGATGTCGGTGGCAGGCGTGATGGGCGTGCGTTTCGCACTCGAACCAGGGCGGGGTCGCACTGCGGTGCCGGTGCGCTCGGCGTTGGTGGGCACCGGCCTCGCTGTCGCCATGGTGGTGGCCACCCTCACGTTCGCGAGCAGTCTGAGCACCCTCGTGTCACATCCCGCGCTGTACGGGTGGAACTGGAACTACGCGCTTAGCCCGAGCAACGACGTCCCACCGAAGACCCTGTCGCTGCTCAACCACGACCCCGATGTCGCCGCATGGACCGGCGTGGACTACACCGACGCCGAGATCGACGACCAGACCGTTCCCATCATCCTTGCGAGTCCGCACGCCAAAGTGTCTCCACCGATCCTGTCCGGGCATGGCCTCGACGCGAACAACCAGATCGTGCTCGGTGCGGCCACCCTCGCCCTGTTGCACAAACACCTTGGCGATACTGTCCTCGCCAGCCTCGGGACCGCTAAGGACGCCCCCGCCTACATCCCGCCAACCCCCCTGGTGATCGTTGGGACAGCAACGTTCCCGGCGGTCGGCTACGACAGCTTTATCGCCGAACACACCTCGATGGGAACCGGGGCACTGGTGTCCACCGGCATCCAGCCGGCCGCGTTTCGACAAGCCGGGCAGAGCCCAGACCCGAACCTCAACGGTCCGGAGCTGGTCTTCGTACGGCTCCGAAGCGGCGTCAGTCCCGCAGCCGGCCGAGCCGACATGCAGCGGATCGCCAACGCCGCGAACAAGCTGTTTGCCAGAGACTCCCACGCCACCGGCGACAGCGTCAGCGTCCTCGGTGTCCTGCGTCCCGCACAGATCGTGAACTATCGCAGCATCGGCTCAACCCCGATCGTGCTCGCCGTCGGGCTCGCCGTCGGGGCGATCCTCGCTCTTGGCCTCACCCTCGCCGCATCGGTCCGGCGGCGCCGGCGAGACCTGGCTCTATTGAAGGCTCTCGGTTTCACTCAGCGACAGCTGGCAGCAGCGGTTGCCTGGCAGGCGACGGTTGCCTCAGTCGTCGGCATCGTCGTGGGGATACCGCTCGGCGTCGTTGTCGGACGGGAACTCTGGACGCTGTTCGCCGGCAACATCAACGCGGTGCCCGACCCCACCGTGCCGGTCTTGTCGGTATTCCTCGTCGGCGCAGGTGCTCTCGTTTTCGCCAACCTCGTCGCCGCCCTCCCCGGGCGTAGCGCGGCGCGCACGCCGACAGGGCTGGTCCTGCGAGCAGAGTGATTCAGTGTCATCGAAGTGATACCGGTAGATGGGCATTCGAAGACAGAACGCGCCGGCCGAATCCTGGCGCAATTCCATCACGGCCGCACAGATCGACGCTCTGGCGCGTCACCGAGTCGGCGTCGCTAACCAGGGTGCTGGTCAGCCTCGGCTGATGGACACTCGCCAGGCGAGTGCACCGTTGGGGTCGATGTTGATGTCGATCTTGGAGGCTTCGATCGAATGCACCTGCCACCCATCACGGAAGCTCGCCTTGATCTCGTCCTGGGTAACCCGCCTGGGTCCCCAATCGCCCGGCTGGCGATCACTGAAGCACAGCATATAAATGCGGCCGCCTGTCGGAAGAACGGCCAGAAGGCTGTCGACGTAGCGGGCACGGTCGTCGTCGTCAAAGACATGAAAGAGTCCACAGTCGAGCACGGTGTCGAACCGTTCGTTGAGGTCAGATAGCTGAAGGGCGTCCCAAACGAGGAACCGAGCTGTCAGGCCTCGGTCGCGGGCTTTGCCTTGAGCGATGGCGATCGCTGTCTGAGCCGAGTCGACGCCGGTGGCCTCGTGGCCGAGGCGAGCGGCCATGAGGGCATGCTCTCCGGTCCCACAGCCGACGTCGAGCACTCGACCGCGCAGAACGCCTCCCTCAGCAAGTTCAAGGAAAGCCGGCTGAGGTCGGCCGATGTCCCACGGGGGTGTGCCGGCATAGGACGCATCGAAGTCCTCGTGCCTCGGTCGAATCGGACCCGGCACACCGTCGAGTGCCCCCGTGTCGTCGCTCATGCACGTTGTGTATCACGACGTGGCCCGGTGGCAGCTCGCACCCACGGCCGTACCGTCCCACAGGGTCTGAATAGCCTGACCGTCACCGTGGTCGCTCCCGGCCTCTTACCCCCAGGGATTCCTAGGCACACTTCAGTTGTTACCAGGCCTGGTTGCATTCGCCCATCGGTCTACTGGTCACCAGGGTCAGCACAGAACGTGAGCACCGAATGATGACGGCGTCAGCTTCGCTGTGGAAG
>JBKQHU010000028.1:0-40249 GCA_052148655.1 Acidimicrobiales bacterium
GTCTGCTCGACTGTGGTGCTGAAGCGATCAACCTCGCCTTCGTTGTAAAAGACAACTCGGCTTGCTGGTGGTATCCAACGGAGTAGGTGCGCCAATTGTACAATTGGTATGTTTAAAGATCCGGGAATGCTGTCGCCATTCGCCCCCTTGGTTGTATCGGAGCGCAAGTCGATGATCAGGAGGTTTGACTGGTGCATTTCCCACTCGCTCAACAATGCTATTGAGATCCTTATGTAATCGAGACCTGCTTGTGCGGTTTGTTGGCTCCGCATACGTGAAGACTCCGGGCCACGCTTGATGAGCGGGCACAAGAACAGGATCAGACCTGCCCAAACACACCAGGCGATAAGCAACATTTCCATTGTATCCCCTGTTCTCCTCCAACCATGCGTCGGTGTTATGGCTCGGGGTGTTTGGGCGCCGCATCCCCGTCAGTATCGACGTGCTTGACGGAGGCACAGGGTCATCGCGTCCTTCTTCACGCCGCATGGTCTCGGTGTACCAGACTCAGCCGCCGATTGCCCGTGTAACGGGACATTTTCTCTAATCTCTTAGGTTCCTAAAAGCGGGTCGACAGCAAGTATCCGGAGATCCAGCTAAAGCGAGTTAGCAAGGGCTCCCTGCTCTGGCACGAGGCATTGATCGCCCTCGTCCTGCTCGCCTTGTTGGCCATGGCATGGAACCTCTTGCGCGCCGCGCAGTTGCGTCGGGCGAGGGCCGCAGGCCCGGTGGCCGGAGACCGTTCCAGCCCGGAGGCCGCCGGGCGCAGGCTGCTGCGGACCGCCTTCGGCCTCATCTGGATCTTCGACGGCCTGCTCCAGGCTCAGCCCTCGATGCCGCTCGGCATGACGAGCCAGGTGATCCAGCCGACAGCGGCCACCTCACCTGCGTGGGTGCAGCACCTCGTCAACGCCGGGGCGACCATCTGGAGCAACCACCCGACGGCGGCGCCTGCCTCCGCTGTGTGGATCCAGATCGGTCTTGGCATCTGGCTGATCGTGGCACCAAGGGGCCACTGGTCGCAGCTGGCCGGGCTCGCGACCGCGTCTTGGGGAGTCATCGTCTGGATTTTCGGCGAGAGCTTCGGTGGGATCTTCGCTCCGGGCCTCACGTGGGCCTTCGGGGCCCCCGGAGCCGTCGTGTTCTACAGCCTCGCCGGGCTGCTCATCGCCCTGCCGGAGCGTATGTGGTCGAGCCCGCGACTCGGCCGGGTGGTGCTGTCGGCCATGGGTCTGTTCTTTGTCGCCATGGCGGTCCTGCAGGCGTGGCCGGGGCGGGGGTTCTGGCAGGGACGGCTCGACCACAATTCCGTCCCGGGGACGCTGGTGGGAATGGTGCAGCAGATGTCGGCGACGCCCCAGCCGGGGTTCATCTCCTCCTGGCTCACCAGCTTTGCCAGCTTCGACGCCGCCCACGGCTGGGCCGTGAACCTGTTCCTCGTGATCTGCCTCGCCCTGATCGGGGCCGGGTTCTTGTCCGGACGGACCGCTATCGTCCGTGTCGCGGTCTGCGGCGGGATCGTCCTGTGTATCGCCGACTGGGTTCTTGTCGAGGACTTCGGCTTCTTCGGTGGTCTCGGTACCGACCCGAACAGCATGATCCCGATGTCCCTCGTCTTCGTCGCCGGTTACCTGGCGACTACCCGCCTCCCGGCGGTGGTCGAGGCGCCGGCCCCGGTCTCTGCGGCTGACGACGGCGCCCAGTCGTTCTGGGCCGGGCTGGCCACGCGGCCCGGCTACGCCTTGCGCTGCATCGCCGCCCTCGCCGCCATCGGGATCACCCTCATCGGGGTCGTCCCGATGGCCGCAGCCTCGGTGAACCCGAACGCCGACCCGATCATCGCCGAAGCCTTCGACGGCCCTCCCGGCGTCGTCAACACCCCTGCGCCGCCGTTCCGGCTCGTGGATCAAAGAGGGGCGATCGTGTCGCTCGCCGGCCTGCACGGCAAGGCGTTCGCCATGACATTCCTCGACCCCGTCTGCACTTCCGACTGCCCCCTCATCGCCCAGGAGTTCCGCCAGGCGGACGGCCTGCTCGGTGCAGCCGCCGGCCGGGTCGTGCTCGTGGCCGTCGTGGCGAACCCTGTCTTCCGTGAGCGGCCCTATCTGGTCGCGTTCGATCGCCAGGAAGGCCTGCAGAAGCTTTCGAACTGGGACTACCTCACCGGCTCGAGTGCCGAGCTCAGCCGGGTCTGGAGCTCGTTCGGGGTCAGCGTTGCCTTTGCCCCCGGCGGCGCGATGATCGCCCACAGTGACCTTTCTTTTGTGATCGACCCGGCGGGACACATGCGCTACATCCTCAACAGCGACCCGGGTCCCGGCACAGAGGCCTCGAAATCGTCCTTCGCAGCACTGCTCGCCGACGAGCTGCGGGCAGTGCTCGGATCTCGATGACCGCCGGACCTCTTCGTCGCGGGGCACGGTCACATTGACAGGGCGTCACCTCGCCGGAGGCCTCGCGCTGGCGGTGCTCGGGGCGTGCGTCGCTTCCGGTTGCGGGGCGAACCGTGCCAACAGCCCGAGCGCAGCGTCGGTAATTCCGGCGGTCCGTACCTCGCTGGCGACCTCGATCGAGACCTCGGCGGGATCGTGGGCGACCGTGGCGATGGGGCACCTCGACGAGCCCCTGAACACGTTCTGGCAGTTGCTGTTCAAACCGACGGGCGCCGCTGCCTGGTCGGACCGGGCCTCGGCGCTCGCAGTGGCCACCAACGGTGGGCTCGTGGTCGCCTCGCAAAGCGGCCGGTCGCTCGTGGTGGGCATCCGGCCCAGTGTCGACCTCGAGTACTCGCCCCTCATCACGACCTCCGGCGGGGGCTCCTGGACGCCGGCCGGTCCCCTCGGCGCGCTCGCCGACGAGCCCGACTCCCTGGCGGTAGCCGGAGGTGGCGAGGCGTTGGCCCTCGTCGGTGAGGGCAGGGACGCCCGCGTTCTCGCGAGCCCCGGGGGACTGGCGGGCTGGCACGAGTCGGCCACCGAAGACGAGCTGGCGACCTCCGAGGCGGGCCGCGCCTGCGGCGTGGTCTCGCTCACAGCTGTCGGCTACGCCGCCGGGAACGGCCTGGTGGGGGCGATTTGCCGGCGGGACGGCGTCGTCGGCATCTTTCTTGCTCAGGCGGGCACGTGGCGTCTCGCAGCACCCGGCCTCCCGCGCAGCCTGCACGACTCCGGGACCGCGGTGCTCGGCCTGCAGGCCACCACGCGAGGTCTTTGCGCGCTCGTTGCGGCCACCTCTGCGGACAGCACCGACCTCGTAGCGGCGTGCACGAGCGGCGAGGACCTGAGCTGGAGAGTCTCACCACCGTTGCCGCTGGCCGGGCGCGCGGTCGTGGTCTCGTTCGGCCCCGCCGGCGACCTCGGACTCTATGCCCTCGTGTCGGGCTCGTCGCACCCTGACACGATCGCGGTCCTCCGGGAGCCGCAGATGACCTGGCGCACCCTGCCGACGCCGCCGGATGCAACGGCAGTGGTCGTGTTCGGCGCGGCAGGAAGAGTGGACGCCCTCTCGGTCGTCGGCACCCTGCTCACGGACTGGCAGCTTTCGGGTTCTGCCGCATGGCACAAGGTGCAAGAGCTTCACGTGGCGATCCAGTTCGGCTCATCGAGCTAACCACGGGTCCCGAAGGGTCGCAGTGTCGGCAGTAGCCTGAGGCAATGACCGGCACCCGAGCCAGGCGGGGGCGGGACCTCGCCAGGTCCGACATCGAGGAGCTCCGCTTCGATTTCGCCGGGGGTGAAGGCGCGGCGACCGATCCGGTGAGCATCCCCCCGGGTCCCGCGCCGGCGCCACGGCCAGGCGAGGACCCACCGTCCGGTGGCTCGCTCCGGCCACCGGTGCTCTCCGTCGTTTCGTCGGGGCCGGGTGCCGAACCCGGGTCGGCCTCCGACGCGGCGCTTTCGATAAGTGACTTCTACATCCGTGTGAAGGGAGCGCTGCGCGAGACCTTCCCGGGCGAGATCTGGGTGACAGGCGAGATCCGCAAGGTGACCGTGTCGCGCGGTCATCACTACCTGGAACTGGCAGACCGTCTCGACGGCCCGGAGCGGCCGGCCGCCGAGGTGCCTTCAACCAGGAATGCCGCTCCGGCCAGAAACCTGACCGCCACGCTCGAAGTCGCCTGCTGGGCCCGGGAATGGCCTGTGGTCCAGTACGAGCTGGAGGCAGTGGGAGTCGAGCTGACACCTGGGCTCGTCGTGCGCGTGCGAGGGACCGTCTCGGTCTGGGAAGGCGGGAGCAAGCTGCGGTTTTCCATGACCGCGCTCGACGTGGAGGCCTTGATCGGCGCGATCGCGGCCGCGCGGAGGCGATTGCTCGGCACACTGGCTTCCGAAGACCTCCTCGAGGCCAACCGGCGTTTGCCCATGGCGCTCGTGCCGCTTCGCATCGGGCTCGTGACCAGTCCCGGCTCGGAGGCCTACCGAGACTTCACCGGCCAGCTGGCACGGTCCGGGTATCTGTTCGACGTCCGGTTCGAACCCTCGACGGTACAGGGGCCCGAAGCGCCCGGGCAGATCGTCGCCGCCCTGGCGAGGCTCGGTGGCTTCGCTCCCCAGCTCGTGGTCCTGGTCCGGGGAGGCGGGGCGCGGGGCGATCTGGCGGCGTTCGACTCCGAGCAGGTCGCAAGGGCGATCGCCACGGCGTCGTTCCCGGTCTGGACCGGCATCGGGCACACCGGTGACCGGTCGGTGGCCGACGAGGTCGCGCACCGGGCGCTCGTGACTCCGACCCAGTGCGGCGAGGCGGTTGTGGCAGTGGTCGCCGCCTACCTCGAGGGTGTGGAGCGGCGGGCACGACGTCTCGCCCAGCGCATCGAGGCGCGGCTCGACGAGGCCGGGCGGGAGCTGGTCGCCTCGTGTGCCTCGACTCGTCGCGCGGCCCGCCAGGCACTCGAGCGTTCCTCGCTCGACCTGCGCACGACAGAGACGCGCATCGGCAACGCCGCCCTGGTGGCGGTCGAGCGGAGCCAGGGACGTCTCCGCAACCGTGCCCAGAGACTGGCCGGTCCCTCGTCACAGCACCTCGCCGGTCAGGCACAGCGCATCGCCCACCGCCGCGAGCTGCTGCAGCTTCTAGACCCGCGCCATCAGCTGGCACGCGGTTGGTCGCTCACCCGCGACGAGAGCGGGAGGGTGGTGCGGTCGTCGGGGATGTTGCGTGTTGGCGAGAGGCTGACCACGACCTTCGCCGACGGCAGCGCGAGCTCGACTGTCGAGGAGATCCGGCCGGCGGACCAGTCCGCGGTGAACGCCGATGAAGCCAACGACGGAGGCATGCCATGAGCGCACCCGATCCCACTGGTAACCACGTGCCCGTCGCCGATCTGGGCTACGCCGCCGCCTCCGACGAGCTGGACGCGATCATCGCCGAGCTCGAGGGGGGCGTCATCGACGTCGACCTCCTCGAGGTCCGCCTGAGGCGGGCGGTCGAGATCGTCGAGGAGCTCGACCGGCGCATCCGGGGAGCCCGGGAGAGGGTCGGCTCGCTGCTGCCGCGGCTCGAGGCGGTGGGCCAGGATGCGGCCCACGAGGACGAGGGCAGGTAGCAGCACCAATCCCACTCGGTTCCGTCGTGGCGGTGGGAGCAGGCGTGGCGGGGCTGCGCGCCTGCGAAGCGCTGCGAGAACAGGGCTTCGAAGGACGCCTGAGGCTCGTTGGCAGGGAACACCTGCTGCCTTACGACCGCCCGCCCCTCTCCAAGCAACTGCTGGCGGGCACCTGGGACGAGGACAGGTGCACGCTGCGGAGCTCGCGAGAGCTCGAAGCGCTCGGCATCGAGCTCGACCTCGGGACGAGAGCCGAGCACCTGGACCTCGCTGCACGCGAGATCGTGCTCAGCGACGGCCGTTCGATCAGCTTCGACGGGTTGGTGATATCGACCGGGGCGACACCGCGCCCGCTCGCTGGCATCACGGGCCGCCCGGCAGTGCTGACGCTGCGGGACATGGACGACGCGGTCGTGTTGCGCGAAGTCCTCTCCGCGCCGGGAGCACGCCTTACGATCGCCGGGGCGGGCCTGATGGCCTCGAAGTAGCGGCGACGGCCCGCGGTCTCGGTGCGGAGGTGACCGTCGTAGAGCCGCTGGCGGTGCCGCTCGAAAGGGTGGTCGGGCCGCTCGTCGGGGGCGTCTTAGCGCGCGTTCACCGTGACCATGGCGTGGACCTGCGCCTCGGCACCCGCCTGGACAGCGTCGAGGCTGGGACTCGGCCGTCTTCCGGCGTGACGTGCCGGCTGAGTGACGGCACGAGCCTCGAGGCGGACGCGCTGCTCGTCGCCGTCGGCGCCCGCGCGGCAACCTCGTGGTTGGCGGGGTCCGGGCTCGACGTCGGCCCGGAGGGGCTCACATGTGACGCGTCCTTGACCGCGGCGCCGGGTGTCGTGGCGGCAGGGGATCTGGTCAGGTGGCCTCATGCGATCACGGGGGAGTACGTGCAGGTCCAGCACCGCACGAACGCGGCCGAGCAGGGTGAGCATGCCGCAGGCAGCCTTCTTGCCGGTGACGGGCCCCGTCCTGGCTTTGCCCCGGTCCCGTACGTCTGGTCGGACCAGTACGACTGCAAGATCCAGGTGATCGGCCTGCTGAGGCCGACAGACGAGGCAGTGGTGGTGGACGGGTCCCTGTAGGAACTCTGCTTTGTGGTCGTGTTCGGACGGGGCGGGCCGCTTCACCGGCGCCCTCGGCTTCAACCGGTCGAGAGCCTTGATGGCCTACCGCTCCGTGTTCGCGCGGGCAGCCAGCTTCTCCGAGGCCTTGGCGCTCACGCCGGTGTGAGCCGGCCGGCCCGAGGTGGCCGCCGGGAGGCCCGCGCCGGGTGCAGCCCGTTCACCACCTCCTCGACGAAGGCACGGGTCGGGGCGTCGGGCTCGTGGAACCCGTAAGCGGCCCGCTCGAGCACCGCGGTCGCGGCCGGCAGTGAAGCGGTCGCCATCGGGCCCGCCCGCCAGTCGCCCAGGCCGGCGAGCCGCGAGGCGTACTCGCCGAGCGTCTCGGCCGGCCACCTCTTGAGCCCGGCGCCAGCCCCCCGGCGCTCCAGCTCTGCTGTGACCTTTCCCACCCAGCCGGCCGGGCGCCGGCGCCGCCGGCGCACGCCGGCTGCGACCGATACGCCGCAGGCCAGCGCGCAAAGGCCGCCGCCGATGGGTGCCCACGGGAGCGCCCCGAGGGCGTGTCCCAAGTCGGAGAGGAGAACGGCACCCGGGTCAGGCGGTTCCAGGGGAACCTGTGCCGTCGGGTCGAAGCTCTGCCAGCCGACTCCCGGGAACCACACCTCGACCCAGGCGTGCGCGTCCTTGGCCTGGATCTCGTAGAGGTCGCTCAGAGGGTCGAACGGCCCCGGCACGTAGCCGATGGCCTCGCGTGTGGGCACCCCGAGGGTGCGGAGCATGACGGCGAGAGCGGTCGAGATCTGCTCGCAGTAGCCCACGCGGGACCCGAAGAGGAACTGGTTGACGGCGTCCT
This sequence comes from Acidimicrobiales bacterium, assembly GCA_052148655.1. GTDB lineage: Bacteria > Actinomycetota > Acidimicrobiia > Acidimicrobiales > Bog-793 > Fen-455. Next base: position 7,456 of record JBKQHU010000028.1, read on the forward strand.
GTCCCGCCAGCAGCGGCGGGATGTTTGTCGAGTACCGCAGGTGGGCACCCATCCAGGTCTCGAGGGCCGTCACCTTGGCGTAGGTCGTGGTGGCCCCGGCGACCCTGACGATCTGGCGTGCGAGGGCGGCCACGCGCCCGTAGCGGCCCGGTGGAAGCTCGAGGTCCGCCCGCAGGGCCGCCGAGTCGGGGCCGGGCTGGGTGGCCCTGATTCTCGCCAAGGCGGCCGGTGCCAGCTCGTCATCGGAGGAGATGACCGTGTACACCGTGCCAGGGGTCATGGCGATGGTGGAGCGCATCGAGCCGTCGGCGCCGAGCACCAGGGAGTGCTCCGGGAAGTAGACCTCGGTCGGGTCGGGTGTCGCGAACAACAGGTTCGCGATGGGTTGGGCGACGTAGAACGTCTGGACGTTGAGCGGGCCGAAGGCGAGCTCCCCGTCCGAAACGCCCGGGACCATCCCGCCGCCTTCCTCAAGCTCGGGGAAGGAGCTCCAGGCGGAGCCCACTTCGAAGGGCGATCCCGTCGTCAGCTGCAGGATCCTTCCGGTCGCCGGCGAGCGTCTCCAGTTCTGGCCGTCCCAGGTGTCGTAGGTCATGCCCAGGAAGTAGCCGGGCCGGTCCGCCCGTACCCGCATGAGGACCTCGTCCCCGAGCGTGCCGCGCGTGGCGACGTCGAGCTCGCTCGCGAAGCCCAGGTAGCCGCCGACCCCGGTGCGCCCGCTCGCCTTGCCGGCCTGAGCCGGCTCGGTCGACTCCGCCCCGGTCCCGGTGACGCCGTTCGGGTCGCGAAGGGGCAGGTACGAGATGAGCGAGGACGGGAGCGTGATCGCCTGAGCGGCACGGGGGGTGGGCAGCACGACCAGGAAGCCTGCGCCTGCCAGCACGACGACGAGGCCAGTGGCCGCGAGCGAGCCCAGAGCCAGGGGGCCGACGCCTCCCGTCATCGATCGCCACGAGCAGCCCAGAGCGACCAGGCAGGCCCCGAGCCAGATGGCCACGTATCCGAGGAAGCCGACCGAGACCGCCTGGGCCGCCCCGAGAGTTAGCAGCGCCCCGGCCGCGGCGAGGGAGAAGAGAAGGTCCCGCCTCGCCGGGACGTCGAAGGAGTGGATGACCTGCACCCAGACGAACAGGCCCGTGAGCGGGACCTCGATCGAGGTCAGCTGGCCCACGTGGGCCGCGTTGATCATCTGCAGGACGAAGGAGGCGAAAATGGCGAGCACGGCAAGCGCGAGCAGGATCTTCACCCACTGCCACGGGCGCGTGCGTGTCCTGTACGAGAAGACCATCCCGCAAAGCGAGCCCGCGGATGCGAGGACGGCGGCGATGATGGAAACCTCGCCCACGGCGGCACAGGCCATTATCCCGGTCAGGACGGCGGCCGCCGTCGCGACGCGGAACGTGACCGAATTCTCCGCGGGCAGGGGAGCGTTGGCGCGGCGGACCATCTCCACCAACCCGACGCGGGATCCACCCGGAGCCTGCGGGCGAGTTGTTCGCCTGTCGATGTCCCGGTCCCTGTGCACGCCCGGCCGCCTAGCGCGTACCGGGGGGGCAGACCGAGCGGGCGAGGCGCCGGCCCGCCGAGAGGCGGTCGACGACCGGGCTCACGACCCTGCCTGTGACTTCGGTCGTCTCGAGCACGATACGGTGGCACGCGTTCAGTTGCGCCACGATCTCGCCCATGGCTTCTTCGGCGATGCGGTCGGCGGCGTCCAGGTCCCGGGGCAGGTCGACGACTATCCGGATCGGGTCGTCCTGGCGGCTCTCCGACTCGCGGATCATGAGGTCACCGGTATGGGCGCTCGCATGCCAGTGCACCCGGCGACGCCCGTCGCCGTGCTGGTAGGGGCGGATGCCGCGCAGGTCGCCGGTGAGGGTCGGGCGTGACGGTCCCTCGCCCTCCTCGGGCGTGACCATCCGGCGCAGCTCGCCACCCCGCTCGCGAGGCTGCGGGGCAACTTGGAGCGGCCGGGCGAGCTCGAGTACCTGGTCCCGTGACCACCAGAGCAGGCCGAGCGGCGCCGCAGTCGCGACGCGCACCGTAACAGTCGAGATGACGCCTCTTCGCGGGGGCACGATGAAAAGCGACGCCGGGACCTTGCCTGTGAGCAGAACGGGCCTGCCTCCGGCCGACCACGGTGTGCATCGCATCGACCGGTTGCCGACGACTCCGATCTCCACGGGAGAGCCGGCGATCGCGTCGGTGGGGGACCGTTCGCAGATCAGCGTCAGCCCCGGGGCGGCGAAAGCCGGTGCGACCAGGCCCAGCAGCAGCAGGCCGGCCACCACGGCGCCCACGGTCTGCACCCAGCCGGAGCCGCTTGCGTGCGCAACTCCCGCCCACACCAACAGCAGGAGCAGCGAGCCGGCGACTGGCCCGAGGGCGCGCTCGGGGAGGGCCAGGTGACGGACACGCTGTCTTCGGACCGCCAAAGCGCGCGCTCGGTCAGCCGCCGGAACATCCCGGCGGGAGCGCCCGTGCATCAGGGCCTCGGCGCAGGAACTCGCTCGAGGATCGCTTCCACGGCCGCGATCCCGGCTTCGAAGGCGCCGACAGGGGCCGCGTCGGTGACCAGGCGATGGGCGAGCACGCTGACGGCGACCGCTTTCACGTCGTCGGGAAGCACGAAGTCCCGGCCGGCGATCACGGCGTGGGCGCGTGCGGCCGCGAGCAGGCCGATCGCGGCCCGGGGGCTGGCGCCCAGGCGGACGAAGGGATCGGCGCGGCTGGCGCGCACGACCGCGACGGCGTACCTCGCGACCCCGGGCACCACCGGAACCTCGGCGACGGCGGCCTGGACGGCGGCCAGGCCGGCCGGAGTGCACACCGGCGAGAGCGTGGAGAGCGAAGGCTGCGCCCCGTGAGAGAGGGCGAGCCTCGTCTCGGTGATCTCGTCCGGGTAGCCGAGGCGCGTGGCGAGAAGGAAGCGGTCCATCTGGCTCTCCACGAGGGGGAACGTACCCGACTGGTCGATCGGGTTCTGGGTCGCGAGCACGAGGTGCGGCTCGGGCAGGGGCCATGACTCGCCGTCGACTGTGACCTGGCGCTCCTCCATGGCCTCGAGCAGTGCCGCCTGGCTTCTCGGCGGGGTCCGGTTCAGCTCGTCGAAGAGCACCACGTGGGCGAAGACGGGGCCCGGCCGGAACTCCCAGCTCTCAGACGAGGCCGAGTAGATCGAGACACCGGTGATGTCGGAAGGGAGCAGGTCCGGGTGGCCCTGGATGCGGGCTAGGCGAGTGCCGATCGAGACCGCGACCGCCTTTGCGAGCATCGTCTTGCCCACACCGGGAACGTCTTCGATCAGGAGGTGTCCCGCCGCCAACACGGCGGTGGTCGCCGCGACGACCGCGCCCGGCGTACCGAGGACGACGGCGTTCAGGTTCGCCTGGAGGGCCGCCGCCAGTTCAAGGGCATCGTCCAGCGACGGGTTCACCGCGGCCTCCCTCACAAGGTCATCCGTCGTCACGAAAGTCTCCTCACGCTGAGCGATCGTACTGCCACTTTGGGCACCCGCGTTCACTATGGCCCCCGCCGCGGGCGAAGCTCAGTTAAGGGGCCAGGGAGGAGGGCCGAAAGGCGAGGGCAGGCCGAGCTTGCCGGGGTTCAGTATGCCCCGGGGGTCGAGGGCCGTCTTGAGCTTCTGCAGCACGTCGAAGCCGGCACCGAGGGCGTCCGGCAGATACGGGCCGCGCACGAGCCCGACGCCGTGGTGGTGGCTGATCGAGCCGCCGTGGCGCGATGTGGCGCCGAGCACCGCCTGCCAGCAGCGTCGATAGAAGGCTTCCGCCCAGGCGTCGTCGGCCGGATCGGGACCCAAGCCGGCGAAGGTGAAGTAGAGGCAGGCACCGTCGAGGTAGGCGTGCGACTGGTGGGCGGAGGCCGCGACCGTCCCGGGAATCTCCGAGAGCGCCTCGAGGGAGGTCTCGTAGACGCCGGCGAGCACGTCCCAGGGTGCCGCGACCTCGATCGTGTCCACGACGATGCCTGCCCGGATGACGGCCTCCAGCAGCGACATGTCGTTGCGGTGCGTGAACCAGTGCTCGACGAGGCCGACGTCGCGCGGCTCACCCTCGTGGCATTCCTCCGACAGGACTGCCATGGCGCCGTCGACGATATGCCCGTCGCCTTCGTCGAGGGCTATGAGCAGGTTGGTGTCGAGACCGTCGAAGCTCCGCTGCGCCTCGGCGGCGTCGTAGAGGCGCAGCACCGCGGGTGTCGCACCTCGCCGCAGGGTCCGGCGCAGTGCCTCGAGGCCGTCTCGGAAGCTCGGGAACGCCCAGGCCGCGCGCCGTTCCTCGGCGGCGACCGGGTGCGCCCGGAGCCGGGCGCGGGTGATCACCCCAAGCGTGCCCTCGCTGCCGACGAACAGATTCGTCAGGTCCGGGCCCATGGCCGAACGCGGCCCGGCACCTCGTCCGGCCAGTTGGCCCGTGCGCACGACGGTCCCGTCCGCGAGCACCACTTCGAGACCGGCGACCATGTCCTCGATCTTGCCGTAGCGGGTGGAGTACTGGCCCGCGCCGCGACAGGCGATGGAGCCACCGATGGTCGCGAGGGCGACGGACTGGGGCCAGTGGCCGACGGTCATGTCGTAGCGGGAGCGGAGCTCCTGTTCCAGGTCGTCGCCGAAGGTGCCCGCCCGGACATCGACTAGCGATGCCGCGCTGCGAGCCTCTTCGATGCCCTCTAGACCGCAACAGTCGAGACTCACTCCGCCGAAGACGGGGACGGCTCCGCCGCAGACACCACTACGCCCACCTGCGGCGGTCACAGGGACGGTGGCCTCATTGCAACACCGCAGGACGGCGGCCACCTCGGCGGTCGTGGCCGGCCGGGCGACGACCCCGGGCATCGCGGGCACCGCACCGGAAAGCGCCCACCGGATCGACAGCGGCCACCAGTCGCGGCCGGACTCGGCGAGGGACCGGGGAGCGACGTCGACGAGGGCGCAGCATCCCGAGAGCCGCTCCAAGAAGTCGTTCCCGAGAGCGACCCGGTGACCGCCGAGCCGTTCGTGGGGTTGCTCGGCCGCCGCATCGATCAGGACCGGTGCGGGGACGGCCCTGCGGTTGCGCCCCACCGGAGCTCAGAGCTCCGGGCCGGGGATGGCCCCGTCCGAAAGCGAGGCTGCCGCGGCGAGGTCGTGGCGGCCGATGGCCTCGAAGGCGGCGCCCTCTTCGCGCACCTTGGCCGCGTCCCAGCCGAGCTCGGCCGCGAGCAGCTCGGATGTGCGGACTGCCGCCGCCGCCGCGGACCGGGCATCGAGAAGCAGGGCCCGGGTGCGTCGCGACAAGACGTCGTCGACACAGGTGGCCATCTCGAAACGGGCCGCGTACACGACCTCGGCCTCGATGTGGTCGAGGCCGCCGACGAGGCGGGCGCAAAGCTCGGGCCGATCGAGTCCCAGTCCGAGCACGGCCGTCATCTCTCCTCCATAGCGGCGCCGGAGCTGGCCCAAGACGGCCGCGTCGAGTCCGAGCTTGTCGGCGAGATCCCGCACCTGGGCGGTGCTGGGAGGCTCAAAGCCGCGAAGGCGCAGGTTCTTCGTAGCTGATGCGACCCTGGTCGCTCCGAGCTCGGCGCATACGGCGTCGACTGTGTCAGCCGCCATCTTGCGGTAGGTCGTGAGCTTGCCCCCGGTGATGGTGATGAGCCCGGTTCCCGACCGCTCAACCTTGTGGCGCCTCGAGAGGTCGGCGGTGCGCGCGCTCGGCGAGCGCCCGTGCGCGGCCGGCGAGGCGAGCAGGGGACGTAGCCCGGCCCAGCTCCCGGTCACGTCCTCGGGCCCGATCGGCGATGTGACGGCCGCGTTCACGGCGCCCAGCACGTAGCTGATGTCGCCCGCCTCGACGCGTGGGTCTTCCAGGGGGCCGGCGTAGTCGGTGTCGGTCGTTCCGATGTAGGTGTGCTCACCCCACGGGACGACAGTTATGGCGCGGCGGTCCTCAGCGACGGGCAGCACCGTCGCGATGTCACAGGGCAACTTGTCGCGCGCAACGGTGAGGTGGATGCCCTTGGCGGGGCGGATCGAGGCCGGGCGGGAAGCGTCGTCCAGATGGTGGAGCTGATCGGCCCACACGCCCGTCGCATTGACGACGACCTTCGCCCGGACCTCGAGCACCTCCGGCGAGGCGTCGCCCTGTGCCGGTCGTGTCATCGGGCTGCCGGAGCGGGGATCGGCGACAGGTGCCACCTGCACGCCCGCAAGGCGCCCCTCCCCGTCGTGGACGAGGCCGACGACGGGGGCGTAGTTCACCGCCACGGCCCCGTGCTCCAACACTGCGGTCCGCAGCACTGCCAGCGTCAGCCGGGCGTCGTCGGCCCAGGCGTCGTAGTAGACGAATCCCGCCACGAGCGTGTCGGTGCGAAGCGTGGGGAAGTGGGAGGCGAGCTCCGCGGCGGTCACCCGATGGTGGCGCTTGCCGATGCGCCAGCCACCGGCGAGGTCGTACATCCACAGCGCCGTCGAGTAGCCCCGTGCCGTGGCCCGGTCGACCACACCTCCCTTGCCGAAGAGGGGAACGAGGAGAGCGGACCGTTCGACGAGATGAGGCGCGTTCTGCAACAGCCGGCGGCGTTCGGTGAGGCTCTGGTGCACTAGGCCGAAGTCGTGCTGCTGGAGGTAGCGCAACCCACCGTGCACCATCTTGGAGGACTTCGAAGAGGTGCCGGAGGCAAAATCCCCCCGTTCCACGAGAGCGGTCCGCAATCCCCTCGAGGCGGCGTCGAGGGCGACGCCCGCTCCGGTGATACCTCCTCCCACGACAACGACGTCGAAGCTCTTGCCCGAGAGCTGTGAGAGGGCGACTTCACGGTCGAACATGGTCGCGGGTCGTTTCATCAAGTCACCGTTCCGACAGCCTGCCACAACCGGGTGACGCGACGGTCCCCGCTGGTGTTGGTCGCCATCGGGGCCGTCGCCCGGGTACAGGCCCCAGGCGATCCTTGAGAGAAAGTTTTTTCCCTGGCGGGCCATTTGCCTGTCAAGGCGGAGGTCTTCGCGGCCGAAGATTGGAGGAACAACTAGCAGGCGTTACCGGGCACAGTTGGGTGAAACCGGGACGAGTGTGAGTTGTTGACAGTTTCGTTACGATCATTCATAATCGAGATTCCGGCCGGCGGCCCCCCTGGCGCACGAAAGAGCTCCGCTGCTGCTGACCGATCTCCTTGTAACTCGAATTCGCCGCGGCAAGTCGCCGTCGGCGGTCGACAGACGACGAAAGTGAACCTGGATGAAAGCCAGTTGGCGCCAACGAGCCGCATGCCGAGGGGTTGACCCAGACATCTTCTATCCCGTGTCCGATGAGGACGCGGAGGAGGCGAAGGCGGTCTGCGCGTCCTGCACCGTTCGCCAGTCGTGTCTCGAGTATTCACTTGCCGCCCGCGAGCGCGAAGGCGTATGGGGCGGGCTCACCGAACGTGAGCGTCGTCGGATCGTCCGCCAGCACCGCAAGTCCGCCTGACGCCTCCCGGCCTTCAGCTCACCTCCACGACGGAGCGGCGAAACCGTCCCGCTAGCCTCGCCCGGTGGACTTCAACCTCACCGGAGACCTGACCGCAGCCGACGACGCCCGGCCCGAACCGGGACGCGTCCGCGACCGCGGCCGCTCGTGCGACTGAGGCCTTGACTGTGGCCACCCTTTCGGCTCTCGGCGGATGGCCGGCCGTCCTCGGCAAGATCATGAGCCGTCAGGACCTGACTGCGGAGGAGGCTTCCGCGGCTCTCGACGACGTGCTCGAGGGCAACGCCACGCATGCCCAAATCGCCGCGTTCGTGTCCGGCCTGCGCATCAAGGGCGAGACCGTGGGCGAGATGACGGGCCTCGTGCGGGCACTGCGCTCCCACGCCGAGAAGCTCGATGTCGGAGTCGAGGTCGTCGACACCTGCGGCACGGGCGGCGATCGCAGCGGCACGATCAACGTCTCGACCCTCAGTGCTTTCGTGGTCGCCGGCGCCGGTGCGGTCGTCTGCAAGCACGGCGGGCGGGCGGCCTCGTCGCTCGCGGGCTCGGCCGACGTGCTCGAGGCCCTCGGCGTCGTGATCGACCTCGGTCCCGACGGTGTGCGCCAGTGCATCGACGAGGCCGGGATCGGCTTTTGTTTCGCGCCGCGCTTTCATCCGACGATGCGCTTTGCCGCGCCGGTACGCCGCGAGCTCGGCGTCACGACGGCCTTCAACTTCGTCGGCCCGCTGGTGAACCCTGCGGGCGCGACCCGCCAGCTCGTCGGTGTCTCGGACCCGACCATGGCCGAGAAGATGCTCGACGTGCTCGAGACCTTCGGTTCGGTGCACGCCATGGTGGTCTTCGGCCACGACGGCCTGGACGAGCTTTCGACCACGGCACCGTCAACCCTGATCGAGTCGGTACGCGAGCAGGACGGGACCTGCCGCCGCCGCCAGCTGGAGATCGAGCCGGCCTCGCTCGGCCTAAGACGCGCGACGCTCGGTGACCTGGCGGGCGGGAACGCCGCCCACAACGCCGAACTGGGGCTGCGGCTGTTGGACGGCGAGGCTGGACCGAGACGCGACCTGGTCTGCTTGAACGCCGCGGCGGGCCTCGTCGTGGCGGGCCTCGCCGACGACCTCGCCGACGGCTTGGAGATTGCCACGGCGGCAATCGACGACGGGAACGCCAGGAGCGCTCTGGATCGCCTCGTGGCCGTCTCGAACGCCGCCGCTCAGGCAAACCACGGCTGAAGGAGCCCCACTTCGCGAGATGGGCTCGAGGCGATCAGCTTGCGGCCAAGACGTCGGGTGGATCTCGGGTGACCGTGCCCGCGACTGGTGACAGCCCGGTTGACATCCCCGAGCCGTTGAAGTCCTAGACGGCCAGAGGGCCTCGCCCGGCCCCGGTCGACGGGCTCGGCTCGAATGAGAAGGCCCTGGCAGGGTTCTTCACGAAGATGAGCCGGGAGAGCTCGGCGCCGAGCTCGCGTTCGAGCCTGGGCTTGAAACGGGCGAACACGTAGTCGAGGCCGGGACCACCGCCGTAGGCGCGCATCATGGAGCTGCGCCCGGTGTCGCCGCCGACCAGCAGCTGATCTCCGAGCCCGCGCTCGGCCAGATCGGAGATCAGCTGGAGAACGGTCGAGTCGGGCCAGTACTTCGTGCGGCCCGGTCCGTCCAGCTGGAGCCAGGCGCCGGTGGCCCCGGTCTCGGCGTGCTCGCCGGGGTCGGGGTTGCGGTCCAGGTGGGCGAGGATGACCGCACCGGGCGCCACCTTCAGCCGGGCGAGTCGCTCCACGATGCCCAGGCCCATGGTGCCGTGTTCGGTGTGGACACAAAGAGGTGCCCGCGTGAGCCGGTGGGCCTCGGCTGCGGCCGCGAAGGCCCTCTCCTCGAACGGCTGCAGGCGGTGGTAGCTGGCGCCGACCTTGATCACGCCGGAGCGCACACCGGGCCCCTCGATGTCGGCGACAAGTCGGCGGGCGAGGCTGTCTGCCGTCTCCGAACGCAGGGGATGGTCGGGCGCGTAGTGGGCGTCCCGGTGCACGCCGGTGGCGGCGACCACCTGGAGACCGGTAGCCTCCGACACCCGCCGGAGCCCCTCCGGATCCCGCCCGAGGCCGAGCGGGGTCCAATCGACCATCGTCCTCGCCCCGGCGTGCACCAGGGTGCGGGCTTCTTCGATGGCCAGGTCCACGTCTGCGAACTCCTCACCGGGCTGCAGCGGGGTCACAAAGAAGAGGTGCTCGTGAGAGTCCGTATGGCCCATGTCGGATGGGTCGATGTCGCCTCGGACGGTGCGTACGACGTTCACCCCTGCCCCCGGTCCGCCCGTTCCCGGTCACGGGTTTCGCCCCTCGGGGCGCGACCCGCCGCCTCAGCCCCGGCCGGTCGAAGGCTTTGCATGCCAGTTCCGAGGGTGGCAGGATCAGGACAGAATGTCAATACATATGGATGTATTGGAGTCCGTACTAGACCACTCCACACCCGTCCCGCTCTACTACCAGTTCAAGCAGTGGCTCTCGCGCTGCATCCTCTCCGGCGAGCTGGCGCCGGGGACGCGGCTGCCCGATGAGCTCGAGCTGTGTGAGCGCCTCGGCGTGAGCCGGGGCGTCGTCCGTCAGGCGCTCACCGAGCTGTGTTACGAGGGGCTGATATTCCGCCAGCGCGGGAGAGGCACCTTCGTGACCGCGCCGAAGACCGCCGAGGGCCTGATCAGTGAGCTCGGCGGGCTCGCCGACGATGCCGCCTCGCGCGGGCAAAAGGTCCAGAGCAAGGTTCTCGTGCTCCGGGAGGCACCCGCGACCGACAAGGTGGCCAGGATGCTGAGTCTCCAGCCGGGCGAAGAGGTCGTGGAGCTGGAGCGTGTGCGCCGCCTCGACGGCGAGCCCCATGTGCTGACCATGACCTATCTGCCGGCGGCAATGGTCCCGGGCCTGGCCGTACGCGACCTGAACGGCTCCGTATCGCTCTACCGCGTCCTCAGGGAGGACTTCGGCCTGCCCGTCGTCTCGAGCCAACGCCGAGTCGAGGCCGCGACGGCGGGCGTGCGAGAAGCCCGCCTGCTCAAGGTAGGGCGCGGGGACCCGCTCCTCGTGTTGCGCAGCATCAGTTTCACGACCGGGCGCCGGCCTCTCGAGTACTTCGTCGCCTTCCATCGCGGCGACCGGAGCGCGTTCGAAGTCGACCTGTCCAGCCCCGCGGGAAGCGCCTCGCGCCTGGGACGGGTCCCGGTGAGCCGGGACTACCTCGTCTTATGAGCGGGCCCCTTTTCGTAGGGGCCGACATCGGCACCCAGAGTGCCAAGGCGGCCGTGTTCGAGCTCAGCGGCACATGTCTCGGCGAGGCGTCGGTTCCCCTGCCCTTGTACCGCCGTGGCGCCGAGGAGGTCGAGCAGGAACCGGAAGACTTCTACCGGGCGGCGACGGCGGCGATCGCTTCCTGTGTCGCGGGCTCGGGCCGGCCCGGTGACGTGGCTTGTGTGGCTGTGGCCGGTCAGATGGCGGGCGTGCTCGGCATCGGGCGCGACGGCCAGGCGGTGACCCCTTATGACTCCTGGCTCGACTCGCGCTGCCGCCCGCAGGTGGAGGCGATCGCCGAAGAGATGGGTGACAGGTTCGTCGAGCTAACAGGCTGCCCGCCCATGGTCGCCCACGCCGCCAAGATCGCCTGGTGGCGCCGGTGGCGTGCGGAACAGTACGCAAGCGTGGCCAAGTTCGTCGTCCCGAACGCCTACGTCGCCGGCAGGCTCTGCGAACTCGATGCCGACGAGGCCTATCTGGACGAGACCCATCTTCACTTCAGCGGGCTCGCGGAGGCGGCGAGCGCGACGTGGTCCGGTGAGCTCACATCCGCGGTCGGTGCGGAGCTGGCGAAGCTGCCCCGTATTGTCAGCCCGACTGAACGTGTCGGCCGTCTCGGCGCGTCAGCTGCCGGTGACTGCCGGCTCGTCGCGGGCACGCCGGTGGCGGCGGGCCTGGGTGACACCGCGGCGGGAGCGCTCGGAGCGGGCATGGTCGAAGCGGGCCAGTTGCTGGACACCGCAGGGACCGCCTCGGTCCTGGCCTTGTCCACGACCGCCTTCAGACCCGACTTCTCCCGGACCCTGGTTCAGATGAGGGGCGCCGTCCCCGGCCAGTGGATCTCGCTCGCCTACCTGGCAGGTGGCGACCTGCTGCGCTGGCTCCCGGAGGTGCTGGGCGGCCCGCCGCTGGAGCAGCTGGTCGAGGAGGCATCTGCGTGCCCAGGCGGGCGGCTGCTGTTCGTACCTCACCTGGGAGGCCGGATCCTGCCCTCCGCGCCGCAGGCCCGGGGTGCCTGGGTGGGACTCGACCTTTCCCAGACCCGCGGTGACCTCACCCGCGCCGTGCTTGAGAGCGTTGCCTTCGAGTACGCCGGCTTTTTGGACAGGGCGCTCGAGCTTTTCCCGGATATCGTGCCGCGCGACGTGAGAGTGATCGGTGGCGGCGGCGGCGATGCCCTCTGGAACCTGATCAAGGCCGCCACCCTGGGCCTGCCCTACGTGCGCCTGGAGCGGGAGAGCTTCAGTTGCTGGGGTGCCGCCATGGTGGCCGCGGCGGCGGTCGGGGCCATCGAGAACCTGGCTGCCACCGCCCTGGCAACGACCGCCGAGGCGGGCCGCGTCATGCCGGATGCGTCTTTGCAGTCTCTGTACAGCACGCGCAGACGCGACTACCGGGCAGTCGTCGACCTGCTCGTCGGCCCGCGCGCACAGGGTCACCCATGAGACAGCCGTTCCGCTTGGCGGTGCTCGGAGCCGGGCGTGTCGGGATGGTGCACGCACGCAACGCCGCCGGGTCGATCCCCGCCGCCGAGCTGGCCTGCATCGTCGATGCGGACCCGGAAGTCGGGGAGAGGGCGGGAGCCGAGCTTGGCGTACCTGTCTTCGCCGACCTGCGACAGGCGCTATTTCAAGCGGCGTTCGAAGGCGTCGTGATCACCGCTCCCACCTTCGTGCACACCGAGCTTGCGGTGCTCGCCGCAGGCGCGGGCAAGCACATCTTCTGCGAGAAGCCGATGGCGCTGACCCTGGAAGACTGCGACGCCATGGCCGCGGCTGCAGACGAGGCCGGAGTCGTGTTCCAGGTCGGTTTCGTGAGGCGATTCCAGCCGGAGTTCGTGGAGGCGAAGCGCAGGGTCGAGGCCGGCGACATCGGCACGCCCATGTTGGTCAAGTCCCTCACCCGCGGCCCGGGGCTCCCCCCGGCGTGGGCGCAGGATCTGCGCCGCTCCAACGGGATGCTCGCCGAGGTGAACAGCCACGACTTCGATTGCGTGCGCTGGCTGGTCTCATCTGAGATCGAGCGCGTCTACGCGGAGGCGGCGAACTTCAAAGGCCACGAACGTGGCGTCACTGCTGCGGACTTCTACGACAACGTCGTGGTATCTCTCCGCTTCGCAAGCGGCGCCATCGGGGCCATAGACGGGACCTGCCCCGCCGACTACGGCTACGACGCCCGGGTCGAAGTCCTCGGGACCGAGGGCCTCCTGGTCGTGGGGGACAACCGCGCCCTGCCGCTGCTCGAGATCCGCTCCCGTGGTACCGGGCAGATTCCGACGTTCGCCTCCTGGCCGCAACGCTTCGAGCCGGGATATCGCGCGGAACTGGCCGCCTTCGTGCGGGCGGCCTCGAGCGGCGGTGCCCCGCTTGTAGGGGCCCGTGACGGGCGCGCCGCAGTGGCGGCGGTGCGCGCTGCCAACACCTCCTGGCTGGAAGGCCGCCCGGTCCTCGTAGCCGAGTCGAGGCCTGACAGATGAAGGCTCTCGTCTACCGGGGGGCCGGATCGCTCCTCTTGGAGGAGCTGCCCCGGCCGCGCCCGGGGCCGGGCGAGGCCCTCCTGGCGGTGGACGCCTGTTCGTTGTGTGGGACCGACCTGCGGATCGCGGCGGGCGCCCACCGCTCCTATGTCGATGACTGCGGCCGCGTCCCCGGCCACGAGATTGTCGGGACCGTGGTCGAGACCGGTGACGGGGCAGCCGTGAGCGTCGGCGACAGGGTCTTCGTGGCGCCCAACTACGGGTGTGGCCGCTGTCGTTGGTGCCTCATAGGCCAGGTCAACCTGTGCGAGGAAACACGGGCGATCGGCATCACCGTAGACGGGGGTTTCGCGGAGTACCTCCTCGTGGCGCGCGACCTGGTGGACCAGGGCAATCTGCTCCCGTTCGGGCCCGGCGCGGACCCGGCGGCCGTGACGCTGACCGAGCCGCTCGCGTGCGCTCTGCGCGGCTCGCGAGCCTGCCGTATCGGAGACGGGGACGTCGTGGTCGTTTACGGCGCGGGCCCCGTGGGCCTCTTCCACGTCGCGTTGGCGCGTCTGGCCGGTGCTCGTGCCGTGATCGTGTGCGAGCCCAACCCAGAGCGCCGCCAGCGGGCTCTTGGGTGGGGCGCCACCTCCGTTCATGCAGCCGGAGTTGAGGAGCTACGCCGAGCTCTCGATGACTCCGGTGCCGAAAGGGGCGCCGACGCGGTTGTGGTGGCCGCCCCGGCGCCCGACGCCCAGTGCCAGGCTTTGCAGCTGGCCGGCCCACAGGGGCGTGTCAACTTCTTTGCAGGCCTGCCCCGGGAAGGTTCCAAGGTCGAGCTCGACAGCAACCTCATCCACTACAAGGAGCTGGTCGTCACCGGGACCACGGCGAGCACGAACGACGAGTGCCGTGCCGCTCTCGGTCTGATCCTCGACGGTCGGGTGGACGCGGGCTCTCTTGTCGATGCCCGCTTCGACCTCGCTTCGGCCGAGCGGGCCTTCGCCCTTGCCGGCTCGGGTCGGGCCTTGAAAGTGGTGATCGAACCGTGACAGAAAGTGGTGATCCGCCGTGACCCCAAAGCCGATGGACCCGTTCGCCCTGATGCTCGACTGGCGCACCGGGGCCCTCGAACCGCACACCTCCCGGACCGAGCGGCACGTCTCGGACATGCCGGGTGCCTACGCTGACCACACCGCCTGGTCCCGGCTTGTGGACGATGGTGATCCGCTCGTCTACGAGGTCCTCCAGTACGACGTCCCCGAAGAGGTGGGCCAGCTGATCTGCTGCACCACGGTTCTCCACCCCGGGACGGTGGGCGAGGAGTACTTCATGACAAAGGGCCATTACCACTCGGTGCGGGACACGGGCGAGGTCTACCTCGGGCTCTCCGGCAACGGCCAGCTGGTCTTGACGACAGAGGACGGAGGCAGGGCGACGACACCGATGGGCCCGGGCACGGTCGCCTACGTGCCGCCGTGCTGGGCCCACCGCACCGCGAACACTGGTGCGGACCCCTTTGTCTTCTTAGCCGTCTACCCGGGCCAGGCCGGGCACGACTACGGCACCATCGAAGAGACGGGGTTCCCCTGTCGCGTCATGCGGACCCCGCAGGGAGCTGAGCTGCGATGACCACCGACAACTCGCACGATCAGGCCGGGACAGGCGGCCGCCCCGACGGCCCCGGCGGCGTCGAGGTGCGACCGCTACGCGAATGCGTCGTCGTGGTGACGCCCCGGTCGTTCGGCATGCACGACCCGGGCCTGCGGCACCGGCTCGAGGAGGAGGTGGGAACGGTCCGGTACTGCCCGGGCCCGCTCGCCGCCGCCGCGTTGGCGCAGGCCGTCGCTGATGCCGACGGCCTGCTCTGTGGCCTCGACGAGGTGAGTGCGGAGGTCTTCGCGGCTGCGCCCCGGCTGCGGGCCGTCGCGCGATACGGCGTGGGGGTCGACCGGGTCGACCTCCACGAAGCGGCGCTTCACGGGGTGACGGTCACGGTCACACCGGGCGCCAACGCCAACGCCGTGGCCGAGTTGACCATCGCCCTTTTGTTCGCTCTGGCGCGTCCGGTCGTGGTCGGGCACGATCGGGCCCGCGCCGGGCAATGGCCGGCGCTGAGCGGCGTAGAGCTCACCGGCAGGACGCTCGGCCTGATCGGCTTGGGTCGGATCGGCTCCCTCGTGGCCGCAAAGGCGGCTTCGTTGGGCTTGCGGGTGCTCGCCCACGACCCCAACGTCTCGGTGAGCGAGACGGGCACTCTGGTCGACCTCGGTACCCTCGTCGCCGAGTCGGACTTCGTCTCCCTTCATGCCCCGCTCACCGACCAGACCAGAGGGATGGTGTCGAGGTCGTTGCTGGAGCGGTTCAAGCCCGGTTCCGGGCTGATCAATACGGCGAGGGGGGCCCTGATCGACGAAGCCGGCCTGTTGTGGGCGCTGGAGGAGGGCCCTCTCCGCGCGGCCGCGCTCGATGTGTTGGTCGAGGAGCCGCCACCTGTGGGAAGTCCGCTTCTGCAACGAGACGACGTCCTGGTGACGCCCCACATGGGACCCCACACGGCCGAGGCCACCTCGGCGATGGGAGCGATGGCTCTCGATGACCTGCTCGCCGTCCTCCAAGGGCGAGCCCCGAAGTATCCACTGTGAGCGCCGACGATTGCCGGCAAGCCGTCGACATCGCTCAGGCGCTCGCCACCGGGGGGCTTGCGGCGATCGAGCTGACCTTCGCGACGCCGGGCGTCGACGCCGCCATCCTGGCCGAGTTGTTCGCGAAGGAGATGTGAAGCCACATGGGGCCGGCTTGCGAGAGCACGAGGCGATTCAGTTTCATCGGTGTGACGACCGGTAAGTCTGCGATCATGCGGGTGTTCCCGGCCTGGGCGGAGCACCTCGGCCTGGGCGATGTCGAGATCTGTGGCCATGACTTCGCAATGCACGCGCCGCCGGAGTCCTACCGCGATGTCGTAGGGGCCATCGCCTCTGACCCGCTGGAGCTCGGCGGGCTCGTTACGACCCACAAGATCGACCTGTTCAGCGCCTGCAGGGAAATGTTCGACTTCATAGACCCCTGGGCACAGCTGTGCGGCGAGGTCTCCTCTTTGTCCAAGCGCGGCGGGCTGTTGCGGGCTCACGCCAAGGACCCCATATCGTCGGGTCGCTCCCTCGACGAGTTCGTGACGCCGGGATACTGGGCCGCAAGCGGCGCGGAGGCCGTCCTGTTCGGCGCCGGCGGTTCCAACCTCGCCATCAGCCTGCACCTCATGACCGGCCGCCCGAGCGAGGACCGGCCTCGGCGCATTGTCGTGGTCAACCGCAGCCCGGCCCGGCTCGAGTCCATGCGGGCAGTGCACGCGGCGGTGCGCTCAGGCGTCGAGGTGGAGTACGTGCACAACTCCGATCCGCTCGAAAACGACGGTCTGCTCGAGCGCGTACCGGAAGGCTCCCTTATTGTCAACGGGACCGGGATGGGAAAGGACAGCCCGGGAAGCCCGATCACCGACTCGGCTGTCTTTCCCGGGCAGGCCCTCGTCTGGGAGCTCAACTACCGGGGGGAGCTCGGGTTCCTGCACCAGGCGCAACGCCAGCAACTGGGCCGGGGTCTTGTCATAGAGGACGGCTGGCGCTATTTCGTGCACGGGTGGACGTGCGTGATCGAAGAGGTCTTCGAGGTGGAGATGACCCCGGAGCTCGTCGGCGAGCTCTCCCAGATCGCCCTCGGGCTGCGAGGGTCGTCGGCACCATTGGCGCCGGCCGACGGGCGAGGTGGGCAGGTATGAGCAAAGCGAGTTTGATACCCCTGTACCTTGTCGCGCCCGACGACCCCGACTTTGTCTCCCAGACGCGTCGACTGCGCGGTTTGCTGGCCGATGTGGCAGAGATCGGCGACCCGCTCCCGCTCGGGGCGCAGCTGCCCGACGCCGACGGGGTGGTCTTCCCGCAGATGACAGGGGA
This sequence comes from Acidimicrobiales bacterium, assembly GCA_052148655.1. Classification (GTDB taxonomy): domain Bacteria; phylum Actinomycetota; class Acidimicrobiia; order Acidimicrobiales; family Bog-793; genus Fen-455. The sequence continues at coordinate 24,619 of JBKQHU010000028.1, forward strand.
GGCCTACAGGCGTGTCGAGGACTTCCATCGGCTCGATTTGCCCGTCCTGGTGCTCACCTCGGAGTTCGCCACGATGGCGATGTGGGACTGGGAGATCATCAGCTATCTGCGGGCGGAGGGCGTGGCGCTGATGGCGCCGTACTCCCTGGACGCGGCGAGGACGGCCTGTCGCGCACTCGGTGCCAAGCGGCAACTGCGCAACGGGCGCTTCCTCGTCTACCAGGACCATCCCGCAGAGGGCGGGTTTCAGTCGGCCATCTTCAGGCGTTTTTACTGGTGGGAGGACGAGTGTTCGCAGCGCATCGGCGACAAGTACGGACTGCGCGTGGAGAAGAGGAGCTTCGCCGACCTGGCAGCACGCGCCAGGGCCATACCGGACAGCGACGCCGCCGAGGTCTGGGCGCGTTTCGGTGACGAGGTCCCGCTCGAAGGTGTCTGCGACCGGGCGGTTCTGAGTGCCCTCAAGCTCTACAGGGCGGTCCGTGACGACCTCGACTCCGAGACTGCTGTGCTGGCGGCCGGGATCAACTGCCTGAACGAGTCGCGCTACTCGGACACGACGCCATGTCTCGCCTGGGACCTGCTCTACGCCGAGCGGGAGATGATCTGGGGCTGCGAGGCGGACATCGTCTCCATGCTCACAAGCTTCATCGTCCACCGATGCCTGGACGTCCCGGTCGTGATGACCAACCTCTACCCGTTCCTGATGGGCCAGGCCGCGCTGCACCACGAACGGATCCCGGCGTTCCCGCAGGTCGACAACCCCGCCGACCACGTCCTTGCGGCCCACTGCGGTTACCTGGGCGTTGTGCCACGCCGGTTCGCCACCGAGTGGAAACTGCGGGCGCGAGTGCTCGAGATCGTGGACGAGAACGCCACCGCCATCGACGCCCGTCTCCCAGTCGGTGAGCTCACACTCGTCAAGTTGGGATCCAGGTTCGACACTTTGTCGGTCGTGGAGGGCGAGCTCACCCGATACGTGGGCTTCCCGGACTCCGACTGCCTCAATGGTGCGGTGATCAGGGTGCCCGCCGGCCATGGCCTCATGGAACGGCTGCCCTCACATCACTCGATACTGTTCACCGGCCACGACCGCCCGGGTCTCGGGCTGATCGGCCAGGTTTTCGGCCTCGAGGTGGAGCAGATAGGGGGCTAGATCCCTCGGCCCGGGACGGGGACCCTCAGCAGGGCTTGGGGTTCCAGGGCTCGGGCAGGTCATTGGGGTTGTCGAAGACGACCTGGCTCTCGGGCGTGGTCGTCGTGGCGACGCTGGGCGCCGACGTTGTCGTGGTACCGACCCCGCTCGCCGGTACCGAGCCGAAAGCGAGGAAGCTCGAGATCATCTGCTGCGCATAGGGCTGTGCCGTCATGAGCACATCGCTGCCGTCGACGACGGCGCCGTAGGTCGGGAGGACTTCCGTCGCGAGGCTGGCCGAGTCGATGCCCCTGAAGTGCATCCCGAGAGAGATCATCTCGCGGCTGGAGAACCCCAAGTCCACCTGCAGGTCGTCAGCGGTCGCGTGCAGGAAGTCGTTGATCGCGAAGAGGTTGGGGAACTCACCGTTCGCCTTGTTGATCACGGCATGGAAGAAGGCCTGCTGGCGCTGGATCCTGCTCCAGTCGCTCATGCCGTCGTAGTTCCAGCTCCCGCCCTTGAAGTAGTAAAGGTGGCGGCTGCGCACGAGCGCCAGCGCCGTGCTCCCGTTCACGGTCTGGCATCCAACCGTCGACACGTTGAGCCCGGAGTCGAGGTCGCGAACAGGGTAGGCGAAGTCGAGGGAGATGCCGCCGAGGGCGTTCACCATGCCTTCGAAGCCCGGGAAGTTGGCCACGACCACGTGGTTGATCGGGATGCCGAAGTCCTGTTGGATCGTCTCGACGAGGAGGCTCGGGCCCGAGTTGAAAGCCGCGTTGACCCGGTTGGAGCCCCCGGTGCCAGGGATCGGAACGTAGGTGTCCCGTGGGATGGAGAGCATCTCGATCTGACGCGTCGAAGGCACGAGCCGCACGACGATGATCACATCCGACCGCTGTCCGGACTGGGAGGCTGCACTGCCGAAAGAGGAGGCCTGGCCCGGGGTGTCGACGAACGCCCGCGAGTCGGAGCCCACGAGAAGGATGTCGATGGGCGCTCCGGGGCTCTCCGCCGTGATGCTCGTTACGGGGACCCGCTTGATGGAGCCGAGCACGGCGTTGACGTAGAACCAGCCTCCGACGCCACCGAGCAGCACAACGACGAGCAGGATGGCCACTGCGATGAGCACACGCTTCGGCCAGCGGCGTCCCTTTGTGGCGTGGTGAACGGCCCGGTGCCCCCCCAGTGAGCGCATCGCCGGATCTTTGGGCACGTAACGGGAGGATACGCACTATCAGCTGGGCCCTGGCGTCACTCAGTGCTGGTCGTGGGGCGGCTCATCCTCGAAGGCGGTCTCAGGCTCCGGTCGACCCGGTGGCTCCTGCGCCTCGGGCGCGAAACGATCCGGCTCATCTCCGGGGCCGGCAGGCACGCTTGCTTCGGGTTCGTCACTCATAGGCGGAGCCGGCGTCTCGGGAGCGCCACCTTGGCGTCCCATGGCCGGCGGGCGCAGCGTCATGAGCATCCCGAGGCCGACGACTCCCGCGAGGGAGGCAAGCTTGCCGAGCTGATCGGCGCTCGTCGTGCCGTAGGTGAGCTTGACGTGATGAGCCGTGGGGACAACCGCCATCAGATTCGGTGAGACCTCGTAGGGCCCGAGAGCGCCGGAGGCGTGCCAGTTGGGGAAGTAGGGCACCTTCACGAGCACCGGCGCACCGAGCCGACCGACGTCGAAACTGACCGTCGAGTTCGTCATGCGGGCGTGTGTCACCGTCGTCGGCCTGACCGGGATTCCCAGTGACGGGGGGACAAGCGTGCCGACCGCGGCCCGGGGCCAGTTGGGCGGACCGTTCTCGGCGAGCTCTACCGGCCAGTAGCTCTCGTCCTCCCACCAGGCCAGGTTGGTGTCGAGCCAGCTCTTTGCAGAACCACCGGATTCGACTTCAGGAAGGTGGTCGAGCGGTGTCACGAGCTGCGGCCCTTTGATGAGGTAGAGGACCCAGAGCGGATGGCTGACGGCCACCTCGTTGATCGTGCCGGGAAAGCCCGGAGTCGACGCGATCTCGACGAGCCCTGGCACGCTCTTGGCTGCGGCCTCGACCTGTGGCGACACCGCGAGGAAGTAGTGCACGTCTTCGAATTGGAGGTGCCGGATGCCGTCGGCCAAGTCGAAGCTGGGGTAGCTCAGGAACGAGACCGGGTTCGAGGACTCGCCCGGGAGGGCGTACTCGGCCTGATCGAGGAAGTGGAACGGCGTTGTGGTCGAGGACTCGAACAGCACACCGTCGATCGTGTCCATGCAGCCGTTGGTCCAGTACGGAAGGGCCATCGTCGCCTCGGTGGAACCGAAGGGGTTGGTGGTCTCGGTTATGTACTCTTAGTGCAGCCGGCCGCACCCGTTGGTGCGGCCGGCTTTGTCGAGCATGCGCACGATGCCCTGATAAACGGGCCAGCCCGACTTGCCCTGGAAGCCCGTGTAGTTCCACGCGATCCAACCGGGCACTTCGAGCTGACTCGCGCTGGGCTGAAAGCCGGGGATCGCTATGCCCCCCGCGACGAAGGCGCCGATCACGGCGGCGACGCTGCCGAGCACGATCGCCACCGGCGCCTGCCAGGCGTCGTACTGCAGCCAGGCCCCTCCCAGTCGGAACAGCTCCCCGATCCCGTAGGCGGCTAGCAGCGCCGTGAAAAGGAAGTAGAACGGCAACCACCTGCCGTTGTAGACGAAACCGGCCGGGAGCCACTGGAAGCCGGCAACCGATGCAACCACAGCGACGCTGAGCGCGATCGCCGTACGGTCGCGAAGGATGATCGCGATCATGATGCCCAGACATGCGGGAACGATCATCCAGATGTAGCCGTGCGGGAAGATGTTCGACCAGACGCCGGTAACCCTGGTGTAGCCCATGGACGAGCTGTAGGCGAGATCGGCACCGAAGGGGACGAGCCAGAACGCAGCCAGCAGTCCGCCGACCGCTCCGACGGGAACGAGCACTCGCCATGTGTTCCTGTTCCAGTGGGCGAGCGCGAGCAGGACGGCGATGGCCGCATAGCCGAGTGCCGGGACGACGTGGCACAGCAGCGTCACCCCGTACAGGGCGGCCGCGAGCCAACGGAGCCGGCCTGTCCGCAGCGCGTAGGCGAACACACCGAGGAACAACAGGCCAGAAGTGAGCGCGAGAGAGAACGAGAACTCACCTGCCATCGTCGAGAGAACGTTGCCACCCTCGATGGAGTAGGAGGTGTTGAACAAGAAGGGCAAGCTGGCCATGGCCATCAGTGCCGGGATGGGTCTTCTGAACCCAGCCAGCTGCCCGAAGGCCCAGGCGGACACAGGCAGCGTAACCAGACCGAGGACTGTGACGAGCTTGAAGGCGACGGCGTAAGGGAACACGACCGAGAACGCGGCGACGAACAAAGCGGGAAGAGGGAAGTAGAAGACGTACAACGGGAAACCTTCGAACCACTGGGGGTCCCATCCCGTGATGCGCCCCTGGGGTAACAGGTCGTGGATGAGGAAGTACGGCGTCACGATGTGGCCGGCGTTGTCGCCGCCGACGTCCATGTTCGGGCTGAAGATGAGATCTGGTCGCAGCTGCCAGATGACAAAGATCGTCGCTCCGACTACAGCGACGAACCCGAGGGCCTTTGTGATCACCTCGCCGCGTGTCGGGCGCACCGTTTCGCCGATGGCCTGCACGGCGGCAATCTAGCTCCGGGCGGCGCCGCGGTGGCCCCACCCTCCCGCATCCGCCGCCCAGCAGGGCGCCGCTCGATGGTAGCGTCGCGCTTCGGAGGGCCGTTGGCGCAGCCTGGTAGCGCGCTTGCATGACACGCAAGAGGTCACAAGTTCAAGTCTTGTACGGCCCACCAGTTCAGAGGCACTTTCTGTTTAGGCCATCGGTTAAGGTGACCATTGTGTGGCCTAACGCTGCAGCCACTGCCTGATGAGCACCGCCTAGAACGGCTCAGGACGTCACAGAGCCGTTGGGGAGTGTCCGATATCGCGCCAAACCAGCCAACGGGCCACAGGCGCACCCTGTGAGCAGCGCAGCCCCGAACTAGCGTCCGGACTGACTCGACCTTTGGAAAAGAGGGTCACATGGCGATCAGCAGCACTGGCGGAAGATGAGTCGGATCATGCTGATCTGGTCGCGCTGGTTTGGCCAGGAGGTCGAGGACTTGGCCAGCAGCTCGTCTGACTGCGAGGAGAAACCATGATTCCGCTCTTGATCACTCTCTTGATGCTCGGGCTTGGCGCTGTGCCGCCCCCGGCGCACGCTGGTTCAGTCAGCAACAACTGGGCTGGCTACGTGCAGCCAGGTTGGGATCAGATGGTAGGCGCTGAGTGGGTCGTGCCGACACTGAACTGCACGATTACGCCGAAAGGTGTGACCTCCGATTGGGTGGGAGTGAATGGCGACAAGGCCCGTGACCCTGGTCTTTTCCAGGACGGTACGACCTCCGTTTGCAGTAACGGGCGGCAGGTTGACTTCGCCTGGTGGAGCGATGAGACCGTTGGGTACTCTAGTCAGTGGGTCTTTTCGGTGGCAGCGGGAGACGTTGTCTACGCTCGTGTTTGGCAGGAGAGTTCTGGGTATTGGGCCTACTCGGTAAGGGACCTCACTACCGACCAGTCCTCGCACGCTGCCGAGCCATTTAGCGGTCCCGGCTTAAGCGCCGAGTGGATCGCCGAAGATCCGACGAACAGCTTCACTCACAAGCTGTACCCGCTGGCCGACTTTGGGGTGCTGCGCTTCTCGCACGCCAAGTACATCGGCCACACGAGATATGCCACTGCCATTCAGATGTACATGCAGAGCGGCGCGATCCAGGCGTTCACCGGGACAATGGCTAAGGCTAGCTTCGATGTTGTGTATATAAGCCGCAGGTAACGACTTCATTCCGCGCAATGCCGCCCGAATCCAGCAGGATGTGCTGGAACACTTACCGAGGAGGAGTTCGCTGCGGATAAGGCCAAGCTGCTGTCGTAGTGGGGCCGACTTGAAGGTCTGACGACTGCAATCACCGCCTCGAGGACGAGTGAAGCTGCCGGTGGTCCGCCAACCTGACCGGCAGCGAAGACTCCCTGGCAGTCGCCTAGAACGACGTCGCCCACAGTCGCAAGCAGCTGGGAGAGATGCAACCTCGTTCAGCTTTGACCGGTCAGCCCAAGGCCCACCAAATGAGGGGTCTTTGCCGGTTTGCCTCCCGGACGAGGGAAAGTTACAGCCGGCGCATGGCTCGTCGTCATCGCGCCAGATGGCTGTCGTCTTGCCGCTGCGGGGCGGCGGCCGCCGCCCTGCTCGCGCTACTGGCTGCCTTTTTGGTGGGCCTAGGCGCCCCGGCAGCAGCCAGCACCCATGCCCAAGCCCTGATGCCGGGTCCCGCCCTAACGGTAACGGCCGCAGCGTCCTGGCCGAAAGGGTTCCCGTCCACCGTCCCGGTGCCAACCCCCTGCCGACTGCTGCAGGCCGTCAACTTGGGCAGCGCGGCCGCTCCCAACTTCGCAGTGGACTGCGCCACAACGGGCACCGTCAAGGCTGTCGCAAAGGCCTACTGGGGCACCTTGAAAGCAAGAAAGTGGGGTCTTAGCCCGGTGGAGAAAAGCGGTTCGGGTCTGGGGTTCAGCGCTTTCAGCACATCCCCGGCTTGGACCATCTCCGCCCAGGTCTTGCCCAAATCGGGTGCCGGCAAGCTAGGCCGTGACCTGAAGAATGACGAAGTTCTAGTGGCCCTCGGCGTGAGCAAAGGGCTCTAGCCCCTGGCCAATGTTCGGCCAATATCTATGTGGCAACAATTGACAAACTGTGCTTTCAGCCGCTTCAAGTATGAAGCGACATTGTTCACGAAAGGCCTGGACTCCATGACCGCGGTCATGACTGCAAGCGGCTGCTAGCGGGCGACGATTCATACAGTGACGAGCTTCTGCTGAGGGACCAGTTCGATCTTGGGCTTGCGGGAGAGGTCCAAGTAGGCTTCTCCGGGCCGGCCGCGTGCCCAAGGCTGTCGTCGGCACCGCCTAGGCCGTGTCAACCTGCTCGAGTCCGTCGGCGCGGGCGTTCCGCGGTTACGAGGAGAAAAGGGCTGAAACGATGAAGATCTTCTGTTTGGGCGGCGCTGGTCGTATCTGCCGGGAGGCCGTTTTGGACCTGGTCGATTTCTCCGATTTCGAACGAATCACCATCGGAGACGCCAATGAGGCCGAAGGTGTCCAAGTGGTTTCTTGGCTGAACGACCTGCGCGTCGAGTTTGTGAAATCAGATGTCCGAGACCGGAAGAGCACGATTGCCCAGATGGACGGTTATGACGTTGTCATGGACGGGACCACCATCGCGCTGAACGGCATTTCCACGGCGTGTATTGCCGAGGCTGGCTGCCACGGCATCAATCTCAACGGCTTTGGGGAGGAGGACGTTTCAGCTCCGGTATTCGAAGGCCAAAGGAGAACCTGCGTACCGGGCTTTGGCATGACTCCCGGCGTAACTCAGATGATGGCAATGCACGCGGCGAATCAGATGAGCACCGTGACCAGTGTGCGAGTGAGCCACGGTGCTTACCGGCCCATCGCGTTCTCGGCCTCGATCACAGAAACGACGGCTTACGAGTACGACCCGAGGCTGCCCAGCCGGGTCGTTTACGAGGACGGCCAGTTCCTGCAGGTACCGCCGTTCGCGCGGCCACGCGAGATCGAATTGCCGGCCCCTTACGGCGCAGCGACCCAGTACATCATCCCGCATGCGGAAACGAGGACCTTGGCTCACAACCTCGCCCATAAGGGAGTCCGGCTCATCGAAGTTCGTGGGACCTGGCCGCCGAGGAACATGCAACTCGTGCGTGCGCTTTATGACTGGGGATTCCTACGCAACGACACTGTGCAGCTGAACGGCCGTGAGTTCGGCATCGTCGATGCGATCGGTGCCTATCTCATGCAATCTCCCGAAGGGCGCGAGACCGACCTGTACGGCTACGCGTTGCATGTCGAGGTCGTAGGCACGCGGGAAGGCAAGCCTTGCATGCACACGTTGTGGCACACGCACCCCGCCTCGGACGGCTCGGTGGCGGGGTGGGAGGGTCTGCGGGCGTACACACGTAATGTCGCCATCCCGATGTCCATCGGCGCCCAGATGCTGGCGAGCGGTTCGGTGAGCAAGACCGGCGTGATCACGCCCGAGGAAGCTTTCGATCCGGGATCGGTCTTCGCCGAACTGGAGAAACGGAGGATGTTCGTGCACGAGAGAATCGAGTTTCAGTAACGGGAACACCGGGGTCCGCTCCTTGGGGCAAGGCCGGTCGGCGTGCAGGTTCGGCGTCTTTCTGTGCGCGCGGACGAGACATCTCGTCGCGCGCCTTGGACGCCCCGGCGGGTCCCTCCCGCGGATCACTTCGGGTTGTTCGCGGTGCCGCCTGTCCGGGTCGCCTCCTCCACGAGGTAGACGATCGACTCGTACTCGTGCCCCGAGCGTTGGCTGAGGCCGATCTCGCAGGTACGCGCGACGGAGTAGTAGCCATCGAAGACCTGCCCGGCAAGCTCGGCGTGCTCGTCGCGTTGGGCTCCGTCGCTCAGTTCGGGGTACATGAATCCGCGGTCACCGGCGATACCGCAACAACCCCAGTGAGCCGGGGTCACCGCTTGCAGCGCGCACGCCTCGCCGATGGCTTGCACCTGCTTGTCAACCCCGAGCTCGACGCATGCACAGGTCGGGTGGAGCGCGACGGACTGCTTCGGTCGGGTGACCTTGAGCATGGGCAGCACGTCCTCGCAGAGCCACGGGGCGACGTCGACAACCGTGACGTTCCTGTAGCGCTCGGCGTTCTCCTCCGTGAGCTGTCCGGCGACGTCTTGGAGGATTGTTTTCGTGCATGAAGTCACGTCGCACATGACTCTCACCCGGCCGCCGTCGCTCCATTCCCACATGGATTCGACGAGGTGGTTCGCCATGTACCGCTGACCTGAGGCGTAGCCCCTGTGCTCCCAGATCTGGCCACAGCAGACCCCCGTTACCGACTTCGGGAGGCGGACCTTGATGCCCGCCCGGTCGGCAAGGATGAGAACGGTCTCGACGACCGAGGGCTTGTGGAGGTTGGAGGAGCCCATGATCCGCGTCACGCAGGCGGGGAAATAGACGATCTCGGGGGCGTCCTCGCGCCGGGACACGGGTCTTGGGCTGCGACCTATCGCCGGCGACCAGACGGGCGAGAAGGGGATCAGCTTGTGAACTGCCCTCGTGAGGGCCTCCATCGAGTGCGTCCTGTTCGCGAGCGCGCCCATGGCGAGGCCGCCTCGGGCGATCCTCTCGACCTCCGCGAAGCGGCGTGCAAGCAAGGAGCCGAGAGAAATCTCGACCCTGTTGTTGCGTTCGGCGCGAAGTTCGGCCGAGTACTCGGCGACGTTGATCCCGACAGGGCACTTGGTCCCGCACATGCCATCGGCGGCACAGGTGTTGACCCCGGCGTACTGGTATTGGCGCCAGAGCTCGGCCGCGGCCGCTCCGTCCTGCTTCGCGACGAGCTCGGCGTGCTTGCGCGAGGCCTGGATGCGCCCACGGGGAGTGAGCGTGACCAGGCGGCTCGGGCAGACGTGCTCGCAAAAGCCGCACTCGATGCACTTGTCGATCCGCGGCGAGACCGGTGGCGTGCGCTTGATGTTCCTGCTCACGACGGCGTGGTCTTCGTTGATGAGGACGCCGGGGTTGAACAGCTCGCCGGGGTCGATGAGCTTCTTGATTCGCTCCATCACCGAGTACGCCTTGTCGCCCCACTCACGTCGCACGAACGGGGCCATGGCGCGGCCGGTGCCGTGCTCGGCCTTCAATGAGCCGTGCAACTCGTCGGCGACAAGCCAGACGGAGTCCTCGGTGAACGCCATGAAGCGGTCTATCTCCTGTTGCTGGGTGAAGTCCGCCGTCAAAACGAAATGGGCGTTGCCGGCACTCGCGTGCCCGTATTGCACGCCCTGGCCAGGGCCGGTGTAGCCGTGCTTGACGAACAGCGCCGCCAGGCCGGTGAGCAATCTCGCGAACTCGTCCAGGGGGACCGCCATGTCCTCCAGCAGCACAGTCGTGCCAGGAGTGCGGGCGCCTCCGACTATCCCGAACAGGTCCTCTCGCACGCGCCAAATCCGAGCGTGGCTCGCGGGCGTCGTGGAGAACTCGCTCATCTCTATCAGCCCGGGGAGCGACCTCAGTTGCGGGAGTGCGGCCGCGACCGTTGCCGCCAGCGCGTCCTGAGTTGTCCGCTGGTAGTCGACGAGCAGCGCAGCCGATCCCTCTGGATGGTTCCTGACGAGGTCCGGCAGACCGTCGATACCGGATACGGCCTGCATCGAGGCGTCATCGAGGAACTCGACCGCGTTCGGACCTGTCGCCTTCACCGTTGGGATGGCGTCCGCCATCGTCTCGAGACTGTCGAAGAGCAAGAGCGCAGCCGAGCGCTCAGGATCGAGGGGCACCGTGTTCAGCACGACGTGGGAGATGAAGGCGAGCGTGCCCTCTGAGCCCACGAGCAGGTGAGCGAGGATCTCGAGGGGATCGTCGAAGTCGACGAAGGCGTTGATCCCATAGCCGGTGACGCACTTGATCGAGAACTTCTTGTTTATCAGCGCGACGAGATCGGCGTCGGCCCGCACCTCGTCACGCAGCTGCGTGAGTCCGAGTGCCAGGTCGCGGCGCTCATCGGCGAAACGCCCGTGCTCGCCTTGCCTCGCGGTGTCCCACACCGAGCCGTCAGCCAGGACGAACCGGACGGAGTCCATCGTGTTGTAGGAGTTGAGCTTGACGCCCGTGATCATCCCGCTCGAGTTGTTGGCGATTATGCCGCCTATGCGCGCCGCGCGTATCGAGGCCGGATCGGGCCCGATCCGGCGGCCGAAAGGGCGCAGAACCCGGTTCACCATCTCTGCGGTCGGCCCCGGCTCTGCACGCACCCGGGCCCCGCCGTCGAGGACCTCGATCCCGGTGAAGCCGTGGCTGCAGTCGGCGATGATCCCCTCACCGACTGTCTGGCCTGCGAGGCTCGTACCGCCGGCGCGGAAGGTGACGGGCAAGTGCAGCTCACGGGCGACACCGAGCAGGGCGATGACCTCGTCCTCGTTCGCGAGGCGGACGACTGCCTTGGGCCGGTACTCGTAGAAACCACCGTCACGGGCGTTGACGGTGAGCGTGATCGCGCTCGTGTCGACCCGGCTTTCGGGCAGCACGTCACAAAGACGAGTACCGATGACAGTGGTCGCCATCTCGAGTGTCTCCCTTGGTCAGGACGGGCTGGTCCCTGGTCTCGGACCATTCTCGCCGACAGCCGGCAGCTGGCGCCCGTCCGGGGAGGACCCGTGCTGACATCTCCCGTCCAGGCGGGCAAGTAGGCAGGACTCCCGCCCTCCCACGGGCGCCCGACGGCAGTCGTGTCAGCCGTGGGCCAACTTACCGGCCGGTTGCTTAACCTAACCGCAATAATGTGTTACCGTCTGAATTGGTGCACTAACGAGTCGGAAGTGGTTCGTGAGGCATAGAAGGGTTCTCCGCGGTGTCCTGGCGCTTGGAACGAGCGTCACTTTGGCGTGCGCCGCGTTGTGCTCCTCCGCAGGTGCGGCGGCTCGCGTGAAGACCTCCCAGGCATCCAGCGGAGGCGCCTTCGTGGTCGCGAGCACCTCGGGAGTCCAGAATCTCGACCCGGACACGGTCACGAATCTCGTCGACTTCCAGGCGCTCGGGCTCGTGTACGACCAGCTGGTTCGTTACAACAACAAGCTGCAGCTCGAGCCTGACCTGGCGACGAGCTGGGCGTTCGGCAACGGGAACCGGACGCTCACCTTCCAGCTGCGCAGAGGCGTCACCTTCGATGACGGTTCCGCCTTCACTTCAGCCAATGTGGTCGCATCTCTCGATCGGGCGCTCGCCCCGAAGACCGGTGACGCCTCGGCTTCGTACCTGTCTGGAGTGAAGTCGATCGTGGCCTTGGGCCGTTTCGGCGTGGAGCTCGTGCTCAGCCGGCCTGACTCCTCGGTCCTGTCAGGGCTCACATCGGTCAACCTTTCGATGCTCTCGCCCAAGGCCATCGCAGCGGGAACGGTGGCGACAAAGCCCGATGGCACCGGACCGTACCTTTTCTCCAGTTGGAGCCCTGGCAACTACATGGTCCTGAGCGCCAATCCGCACTACTGGGGCGGCGTCGTGGACCAGGCGAAAGTCAAGATCGAGATGATGCCCACGGCGGGCTCGATCGCCACGGCGATCAAGGCGAACGCCGTCCAGCTTGGGCTTCTGACCGAGCCTGGGGTGGCCAATGCGCTGACCGGTTACAAGGTGCAGAAGGTTCCCGACCTCTCGTACCGGGCCCTCATGCTCCAGGACAGAACCGGCCCGCTCGCCAAGGAGAACAACAGGCGGGCGCTCGAGTGTGCCCTCAGCCGCGAGCAGATCATCGATGATGCGGTATCGGGGCAGGGCCGAGCGGTCGGCCCGATCCCGGTGGGGCCGTTCGCCTCGGACCCGATCTCTGCGGTGTGTCCCAGCACGAACCTCGTGGCCGCCAGGAACTATCTCATGGCAGCCGGCGACCCTGCAGGTTTTTCCTTCACGGCCATCACCTCGGTGGCGCTCGACCCCACGAGCCTCGCCCAGGCGCAGGCGGCCCAGAGTGAGCTGGCCCGCGTCGGGATAAAGATGCGCATCCAGAACCTGGCCAGTGCCGCTTACGATCAGTTGTGGCTTACGGGTCACTTCCAGGCGGCTTTTGCCTGGAATGGCGCCGACCCCGACCCCTACACCATGTACGGCCGTTACTTCGGTCAGGGTGCCGACCTCGCGGTTCCCGCCGGGTACAGCTCGCCGAGGCTCCAGAACCTGCTTGCAGAAGGTGAGGCGTCATCCTCCTTGGTGGCCCGCATGACTTACTACCAGGAGCTTTCTGCAGCCCTCACCCGTAATGCCGTCTGGGTGTGGCTCTTTACGACCTATGACTATGCGGTTGTCGGCCACGGTGTGCACGGGTTCACCTTCCTCCCGTCGCTGACCGATTCGCTTGAGACCTTGTCGTCGACGAAGGTTTCCTGAGCACCGCAGTCTCCGTCGGCGAAGAGCACCGTCGGTGATGGCGCGCCGGCGGGTTTCGGGTGTCGTCGAGGAGGCCACCATGGGATCACGGATCGAATGGGTCATCGGAAGTTGCGGGCTGCTCGCCCAGATAGGCGAGGAGTTCGACTCGACCCGGCCCTTTGCCGACCGGCGGATTGGGACAGGGATACACCTCGAGCCGAAGACTGTCGCGTTGCTGCTGACGTTACGTCGCGGAGGGGCCGAAGTGCTCTCGACCGGGAACCTCGGGAGCACGCAGCCCGAGGCCGTCGAGTACCTGCGCGCAAGCGGTGTGGGTGTTGTCGGCGGCCCGACGACCGACGCCGCCGAGCACGACGCCTACCTGCGTGAGGTGCTCGCTTCCGAGCCCGATCTCCTCTTGGACAACGGCGGTGACCTCTTCGTGCGTTACCTCGAGGCTCCCTACGGTCACCTGCTCGGCGGGACCGAGGAGACGACATCGGGCCGGATGCGCCTCATGCCGCTGCGTGAGCGGATCGGACGACCCGTGCTGGTCATCAACGACAGCCCCATAAAGCAATTCGCGGAGAACTACCACGCCGTCGGCCAGAGCGTGCTCGAGTCGTTCCTGCGTATCACCAACCGGATCACGAACGGCCGACGTGTTGTGGTCTTCGGCTACGGAGCTTGTGGCAAAGGCGTCGCCGTCAACTTCAAGAACGCCTTCGCGAACGTCTGCGTCGTCGATCCCGATCCGCTCAAACGGCTCGAGGCGTGCCTGGACGGCTTCGAGGTGCCTGCACGCGCCGAGGCTCTCGCGGCGGCTGACGTCGTGATCACGGTGACAGGGGCGCGAGACGTGGTAACCGCTGCCGACCTGCCCGTGCTCGGCGACGGTGTCATCCTCGCCAACGCCGGTCATTTCCCGACCGAGATCGCGGTGGCGGAGATCAGGGTGCATCCAAGCGTGAGAGAGGTGCAAAGCTCGGGCGACGGCATCGATACCCTCATCTTGGGGGACGGGCGCAGGATTCACTTGCTGAGCGGTGGCCACATGGTCAACCTGAACGGCCCCCGGCCGCTCGGGAATTCGATCGAGTCGATGGATCTCGGCTTCGCCCTCCAGGCGAGGTGCCTCGAGGCCATCGCCCTCGGCAAGGTGTCGGCGGCCGATGTCGTCGTGGCAGTGCCGAGATCGATCGACGAGCGCGTGGCTAATGCCTACCTCGCCAGCCGGAGGATCTGACCGGCGGGCTGCGGCGTTCAGAGCGTGCTCAACAAGCCACCGCTCTTGGAGCCCAGTGCCTTGGAGAGCGGCCCAGAAACCGTCCCGAATATGGTGGTGAGGTCACCTTCGGTCAGCATCGTCGCGTCGGTCGGAACCTGAACTGACGCAGCCGGGTGGGAGATGGCAATCACGATGGAGCCGGTGGAGTTCGGAATGAGGATCTGAAGTTTGCTAACTGACCCTCCTGTCACCCAGAGGTTCGCGTGCAGGGAGAGGTTGGCGGGAATCTCGCCCATGGTCTTCGAGAGCTGCGACGGGGAGAGGAATGGCTCGCTCGAGTACTTCGCCAGGGGCGCGGCGAGACTGTCCAAGATGGACTTGGCAAAGCTTCGAAGTGGGAGGCTGAGCGAGTACTCGCCGGTCTTCACCTGGTGAACACTCAACAGAGTGCGGACCGACTGCACCCAGGAGTCGATAACAGAAGAGCTGATGCCGCTTGCGTTCTGCAGACCGGAGATGGACGAGATGGACGAATAGGCGCTCGGGAGCTGCGGGGAGAGCTCGTGACCCAGAGCCGCGAGCGTGCTCGTCGAGACGCCGACCCAGTTCCCGGCCAGGACGTCGTGGATGAACCCGAAGCCTGGACGCTGCGCTAGCTCCCCGAGCGTGCTTGATGCCCCCATCGCGCTGGGCCCGACAATTCCTTCGATGTACTTGAGATTGACACGGAAGTACTCCGAGCCTTGCACCGAGCGAAGGTCGAGCAGATACGCGGTCTGGAAGTTGATCGAGAGGTCGACGGCCTGGTCATCGATGGAGGTCGAGCCAGCCTGCTTCGACGTCGTCAGCACCACCGAGACGCTGTGGTCGGCGATTGCGGCCTGTCCTGGAAGGCCCTCTGCTGTGACGGTGATCTGAGTCGTGGTCTTGTCGAACGCGCTTGTGAAGGCAGAGCGGACCGACTGTGCTGCCGTGAGGTGAACCACCGCCTGCTGCCCGCACGCGGCGAGGCCGAGGCCGCTGGTCACGCTGACGGCGATGGTCACGATCTTGCGCCTGAGTCGCATGAGACTCACTCCTCGCCTCGGATCGGTCGACTGCCCGAAGTGTACTTTGACTTCACGCCGGTAATGTCACAACGTTGCCCTTGTGAATCCTCAACTCCCGGGAGGCCTCTCACGGCTGTTGGCACTCGGTGCCCGACGTGGCGATCGTCGTCTCGGTGGGGGTGGCGGCCGACTGGGCGCTCACCCACTTGGTGCCCACGTAGGCCTCCACCTTGAACCAGTAGTTGCC
>JBKQHU010000029.1:0-9814 GCA_052148655.1 Acidimicrobiales bacterium
CACGCAAGGGCCGGGGATAAGGTGAGCGCTTCCTAGCCACTGAACACCGACCAAGGAGCCGAAGCATGCATCCCGCCTCGCGTTTGCTCACCCTGCTCGACCGCGTGAGCAGCCCGGTGACCGTCCACGCCCACTGCGACCTTCCCTGCGGTGTCTATGACCCCGCGCAGGCACGGATCGAAGCCGAATCTGTCAAGGCCACCATGGAGAAGTTCAACGCCTCCACCGACGAGGTCTTCAGGCAGAGGGCGATCATGATCAAAGAAGAGCGCGCCGACCTCGTCAAGCACCACCTCTGGGTGCTCTGGACGGATTACTTCAAGCCCGACCACCTCGCGAAGTACCCCGAGCTCCACACCCTGTTCTGGACGGCCACCAAGACCGCCGGCGAGGCCAAGAAGACGACCGACGTCGCGGTCGGCCAGAAGCTGCTCGACCAGATCGCCGAGATCGACCGCATCTTCTGGGAGACGAAGAAGGGCTGAGTCGCGCCCGGCGAGATGAGGGCGAGGAGCCCCGCCGGTCATCCGCCGGACACGGGCGGCAGCACCGCGATCTCGTCGCCGTCGCCGACCGGCGTCGCGCGGCTGGCCGGCTCGCCGTTCAACCAGACCGCGCTGAAGGCGATCACCGAGCCAAGTCGGGCCCCGTAGCGCTCGACGGCCGCGTCGAGCACCTCACCGACGCTCAAGCCGTCGAGGATCGCCTCGCTCGTGCCGGCGCAGTCGCGTGCCTGAGCGAACAGGCGGAGCCGCGCCAAACCTCAGATCCCAGCCGAAGCACCCGGGGCGAGGGCCTTGGAGTGCTCGGTGCAGCGTCGCGTCAGCGGCGAGGCGGCGAGGCCGTCCTCGCCGATCGGCCGCCTGCACACCTCGCATGCGCCATAGGTCCCCTCGTCCAAGCCCTTGAGGGCCCGTTCGACGTCCTCGAGCTCGGCCTCGGCCTTGTCGAGCAACCGGACCTCGGCCTGGTCTCCCGTTTCCACCTTCGTGATCGTACCGGCAGGCTGCAGTTCCCGGGGGGAGCGGCGGCAGGCACTCCCGGCTCAGTCCTCGTCCAGCCACCTGCGGGTCGCCCCCACGACCTCGATGTCCGGCCGCGACCAGATGAAGCGCTCGACGGCGTCGAGCGTCTCGGCGACGACTTGCGCGCTGGCCGCCGCAGCGGCCACTTCGACCAGCGAGCGCTGGTGCAGGTCCTGGTAGTCCGCCTCGGCTACCGCGACCGCGAAGCGTGAGCGGGCGCCGTCGATCACCGGGCGGAGAACGGCGCGTTTGTCCTTGAGGGACCGGCACGCCGGAAAGTGCAGCTCGACGACGAGGGCTCCGATCACCCACCAAGCATGCCCGAGTCGCGGGTCCGGGGCCGTTCGCGCCTGGCACCCGATCTACGCCCTGTCCTGGCGGGCGGTAGCATCCTGGCCCGAAGGCATCGCTCACCGCGCCAGTCGCGGTACCAACGAGGAGAACGCGCCG
Organism: Acidimicrobiales bacterium; assembly: GCA_052148655.1. Taxonomy (GTDB): domain Bacteria; phylum Actinomycetota; class Acidimicrobiia; order Acidimicrobiales; family Bog-793; genus Fen-455. Next base: position 1,476 of record JBKQHU010000029.1, read on the forward strand.
TAATGGCACAGAGTGGCAACCGTCCCCCGCGGCGTGGCCAGTCGCCGACCCGTGGCAGCCAGCCCCCCAGCAACGGGCGCGCCGCCCCGGACGACGCTGCGGGCGAGTCCGCCGCCGAGCGGGCGCGAGAGAGGCTGGCCCAGCAGAGAACCTCAGGTCAAAAGCGCCAGACCGCCTCGCAGCGAGCGCGCTCTGCAGCACCTCCGGCTCAACGCACCAGGGCGGGTTCTCCCCCGGCCGGGCGGGGACGAGCCGGTGGGGCGGCTTCCCGGCGCGCACCGGCCAAGGACGCCCCGAAGCGCAGCACCGCCATGACGGCGGCGATCTTCGCCACCGCCCTCGTCGTGCTGGCGGTGCTTGTCATCGTCCTCGTCTCGGTGACCGGTAAGACCACGCCCTCGAAGGCGGGATTCGGCATGAAGCCCGCCCCAGCCGCCGTCGTGAACGCCATCAGCCACGTATCGGCGTCGGCTTTCGCTACAGCCGGGTCCACGATCACCTCGGCGGGCCCTTCCTTGATCTCGCTCAGCACGTTGAAGAGCCAGCCCCCACTGACCAGCGGCGGCAAGCCGCTCATCGTCTACTTCGGGTCCAACTGGTGTCCGTACTGCGCGGCGAGCCGCTGGCCTTTGTCCATAGCCCTGGCACGCTTCGGCACTTTCGCCAAGCTCCGCATAACCGCCTCGGGGACCGCCACGGGCGAGCCCTACCCGGGCACGTCCACCTTGAGCTACTACGGTTCGACCTACACGAGCCCCTACGTGTCGTTCCTGCCGACCGAGCAGTGCAGCGACCTCGTATCATCCAGCACCTCGAGGGCGGTCGAGGAGTGCAACGGCTACGAGCCCTTGGGGACGGTGTCACCGAAGGCCCAGAAGATCCTCCTCAAGTACGATTACCCGCCTTTTGAGTCCTCGACCAACGAGGGCGGCATCCCCTTCATCGACTTCGGCAACCACTTCGTCGAGGACGGCGACTTCTTGGACCCGTCCATCCTCGCCGGTTTGACCCACCTGCAGATCGCCCAAAGCCTCGGCAACCCGATTGCCTCGCCTGCTCAGCCGATACTCGTCTCGGCCAACTTCTACACCGCCATCATCTGCAAGCTGACCGGCAACAAGCCGGGCTCGGTCTGCGACATGCCGGTCGTCAAACAGGCGGCCACACAGCTGAAGCTGTGAGCGGGCGCAGCGCCGCCCGGCGGCGGACGAACAGGGACACGGCGACGAGGCAACGGGCGAAGAATCAACCCGGGACTGCGCGGGCAGGGTACCGGCCCGCGGCTGCGACCCGTCCTCGGACCCGAGACGTCCTGCAGGGCCGGAGCTGGCGGCCGCTTGCCATCGCTGCCATCTGTCTGGCCGGGATCGGCATCTCGATCTACCTCCTGATCGTGCACTACGACCACTCCGCGCTCATCTGCTCCAACAGCGGTGCCGTGAACTGCTTCAAAGTGCTCACGAGCCCGGCCTCTGTCATCTTCGGGGTACCGGTGCCGGTCTTCGGGCTGATCTTCTTCGTCGGGATGGGCGTCATCTGCTCACCTTTCGCGTGGCGTTTCGATGCCGCCTGGCTCGCCTGGGGACGGATCGCCGCAGCCGTAGCCGGAATCGGGATGGTGGTCTACTTCGTCTACCAGGAGGCACTCGTGCTGCACACGCTGTGCCTGTGGTGCACCGGCGTCCACGTGCTCACCTTCGCCATGTTCCTGATCATCATCACCGGCTGGGAGGACACCGGGTACGCTCGGTCCCGCTACGAAGACTGACGGGAGTGCTCCACAGCTGCGTCCGGCCCGCTTCGCGGGGCCGGGAAGTCACCCAGCACCTCAGCTCGTGGCCTCTTGTATCGAGCCGGGGAACCTGGCGGCGTGGAAGCTCACCAGCCCGGCCGGGGTCATCCAGCTCATCAATTCGAAGCTGAGCACGCCCGCGCGCACAGCGGGGTCCTCCGAAAGCAGCGACCTCGCCTGGGCAATGTCTATGGAAAAGACCATCGCCCCTCGCAAAGTGGGGTCGTCCTGGTCCTCGAACGGACCGGCGGCAACCAGCTGGCCTGACCGCCCGAGGCGGGCCAGGAAGGCGAGGTGCTCGTCTTGGATCATGGCAGCCTGCTCGTCGTCCAGTGCGGGCGTCTCGGCGGGACGGAGATAGAGGCCAAACGTGAAACGGTCGAAGTCCATGCAGCAGGTTAAGGCCATTTGGCCCCGTTGCCGATGAACAAGACGTGGCCAGTCTCGTGACCGTGGAACCGATCGTCGTCGCGGTCGCGGTCGCCGTCGTCTTCTTCGCCTGGGGCTGGGCCCGGGCGGCCCGGTTCCGCGCCGAGCGCGGCAAGGCCCCCTGGACGATCCCGCCGGCGGGGTGGGGTGCCATCCACGTCGTGCTTCTCCCGGTCGGCTGGCTCATCTACTGGGCCGCATCGCGCACCACCCCGGTCGCGGACTTCTCGCTCACCCACCGGTCGGACACGGCGATCGCCGACACGGCCGAAGAACGCGAGAAGCTGCGCAGGATCCGCTTCGATCTTCCTCTCGTGCGCCCGCCCCAGCCGCCTACGCGCGGGTGGTACCCAGATCCTTTGCACCAACGTGCCTTCCGTTTCTTCGACGGCAAGCAGTGGACCCGCGATGTCAGGGACGACCCCGCCCGCAATGCGGCCGAGGCCGTCGGGGATCCTCGGGCCGATCTCCGGCGGCGCCTTCGGGCGTTGCCGCCGCCGTCGGACCCGGCCCCGTCGTGGCATCTCGACCCGCTCGGCCACGGCCACTACCGCTACTTCGACGGATGGGTATGGACCGACAAGGTCCACAGGACCCGTTCCTCCTGATCCTCGCTCCGGGGGGAGGGCTCGAACCTCCAACATCCGGCTCCAAAGGCCGACGTTCTGCCGATTGAACTACCCCGGAAGGATTCCCATCCCAGCATTTCTACAACAGTAAGTGGCCCGGACGGCCTCCTCGGCCGGGAACTCGGCGCCCGGGCACCACTTCGATCAGGGCCGGCGGCCCGCCGGGTCCGCCCGCCGATGGGCGGAACCGCCCGAAGTTCGGCTAGCGTTCCACCAGCCATGGGATCACTCATCAAAAAGCGCCGCAAGCGAATGCGCAAGAAGAAGCATAAGAAGATGTTGAAGCGCACCCGCTGGCAACGACGCGCCGCCGGCAAGTAGCTCCCTCAGGGACCCACCGGGGAAAGCGGGACCTTCTTCTCCAGCCGGGCGCACGACCATGAGGCGCTCGTCACAGGTGAGCGGTGCTCGAGACAGCGACAACAAGAGCCTGGCGGGCTTCGGCGCGCACCGCGCCCTGAAGCTCGACGGCCAGACGCCCGGCCGCCTCCGGCTCTCGCTCGAGGTACCACGTGCCGCCACTTCCCGCCAACAAGGGCTCGGAGCCGGCCACGGCCGCGATCATGTCCCGCCACCAACGCAGTTGTGGCTCGACGACGACGGCGGCAGGCTCGAGGTCGTTCCCGTGCTCGCCGACCGGACCGCCGAGTGCATCCCAGGCCCGGTAGACCTCGGGTGTCGGCACCGTCAGCTCGGGCGTCACGAGCACAGCCGTGAAAGCCTCGAAATCCAGTGGCTCCACCACCTCCCCGACGCCGGTGACAAGCGCCCGACCGCCAACTACGCAGAACGGCACGTCGGCTCCCAGCCTGGCCGCGACCGCCGGATCCAGCACTCCCGCCCAGCGGAGCACCGCTGCCGCGTCGGCGGACCCACCTCCGAGTCCGGCTCCGGCCGGGATGCGCTTCAGGAGCCGGACCCGGGCCCTGCGGTCCACGGCGGCCAGCGCCCGGCTGACGAGGTTCTCTGATCCGAGGGGAACCGCCGCCGGCGCCGCGGTGACGCCGCCGGGCCGCCGCCCAGTCGACAACGGGCCTCGGTCAAGAACCCAGGACACCGCCTCGAGGACCTCGAGCCCGTCTGTGCCCGCTTCGATCTCCAGCTCGTCCGCGAGATCGACGGTCGCCATCTCGGCCTCGAGCAGGTGGTAGCCGTCGGGGCGGACTCCCACGACGCGCAGCCTGCGGGTCAGCTTGGCCGGTGCCCGAACGTGATCGACCGGCGGCATGCGACCAGCTTGCCCCACTCAGCGACGCCGAGCTCCTCGGCCCGGCAACGGCCGTCGATCCCGGCGGCCGCGAACGTGGCCTCGTCGACCAGCCCTTCGAGGGAGCGGCGGAGCATCTTCCTGCGCCCACCGAAACCGGCCCGGAGAAGGAGGTCGATCTCCTCGTAGCTCGCCACGTCGGGGTCGACCGCCGGCGACTCGCGTCGCACGAGCTCCACGAGCACCGACTCGACCTTCGGGCGGGGCAGGAAAACCCCGGGCGAGACGCGCCCAACCAGTGCCGCGGTGGCGAAGTAGGCGACCCGCACCGACACGGCGCCGAAGTTCCTGGCCCCCGGCACTGCGACGAGCCGTTCTCCTGCCTCACGCTGGACCATCACGAGCATGCGGCCGATCACGGGCGCCTCGCGGAGCAGGTCGAGAACGAGTGGAGTCGCCACGTTGTAGGGCAGGTTCGCCACAAGCACCCAGTGCGGCGCCGCGGCGAGCAGCTCGGACCAGTCGCACGACATCGCGTCCGCCTCGACCACCGACACCCCGAGCGGCTCGACCATTTCGCGCAGCACCGGCGTGATGCCCCTGTCCACCTCGACCGCGGTCACCGCGGCCCCGCTCGCCGCCAACGCGACGGTGAGGGACCCGAGCCCGGCACCGATCTCGACCACGTGATCTCCGGCACCGACCCGGGCCAGCCGGGCGATGCGTTCTACGGTGTTCGGGTCGGTGACGAAGTGCTGGCCCAGTGCCTTCGAGGGATGAAGGCCGTGCTGGCGCAGGAGGCGGGCAACCTCGCCTCGACCCGGCGGGCGGCGCAAACCAACAGCCGGGACGCCAGGCGCGGGCTCGGCGATCTCAGGCCCCGAACCCGAACGCCTTCTCGGCGTTCATCCAGCTGACCGCGGCCAGGACCTCCGGCTCGAAGCCCTTCAACTGCCCGACGGCGTTCCCCACGACGGCGACATTGCTCGGGGAATTTCGTCGCCCGCGGTACGGCACCGGCGTGAGGAAAGGTGAGTCGGTCTCGATTAGCAGGCTGTCGAGAGGGCAGTGCGTGACGACCTGGCGCAGCTCGACGGCGTTGGCGAAGGTCACTATGCCGCTGAACGACAGGATGCCGCCCACGCGCAGGCACCGCCTCGCCTCGGACTCACCGCCCGTGAAGCAGTGAAAGATCGTCCTCTCGGGCACTCCTTCGCGCTCGAGGATCGAGAAGGTGTCCACCCAGGCGTCACGGGTGTGGATGACCAGAGCCAGATTGTGCTGATTCGCCAGGGCGACCTGGGCGGCAAAGACGTCACGCTGGAGATCGCGGGGCGAGTTGTCGTAGTGGTAGTCGAGCCCACACTCGCCGATGGCCACGACACGGGACCGACGCAAGCCCTCGCCTGCGGACAGCTCGTCGAGGAACTCGATCACCGAGCTCAGCCCGGCCTTGGCATCGTGCGGGTGCAGCCCGACCGTTGCCCAGACCTCGGCGCCGCGCGCGCCCGGGACTTGTGCGTAACCGGTTGCTGGAGCCGGAGCCCGCCCTGAAAGCTCTTTCGCCAGCACCACGGCCCGGCGAGACGACGCAGCGTCGGTCCCGACGCACACCACGCGCCCCACTCGCGCGGCGCGGGCCAGCGCGAGGGTCGCGGCCGGATCGGGCTCATCTTGCAAATGGCAGTGGCTGTCGGTCCAGATGGCCGTCGCCTGCGAAGTCTTGACAGGAGACGCCGGTGAGAACGGGACCTCGGCAACGGGCCCGGGCCCGGCCGGTGCGCTCGTCCCGCGCTGTGCCCGCCGAGCGGTTCCGCGCCGGCGACGCAGCCACGAGCCCTCCTGTTGGCCGCCCTGCCCGGTCTGGTCGCTCGAATCGTCCACGTTGCCTCTTTCGTTCAGCTCTCAACGGTACGCCGCGGGAACAGCGGCGCACCCTTTATGACGATGAGGTTCCCCGGGTAGCCCCCCCACCCGAGGCTGCCGTTCTCCCCGGCCGCGCCCGGCTCGTCGGGCCGGCCCGTGAGCCCGATCCGCGCCCAGATCTCGGCTGCCGCGCCCGGCATCACGGGTGACACGAGCACGGCCACGATCCGCAGCGCCTCGAGAGCGTCCCCAAGAGCGGCATCGAGGGCCGGACCGGGTGGCAGCTTCCACGGCTCTGCGGTCTCGAGCTCCGAGTTCGCAGCACGAACGAGGCGCCATGTGGCCTCGAGAGCTTCGTGAGCAGCAAACCGCTGCCAGGCGTCCCGGCATGCCGCCACCACCTCCGCCGCGACTTCGCTCACCCGGACACCGGGCGCGGCAGGTTGCGGGGCCGGGCCGATCCCTCCGCACTTGGTCCCGACGACCGCGGCGACCCTGGCGAGCAGATTGCCGAGATTGTTCGCAAGGTCGGAGTTGTACCTCGCGATCAGGCCTTCGTAGGTGAAGTCCCCGTCGGAGCCCAGCACGACGTCGCGGACGAGGTGGTACCGGAGCGCGTCGACCCCGATGTCGGTGGCGAGCTCCACGGGGTCGACCTGGTTCAGCCGCGTCTTGGACATCTTCTCGCCGCCCACGAGCAGCCATCCGTGAACGATGTAGTGGGCTGGTGGGTCGATGCCCGCGGCGAGGCACATCGCCGGCCACCAGACGCAGTGAAACCGGATGATGTCCTTGCCGAGCAGGTGGTGAGCCGCCGGCCACCACTTCGCGAAGCGGTCCGGGTCTTCGCCGTAGCCGATGGCCGTGATGTAGTTGACCAGGGCGTCGTACCAGACGTAGAAGACGTGCGCGCCGTCCCACGGAACGCGTACGCCCCAGTCGATCGAGGTCCTGGTGATCGAGATGTCCTGGAGCCCGCCTTTGATGATCCCGAGCGCCTCGTTGCGCCTGGAGTCGGGGAAGATCGCGTGCGGATGGCTCTCGTACCAGTCGAGCAACGACTGCTCGAAACGGGACAACTCGAAGAACCAGTTCTCCTCGGTGAGCCATTCCACCGGTCGCTCGTGCACGGGGCAAACGCGACCCTCGAGCAGATCGCTCTCCGGGTAGTACGCCTCGCAAGACACGCAGTACCAGCCCTCGTACAGCCCCTTGTGCATGTAGCCGTTGTCGTGGATCGCCTGCATGAACCTCTGAACGCTCAGGTGGTGACGGTGCTCTGTCGTACGGATGAAGTCGTCGTTCGAGACATCGAGGGCGGCCCAGGAGGCGATGTAACGACGGCTCGTCTGATCGACCCACTCCTGGGGCGTGAGCCCCTGATCCTCCGCCGCTCGAGCGTTCTTGAGCCCGTGCTCGTCGGTGCCGGTGAGGAACCAGGAGTCGTCGCCGATCAGCCGGTGCCAGCGCGCGAGCACGTCGGCGTTCACAGTCGAGTACGCCGTGCCGAGATGGGGGGCGTCATTGACGTAGTAGATGGGTGTCGTCAGGAAGAAGCGCTCAGGCACCCTCTCAAACTACTGGCCGTTGCGAGCGAGCGAAGTCTCGTACGCGAACCTCTTCGACACGCCGAGGTCCGCGGCCACCTCGGCTGCCGCCTGCCGGCGGCTGGCGCCGGCGGACATACGCCTCGCGACTGCGCTCTGGATCTCACCCGCGCTCGGCGATGGCCGCTCCGGCGCCGGCGCGGCCGCTACGACCAGCACGTGCTCACCTCGTGCCGCGCTCGCCGTGCTTCGCTCGCACGCCGCGGCGAGCGTCCCGCGCCATGTCTCCTCGAACAGCTTCGTCAGCTCCCGGCATACCGCGACCTTCCGGTCGCCTCCACAGCATTTCGCAAGATCCTGCAGCGTCGAGCTGACCCGCTGCGGCGACTCGTAGATCACGCTCGTATGCGACGCCACCGCGATCTCGCCCAGGCGCCTTGCGCGCTCGGTCCCTCGTCTCGGCAGGAAGCCTTCGAATCTCCAGCGTGCGGTCCCGAGCCCGGCGACCACAAGAGCGCTCACAGCCGCCGATGGTCCCGGCACGGTCGTGACCTTGTGACCAGCGGCGATCGCCGCAGAGATCACCATCTCGCCCGGATCGGACACCGCCGGCGTGCCGGCATCGCTCACGAGCGCGACCCGCTCACCCCGCTCGAGCATCTCGAGCACCTCTGCGACCCGCTCGCGCTCGTTGTGCGCGTGCACCGAGACCAGGCGGGAGGCTCTCAAGCCCAGGCGGGAAAGTAGCTGCCCGGTGTGGCGCGTGTCCTCGCAGCACACGACATCCGCCTCCTGCAGCGTGGCGGCAGCCCGTGGCGAGAGGTCACCGATGTTGCCGATCGGGGTCGCGACGATCACCAGCTCGCCGG
>JBKQHU010000030.1:0-12612 GCA_052148655.1 Acidimicrobiales bacterium
AGGCCGATCCCCACCGCTTCGCCGTGGCGGAGCTCGGCCGAAGAGCTCGCGTCCTCGCTCGCGAGACCGGCGGCCTCGAGGGCATGGGCCAGCGTGTGACCGTAGTTCAAGATCATGCGGCGACCTCCGTCGCGTTCGTCGCTGGAGACGACCTCGGCCTTGCACGCCACGCACCGGGCCACCTGGTCTGAAAGGACCAGGCTGTCGAGATCCTCCACGCCCAAGAAGGCATACTTCGCCATCTCCCCGTGACCGGACCGCCATTCCCGCTCGGGCAGGCTGGCGAGGGTCTCGGTGTCACAGAAGACCCCGAGAGGCTGCCAGAACGAGCCCACGAGATTCTTGCCCTCCGGGAGATTGACGCCTGTCTTGCCGCCGATCGCCGCGTCGACCTGTCCGAGGAGCGTGGTCGGGACGTTGATCACCCCGATGCCACGGTGGTAGCTCGAAGCCGCGAAGCCGGCCACGTCGGTCACGACCCCACCCCCGACGGCGACGACGACATCGCTGCGGTGCATGCCGGCGCGGGCCATGAACCGGCAGAGCTCCTCCACGGTCTGAAGCGACTTGGCCCGCTCGCCGTCAGGGATCGTCACGACCTGGAACGGGACGCCCGGGTCGAGCTCGACACCGATGCCGGCCTGGGTCACGACTGTCGCCTGGCGGGCGCCCGGAGGAAGGCAACCCGGGACCCCGGCCAGCACGCCTGGGCCCACGACGACGTCGTAGCCGCGCTCCGCCAGCTCCACCCTGATGCGCACCGCAGGTGCGGCGGCCGGTTGGCGCTCGGGCGGGCCGGCGCCGGGCTTGGCCGCGCTCACCATGACGTCCGCCCGTCGGACCGCAGCTCGAAGCGCTCCCGGGCGGCGCGCACGACGTCGCCGGCGAGCGCCTCGGGGCGCCGGCCGCCGACCGGCACGACGACGTCGGAGAGCTCCCGGTACACAGGCCTGCGGCGGGCGTCCAAGCGCTTGAGGGCACCGGTCGGGTCCCCCCTCAAAAGAGGGCGGCCCCGGCCGTTGCCGACACGGGTGGCCAAGACCTGCGGGGTCGCGTCGAGCCACACGACCACACCGGCGGCGCGAAGGCGGCTCCTCGTCCCCGGATCGATCACGGCGCCCCCGGCGACCGAGATCACCGACGGCACCGGCGACGCCAGGGCGCCATAGACAGCGGCGCGCTCCTCGGCGCGGAAAGCTGCCTCCCCCCTCGTGGCGAAGATGGCCGGAACGCTCTTGCCGGTCCGCCGTTCGACCTCGGCGTCGCTGTCGCGGAAGGGCCGCCGCATCCGGTCCGCCACGAGGTGGCCCACCGTCGATTTGCCCGCGCCCATCATCCCCACCAACAGCACGTGCTCACCCATGTTCGCTCACCGCCAGCTCACCGCACCACCGTAGTTGTCGCCGTCTCGGCCGTGGCTCCAAACGCGCTCCGACGAGAGCGCTGACCTGGGCGCGGCCGCGGCGCGAAGAGGCTGCGGCCGGCGAGCGGGCTCCGCTCTTGATCACCCTGGCGCTCGACGTCCACCTGCGGGAGCTTGCTTGCCCGCTCCGGGCGGCCTCAGGCGGGTCCCGACGCGAAGTACGGGCTCAGGCCCGACAGGTGGTCGGTCACGTCCACAACCTCGCTGATCTCCTCGACGGCGTCGGTTATGGCAACGGCGATGCCCTGGCTCAAGGTCGCCCGCGCCATGCCGCACCCCTGGCAGCCGCCGGACATCTCGACGTAGGCGGTCGACCCCGACACCCCGACGAGCGAGGCGTGCCCGCCGTGCATTGCGATCTGTGGATTGACGGAGCTGTCGAGCACCTCGATGACACGCTGTGCGACGGGGCCGGTCAGGTCGCCCCCCGGTGCGCCACGATCCGAAAGGCGGGGAGGCGTGTTGGCGTTGATGATCGCGAGGCCGGTCTCGCCGGCGATCGGGTTCACGTCGAGCACCGCACCGCGGAGCCGTTCGACGCTCTGGGCGGGCACCACGATGGGGATGTCGCCGGCGAGTTGTCGGTGGTCGCCCGTGGCGATCTTTGACTTCGACCCGAACCAGAGGTCGTAGGTGTAGGCGCCGTTCGCGCTGCCGTTCACCTCCAGCCAGAGGGCTAGGCCCTCCGGGTCGGGCTCAGCGGCGCGGACCTCGCGCACGACCTCGAGGGCGGCGGGAGTGACGCGGATCACGTCTTGCACGGCGAGCACGCTACCGTGACCGGATGGCCGATGCGCCCGAGCCGCCTCGCGACGCCCATGAGTGGGTGAGCTTCGAGGACCCCGCCGAGGACCGGACCTGGCTCATGGACGTGACCTTCCTGTCGAGCCCTTGGCACTGCATCTACGGCGCCGGGTGCCAGGGCGTGCTCACCGGGCCGACCCCCGATCAGATGGAGGGCTGCTGTTCGTACGGGGCGCACTTCAGTGACGAGGCCGACGCCGCCCGTGTCGCGGCCGCGGCCGCAACGCTCTCCGATGAGCAGTGGCAGTTCCGCGCCAAGGGCCGTCGCAAGGCGGGCGTGCTGAAGCGCGACTCCAAAGGTGTCATCACGACCCGGCTCGCAGACGGCGCCTGCATCTTCTTGAACAGGCCCTCCCACCCGGGGGGAGCCGGCTGCGCCCTGCACCGCGCCGCGCTCGACCGCGGCCTTCGCCCACGCGAGCTCAAACCGGACGTCTGCTGGCAGCTGCCGCTCAGACGCGAGGACGCGGTGGCGGCGGACGGGCATGTCACGAGCACGCTCGGTGAATGGGGCCGGCGCCATTGGGGCGCGGGCGGGGCTGAGTTCGCCTGGTGGTGCACCGAGGACCCGCAGGCCTTCACAGGGCGCGAGCCCGTGTACATCTCGCTCGCCGACGAGCTCGTCGCCATGGTCGGCCGCGACGTCTACGGTCTGCTCAGCGCGTACATGCGCTCGAGGACCGCGCCGCGGCGGCAAAAGGTGTCTCTGCTTGCGCACCCCAGTGTTCGCGCCCGGCCGGCCGGCCCGGGCACCGGGGAAAGCCCGGTCTAGGACTGCCGGGGACCCGAGGCCTCGCCGTCGACCCGGTCGTGTTTGCCGTTGACCTCTACGTCAGGGGCTGCAAGGTGCGCGAAGGGGCGGAGTCGCTCGACTTCTTCGGGCTCGTCCAGTTCCTCCGATTCGTAAAGGCACCAGGAGGCATGCTCCTCCTCAGGGTCGGCCCCGCACTCGGGACACGGCTCCACAGTTACTTCGATTGCGCGCTTTAGGCTGCGCGCCTCTTCGAAACGCCGATGACGTCCCTTTTTCACGAGCCGCTCCCAACATCTCGCGGATGCCGCCTCAGACAGCAGCGATGAGGTAGCCCGGCTGAGCCGCAGCCAATCTGGCCGCCGACGCCCCCTAGGTCGCCTACCACCTGACTACAGCATATCCATCCAGGGCAGGATTCGGGCAGGTCGCCCCAAGGCCGCGAGGGCCGTTATCTTGGCCGCGATGACGCAGGGATTCGACGCCGACGAGATGGTCGCACGCTTTCGAGAACGCGCCGCGGCCGTGCGCCGGCGCGGCCTTCCCCCCGTGGAAGGGGCGGAGCGCCAGATGATCCTGCGCCAGATGCAGCTCGACTTTCAGGACTTCGCCATGGTCGGAGATGCCGACGCCTCCCTCGAGGACGGGATCTTGACGCTCCGCATCGATTTGCGGCCGCCCGGGACCGACCCGGACCCTGCCGCCGGCTCCTGATCAGTGGTCGATGGGGAGGAAGGAGCGTTCCTCGAGCACCAGCGCGCCGCGCCCGTCGAAAGACAGTGAAGCCTCGCCCTTGGCCAGGCGCCGGAGCCCTTCTCCCACGAGGTCGTTGCGCCAGCCGCTGGCGAGCCGGCCGTGCGGGGGGTCCTGCATAAAGTCGACCAGATCGGCCCGCGTGGCGAGGATGGCGGGGTCCAGCTCCAAGTCGCCCGCCCGCTGGGCCACATAGGCGGTCGCGAGGGTCGTGACGGCCCTGTTGGGCTGGTCCAGCTCGTGGGCGGGAGGAAGCCGCAGCTCCGAGAGGGGAAGCTCGAGGCCCCGGGCGACCGCCTCCAGGAGCTCCTCGGCGGCGCCGCCGCCGAGATGGCGCCCGTCCAGGCTCCTCGTACGGCGGAGATCCTCGCGGGTGCGGGTCGGGTGCTGGGCTATCGAGAGCACGGCGAGATCCGGGAGCACGAAGCGCACCGGGAGGTCCATGCGTTGCGCCCTGCGTTCCCGCCAGGCCGCCACGCACTGGGCGACCCCGCGTGCGGCCCCCCGCAGCTGGCGCGAGCGGGGCAGGCGCCACCACGCCTCCTCCGGCTCGGTCGCGGACCGGTCCCGGGAGAGCAGGATGGCGAACTCCTCATCAGCCCATTGCGTGCGGCCCTTCTCCTCGAGGCGCTCGCCGATGCGCTGGCGAAGCTCCAACAGGTAGGCCACGTCGCCGGCGGCGTAGGCGAGCTGGCCCGCCGACAGGGGCCGGCGCGTCCAGTCCGTCAGCTGGTCGCCCTTCAACAGCCGCACTGCGAGCATCCGCTCGACGAGGTTGACGAGGGAGGGGGACACCTGGCCGAGGAACCCGGCCGCCACCTGTGTGTCGAACAGCCTGGTGGGCACGGTCCCGCAGGCGTGCTCGAGGACTTCGAGGTCCTGCTCGGCGGCGTGCACCACCGCCAGGCCGGGGCCCTGCAGCACTTTTGCCAATGGAGAGATGTCGATGGCGAGGGGGTCGACGAGAGCGATCCCTCCCCGCCAGGCGAGCTGGACGAGGGCGAGCTGGGGGAAGTACGTCCTCTCCCGGTGGAACTCGGTGTCGAGGGCGTAGACCTGGCAGGAAGCGAGCTCGTCCACGAGCTCGGCGAGGGCGGCCTTGGCACCGATCCAGCGGTAGTCACCCACGCCGGCAGGACGGGTCACAACGCTGCCGGCACCGCCGGGCGCATCGAGCGCCCAGGTCTCGAGCGCTTCGTCGCGCGAGCCGTCGCTGCCCTCCGAACGGCGGAAGGCGGTGCTGGGCCCGCTGCGTTCACTTGCCCCGCTTCTGCGTCCCACTGCCCTACCCGCCATAGTTCATCCGGGTGTCCTCCATGCGAAGAACCGGGATAGTCTCGCCATCGTCCGCGAACCCTGCGTCCAGGACCTCTCCGACAAACACCGAGTGGGAGCCCAGGTCAAGGCTGTGGCGTAGCCCGCAGTCCAGATAGCCGACCGCGAGCTCGGGGATCGGCGCCCCGCTCAGCCCGTCTCGATACGCGAATCCCTCTAGCGTACGGGCCTCCGCGTCGTGTTCGGCCGGTTTCGCGAACCGCCGCACGACCTCCCTGTCCTCACGGGAGACGAGCACGACCGTAAAGCAGCCCCCCTCCAGGATCAGTTCGTGGGTCACAGCGGACCGCTCGACCGAGACGGCCACGTACTTCGGGTCGGTGGAAACCTGCATGGCCCAGTTCAAGGTCATGAGGTTCCTGCGCTCGCCGGCGCGGCTTCCGAGCAGGTACAGGCCCGACGGCAGCTTCCAAAGAACGCGGCGGCGCAGGCGGTCGTAGTGCTCCGCGTCGAGACCTTGAGGGATGGGACCGACCGGGACCGAACCGCTGGGCACGACCGCACCGTAGCCTTGCCGGCGGGGTGAGCGCGCCTCACCACGTCACAACAGCTCGAGGCGCCTCGCGCACCGCAGCGGTCGCGGGTCACAGGGCTCAATGCACGCCGTCGGCCGCCAGGCGACGGGTCGCCTCATCGAGCGAGACGACCCCCGCCGTGATGATCTCCAACGCCCGCTTCACCCGGCCTGAGTGGAGGCTCCTGGCGGCTGCGCACGAGCTGCCGGCGTTGGCAAAGTCCTGGTAGGCGACATTGAGCTCGTTCGTCAAGGTGTTGTCGGGCGTCGGCAGGTTCCCGTAGGCGGTGCCCGTGTCGAACACGAGCCCCGCGCAGTTGCTCGTGACGTCCTTGAGCCGCCCGGCCATCATCGACTCCCTGATGGCCGTGACGTCCTGGGTGACGAGACCGTCGTTGGCGCTCACCGAGGTCGTGGAGGCCCACTGGCGCACCTGATTCGCTTTCGAGCCGGTATAGCCGGTGCAGCCCGCGAGCAGGCCCAACGCCAAGAGCACCGTGACGAGGGCTGCGGCCCCGCCCAGCGTGCGCCGTGGACCTCGAGTCACTCAAACTGCAGCAGGTGGTAGTCCCGCCGCCCCTTGCGCAGCACGACGTAGCGGTCCACGAGTAGGTCACCGCGTCCGAGGCTCGCTTCCGGGTCGGCACGCCGGGCGTTGTTCACGTAGACGCCGCCTTGGGTGATGGCGGTGCGCGCGGCCGACTTCGAGGAGACGAGGCCGCTTCCCACGAGCGCGTCGACGAGCGGGAGCCCTTCGGAATCGAGGCTCGAGCGCGAAAGGCGCGACGACGGCGCGTCCGCGAACACCTCCAGGAGCATCGACTCGTCCAGGCTCGCCACGTCCTCGGAGTAAAGCGCCCGGGAGGCCGCAATGGCTCGCTCGGTCTCGGCCCCGCCGTGGACCAGTGTGCATACCTCGCGCGCCAGAGCCAGCTGGGCCTTCCTCTCTCCGGGGTGCTGGGCCGTCTCGGTATCGAGCGCCTCGATCTCCTCCCGGGAGAGCAGCGTGAAATAGCGCAGGAGGCGGACCACCTCGTCGTCGGGTGTCCGCACGAAGAACTGGTACATCTCGTAGGGCGAGGACTTCGCCGGATCGAGCCACACCGCCCCGGACTCGGTCTTGCCGTACTTGGTCCCGTCCGGTCGTAACAGGAGCGGGAAGGTGAGCGCGAAGGACTCGGCCCCGCGGAGCTTGCGGATGAGCTCCAGGCCCAAGGTGATGTTGCCCCACTGGTCGCTTCCGCCGATCTGCAGGCGGCAGCCGTAGGTGTCGTGCAGGTGGAGGTAGTCGTAGGCCTGCAGGAGCATGTAGCTGAACTCGGTGTAGGAGATGCCCTGGTCGGGCCGCTCGAGCCGGGACCTCACGGACTCCTTGGCGACCATCTGGTTGACGGTGAAGTGCTTGCCGACGTCGCGCAGGAAGTCGATGAAGCCGTAGGCGCAGAGCCAGGCCGAGTTGTCCAGCAGCAGGCCCTGGGCCCGTCCCGCCTCACCCGACAGGTCCAACAGGCGCCCGAGCTGGACCCGGACGGCCTCGAGGTTCGCCGCCAGCTGCTCTTTGGACAGCAACTGGCGCTCGTCCGCCTTCCCGCCGGGGTCGCCGATGAGGCCCGTGCCGCCGCCGGCGAGGAGAATGGGGCGGTGGCCTGCCAGCTGGAGCCGGCGCAGGGTGATGATCCCGAGAAGATTGCCGAGATGAAGGCTGTCAGAAGTGGGGTCGAAGCCGCAATAGACCGTCGTCGTCCCCTCGTCCAGCAAGGCCCAGAGCGCCTCGTCACTGACCTGGTGGACAAGGCCGCGAAAGGCGAGGTCGTCCGAGAGCTTCAACATCCCCAAAGCGTGCCACGATGCCGGCGCCGGGGCGAACGCCGGGGTGCCTGCCGGGACTGAGGGGCCAACCGCACGGCGCCGTCAACCGAGAGCGAGCGCGACTTCGGTCTCGAGCTCGGTGTGCAGCGCCACGTTCGCCTTGCGGTCACTGCGCACGACGACGACCGCCGGCCCGTGCCGGGCGGCACTGTAGAGCGCTTCGTCGAGCTTGGATGCAACCTCCTCGCGAGATGTCACCTCGGTCGTGGCGCACCCGGCGGCGCGGGCCAGGTCGGCGACGTCGATGCGCTGCGGAGTACCGAACAGCCTCTCGAAGTAGGCCTCGTCGAGCTCGGAAGCCTGCGGCAGGAACGAGAAGATGCCGCCGCCGCCGTTGTCCAAGACGACCAGCACCGCGGCCAGGGCGGGCTCGCGCCTGCCGCGCACGAGCGCCGTCGCGTCGTGCAGGAAGGCGAGGTCGCCGATCAGGCCGACGACCGGACCACCTGTGCCACCGGCCGCGGCCGCGACGCCGAGGGTCGTGGACGTCACACCGTCGATCCCGTTGGCGCCCCTGTTGGCGAGCACACGGGGCGGGTCCGGGCGCGGGGCCGCGAACCATTCCAGGTCCCGCACCGGCATCGAGGACGACGCCACCACCGTCGACGAGGGCGGTGCCCAGGCGAAAACCGCCCGCGCTGTGGCCGGCTCGTTGGCCTCGGCGTGGCGCCCGAGGGTGCCTTCGATGGCGTGCTGGGCGGCCGCCTCTGCCTGCGCCCATCCCTCCGCCCAGGTCCAAGGCGCCGCCCAGGCCGAACGGCCGGGCGCGCCGGCTTCGGGGGCGCGCGTCATCAGGGCCTCCATGACGTGGTCCGGGTCCGCCGCCAGCACGACATCGGCCTCGCGGCGGGGGTCCTGCCAGGCCCAGTGAGGATCGACCAGCACCTGGACGGCACCGGACTGCGAGCACGAGGCCAGCCATTCGCCCACGACCTTCGACGCCCAGGGCTGGCCGAGGCGGAGCACGACCTCTGGTACGTGGGCGTTGGCGAAGCTCTCGACGCGGAGCAGTGAATCGGCGGCGGCGACCGTCGGCGAGCCCGTCTCGCCCGGGATGCGGGCGCCGGATCGCGGGTCGGCCAGGACGGGCCAGCCGAGCGTCGAAGCGAGGCGGCGGATGGTCTCCGGGCGCCCGGCGCCGGCGCCGGCGACGATGAGGCCCTTTGCCGCGGGGCGGGCGAGGGCGGCGAGCGAGCCCGGGTCCAGCACCCTCTGCACGGGCTCCACCCGGTGCCACGGCCTGCCGTTGCGTCTCCCCGGGGGCAGCTCACCGGGGGTGCCCAACAGCGGGTCTCGAAACGAGAGGTTGGCATGCACCGGGCCGGGCCCGAGCGGGCCGGCCGTCGCCTCCGCGACGAGGCGGCAGGCGAGCGAGCGCCAGCTTGAGCGGGTCCCCTCGTCGGGCACACCTGGGTCCACCGCCCACCGCAGCGCGCCGGCGAACAAACCGGACTGCTCGATGGTCTGGGGCGCGCCGACGTGATGCAGTTCCGGGGGCCGGTCCGCAGTGCACACGATGAGGGGGACCCGGGACAGATGAGCCTCCACGACGGCCGCGTGCACCCCGACCGCGGCTGTCCCGCTCGTGGTGACGAGCACGGCCGGCCGGCCGGTCGCAAGCCCGATCCCGAGGGCGAAGAAGGCCGCCGAGCGCTCGTCCAGCCGCACGTGCAGTGCCATCCGGCTCTCATGGGCCAGCGCCACCACGAGGGGGGTGGAGCGCGAGCCCGGAGCCACAACGGCATCTGTCAGCCCGGCGCGCACCCACTCGTCGACGAGCGTGGCCGCGAAGCCAGCCGCTACCGTCACCCGCGATGTCCTTCGAGAACCGCAAGCCGCCGGGACCGCGGGCGCCCGCACTGCACACGACGACGAGTGGGCACGGACCGAGGACCGTCCTCGTGCACGGGTTCACCCAGACGAGCGCCTCCTGGGCGCGCGTCGTCGCAGAGCTCGAAGCTGATTTCGAGGTCGTGACACCGGATCTCCCCGGGCACGGCCGCTCCCCGCTCCCCGAGCCGGGCTCCGGGCTGCACGCGACGGCGCGCGCCCTCGGCGAGGCGGGCGGCAAGGCGGGCTACGTCGGCTACTCGCTCGGCGGCCGCTGTTGCCTGCACCTGGCACTCGAGGCTCCGGGGCTCGTCGAGCGCCTCGTCATCGTCGGTGCGCACCCGGGCATCGCCGACGAGGCAGAACGCCGCCGACGCCGGGCCGAAGACGAACGGCGCGCGGCTGATCTCGAGGGCGGCGGTGAGGCGGTCGTGGCGGAGTTCATCGAGGCTTGGCTCTCCGGCCCGCTTTTCGCCCACCTGAGCGCGGAGCAGGCCGACCGGGCCTCGCGCCTCGCCAACACCGCCGCGGGCCTGGCGGCGTCGCTGCGCAGCGTTGGGACGGGCACGCAGACGCCCGTGTGGGAACACCTCGGCCGCCTCGAGATGCCGGTCCTCGTCGTGGCGGGCGCGCTGGACGACAAGTTCAGGGCTCTCGCCGAGCGCACGGTGGACGCCATCGGATCTAACGCCCGGATGGAGGTCGTGGCCGGAGCGGGCCACGCCGTCTTCCTCGAGCGCCCCGGTGCCTTCGTCGAGATCGTACGGGAGTTCCTCGCTCCCGACGCCTACCCGCGCCTCACCAAGGCGCGTCAAAGCGCGATCCCGAGAGCCAACAGGGCGCCGAACGCCAGCTGAAGCATCCCCGTCGCGCCGAGCGCCGTGATGAGGTCACGACCCTCGGCACCGCCCAGCACGCGCCGGACCGGGGGGAAGGCCGGCACCACAGCCAGCAAGGTGATCAAGGCCAACGGCCGGTACAGGGAGACGACGGCGACCAGCGCGAAGGCACCGAGCACGCAAGCGGTATAGAACCGGCGCGTCACAACCGCTCCCGTGCGCACGGCGAGGGTGTTCTTGCCGGCGCGCCGGTCGGTGTCGATGTCGCGCAGGTTGTTGACGACGAGCAACGCGGTGGCGAGGAGGCCGACTGGGACGGCTGCGATCACGGCGAGAGCCGTGACGCGCCCGAGGCTCAGGTAGGCGGTGCCGATCACGGCGACGAGCCCGAAGAACACGAACACGAAGATCTCACCGAAGCCCGCGTACCCATACGGCCTGGGACCGCCCGAGTACAACCAACCGGAGGCGAAGCAGGCGGCGCCCACCAAGACGAGCCACGGTGTCGTCGCGAGGGCCAGCACGAGACCGGCTGCGCCCGCCACCCCGAAGGCGCAGAACGACGCCGTCTTTACCGCCCGGGGGGTGGCGAGCCCGGCCGCCACGAGCCTCACAGGCCCGAGCCGCTCGGCGTCGGTCCCCCGCACGCCGTCGGCGTAGTCGTTGGCGTAGTTGGTGCCGACCTGGATCCCGAGGGCGACGACAAGAGCGAACAGCGACCGCCACCAGACGACCGAGCCGTCGGCGCCCGCCACCGCCGTCCCGACCACGACGGGCACGACCGCGGCCGGCAGGGTACGCGGGCGGGCGCCGGCCACCCAGTCACGGGCGGACGTCACGGGCGCGACGCGACCGCGCTCAGGGGCGCCGTGGGAACCGCGAGAAGTCGGGGCGGCGTTTCTCGACATAAGCGTTGCGGCCCTCCTGGCCCTCTTCGGACATGTAGAAAAGCATCGTCGCGTCCCCCGCCAGCTGCTGGATGCCGGCGAGACCGTCGTCGGCGGCATTGAAACCGGCCTTCAGCATCCGAAGCGCCATTGGCGAGAGGGCGAGTATCTCCCGGCACCACTCCAGGGTCACTTCCTCGAGGCGGTCGAGGGGCACCACGGCGTTGACGAGGCCCCAGTCGAGCGCCTGGGCGGCGTCGTACTGGCGGCAGAGGAACCAGATCTCCTTGGCCCGCTTGAGGCCGATCGTCCTCGCCATAAGGCCCGCGCCGTAGCCGGCGTCGAAGCTGCCCACCCTCGGCCCGGTCTGGCCGAAACGGGCGTTGTCGGCCGCGATCGTGAGATCGCAGACCAGATGGAGCACATGGCCACCGCCGATGGCGTAGCCGGCCACCATGGCGATGACGGGCTTGGGAAGCCTCCGGATCTGTATCTGCAGGTCGAGGACGTTGAGACGGCCTATGCCGCGCCGCGCCACCTCGTCGTCGCCGAGATAGCCGTCGTCGCCTCGCACCCGCTGGTCGCCCCCGGAGCAGAACGCGTCGGGACCTTGACCCGTGAGGAGGATCACCCCGATGGCGGGATCATCCCGCGCCATGTCAAAGGCCCGCGAGAGCTCGCTTATCGTCTGGGGGCGGAAGGCGTTGCGGACCTCGGGGCGGCAGATGGTGAGCTTGGCGACGGCGTCGGTCGTCTCGTAGGCGATGTCCTCGAACTCGCCCTGCCTGGTCCATTCGCCGCCCGCCATCCGATGAAGGTTAATGCGGCTCGCCCCGCCGTCCCCGTACGCTTGTGACGTGCGCCGCCTCGTGGCCCTCGCCATGCCAGGCGGACCGGGGTTCATCGGGGCGCTGCGGCGCTGCTGGGACGACGGCGATGCCCTCCTCCCCCTCGACGTCCGCCTCAGCGGGCCCGCCATGGCGCGCGTCATCGAGGCGCTGCGCCCATCGGTCCTGGTGGACGCCTCGGGCAACCCCGCCCCGCTCGAAGGCGGCGAGGACGTGGCAGACGGCGACGCCCTCGTCGTCGCCACGAGCGGGACCACCGGCGAGCCGAAGGGCGTCGTGCTGACACACGACGCCGTGCGAGCGTCGGCCCTTGCGACGAGCGCCCGGCTCGGTGTAGATCCCTCCCGGGACCGCTGGCTCGCGTGCCTGCCGCTCTCGCACGTCGGGGGCCTGTCCGTCCTGACGAGGGCGCTCGAGACGGGCACCCCGGTGGAGATCCAGCCTCGTTTCGCCGTGGCGGAGGCCACCGCCGCGGCGCGCAACCGCGGCGCCACGCTCGTCTCCCTCGTACCTGCCGCCCTTGCCCGTCTCGGACCGGACGGCGCCCGCCTATTCCGGACCATCGTCGTGGGCGGCCAGCAGCCCCCGGCCGCCAGGCCCGAGAACGTCGTGGCCACCTACGGCATGACGGAGACCGGCTCGGGCGTCGTGTACGACGGTGTCGGTCTCGAAGGCGTCGAGGTGAGAATCACCCTGGGCGAGGTCTTACTGCGTTGTCCGATGCTGCTGCGCTGCTACCGCGACGGTACGGACCCGAAG
>JBKQHU010000031.1:0-24853 GCA_052148655.1 Acidimicrobiales bacterium
GGCGGCTCGGGCGAGGGCCGATCTGGTGCCCGCCGCGCCGTCAGCCACCGGGCGCCGCGGGCGACCCAGGGATACGCGAAGGACTAGGGCGCGTCCGTCGTCTTCGCGGCGCGGGCTGCGCGTCCGAGGCGTCGCGCCTGCCCGGTCACCCGACCGAGACCCCGTGCCGCCACCAAGGGAGCATCGGAGCTACGGACCCTGGACACCGCAGTTCCCACGACGCGGCCTGCCGTCGCGGCAACCGTCGAGACTGCGTCCGAAGCGCCGGCGGCGCCCGTGCCGTCCATCATGCCCACCTGCGCGGCGCGCCTGTTGGGACGCGGGCGCGGGACGATCTCGGTCGTGAGCGACATGCGCACGAGGAGAACAGCCACGGCCTCACTGAGGACGATGGCGATTATCTGCAGGTCATGCATGTACAACAAGGGCGAGACTGCGAACGCGGCGGCAAGAACCAGGTCGAGGTAGATGTGCAGCCGCTTCGGAATGACCCTCAGGGCCGCGAGCGGCCCCTTGGTCACAAAAGCGAACGCTCCGACCACGGCGCCGCCGACCACCAGGACTACTGCCGGGCGACCGCCCATGTGCACGCCCACGACGACCAGAGCGGCTGCCAGGGCATACTCGGCCAGCTGGTGCCCGCCAAAGGGGACCTGTCGACGCGACGACCCGCTCGACGCCGTCACCTGAGGATGCGTCGAATGGTGTGGCTCAGTTGGACTGGACTGGGCCGGACGTCTTGTCGTCACCCTTGGAGGCGGAAGCGTCACCCTTGTCCGGGTCGCCCTCCTCCATGCCCTTCTTGAACTCGTGGGACGCGCTGCCGAGCCCGCGAGCGAGCTTGGGTAGCCGTGACCCTCCGAAGAGGAGCACGACGACGACGACTGCAATCACGATCAAGCTGTCGGGACCAATGAGATCGGCAAGCATCCCGGTGATCACCTGCCTTCCTTTCCGAGGACTGTCATCAGGTTAGACGCATCGGGGCGGCTTCGTGCATGCGGACCCCCGCGTGTCTACGAACCTGGTCGGCGATTCAGATCATCGGTGGCCGGAGCGTGGCCGGGCGAGGGTGGCGAGATCCGCGACGGAAGGCCGACCAGCACGAGAAGAGCCCCCGCGAGGGCGACGACTCCGCCGACGCCGAGCGCCACCTTGTTACCGTTCATGAACGCGGCGCGTGCGGCACGCGCCAACAGGGCGCCCGTCGCGCCGCCTGCGCGGTCCGCCACGGCAAGGGCACCGCCCAAGGACCCGAGGATGGCATGCATGGCGACCAGCGGGACGTGCCGGCCCCGAAGCGCCAGCCTCATGCGGTCCTGGTAGCGGGTCGACAACACGCTCCCGAAAACCGCCACACCGAGCGCCCCGCCGACCTGGAGGGCCACGGCATTGGAGGCCGATCCGACCCCTGCATCTCCCTGAGGGACCGCACCCACGACGGAGTTCGTCGCAGTCGGCAAGAGCAGGCCGGCACCAAGCCCGATCAGGAGCATGCCGGGCAGGACATCCCCGTAGGTCGTGGTGACGCTGGACACCGATGAGACCTGCCACAGTCCGCCCGCGATGGCGGCTAGGCCGGCGGCGATCGTGTACTTGACGCCGGTGAAGCGGGCCACGACAGGCGACAAAGGCGCGCTGACGACAAGCACGATCGCGATCGGCAAGATGCGCAGCCCGGCCTGCAGCGGTGAGTAACCGAGGTCGAACTGCAGGAACTGCGTCTGCACGAATAACGCACCCAACAGGCCGAAGGTCGCGAAGCTCTCACAGCCTGCGGCTACCGAGAACCGACGATCAGAAAAGAGCTCCAGCCTCAGCATCGGGTGGCGGCTGCGGGCCTCGGAGACGACGAACCCAAGGAGAACGACGATGCTGGCCAGCCCGACACCGATCACCTCTGGCGAGGCCCAGCCTTCGGTCGGAGCCTCGATGATCGCCCAGAGCAACAGGCCCAAGCCGGCGATGGAAAGCAACCCCCCGGCGGGATCAGGCGGGTCGGCCACGGGGTTCTTCGAGTCGGGCACAAGCATCAGGGCCCCTACGAACCCTGCCACGACGATCGGGACGTTGACGAGGAAGACCGAACCCCACCAGAACCGCGCAAGCAGCAGGCCGCCGGCGATGGGACCGATCGCGATGCCGAGCCCGATCGTCCCGGCCCAGGCACCGATGGCACGGGCCCGCTCCATCGGGTCGCGGAAGACGTCGTTGATGATCGAGAGCGAAGCTGGGATCGTCAGCGCCGCGCCCATCCCCATGACCGCCCGCCACGCGATCAGGTATCCCACCGAACCCGAGAACCCGGCGCCCGTGGAGGCCCCGCCGAAGAGGGTCAGACCGATGAAGAAAAAGCGCCTGCGGCCGAATCGGTCAGCCAGGCTGCCGCCGACAAGCAAGAGGCCGGCAAAGACCATCGCGTAGGAGTCGACGATCCACTGCAGCCCGCTCGAGGTGGCGTGTAGCTTGCGCACGAGAGTCGGAAGCGCCACGTTCAGGATCGTGTTGTCCACATTGACCACCAGGGCCGAAACGCAGATCACCGCCAAGGTGGCTAGCCGGATCCCCCGACGCCGCGGGCGTGGCGCTGTCGTCGGTCGAGTCGGCAGGCCCACGAACCGCGAAGGCTACAGGCGCCGGGCGTGCCGCATAAAGCGCCTGGATCTCCGCGGCAGTTGCCCCGCCGGGTGATGCGACAGCTCTCCGGTGGTACCCGCCGGACGACCGTGCTCGTCTGTCAATACGGCGCGAACCGTTCCGCTCACCTTATGGTGGTGGCACCGACGCCAAGGGGGGTGAGTCCATTTGACGAAGTCGACGCGCACGACCGCCTTGTCTCCCGGCCGCCCTGCGCGGGCCGCCGAGCTCTCGGACCGAGCCCACAAAGACCCTCCGGCCGTAAGCACCGGTGAGCCAAAGCCGACGTCGTTGCTGTACCGGGGCATCGACCGCTCCGAGCTCATCGAGGACTTCCGGCTCGCGTGCATCTCGCGCGCCCTGGACGACCGTGCCATCACCCTCCAACGCCAGAGCCGGGTCTATTTCGAGATAGCCGGAGCCGGCCATGAGGCGCTGGGGCTGGCAGTGGCACGCTCGCTTCGCCCGGGTTATGACTGGCTCTTCCCCTACTACAGGGATCAGGCGCTCGTCTTGGGCCTCGGGGTGACACCCCGCGACATCCTGCTCCAGGCGGTCGGCTCGTGCGAGGACACGAGCTCGGGGGGTCGCCAGATGCCGGCTCACTGGGGGAGCGAAGCACTCAATATCGTCTCGCAGTCCAGTTGCACCGGCAGCCAGTGCCTTCCCGCCGTCGGATGTGCCGAGGCCTCCCGCTACATCGTCGAAAGGGACCTGCCTGGCTGCACCGCCCGGACCGACGAATTGACCTACGTGTCGCTCGGCGAGGGGGCAACCTCGGAGGGCGAGTTCTGGGAGAGCCTCAACACCGCTTGCCAGCTGCACCTCCCGCTCTTGTACCTCGTGCAGGACAACGGGTGGGCCATCTCGGTGCCGGCGTCCGAACAGGCACCGGCGCCAATCTCCGATCTCGTGCGGGGCTTCCCCGGCCTCTCCGTCCACAAGGTCGACGGCACCGACTACTTCGCCTGCAGGTCGCTCGCCGCGGCGGCGACGGCGCGCGTGCGCGCCGGTGAAGGCCCCTGCCTCATCCATGCGATGGTGACCCGGCCGTACTCGCACTCATCCCAGGACACCCAGTCGAAGTACCGGTCCGGGGACGACCTCGAACAGGAAGCAGCGCGCGACCCGATCCTCCGCTTCGAACGCGAGCTGATCGAAGCCGGTGTGCTCACAGCTGCTGAGGCTGGCGAGACCCGGAGGATCGTTCGATCGCTGATCGCTGAGACCGCGCAGCAGGTCCTGGGGTCGCGCCCACCCGATCCGACGACGGTGACCGACCACGTGCTGGGGCTGCCTGTCATCCCCGAGCCGAAGCCCGGACTTGTCCCGAACCTCCTGGTCGCAGGTGCGGTGGACGACGACCTCAAGCTCGTCGGCATGGGCGAGGCGATCAGGCTTGTGCTCTTCGAGCAGATGAGGTCCGATGAGCGCATTCGAGTGTTCGGGCAGGACGTTGCCGACGCCACCGAGGACATCATCGACCGCGTGGAGGGAAAAGGCGGAGTCTTCGGCACCACACACGGGCTCCAACGCGAGTTCGGGAAGGCACGGTGCTACAACGCCCCGCTCGCCGAGGCCAACATCATCGGACGCGGGATCGGCCAGGCCCTGCGTGGACTTCGCCCCTGCACCGAGATCCAGTTCTTCGACTACATCTGGCCGGCCATGCAACAGATACAAGCCGAGGCGGCGACGATGCGGTGGCGCTCAGAAGGGCGGTTCACCGTTCCGCTGGTGATCCGAGTAGCGATCGGCGGCTATCTGACCGGCGGCGCCATCTGGCACTCGCAATGCGGTGAGTCCATCTTCGCCCACATCCCGGGTCTCATCATCGTCATGCCGTCCCGATCCAGCGATGCGGCCGGTCTGCTCCGCACCGCCTTCCGGTGCGAAGACCCCGTGCTGTTCCTGGAGCACAAGCACCTGCTCCGCCAGAAGTACGGCCGGGACCCGCTCACGCCGGCCGAGTACATGATCCCGCTCGGCAAGGCCGCGACGGTACGCCAGGGCAGCGACCTCACGATCGTCACGTGGGGTGCCACGGTGCACAAGTCGCTGGAGGCCGCAGAAGAGCTCGCAGCCGGCGCCGTGAGCGTCGAGGTCATCGACCTCCGCTGCCTGATCCCCTGGGACAAAGAGGCGGTGGCGTCCTCTGTCGCGCGGACCTCTCGCCTCCTAGTGGTGCACGAGGACGTGCTGACGGGCGGCTTCGGGGCAGAGGTGGCCGCTTGGACGGGAGAGGCGTGCTTCCGTGAGCTGGATGCGCCGATCTCGAGAGTCGGCGCCGCCGATACCTTCGTCGCTTACGAACCCACCCTGGAGCAGGCGATCCTCCCGCAAACCCAGGACATAGTCGTTGCCGCGCGGGCGCTGCTCGCCTATTGAGCTTGCGGCGGCCGACGGACGCTCCAAGGAAAGAGGAGGGCTGGTCCCTCGGAGTCCGTCCGTACGGCCGCCGATACCGTCATGCCGCGTCCCACGGAGGTGCGTCCTTCGGTGCCTCGCCGCGATCGCCCGCCCGGCCGGCAATCCGGGCGGCACCGCAAAGGTTGGAGAGGTGACGCACAACTAGGGGGTGCTGCGCGTCAGGGGTGGCTGCGAGGGCGAGGGGGGTGAAGGCGCACGACCCCGGGCCAGGGCCGGTACGAGCGGAGTACACGAGGCTGAGGCGACGGCCGCTGAGAACTGTCATCGCGTCTCGCTTCTCCACCGGGTCCGACCGTACGCGATGAGAGTGAACAAACGGCGAACTCCAGGTGTCCAGAGGGCCGCGCGGGCATGAAAGCTTCGTGAGATCCTGTCACCAGGGTGCATTCTCGCTGCGGGCTCCACCCGCGGCCGGTACCGTGATCGCCATGGCGCAATTCGCGCTTCCTGACAACAACGTCGCGCAGCTCACCGAAGGTCGGAGTGGTCCCGATCACGCTCCGGCGACAGAAGCGGCGACGGATGGTCGCGTCCGGGGTGAGGGCACGGAAGGCCCGGACCGGATCCTGAGTGCGGTGCGCCGCGAGGCCCGGGCGCCAATCGACATCGCCCTCATCGACCGTCAGGTGATCCAGCTCTTCGCGCTCGTGGAGAACGCCGTCGCCGGGGCGACCCATGCGATGGTCAGCGGCGACCACGAGGCTGCCCGGATCCTCGTCGCCGCGGACGCGGACATCGATGCCCTCTATCAGGAGCTCGAGGCTTCCGTACAGGCGCGGCTGCTCGACCGCCCCCCGGATCCGGCCGAGACGCAGTACCTGCTGGCTGTGCTCGGGATGCTGCCCGAGCTGGAACGAAGCGGTGACCTGGCCGAGCACGTCGCGCGACGCGCAACACGCAATCTTCCCGCCGAGATGCCCGCCCGCCTGCGCGGCTACGTCCAGCGAATGGGCGAAGTCGCCTGCGCCATGTGGCGTATCGCCGCGGACGGCTACGGCGGCGACGCCCGGAGCACAACCGAACGCCTCGTTTCCCTGGACGACGAGATGGACGATCTTCACGTTTCGTTCATCGCGGAGCTCGTCGCAGCCGACACACCCGTCGTGGTGGCGATCGAACTGGCTCTGGTGGGTCGCTTCTACGAACGCCTGGGTGACCACGCCGTCAACCTGGCGCGGCGTGTCCCGACCAGGTTCTCGCCTGTCGAGGCGTGAGGCTTCAACACCGTCTCCGGGCGAGGTGCCACCGACCGAACAAGAGGCGACGTCACTGAGGTGAGATGCCCAACGCCCGGCTCGCGAGCTCGCGGTCGGAGAAGAACGGCCGCAAGGCGATACGCGCCGGAGGGAAGCTGCCGTAGACGAGAACGCCCTCGCCAGGAGGCAGCTGACGCAGCCAGCCCGGAGGTGCGAGCGCCCGCACGGTGACGGCCTCGGTGCGGCTGCGCCGGCCGTCGTCGCCAACCGTCCAGGACTGCTCGGCTCTCTCCTCGTCGCCGAGCAAGGCCCCGACGTGCTGCAGGGTCAACGGGTCGGCGATCCCCGAGCACACGATCTTCGCGCGGTGGTTGTTCACGACCGTGGCCCAACGACTGCCGTAACGCGACTCGACCTGGGCAAGGTCCTGCCAAACCGTTACCAGCTGGACCCCGTGACCCGCGGCCGTTGCCAAGACCCGGTCCAAGTCGGCAAGAGGGGCGACGCTTGCCGCCTCGTCCAACACGACGAGCAACGGCGGATCGAGGGGCCGGCCCGTCGCCGCCACCCGCGCGAAGGCCGCGTCGAGCACCTCCCGCACGATGGCCGTGAAGACAGGGGCGAGGCGTTCCTGTTCCCTCGCGGGCGCGCAACAGTAAAGGGAGCCGGCACCGCCCGCGACAAGGGCAGCAGGGTCGATGTCACAAGTCTCGGCCGAGGCGGCGACGGCAGGGTCGGCAAAGCCGGCCACGACCGTCTCGGCGGTGGCGTAGACCGAGGCGCGCTGGCGCTCTTCCCGCCCGAAGCTGGCGCGGACAGCCCGCAGGGCCTCCGGCACTCCGGCGAGCTCGAGCGCCAGGAGGACCTCCGCCGTCTCCTCCTCGTCCAGCCACCTGACAACGTCCGCCATCGAGGCTCCCGCCGTCGCGGCGGCAAGAAGTAGCGGGGCCAGGAGCTTCTCCGCGTTCGCGTACCAGAACCCGGCGTCCTCCATCCCCCCTTCCCCCGCTCTGGCGACCGAGCACAGGGCCGCGGCGATGCGTCTCGCGCCCGACCAGGTGCAGGCCTGGGCGAGGGGAGACCATCCCGATGGCCGCGATCTGTCGGTCAGAAGGCCGACCGAACCAGTCGGGTCGTAGTACTGGACCGCACCGAGTGATCCGCGCCACTCGGACGTAGCCAGCAAGAGGTCCGCCTTGACACTTGTCGCCAGCAGGGGCCCGGACCATTCGAGGATGGCAGGGATCGCGAGCCCCGTCGTCTTGCCGGACTGCGTCGGCCCCACAACCATGACCGAATGCCGGGACTCAGCCGCCAGCAGTCGGCGGCCATGGGTCCCGAGTACGATCCGGTCGCCCGTGACCTTGGGTACGTGCAAGGCCCGCAGGTCGCGAGGTTGCGCCCAACCCGGGCCCTTTGCGGGCGGCCTCAGCGCCGACAGAGGGCCGAGACCCCCGAAAAGTCGGGACCGAGACGTGCCGGTTGACGGCGGCGCCGCTCCCCGACGGCTCCGCTCGGGGCCCGCGGCACCCCGATGACCCCGTACATCGCACCGGCGCCACGCCAACAAGGAGGCCGCCGAGACACCGAGCAGTGCCAGCATCCCGAGCCAAGCGTCGGTGGCGGCGGATCCTGGAAGGCTGCTTCGAACAGAGGGCGGCCAAGCCTCGACAGGGGTGCTCGGATGAGCGATCAAGCCGGCGAGCAGCATGGGCGCCTGGATCACCGGGACCTCTTGCCAGCTACCGGAGTTCACGAATGCCAGGAGACCTCCTGCGAGCCAGATCGCCCACGACAAGCCCAGGCAGACCAGCGCGGCGACGAGGACGACGCGATCGCGGTCCTGGAGCTTTGCGGACGACCGTGCCGCCGTGGCCGCACGTCGAGGGCCGGGCCGGCCGCGACGTGAAGGAGGCGGCGCGCTCACTGTCTGCCCCACCCGACCCGCGCCAGCCGAGCGATCGTCACGGATCTGCCTGGCCCGTCAACCTTGCGTCCGTGTCCACGATGGCGCGCTCGTCGGGACCGAGGAGATGTTCGACGAGATAGCGGCGCCTTCCCACCATCCACAAGGCCACGCCACGGCGTAGACGCGGGAGGACTTCCAGCTCCTTGTGGGAGCAGCCGAGCAGGTCGGCAAGTGCCGGCAATTCGGAGGCCGGCTGCGCGTAGCACACGACGGTCTCGGAGTCGGCGAGGAGGCCCTCGGCGAGCCGGCTCTGCTCACTGCCCACCGGGCCGCTCGCCTTTAGATCGGACGCCCTGTGGCAGACGGCAACGTTCGCAAGCCCGTTGGCACGCGCCAACTTCCAAGATGACCTGAGGTAGCGCGCCACGGCCAGCTCGGTCAGGATCGCCCAGGCCTCGTCGACCACAAGGATCGTGTGAGCCTCGCTTCGTGACGTCATGGCCTGCAGCCAGGCGGAGGCGCACACCATGAGCGCACCGATGGCTTCGGAGTGGTAGACGGCGGAGAGGTCGACGACAAGCACCCCGGACCCGGGGTCGATGCCCGCTGTCGTCGGGCCGTCGAACATCCCGGCGAGGTCTCCCTCGACGAGCCTTCGCAGCTCGAGACCGACATCGCGCCCGTCCAGTTCGAGTCCTGCCTTCGTCGTACCGACCACCCTTGCCGACTCGGCCAGAGGTCGGAGAAGTGACCGGACGACATCCGGCAAGGTCGGGGGGCCGCTGTCCTTCACCAGCTGAGCCCGGGTCGCAGCACTGAGGGCAAGTTCGAGCGCGGCGTGCTCGCGAGGTGACAATGGGCGGCGCAGGCATGCGGTCGCGAGCGTCCCGAGGAGACCGAGGCGGTGGCGTGCCGCAGCCGGGCCGGGCGGCGCCGCGGTTCCCTCCAGCGGGTTCACACGGATGGGGCCGCCGGGCGCGAGCGCGATCGGGCGCGAGCCCAGCGCGCGGGCGAGGGGCCCGTACTCCCCCTTCGGGTCGAGCACGGCGATCTGTCGTCCGAACGCCGCCTGCCGGAGCAGATAGGTCTTCACGAGGGCGCTCTTGCCCCGTCCGATCTGGCCGAGCACTGTGACGTTCGGGTTCGTCACAGTGCCTGCCGCGTATAGCTCGAAGGGGTCATGAGCGAAGGGACCGCCGGCAAGGTCTTGGCCGATGAGCACTCGTCTGGTGGGAAGCGGAGGCGAGGCGGCGAACGGGTACGCGGCTCCGAGCTGGGCCGTCGTCGACTCATGAGCGGGCAACTTCACGCGCATCCCCGGCCCGTCGGCAAAGTGCAGGTGTAACCCTCACCCTGGGCGCCGTACATGCGGTGCAACTCGAGCTGAGCCTGTAAACCAACCTGTTCGAGGCGACTGCACGCAGCTGAGAGCGCCGCCTCATCGTCCGCAGTCACCGCCAGATAGCCGGTGAAACGGAAGAAGGAGTGACCTTCGGCAAGCTCTAGCTCCCTGCGCGTGGTCGCTTCGTGCTCGTGGCGCGTGCGGGCGGTGACCGCAAAACCGTGACGCTGCCGAAGCTCGACGTCTGCAGCGCCTGAGGTGCGGTCGTGCTCGGCCCGCCGGACCGCACGGAGCGGCGCCACAGGCGCCATCGTCACGGAGATGGTCCGCCGCAGACCACCGTCCAACATGAGAGGGAGCAGGAAACCACTCCCGACGCCGCTTCGCGGCCACTCGGCGATCCAGTAGGTCGCGTGCCACGTCGCGTCGGTGCGCACAGCCGACCAGCCCTCCTCGACCCCTAGCGGCCAGGGCGAGGCGTCGGCGACGCCTCTCGGAGCCCCGCCCACTGCGAACGAGCTCCGGATGGCGCCGGCAAGTGCCGGGGGCGTTAGGACACCGTCGACCTCGAGGCCCGCGGCGAGGCAGCGCCGCTCAAATGCCTCCAGCTCGTCGACGATCCGGTCGGCCCTGTCGCTGGCGCGCCGTGAGGACCTCCCGGTGGCACGGACCGACAAAGCGACGATCACCTCTTGTCTCCACAGCAGGGGAGCCGCCTGCTCGAGCAACGACCGGTAGCTACCAGAGGCGACTCCTCGGTCGGGGGCCTTTGTCGGCGCCATATCGTCGTCCAAACCACCGGGCAGGCAACGCGCCATCCATTGCAGTCGGTGAAGGGCCCCGCCGTCGCGCGCCGACCCCGCCAGCACGCCCGACCAGGCCGCGATTCGCTGCGCCCGCTCTTCTTCGTCCCCGAGCGCAAATCCGGACCCCCCGACCCGCACTGCCGCCGTGCACGTGCCCGCCGCGCGGTCGACGACAACACCGATGCTCCTGCCCGCAGGCCCGAGAGGGATCTCGTCAAGCTCGAGAGTGGACAAGGCGCTGCGGCCCCGGCGCGACACACCGGCTCGACGCGCGAGGTGGCAGGCCACGACGGGCGTCCATTGTTCGGCACTCCTGCCGGCGAGCGGCAGGGTGGAAAACGCCACCGCAGAGGCGACGCTGACGAAGGCGAGCAAAGCACCGCCGGCTCCACCGACGGAACGCAGCAGCAGCACACCGGCCACAAGACCAGCACCCACGGCTGTCAGCTGCCCGCCCCTCCACCCCGCCACGAGCCCACGACGGCTGCGTGGCCCGAGTTGGTAGCGGGTGGTTTCCTCAGCCACGTTGCCGGTCGCCCTGTGATAGCAGCATGGTCCAGCGGGCAATCTCTGCCTCTTGGGTCGTATCGCTCGTCGCCTCTTGCCGACGAGCGCGATCGGCAACCGACGAGGACCCGACTGGGCGGGCGATGTCGGCGGAGGTGCCGAGGGGACCCACCGGAACCGTAGGGTGGGCGGGACCGGGACCGGCTGGCCCCGAATCAGAGGGCGACGCGCCTTGCGCCCTGGGCCGGTCTGTTGTGAACGACCCCGCACCGAGGTGGTCGAGAGTCCGCAGGGTCGAGCCACCCGCACCCGGGCCGGCCGAGCCCTTCGACGCCGGTGAAGAAAGGCCACCCGCCCCACTGATCCCGCCTATTTCCAGGCCTGCGATCGAGGTGCCAAGACGCTCGCCGGCGCGAACGGGCCGCCGGCTTAGACCCTCGAGGTGGGCAACGGCACCCGCCTCCACAGCCGGTACGAGCTTCAGGAGAGCGAAGGGTGCAAAGGCCGCGACAGCGAGCAGGGCCACTCCTTCGACCACGCCCGCGACACTGCTCGAGCTGCCCAACAAGCCAGCCGCAAGCGCCAGCACAGACGCTATGACCAGCTTCGACAGCACAAGGGCGGTGAGGGTCTCACCGAGCCTGCGCGCCCAGTGCGCTGTCGCCGGCCACGCCAGACCTACGAGCGCCAAGGGCAAGAACAGCGAAGCGGCCGCGATCGCGGCTGATCGGACGGCCAGCTCGAGCCAGAGGACAAAGGCGACTATGGCGGCAGTAAGCACGACGAGAAAGGCCCCGAAAGCCGCCAGCCCGGGCCCTCCCGCCTCTCCGAGCCCCGCGACCAAGCCCGCCAGGAGCCGATGCGCCGGATCGCCGGCTGCCCCGAGCACCATTGCGCTCGCCTGGTCCGTCGCCGCCAACCCGAGAGCGACCAGCTGGACGCTCACGCCCGTGAACAACAGGGCCAACGGAAGCCGAACGAGCGCGCTCCGGAGCAGTTCTCCGGGCTGCTGACGGATGATCGCTTGTATCGCCCCCACGGCCAACAAAGGCACGGCGACAGAGGCACCGAGGACTGCCATGACGTCGAACTCGGAGCGAAAAGCGCTGCCGGACAGCACGGGTTCGGTGGTGGACGACAACACTTTGGCCAGGACCGCGACCAGAGAGGCCGCCCCGCTCGCGACCCACGCCAAGAGATCGCGGAAGAATCCGTCGAGGAGCGCCTTGGTGAGCGAGCCCACGAGGCCGGCTCCCCCGACACCGCTGAACACGCCCCCGATCGTGTGGGACAGGGTTCCGACCGTGCCCTCGATCGTTCGCAGGATCCCGGCGAGGCCGCCGGTGCCGCTGGCGTGTT
Organism: Acidimicrobiales bacterium; assembly: GCA_052148655.1. Taxonomy (GTDB): domain Bacteria; phylum Actinomycetota; class Acidimicrobiia; order Acidimicrobiales; family Bog-793; genus Fen-455. The sequence continues at coordinate 12,187 of JBKQHU010000031.1, forward strand.
GTGCCCTGGGCGACATCGCGAGCCCGCGGGCCGAGCTCAGCGGCGCCACCTGGTGAAGAACGTCAGTGGATCCCATGACCGGTCTGGAACAAGAAGTTCACGAGCGTCGGAGCGGCCCCGATCAAAAGGGCGGCAACGCCGGAGGCGAGCACCGCCTTCCGGCCGGTGTTCGCGTACTGGTAGTTGTTCGTGTGGCTTCCGAGCGCCCAGGCAGCAGCGCCAAGGACGAGGCCGACGAGCGACGCTGCGAGCGCCCACCAACCCAGGCCGTTGGTCAGCTGCTGGATCGTGGACTGGCCCGGCAGAGCCGAGGAGCTCGGGGTCATCGAGACGATGCCGGCGAGCAGGAGAGCGGGCGGCGAGACGGACATCTGCCTACCTTTCGGGACGGTGAATTGCTTGGCCGAGTCCTCGGCGAGCTGTCCGCGTCTGTGCGGTGACGTGCGCCAGAAGACTTGTCGTCCGCGCTACCGCGCGACCTACCGCAAGAGACGCGAGAGAGGACCGCAGTGGTGGGCGGTTGCGCTTTCGGCTCGCCGGCCTGCAATGCTGGGGGAAGTGAGCAGGGTGTTACACGTGACGGTTCTCGAGTTCGTCATCACCGTCGTCGTGGTGATCGTTCTCATCACGGCGACGGCGCTGGTCGCAGCTCGCCGAGGTCGGACCGGGCTGCGCCAGCGACTGCAGGCGCTGGCGTCGCGGCTAGGCGCGGACTCGCCCCAAAAAGACGCAAAGGACTTCGAGGAAGTGCTCGTCGTCCTGGAGCGCGCGACGGACCGGGCTGCCGAAGCTGTCGCAGAAGCGAGTTCCGAGGCCATCCGGCTCCGGCGGGCACTCGACACCCTTCCCCAGGCGGTGCTCGTAACCGACGAGCGCGGCGAGACCGTGTTCCGCAACAGCAAAGCCGTCGCGCTCATCGGAAGCCGGCATGGCGACGCGCTCGCCGCCCAGGCCGTCGAGGAGCTCCTCGCCGCAACGGCACCCGGTGCTCACGAAGAGAGGGTGCTGGAGCTGTACGGGCCGCCGAGGCGCACTCTGGTCGTTCGCGCGGAGAGCATCGACAACGGCCAGCGCGCCCTCGGTGTGATCGCGGTCATCGAGGACGTGTCCGAGAGGCGTCGCCTCGAAGACGTCCGGCGCGACTTTGTTGCGAATGTCAGCCACGAGCTGAAGACGCCGATGGGCGCAGTCGGACTTCTGGCCGAGACCCTGCTCTCCGAGAACGAGCCGCAGGTGGTCCAGCGCCTCGCGCACCGGATCTACAACGAGGCGTTCCGCATCAGCAGGGTCATCGACGATCTTCTCGACCTCTCGCGGATCGAGAACGAGGAATCGCCTCCACGCGAGCCGGTGCTGATCAACCTCGTGATGGCCGAAGCCGCAGAACGCGTCCGGGAGGCGGCTAGCCAGCTTCAGATCAAGGTCACGCTCGAAGAGCCTGACCCGCCCGTGGTCGTGCTGGGGGACCGCCGCCAACTGACCTCGGCCGTCTACAACCTGCTCGAGAACGCCGTGAAGTTCTCACCACCCGACTCCAGCGTCACCTGCATTGGCCGCGCCGAAGCCGACGATGTCGTCGTTGTCGTGGAAGACCACGGGATAGGCATCCCGTCGCGCGATCTCGAGCGGATCTTCGAACGCTTCTACCGCGTCGACGCGGGCCGGAGCCGCTCGACAGGCGGGACTGGCCTCGGCTTGGCTATCGTTTGGCACGTGGCCGCCAATCATCGGGGCAGCGTCCAGGTCGAGTCCCGAGAAGGAGAAGGGTCGACGTTCACATTGAGGCTCCCACGCCAACCAAGGACTGACCTTTGACCACGCGACAACGCCGCCGGACCTCGTGGCTCTCCACCGAGCGGGAGCGCCTCGAGATTGAATGGTCCGCCGCACGAAACCTCGCCCGGCCTGCCAACAAGCCCCCGGTACACCTCCCGACCAGCCATTCCTCCGACACGGGCAACTCAGCGGACGACGACCGCGGCGTCCCGCCCGCCCGCGTCCTGGTGGTCGAGGATGAGGAGTCCTTCGTTGACGCGCTGACCGTGAACCTGGAGAGGGAGGGCTTTTCCGTAACGGTGGCTCGCGACGGCGTCGAGGCACTCGAGCGGTTCGCAGCCGACCAGCCCGACCTGGTCCTGCTCGACGTGATGCTCCCCCGGTTGTCAGGTATCGACGTCTGCCGGTCGATCCGGGCGAATTCGACGGTACCCATCATCATGGTCACCGCCAAGTCGACGGAGCTCGACACCGTCGTAGGGCTCGAAGTCGGCGCTGACGACTACGTCGCGAAGCCGTACCGGGTCCACGAGCTCGTGTCGCGCATGCGCGCGGTTCTCCGCCGCGCCCCTGGTCCACGCGCCGGCACCAACTTGGGCAGGACCCAGAGCGGCAAGGTCGCGGGTGGCGCGCCCCACCAGGCGGGAGCCGAGAGGAACGGTGCCGAGGGCGTCGACCAGACGACGTCACTGAAGCACTGGGGCGGAAACTTGACCGAGCGCGACGGTGAGCGGATACCCGCCCCTTCGGGTCTCCGACCGGACGAGATCCTTCAAGTCGGCAATGTCGTGCTCGATCTCGGGCGCCACGAGTGCATCGTTCGCGGAGAGGAGATAAAGCTGCCGCTCAAGGAGTTCGAGCTGCTCGAGATGCTCCTCAGCAACCCGGGACGGGTCGTGACGCGTGACACCTTGATCGACCGGGTGTGGGGGATGGATTACGTGGGCGACACCAAGACGCTCGACGTGCACATCAAGCGGCTGAGATCGCGCATCGAGCAGGACCCGTCGAGGCCCGTTCTCATCACGACGATCCGCGGCCTCGGCTACCGGTTCGAGTCGCCGCGCCGCTGAGCCCGCCCCGGTCGCCGACTGCGGGGCATCCCCGCCCCGATTGAGAGATCCACCGCAGGTAGCCTCTCGGCGATGCCTGCTGTGGAGGTCGATCACCTCGTCGTTCGTTACGGGAATCTCGTCGCGGTCGACGGCGTCAGCTTCGATGCCGATTTCGGCGAAGTCGTAGCCCTGCTCGGCCCCAACGGAGCCGGCAAGACCACCACAGTGGAGACACTCGAGGGCTTCATACGGGCCGACGGCGGCAGCGCACGGGTTCTCGGGCTCGACCCCTGGTCCGCCCGTTCCGAGCTGACGGCCCGGGTCGGTGTCGTCCTGCAGCGGGGCGGTATCTACCCGATCATGAACGCCGAGCGCGCCGTCCGGCTCTTCGCCGCCTATTACGAGGACCCCCGGGACCCCGATGACCTCATCGATCTCGTCGGGCTCCGGTCGGTCGCGCGCACAGCCTACAAACGCCTGTCGGGCGGGGAACAGCAGCGGCTGGCGCTCGCCCTCGCACTGATCGGCAAGCCCAGGGTCGCCTTCTTGGACGAGCCGACCGCTGGCGTCGACCCGGCAGGTCGCATCGCAGTGCGCGACATCGTCGCCGGCCTGCGATCGGACGGAGTGTGCGTGATCCTCACGAGCCACGAACTCGACGAAGTGGAACGCATCGCCGACCGGGTGGTCATAATCGACCACGGCAAGGTCGTCGCCGCTGGGCGTCAAGGCGAGATCCAAGGCGAGTCCGAAGAGCTCCGTTTCGCCGCCGAACCTGGGCTCGCCCTGAGCGAGCTCTCCGTCCGGCTCGGCGCGCCGGTCAGCGAAGGCCCGGCGGGCGAGTACCTGGTGTCGGCACCGCCCGTGCCCGCTCTCGTGGCGGAGCTCGCCGGGTGGCTTGCCGAGCATGATCTTCAGTTGGGCGACCTTCGGGCCGGACGCCAACGGCTCGAGGACGTCTTCTTGCGGCTGACCGCGGGCGCGGCGGCGCCCGCCGGCGCTAGCGACCGAGGCTCTTCCTCGGCCCCAAGTCGGCCGAGCCGCAAGGGCAGAGCACGGGCATGAACCTCCGCGCGCTCCGGGCTCAGGTCGCAGCCGAAACCCGGATGACCCTCGAACGAGGGGAGACATTGCTCGTCACGCTTGGAATTCCTGTCCTGCTCCTTGTCTTTTTCACCCTTGTGCCGGTCCTGGCGACGGGCACTCGTCATCGTGTCGACTTCCTGGCTCCCGGTATCCTCGCACTCGCTGTCATGTCCACGGCGATGGTGAGCCTGGGGATCGCGACGGCCTTCGAGCGCAGCTACGGCGTCTTGAAACGGCTGGGTGCCACGCCGCTCGGCAGGCCCGTGCTACTGACCGCCAAGATCGTCTCGGTCATCGTGGTCGAGATCGTCCAAGTGGTCCTCCTCGTCGGTGTCGCGCTGGCGCTCGGCTGGCGGCCGCACCCGTCCGCCGGGCTGGCAGTTGTCGCCGTTCTCCTGGCAACGATCGCTTTCGCCGGGATCGGGCTCGCCATGGCGGGGGCGCTGCGGGCCGAGGTGACACTCGCGGTTGCGAACGGCGTGTACGTTGTCCTGCTCCTCATCAGCGGGGTCATCTTCCCCCTTCACGAGCTCGGGGCGCTGGCCTCATTCGCCCGCCTCCTCCCGACAGCAGCTTTGTCGGACGCACTGCACACCACGCTCGGATCAGGATCGAACGCGACCGAGGGCTGGATAGTGCTCGCCCTCTGGGCAGTCGCCGCGCCTGTGGTTGCGGCCCTGAGCTTCAAGTGGGAATGAGGCCGCCTCTGGCCGTGGATGCGGGATGGCGCGATCAGCGGTAGCGGACGAGTACGTCGAGCGCCATGGCGACAAAGACCACCGTTACGTAGGTGATCGAGTAGGTGAACAAGCGCATGGCGCTTTTCGGGGTTCCCCCCTCGCGACGCAGGCGGAAAGCATCTGCCAGGTACAGACCGCCGGCAAGAACGGCTGCCGCCCAGTAGATCCACCCTGAGTGGGCAACGGCGCCGAACACCAGGGAGGTCGCCACCAACGCCACCGAGTACCAGATGATCTGGCGCGCCACCCGCTCGAAAGGCACGACCACCGGCAACATCGGGACGTTCGCAGTCTCGTAGTCCTCCCGATATCGCACGGCGAGCGCCCAGAAGTGCGACGGGGTCCAGATCACGATCATCGCGAACAGCACGATCGCAGGCCACGCCAGGTGGTCGGTGACCGCGGTCCAGCCGACAAGGACCGGGACCGCTCCGGCCGCGCCGCCTATGACGATGTTCTGAGTCGAACGGCGCTTCAGACCGACCGAGTAGACGAAGACGTAAAAAAGCGCCGCACCGAGGGCCAGCAGAGCCGAGAAGAGGTTCACGGCACGCCAGAGCAGCACGAACGCGCCTGTTTCGAGGACGATCGAGAAAATGACGGCGGCCGCCGGGGTGACCGCGCCGGTGACGAGCGGCCGGTGACGTGTGCGGTGCATCACTGCGTCGATGTCGCGGTCGACAAACATGTTCGCCGCGTTGGCACCGCCAGCCGAGAGCGCACCTCCGACAAGCGTCGCGACGACCAGACGCAATCCCGGTATGCCCTTTGCCGCCACAACCATCGTCGGCAGCGTCGTGACAAGCAGTAGCTCGATGATCCGGGGCTTGGTCAACGCCAAATACGCTCTGAGCTTGACGCTCACGGATCGGCGCGGGATCAAAACTGTCGTGACCTGCGCCATCTCGCAAGTATAGAAGTGGCCGCAATCGATCAAGCCGCGACGACGCCGCGGCCCGACGGTACAGAATGGTGGCTTGAGCCGTACGAGCATACGATCCGAAGGCGGTGCGTCTGCCCCATTTCTCACCCGCCACCGTGCGCAAGGTGGCCCTGGTCTCGGTCATCTGCTACGCCCTGCTGGTGCTGAGCGGTGGTGCAGTCAGACTGACGGGCTCGGGTCTCGGCTGCCCCGACTGGCCCTCGTGCTTCCAGCATCACCTGACGGCCGTGTCCTCGTTCCATCCGATTGTCGAGTTCACCAACCGGCTCGTGAGCGTCGCAGTGACGTTGGTGTCCCTGGCGGCCCTCGCCGTGGCGGCCCTTCGCACTCCGCCGCGGCGGGACCTGATCCTGCTTTCGGGAGGTTTGGTTGCCGGCATCGCGGCCCAGATCGTCCTCGGCGGCCTTGTCGTGCTCTTCAAGCTCAACCCGTACCTCGTCGCCCTCCATTTCGTCTTGACGATCGTGATCCTCGCCGATGCCATCGTGCTCTACCACCGGTCCGGCAATCGCCCGACCCGCGCCGAGCCGGTCATCGGGCGGGACCTCGTGCTCCTGGCCCGGCTGCAGCTGAGCACCCTCACGCTGGTCACAGTCCTCGGCACCGTCGTCACCGGTGCCGGCCCGCACGCCGGAGGCCCCGGTGCGCGACGGATCCCGATCGCGTTCCGGGACATTGCCGAGGTGCACTCCACGGCCGCGCTCTTCCTCATCGGTGTGACGCTCGCGTCGCAATTCGCCTTCCATCACGCGAACGCACCGCAGGTGGTGCTACGCCGCGGACGTATTTTCATCGAGGTGATGGTGCTCCAAGGCGCACTCGGTTACCTTCAGTACTTCCTGCACGACGCGGCTTGGGTGATCGAGTTCCACCTGGCAGGCGCGACGACACTTTGGATCACGGGCATCGGCTTCTTCCTGTCTTTGTACCGGCATCCCCCCGAGGCGAACAGCGACGCTCTCGCCAGCGGACCCACCGACGCCGTCGCTCTCGGCACCTGAGCGAGCCATGATCACCACCTCAATGGGCTCGGCCACCGTTCCCACAGAAGTCGAGCGTCCCGAGACCAATGACGTGGCGTCACCGGAGCTGCCGTGGTTGGTGATCGTGTGGAACGATCCGATCAACCTGATGAGCTACGTGACCTACGTCTTCCAGAAGCTGTTCGGCTATTCGCGGGCAAAAGCCCACAAGCTGATGCTCGATGTCCACTACAAGGGCCGCGCCGTGGTCTCGAGCGGTCCCAAGGAACGAGCCGAGCTGGACGTCGCCAGGCTGCACCAGTGCGGGCTCTGGGCGACGATGGAGCGCTCCGGATGAGCTTTCGGCACCGTATTCGTCCGGCAAGAAAGGGAGGCTACGAGCTGCGCCTCGCCGCCGAGGAGCGCACGTTGCTCACGGTGCTGCCGGGTCACCTGGTCTCGCTGCTCGAAGGCGTCGGCGAGACGCCTCCGTGCGACCTGCCCGACGCGCTGCGGCGTTTGCTCCCGCCCGCCTACGCGAACGATCCGGACGCCGAGCGTGCCTACGAGTCGATGACCCGTGAGGATCTCCTCGAACATCACCGCGAGTCTCTCGAGACGATGTCGGCCACGGCGCACGCCACGTGGCTCGACGACGATCAGCTCGTCTCGTGGCTCGCCGCGCTGAACGACCTGCGTCTCGCCCTCGGATCGATGATCGGGGTCACCGAGGACGAGACCGAGCCACCCGTGGGAGACGAGCACCAGGCCGAATGGATCGCCTACCTGTACCTGGGTGGTCTCCAAGCCGAGCTCGTCGACATCCTCGAGCAGACCCTGCCCGACCCGGTGCCCGGCGCCGACGATCTCGTCCCGGAGGATCATTGGGGCGAACCGCCGGGCGGGCTTCGCTGGGACGGCACGCCACGACCGAGATACCCGTGACCGCTCCTGCCGGGATGCCCCGCCTGCTGGCGATCATGGGATCGGGCGAGACCTCTCCGACGATGGTGAAGGTCCATCGCCAGCTGCTCGAGAGGTTGGGGCCACCGCCGGTTGCGGCAGTCCTGCTCGACACTCCGTTCGGATTCCAGGAGAACGCCCGGGAGATCGCCGGGAGGGCGGTCACCTACTTCCGCGAGAGCCTCCAGGCGACTATCGCCGTCACCGGCCTCGGGGCGGCCAGCGCGGACGCGAATGGCATCGGACAGGTGACGTTCGCCGACGAGCAGCTCATGACGGCGGTTCGCGACTCGCGTTACGTGTTCGCGGGACCCGGGAGCCCGAGCTATGCGCTTCGCAAGTGGCAAGCCACCGTGGTACCGGGCCTGCTCGTCGAGAAGCTCCTGCACGGTGGTTGCGTCGTGTTCGCGAGCGCCGCCGCATTGACGCTCGGCATCTCGACGGTGCCCGTGTACGAGATCTACAAGTGCGGCGAGGACCCGCACTGGCTCGAGGGCCTCGACATCACCTCAGCGGTCGGGATACGGGCGGCGATCATCCCCCACTACGACAACAACGAGGGAGGCACGCACGACACCCGTTTCTGCTACCTGGGTGAGCGGCGCCTTTCGATCATGGAAAAGGACCTGCCCGAGGGTGCCTTTGTGCTCGGAGTCGACGAGCACACAGCCTGCACCTTCGACATCGAAGCCGGCACGGCATCAGTCGAGGGTCGCGGGGCGGTGACCGTGCGCGCGGCTGGGCGTTCGGCGACTTTGCCGAGCGGCGAAGTCTTCCCCATTGCCCGGATACTGGAGACGGCCGAGGAGCTTGCCCGCGGAGGCACGCACCGAGAAAGGGGCGAGCAGCCGACAGCGCGAGTCGCCGAGACCGCTGGGACCCTGTCATCAGCGGCCGCGAGGCCGCCGAGCACGTCGCCTCTCGTCGATCTCGTACGGGAACGTGAGGCTGACTTCGCCGCCGCGGTCGCGTCCCGTGACATGACACTGGCCGCGCGCGTTGTGCTCGATCTGGAGCGGGACGTCACCGACTGGTCAACGGACATCCCTGCCGGAGATGAGCTCGACCGCGCCCACGCCAGCCTCCGCTCGCTCATCTTGGAGCTCGGCCGGCTGTCTGAGGCTGGCGCCCGCGACCCGAGGCAGGTGGTCGGGCCGTTCGTGGAAACGCTCTTGAAGATCCGCGAGATCGCGAGACAGAACCGTCGCTTCGCGGACGCCGACTTCGTACGGGAACGTCTCGTCGAGTCCGGGGTCGAAGTGCGCGATACTCCCGACGGCAGTGAGTGGCTGCTCGCGGACGAGAGCACCGCCGGAGTGGAGGCCGGCGCCTGATATTTTTGCTTCTCGCTCCGTCGCTTCCGCCTTCGGGCCGGGCCCCCATCGTCCAGCGGCCGAGGACATCGCCCTTTCAAGGCGGAAACACGGGTTCGAATCCCGTTGGGGGTGCTGAGCGTTCTTCCTAGTCCTAGTCACAGTGGCCTTTTTTGTCTGTCCGTTTCCTCACCACGCTGGCTTCGGGCGTGCCGGCGCGATCTGGCCGCGAAGCAAGCGCGAAGCAAGCTGCGCGAAGGAAACAAATAGGCAGGGCCGGTTACGTCGGCTCGGTTGTCAACCCGAGGAGTCTTGAGAGTTCCGATACTGGGCACCGGGCACCGACGAGACTGACTCCGGATGAAGGGTGCCGCGATCACGTCCCGGGCGACGTCCGAGATGTGATAAACGGCGCGCTCCGCCCGGAGTCGCTGCCAGTTCCCCATGGCTCCAGCTACCGGAGATCCCGGGACGCCTCGGGCTGACCGCCGAAATCGGATCGCGGGTCGCCGCCGTCTGAAGGCTGTTCCCGGTAGCCTCGATCAAAGGTCCGTAATGCGTCGATGCCCGGAGGTGGGATCTTGGACAGTCGATACCGTGACCGCTGGATCGAGTGCTCGGCTGACCGGATACAGATCCGCGGCTACTACTTTCCCTGGGGTACCAAGCAGATCCCCTACAGCTCGATCCGTTCGGTAAGGCGCGTCGAGATGAGTACGTTCGGTGGAAAGGGAAGGATCTGGGGTAGCGCCAACCCGCGCTACTGGGCCAGTCTGGACCCGCAACGGCCGAAGAAGAGCGTCGGCCTCATCCTCGATGTGGGGCGCTTCGTGCGGCCCTTCATAACTCCCGACGATCCCGATGCATTCGAGGCGGTGATCCGCGAGCACGTCGACCTCGGTACTCCGATCGAGGGCTCCGGGAGCGGCCCTTTCATCTGATCTCGGCGATGCTCGCCTTTCGCGCTTCCGCCGCGGGCCCGGGCGGCGAACCCGGCTGATCAGCATCGAGCCGCGCGGGGCGCGCCTAGTCCCGGGCGGCGGTCATGTTCACAGCCTGCAGGCTGCGGGCCGTGAAGTGCTCGAGGTGCGCGAGCGCGCCGGACTCGAGGCGGTCACAGACCCAGTCCCAATGCAACGAGACCAGATCACCCGCCGCCAGGCCGTCGACGAAGCCGACGCCGTCGACGCTGCCGCAAGCCTGCTCCGAACGCGCGTCGAGCAGGACGAGTTCGCGACCGTCAAAGCCGAGTGGTCGGCTCCGGACGATGACGTTCTCGCCCTCGACCGCTTCAATGCGGCCCCACCGGATCCTGCAGCGGTCGAGGACGCTCAGGGCGGGCTCGCGCTTGCCCGACCGCAACAAGGCGAGCCACGGGTAGACGGCAAAGACGTGAAAACTGTGATGTGCCACACCACCGGCCATCGCCGCCTCCCGGAGCTGCGCCGCGCCGCCCAGACCGGAATCGGGGTGGCTCCCGATGGCCTCGAGCAACGACTGTGCAGGAATGCCCTCCAGCAGTTCACTGCCGACCCAGTAGGCCTCCACGACCCGGGTATCCAACGGATCGGCGATGGCGTTGGACGAGGCGATCAGCTCGAGATAGGGCCACACCCCGCTGAAGCGCCTCGCCACCGAGGTCAGATCCTCGGCGCTGGCATCAGGCGAACCGGCCTCGACAAGAGCCTTCGGGTCCGGCGGCCCGCAGTAGCCGAGGGCGTTGGGTGGGTAGGCGTAGCGTGCGAACAGCGGACCGGCCGACACTGCGATCAGGACAGGGCTTCTTGTCCGGCCCTGAGCTCGCGCACTATGGCCGCAGCCTCTTCGGAGTCGACACGCCGCAATGCGTAGCCGCTGTGGACTACAAGCCAGTCGCCGATTTGTGGCTCCGGGCCTTCGAAGGCGATGAGCGACACCCTGTGCAGGCGGCCCTCGGCGTTCTCAACTGTCATCCAGCCGCTGGCCGGCGCAGTGGTCGCCCGGTGGAGCCTGCTCATGCACACGAGGTCGCCTCGTCGATCACCTCGAGAACAAGGTCACCGGCTTCAATGACTGCGAACTCAACTGCTGGGCTGAGACCGACACCGTCGGCAAAGTTCTCACCTTCGATCCCGACGACGACTACGCGGCGCGGAGGGTGGCCCATCGCTCGCGCGAGCCGGAGCACCCGCGGCAGGTCCATGCCGTGCGAGCTCATAGGCCCGGCAGACGAACCGGCATCCTCACCTGTACCAAGGTCAACGAGCTGCACCGTGCCCGGCGGTGAGCCGGATCGGGTCGCATCCACGACCACGGCCAGGTCAACATCGTCCCATGCCCCGATCAAGTCGAGCGGTTCGCTGATGACCTTCGATACGACCTTCGACATCCGTTCCGCCACGTAGGCAGCTACGGCAGGTCCCGCGCCATCGTCACTCCGGTACTCGTTACCGAGCCCGGCGACGAGCACTTCCATAGTCACCGGCGCTCAACCGTCACATCCAAGAAGTGCGTCGCACAAGAGATGCAGGGATCGTAGTTGCGTACCGTCTGCTCGCACAGCCACCCGAGCTCTTCGTCCGCCATGGAAAGGTTGGCCTGCGCCACGCGGCGGAGGTCGTCCTCGATACAGAGCAGGTTCTGTGACGTGGGCGGGACGATTCGCGCCAAGCGGATCAGACCGTCGCTGTCGAGCTCATAACGGTGGAACAGCAAACCGCGGGGCGCCTCGGATGCACCGTGGCCGACGCCGGCCCGGCCCGGGACGGCGACCGCCGGTGGGTCGGGCGGCTCGTAGGCCTCGATGAGCCGCAGGGCCTCCTCGCAGGCGTACACAAGCTCGACCGCACGCACGGTTATGGACTTGAACGGGTTGTTGCAGACCGTGCCGAGACCCGCGGCCACCGCCGCCTCACGTGCGAGCGGAGAAAGCTGGCCGTAGTTCAAGGCGTAGCGGGAGAGCGGACCGGTGAGATACATGTCCTGTCCGCCGAGACGCGCGTGGAGGGCGTTCGACCGGGCGACGTGATCCTCCACCACCAGGTCAGAGATGCCTTTCGCATCCACATCGAGGCCCTCGGAGCTCACGATCCGGCCGGATTCGATCGCGTAGTAGTCGGGGTGGCGCAACGACACGAACCGGTAGTCGATCTCGATCTCGGGGAATTCGAAACCAGCCACCCATTGCGCCGAGATCAGCGCCGCGTCGAGAGCCCGGCGCAACGGTTCTACGAGAGCCCCGAGCTCCTCACGCGAAGGCGCCTTGTAAAAACCGCCGACGCGCACGTTGACGGGGTGTATGGCACGGCCTCCGACGGCCTCCATAAGGTGGTTGCCGACCTTCTTGATCTCGAGGCCACGCTGTACGGCCGCCAGGTCCAACCCGGCGAGCTCGACGGCATCCTGACAGCCGAAGAAGTCAGGAGCGTGCAGGAAGTGGATATGGAGCGCGTGGCTCTGGATCCACTCGCCGCAGTAGAGCAGCCGACGGAGCGCGGTGATCTGGTCGGTGACGGAGACTCCGCAGGCGTCCTCGATCGCGAGGCAGGCACTCGTCTGGTAGGCAACCGGGCAGATCCCGCAGATCCTCGCCGTGATGTCCGGTGGCTCCGTGTGACGCCGGCCCTGCAAGAAGGCCTCGAAGAAACGGGGCGGTTCGAAGATCTCGAGCTCCACCGTCTCGACCGTGCCGTCGCGCACCTCGACGAGTAGGGAGCCTTCCCCCTCGACGCGGGCCAGGCCCTCGACGTGGACGGTGCGGCTATCCGCCGGTCTCTGGTGAGTCATTTCTGAGGCTCTCCTCACGAAAGGCCGGCGCACCGGCGTTGAAGGTCCGGAACAACCGTGACAC
>JBKQHU010000032.1:0-3160 GCA_052148655.1 Acidimicrobiales bacterium
ACGTGATCAACGGCGCCACCTGCGACGCCGCGAAGATGAGCGGCTGCGACAAGAGCCCAGTCGCTGTCAAGCTTGCCCCCCATCCACCGGTCGGGTCCGACCCCTTCGGGATCGCGGTTGACCAAGCTACTGACACGGTCTACACGTCGAACATCGCCGACGACGAGCACCCCGGCACCATCGCGGTGATCAACGGCGCCACCTGCAACGGCTCAGACCACGCTGGCTGCGGCCAGACCCCAGCCACCGCCCCCGCCGGTTTCGGCGCCAACCAGATCACGGTCGACCAGCTGACGAACCGCGTTTACGCCACCAGCGTCTCAGACACCAGCGTCACGACGATCAATGGCAACACGTGCAACGGCTCCAACGCCACCGGCTGCGACGACACGCAAACGGAAGCCACGGTGGGCGACTACCCGGGCTGGATCAGCGTCGACCCGGCGGTTGGCACCGCATACGTCACAAGCAGCGAGGGCGTTTCGGTCAGCCCACTCAACCACTAACGCCCGCACGGGCGGCCCACGAGATCCCGTTCGCTGGCATCGCCCCACGATCGCCGTCTCAACGACCGCGCGTCGGCAAACTGCTCACTGAATCCCGGTTTAGTGACGTAACCAAAGCGGTCTATGACCTGTTCGCACGTGATGATCTGCTCTCCAAAGCGTCCGAGTTCGCCGAGCAGGACGGCCTTATTCACCAGAGCTCTAGTGTCCCGATTCTGAGATTCGCCGGAAATATCTCTGATTGGGGAATTTCGGTGCAGACGGGCGCGTTGCCCCTTCCATCAGCGACGATGGAGGGCACATGGCGCAGCGGGGACGACCGAAGGCAGAGCTCGTGTTGAACGAGGAAGAACGCGACACTCTCGCGCGTTGGGCACGCCGTCCGAATAGCCCGCAGAGCTTGGCGCTGCGCGCGAAGATCGTGCTCGCCTGTGCCGCGGGCAAGACCAACCGGCAGGTGGCGGCGGAGCTCCACTGCAACAAGGTGACAGTCGGCAAGTGGCGCCAGCGCTTTGTGGACAAGCGCCTCAAGGGCCTCGCCGATGAGTACCGGCCGGGGGTGCCTCGCAGCATCACTGACGACCACGTAGAAGCGGTGGTCGTCAAGACGCTGACCGAGAAGCCGACAGATGCGACCCACTGGTCGACGCGAAGCCTCGCCAGGGCGACGGGGATGTCACAGCCGACCATCGCCCGAATCTGGAAGGCCTTCGGGCTCAAGCCCTGGCAGGAGGACACCTTCAAGCTGTCCGAGGACCCGTTGTTCATCGACAAGGTCCGCGACGTCGTCGGTCTCTACCTGAACCCGCCCGAACGGGCCGTCGTGCTGTGCGTGGACGAGAAGACCCAAGTGCAAGCCCTCGATCGCACCCAGCCCATCTTCCCGATGCTTCCCGGTGTGCCGGAGCGCCGCAGCCACGACTACGTCCGCCACGGCACCATCGACCTCTATGCCGCCCTCGATCTCGCAAGTGGGGCGGTGCTGCATCAGCTCACCAAGCGCCACCGGGCCATCGAGTTCAAGAAATTCTTGGATCTCATCGACAACAACGTTCCACCAGAGCTCGCCGTCCACGTCGTCGTGGACAACTCCTCCACCCACAAGACCCCGGCCATCTGTCGCTGGCTGCTTGCCCACCCCCGCTTCGAGCTGCACTTCACACCGACCTCGTCCTCGTGGATGAATCTTGTCGAGCGGTGGTTCGCCGAGCTCACCACCAAATGGCTGCGTCGCGGCGCCCACCGCAGCGTCCGCGAGCTCGCCCAATCGATCACGGAGTGGGTGGGCACCTGGAACGAGGATCCCCGCCCCTATGTGTGGCACAAGACCGCCGATGAGATCTTCGACAGCCTCGCCCAATATTGTCAGCGAATCTCAGAATCGGGACACTAGCAACCCACTCGCGAAGCGCCGGACTCTCGGACTTGCCGAAACGTTCCCAGACGTGCTCGTAGGCGGTGAGCGCCTCCCCAGGGCGTCCTTGTGCGCCAAGCGCCCGGGGCACGGGGGAGAATCGCCGAGATCGTCAGGGGCGCTCCAGCTGTCTACAGGCGGTCTACGGGCGAGCCACCACGGCGATACGCGTCGTGTGCACGCTCAATGGCGGCACTGGCACCGTAGCGCTGGAGCATGTCACGCGACGACCAGCCGGCCCAGTCGCATCAGGTCGCCTCTTCGCGACCATCAGCAAGCCAGGCGTGAGCGAAGCCGTGCCGGAGCTGGTGCGGGTGCAACTCGGGAATGGCAGCGACACGACAACGACGGCGCAGCATCTGTGCGATGCCCCTTTGCGTCAGTTGCTTGCCGCGGCTGTCGAGCCAGGGATAATCGAGTCCTGAGAGCCGGTGGAGCTGCCGTGCCCTTTCGTAGTTCCGCAATGCCTTGCGGGTGCGATCACCGTAAGGGATAGATCGCGCGCCGTCCCTTGCCCATGACTCGGATTTGAGGCATGTCGCCGTTGTCGACGCCGGCCAGCGTCAAGTTGGTGATCTCGCTGAGTCGGGCGCCGGCGTCAAAGAGGAGGAGCAAGATCGCAGCGTCTCGGTAGTCCTCGAAGTTCTGCCCTCGCAGGTCTTTAGAAAGAGCCGGAAGTGATCATCGTTCACGATCGGAACCGGGGGGCCTGAACGGTAGGAGGCGACATGTTCGCCATCGGCGACGCGGTGATCTGTCCGTCCTCCTTCGCCCAACGGAAGAACCGCTGAAGCGAGCGAAAGCGGACAGCGGCCGACGCGTGGCTGTGTCGAGTCAACTGGTCGTCAATGAATGCCTCGACGTGTTCGCGACCGATGCTGCGAAGCTCCCGAGGCATCCCACGCTCGCCAAGATAGGCGTCGAGCAATCGGGCGCCTTCGGAGTAGCTCTGGATCGTTCGAGGTGAGCGGTTGCGTGCTCTGAGCGAGAGTGAGAAGTCGGGAAGCACGGCTTCGATCGTGTCCAGCCCTTCGATGTCAAGCGCCTTGCTCACTGTCCGTCCCTCCTGGTCAGGACCACTACCGGCCCTTCCTGGAGGTCTATTAGAAGCTAAGGGCTCACCGAGAGTCTGATTGAGCGATCATGTAGTTCCAGTCGCCGTGGAACTCGTGGCGTGTGAGCGGCACCGCCGCAAGCTGGGCGTCACTGACCTTGGTGCCGGTCTCGTAGAAGTTGCGAT
>JBKQHU010000033.1:0-5438 GCA_052148655.1 Acidimicrobiales bacterium
GCATCGTCGAGGCTGATCCCCGTTGGGAACGCTGAGTGGCGCTGTGAGCAAGTACCCCCTTAACCCGCGAGTTATGCCGAAAACCCGATCAGAAGTGCCTGGTCACCGCCAAACGTGAAGACCTCGCGTTGCGTAATCACAACATCGCTCCAGTTCAGCAGGCAGTTTTTCGCGTCCGTTGTGCAAGCAACGAGTGAGTCATGCTCGAACCGGCGCACCGGATAGTCCGACGCGTGGCGCGGCGTGCACTCGCCGCTGCCCGCTGACCTTTCAGTGGAACCTCTGTCGATCAAGTGCTCGCGGCTGCGCTCGCGACCGAGGTACGACGTCTTTCTGCCTTGGTCGTGGAACGCTCCATGTTCCGGCCGAGGCCCGCGTGCCGCGCCGGCTCCTCGCGGTAGCCGAGCTTTGGGGCGGAGCGCGCCCAGGGCTGCTCCGCGCTTACGCCGTCTCGCCCAGTACGGCCTCGACAGGTCGGCGACTGAGCAGATAATGCCGCCCGGCGGTGCCCAGCGGCTCGAGGAACGCGGCTTGACGGCTCTGACTAGAACCGGTGGTCATCTCCCAGATGGTGGACGTTCGACGGCTCGTCCCTTGGCGACTCACATCGGGCGCGACATGACTTCTCATCGGTCGTCGCCCGCGGGCGCACGGTATCGAATCTGACCCGGGACAAGCGGGGCTTCGACGCGCGCGCCCGCGAACCAAGTGCACTGGGCGCCCACGCCATCGCGTATTACATCGAGCACTTCCACAACCCGGCGTGGCGCCACAGCTCGCTTGGCGGTCGCAGGTAATGGCAGCGATTTGCCGGGTGCGACAGGCTGCAATCAGCCGACCACATAGAGGGTCATCGACAACGGCGGGTAGGTGGTGGTGAGCGCGTTGCCAGCGCGGGACGGCGTGGCAACCTGTTTGATCGGCCCGCCGTCCCATTGCCAGGCGTGTACCGCCCCGCTGATGCCACCCTCGAGCTGCAAGGTGCTCCGCAGCGCTTGGGAGCTTTTGTTGATGACCATAACTGTGTAGACACCGTCACTGGAACGGCGGGCGCCGTAGACCGAGATCTCTGCCTGGTCGGTGCTGGTTGAGTCGACCCACTCGTCACCGAACTTGGACCCGTGGCCGTCATAGTCGCGGTACATCAAGAATGCGTCATCAAGCTCGTCCCCGTCGACCGGCTGCGCCCAATGGCATGCCAGGGACACGTTCTCACGGGCGAAGATTCCTAGCGTGTCCGCTTCGATGATCGCATTTGCCTGCGCTCCGACCCCGGCGAGGGACAGGTCGTACTCACTGATAGAGATCTTCGTGCCCGGGTAGTAGCCGTTGGCGTTCGGGCACAGCCCGGGTACGTGGCCGTCCACCCAGCAGCGAAGGCGGGGGATCAGCGCGATCTTCTCGTCGATCCAGCTCGGGTCGGTGTAGGTCGGGTCCCACAACGAGCGGGTCACCTCTGTGGAGTTACCGCCTTGGGCGTAGTAGTGGACGTCGAAGTAGTCGAGATGACGTAAGTGCGTCTTGGCGTCGTAGCGGGCGAACTGCTGGAGGTACCACTCGGCCATCGGCAGGTGGCCGTGGTTGGCGCAGTCGGCCGATGTCGTGCAGGCGGTGGAGCTGCACCCGCTCCCGTAGGTGTCAGCTTCGCTGCAGAAGTACCCGATCCAGCCCCACTCCGAGAACCCGAGCACGGCGGCGGAGGGGTCGACCTGCTTGACCGCGCTGGCCAGAGCGATGGACTTGGTGATGAGCTCCTTCGCCGTCTCCGGCCGTGGCTGGACGTCGGCGTGGGTCTGACCCCATAGGGACGGCTCGTTGCCGAGCTCATAGATGCCCACGCCGCCCTTGGCGGCCGTACCGAACTGCTTTACCAAAGACTGCACCCAACGCCGGTCCCAAGCGGCGTTGACGGGGGTCTCGACCCTGGAGAGGATGCCCGTCAGGCGTTTGCCGTGGTCGAGGCCGTTCCCGCAGTTGGGGTCATAGGAGTCGAAGGCGTCCTGGTGCGGGTACACCGATTTCGGGTAGGCGCATGGCAGCGGCTGGGCCACCGGGGCGAACTTGGCGACCCCTCCTGCCATCGGGAGTTGCAGGAGGGTCATAGCACCGAGGGAGCGGTCTAGCTCGATCTGTCGCACGGTAGGCGCGCACGTTGTTGGTCTTGTGTCCTGAGCAGTATGCGTAGGTGGCGGTCCAACAGTCGGATATGTCCTCGAAGTACCAGTCGGCGCCGGCGTTGTCCGCTCCTATCAGCCAGTTGTAGGTCTCGGCGCTGTCGCCACCCCACCGGTCGACCGGGACGTCGATCTGGCGTCCCAGCTTGGTGGGTACAAAGTTGACCCCGTAGATGTCGGAAGAGATGGCGTGACCGCCGGGGCCTGCAGCGTCCACGACGAGGTCCGGCCCGGGCGCCACGGCACCCATACCAGCGACGGCTGGCGTCCCTCCGAGGAGCGCCAAAGACACGCCGACAGCAACCGCGACAAGACAGGCAGATGCCAAGCGGCTCGGTCGCCACACCGGGTTCGTCATCGGGCAGCGCCCTTTCTGTCGGGGTGGCTGTCCCAGGGCTGGAGAATCTGGTCGATACTGATCCCGAGCCCTTTCGAATCATCGTCGCACATGTTCGCCACGCCCGCCGAGAAGGCAGCAGTCCGGGGCTCCACTTCTTCGGCACAAGGGGCGTCGACGATGGACGTTCGGTCCGATACGCCTCGGATAGTTGCTTCCCCGACTTCGACCTTTACATTTCTGGGTTCGCTAAGCCACGTAAACGAGTAACGAGAATGTTGCTTCGTCATTCAGCTCTCAGTAGCAGCGATGTAGGCGTGCGGGCGGCGATGCGTCCTGGCACTGCGGCAACGATGTTTGCGAGAACTAGCGCCCCGACCACCATGATGGCGATCGAGGCACTCGGGACAATCGGTGCCGGAACGGCGTTGATCTCATGCGCGAAAAGGACCCACAGCGACCGGCCGATGATGATGCCAACCGGCGCGCCGATGATCATGCCGATGACTACGGCGACACTTGACTGCAACGCGATGGCTGCAGCCACCTGGCGTTGGGTGAAGCCGAGCGTTTTCAGCAAAGCGAGGTCGCGGCGGCGGCGGCGGACCGACGCGACGAGCGTGAGGCCCAACGCGACGACGGCGCCGAGTGCCAGTCCGATACTGAGGATTGCAGGAGTCGTCCCCATCGACCGGTAGTTGACAATCTCGGCCGGGCGGAGCACTGACACCACGCCTCCCGCTGCGCCAGCGTCTCCGGGTATCGCATTGATGTTGGTGGTGATCTCCTCGAGGGAGTGGTAGGCCGCCGTGGCGTCGACCCCGGCGCGGATGCGAATGACGACGGCGTTCGGGCCGGGGATCGGGCTCTCTTGTGCGTTGAGGAGCGAGGCGGGAAAGTCGCTCGTCGCGACCAACGCCCCGGATCCCATTTCCAGGCCCTTGGTGATCGATGCCATGGTCGCGGTGCCGACGATGACGAGACGCCTTGGTCTGGACGTCCCAACGGAGAACGTAACGATGTCGCCGAGTCTCTTGTGGAGCTGCGACAGTGTCGTTGCTCCGAGAACGACCTGGTTGGACGTCTCAAGTCCGTGTCCGGACAGCAATGGCGGTGCCACCGCGGCGCCCGGTCGCTCCGTCAGCGTCTGCACGTGCAGGCCATCGAGTTCGGCCCCGACGAAGTTAAGGCCTGACCACGCCGCGACGTCCGGATCGTTGTCGAGGAGCGCTGCCGTCTGACGGGCGGGGAGGTCTTCTTGACCGGCAAAGCCCGACAGCAACGCGTAGTTCCAGTTCCATCCGTAGAGCGCGGGGTGCGAGACGAGGCTGTTGAGACTGGCCCCAAAGGTGACCGTGGTCACGAGCACGGCGATGGCGAGCACCGCGCCGAAGATGGCCGAACGGACCGGGACAGCGTTTCGACCCCTCCCGGACTCGAGGGCGAAGCGGAGTCCGGTCACCACCGCGATTGGCAATCCCGCGCCCGCCGCGGAACGCACGACGCCACGTCCTTGCTTCCAGGTCTCTCCGGACCTCGTGGAGCCGAGTCGGCTCAACTCCCGCTTGGCAAGGATCACAGCGAGCGAACCGAGGACAAGGACGAGGGCGACGAGCCCGAGCCCGAGCACTGTCCAGTCGAAGGCGAATCCTTTGTAGGGGTACACCGGACGAACGGGGCCGAGCGGCGTCAGTGGGGACAGAGCCACCGCTACGCCGAAGGCCAGCACTGAACCTCCGACCACTGCGCCGATCAGGCCGATCAGCCCGTCGCTGAGCGTCATCGCTTGATTGGCCCCAAGTGCCCGCAACGTGGCCGTCTCCACAGTTCCGGCGCGAAGTATGCGACCGATCATAAGACCAGCAATCATCAAGACCGCGAGCCCGGCGATACCGCCGAACACCCCGAGCGCGACGGCTTCGGGCTTGATCGCCTGTTGGGCCTTGGTCACGGCGGTCGCGGGAGTGGAGCCTCCACCGCCGACTTCGCCGCCCGCGAGCGGGGTCAGTCGCGCGGCTTCCTCGTGTACCAGCGTTTGGTTGCTCTCGCCTCCCGCAACCTGCAAGGCCTCCCCGGAGTAGTAGGTGCAAGAAGGCGCGACCTCGGCAGTGAGGGCCGGCGAGAGCAGTACCACGGCCGATCCGAGCCTGTCGATGTCGTCTTGGACGACCGAGCTACTGAATACCACCTCACCGACCAAGTTGACCTTGGCCACCAGGTGGGGTGGGCCGTTGTAGGAGGGGGAGGTCAACTCCGCGTCGGTGTAGAAGGGGATACCGATGACCGACCCCACGTGCAGACCCCACTCCGTGGCCGCCTGTGCGTTCATGACCGCCTCACCTGTCCGGTGCGGATCGGCGAGGCGACCTTCGACGAGGGTGACTCGGTCCATTGTGAGGTACTCCTCGCCGCCGATCACCGTCGGGGGTGTCTCACCGGCACCGATGTCGGGGTGCGTACCCCTTACCGCGCTCAGGTCAATGTTGCCATCGAAACCGAAAGAGGTCGCAGCATGCTCGACGTGGGGAAGGTGCGCGATCGCATCGACGATTCCCGGGTTGTACCCGGTCCTTTGGCCGAGGCCAGGATCATCAAACCCCGATAAGACCATGATGCTGGACGGGTTGGTGCTGGCAAGATAGATGGGGAAGGAGGAATCCGTCCGCCGGGCCCCCGCCACTGAACCCATCGCGAGGCCGGCCAGCAGACCTACCAACAGCACCACGGTCAGGTAGCCGCCCCACCGGCTGCCGAATGTGACGCGGAAGCGGTACCAGGCGACGCGAAGAACCTGATTCACATCACGAAGGACTTCCGAAGATGTTGCGGCTGAGCAGCATTGCATGAAGTGTGGTGTCGTTGACGGTAGGCGTCGAGGTGGTTACCCGTACTTGCGGACTTCGTACCAGCACCCTCCTGGCCACGGA
>JBKQHU010000034.1:0-8514 GCA_052148655.1 Acidimicrobiales bacterium
CCATCGCAGAGATCGAGATCGTCACCGATCCCGCCGTGGTGGCCGCCTTGGACATCGAGATCCTGGGCGGGGCCGCCCAGAGGGAATGATCCACAGCGAGTTCGTTGCCGATTGACGGTTGCGCTCCTGGATATGTGCCTCACTCAATCTCGTGAAGTCCACAACCATCAAGTGCCCCTTCCCACTGACTTCGTGCAGCACCGAACCGGTAAGGGCTTCGTGTTGGAGACGGGCGTGGTTTGGGGGGACGTTGAGATCGGCCTTTCCCTGCTACAGGTGCACTGGGATGGGGATCTGTCCGAGCTCGAAGCCCCAGTCGTGGGCAAGGAGCTCGAGATCCTCTACGGCCGCTATCGCCGTGGTCCGAGACGAGCGCGCAGCGTCCAGTTCCAACAGAGCGCGAACCTCTGGCCGTCGCACGGTCGCCGCGTCCGCTTCGAGCATCTGCTTGACCACGAGCTCGATCGCGCGAGCAGGCCAGCGACGCGCCACCATGACTGAGCGGTCAGCATTGCGGGACGAGGGGCGAGTGACGCCGAGAGAGCTTTGCGAGGATCTGGTTGAGGCGCATCATGCCTTCGAATGCCCTTGGGTCGGTGAGCGGCCCCACACCGCAATGCGAGAGGGCGTGCAGCTGTTAGTTCGCCAGGTCTTGCTTCCCTCCCGGCACAATGAGTCCGGACTCGTAGGCCGTGATGACTGCTTGGGTGCGGTCGCGCAGCCCAAGCTTGTTCAGCAACCGACTGACGTGGGACTTGACCGTCTCCTCAGTGATGACGAGACGGTTCGCGATCTCGACATTTGAGAGACCCTCTGCCATGAGTTGGAGTACTTCGGTCTCGCGCCTGGTCAACGACCGGAGGGTCCTTGGGAGAGGCTGATTCGCTCGCCGCTGCGTGACGAACTCGCTGATGAGCCGACGCGTGACCGCAGGAGCAAGAAGTGCCTCTCCAGCGGCCACAACGCGAACGGCATCGAACAATCGTTCCGCAGTACCGTCTTTGAGCAAGAACCCACTGGCGCCGGCACGAAGGGCGTCGTAGACGTACTCGTCAAGATCGAATGTCGTCAAGATGAGGACGCGCGGAGCCGCCTCCCCGAAACCTGCAAGCTCGCGAGTTGCCTCGATGCCGTCCATTCCCGGCATGCGGACGTCCATGAGTACGACGTCGGGATGCAGCTCATTACAGATGCGAACGGCCGAGGTTCCGTCCGACGCCGTGGCGACCACGGTGAAGTCAGGTTGCGTATTGAGCAGCTCGGCGAACGCGTCGCGTACGACCTGATGGTCGTCGGCGACGACGATTCGCACGAGACGCCCGTCTATCACGCCGGCACCTCGAGTTTCGCGGGAAGGACGGCCTCGACGAGGTATCCGCCGTCAGTTGCTGGACCGGTCCGGACCGAGCCCCCGACGACGACGGCGCGCTCGCGCATGCCCGTGACTCCGTGACCGCCGGGTGGAACCGATGCGGGTGGCCCCGGACCGTTGTCACGAATACGCAGCCGCAGCAACGCGTCGGCGTAGGCAAGCTCCACGTCGACGGCCGCGCCGGGGGCGTGCCGTCTCGAGTTGGTGAGGGCCTCTTGAACGATGCGGTAGGCGACGAGCTCGACGTTGGGGTCGAGGGCGATGGGCGCGCCGCGAAAGATCAGCCGCGTGGGACAACCGGACGCCTCTCGTGCTTCGTCGACCAGCTCGATCACCTGATCAAGGCCAGGTTGGGGGCGACGGTCGGCCGCCTCGACGCCTGCATCGTCACGCAACACGCCAAGCAATCGGCGCATCTCCGAAAGAGCCTCGCGAGCCGTGTCGCCGATCGCAGAGAGCCGCTGAGCTCCGGCCGCCGGAAGTCCGGGAACGGCGAGCCGGGCTGCCTCGGCCTGGACGACGACCATCGAGATGTGGTGGGCGACTACGTCGTGCAGCTCCCGGGCGATGCGGGCTCGCTCGCTCCGTGCGGTGTGGTCGACCAGCGTTTCGGTGATGACCCGGTGTGCCGCGCGGTTCTCCAGCGCCTCGCGGCGTGCTTGCACGGCGATTCCACCGGTGGCGGCCACGGGTCCGAGCACCGCCAGCACCACGGTGAGGGTCGCGGACTCCGATGAGGAGGGGCTCGGCCCGGTAAGCGCCAGGACGAGGAATGGAGCGGTGAGACCCATTGCAAAGGACTGGAAGAGCCCGCGTGGCTGGCGGCCGAGTCGGAAAAGGGCGATCAGCACCGCGGCGGCGCTGGCCGCGCTCAGGAAGTGGAAACCTGCCAGCGACAAGATGCTCGTCGGGCAGACGAGTAGGGCAGCGGTCGCGGCGCCCAAGGTCGCTAGCGGCAAGGTGCTCCCCAGGGCAAGAAGCGCAAGTGCCAACGCGGATCCGACATCGAACTGCCCGATCGCAGCGCGGGTGAACACCTCGACCAACCCGAGGACAGCGAACGAAAGTCCGAGCGCGCCAAGAGAGCGCGGCGAGGCCGTCAGTGCCCGGGCTCTGTCGTCCCATCGGCCGTTCCAGCTGCCCACGCGGCTCATCGCACCATTGTCGCTCCTAACCGGGCGACCAGCGTCCCTCTCAGCAGGGATTTCGCTTGCCTGATGTCCCTCCTGAGAGCTACACAGAAGATCGCTCCCCAGCGTGACGACAACGGCGGCCCGCCTCCGTACCGTCAGTCTGCATGGAAGCGACCATCGAGGTGACGGGGCTCCGCAAGCGCTTCGGGTCGACGCTGGCCGTTGACGGGCTGTCGTTCACGGTCGGGCCGGGGCAGGTGACCGGGTTCGTCGGGCCCAACGGGGCGGGCAAATCCACCACCATGCGAGTGATTCTCGGCCTCGACGCTGCCGACGAAGGCGCGGCGTTGGTGGACGGCCAGCCCTACGCGGCACTGCGCCACCCGCTCCGCCACGTCGGCTCCCTCCTCGACGCCGGCGCTCTGCACCCGACCCGCAGCGCCCGCAACCACCTCTTGTGGCTCGCCTACTCCCAGGGCCTTCCGGCTCGCCGCGTCGACCAAGTGCTCGAAGACGCCGGTCTCCAGGCGGTAGCTCGTCGCAAGGCCGGAGGCTTCTCACTCGGTATGCGTCAAAGGCTCGGCATCGCGGCGGCACTGTTGGGCGATCCGTCGATCCTCATCCTCGATGAACCCTTCAACGGGTTGGATCCCGAAGGCATCGTGTGGGTGCGCGGCTTTCTTCGCTCCTTGGCCGCTCAAGGCCGAGCAGTCTTGGTCTCCAGTCACTTGATGAGCGAGCTGCAAGATGCTTCCACCCATCTGGTGGTGATCGGCCGGGGCCGCATGGTAGCCGATACCAGCGTGGCCGAGCTGATCGCGGCGGCCTCCGACGGTCGGGTCAGTCTGCGCACCACGGCCCGCACGCAAGCTGCCACGGTGCTCGCCAGTGCCGGGGCCACCGTGGCGGTCACGGGTTCCGACACACTCACCGTCTCGGGTCTAGCTCCTGAGCGGGTCGTGGCTTTGCTCACCGAGAGCGCGCTGCCCTTCTCGGAGGTCTCGACCCATCAGGCGACCCTGGAAGCCGCGTACATGGAGCTGACCAGGGACCAGGTTGAGTTCCGGCCGAGCGATGTGGTCGAGGTCGACCGATGACGACCACGGTGGCGCCGTACCGCTCCGAGCTTCCGGTCGGCCGCGACGGGTTCGCCCAGCTGGTCCGCGCCGAGTTCACGAAGTTCCGGACTGTCCGTGCCTGGGTGGTCACCTTAGGCGTCGCAGGAGCGCTGATCGTCGTGTTGGCATGGGTGACCTCGCCGCACACCGGTGTCTGCGTCGTCGGACCCAAGTCCCCGCCGATCTGCAGCACCCCGAGCGTCCCTTCGGTTCCAGTCGGCCCGGGTGGGGAGGCCGTCGTCGACACCTTCTCCTTCCTGCGCCAGCCGATGATCGGCAATGGCAGTCTCACTGTCGAGGTCAGCTCCCTCACCGGCGCAATCGCTTCTGGGAACGGCGTCAATCTCGGGCCAGGTGGCCAGGTTCCCAACCCCACGCATCCCGATCTCGTGCCCTGGGCCAAAGCCGGGCTGATCATCACCCAGAGCACCATCCAGGGATCCCGCTATGCGGCGGTCATGGTCACTGCCGACCACGGTGTGCGCATGCAGTACGAATACACCGACGATGTTGCAGGCCTTCCCGGGACCGTCACCCGATCATCGCCCCGGTGGCTGCGCCTCACGCGCGTCGGAGACGTGATTACCAGCTACGACTCGCTCGACGGCACCCACTGGACCGAGATCGGCGCGGCAAATCTGGCCGGTCTCCCGCGAACGGTCCAGATCGGACTGTTCGTCACCTCCCCCGAAGCTGACCTTGGCGGCTACAACGGCTCGGCCAGTCTGGCCACCGCCACCTTCGGCCGGGTCCACCTGGTTGGTGACCCCCCGAACAGCAGCTGGAATAGCCAGCTCGTGGGCGCGAACACTCAGAGCTATCTCACCTTGCCTGGCGGACGGAACTGGTTCAAACGGTCCGGCGGCACGTTCGCCGTCACCGGCTCGGGTGACATCGCCCCCCAGGTTTCCGGCGGTGCTCTGTTAGGCATGGGTGAAACGACGAGCCTGCTGGCCAGCGGGACCTTCGGCCTCATCCCGGTCATCGTGCTCGCAACCTTGTTCATCACCTCCGAGTACCGTCGCCGCCTCATCCGCACAACCCTGATTGCCAGCCCCCGCCGGGGTCGAGTCCTCGCCGCCAAAGCAGCCGTGATCGGCTCGGTCACCTTCGTCGCCGCCAGCCTCGCGACTGCTATCGCCGAAGCAATCTCACGGCATGTGCTGCCCGCGAACGGGAACTACGTGTTCCCCCTCAGCACTCTCGCCGAGATACGAGTCATCCTCGGAACCGGGCTTCTCTTCGCCGTCGCCGCCATCGGAATCCTGGGGTTCGCGACCGTGCTCCGTCGTAGCGCGGGAGCCGTCGTCGCGGGCATCGTGCTCTTCGTGCTGCCGTTCATCGTCTCGCATCCGCTGTCTTCAGGCTCCGACTGGCTGATGCGGATTATGCCCGTTGCCGCCTTCGCGATCCAGGGCACTCTGCCCCGATTCGCCCAGGTCAGCGACGCTTACACGATGAACAACGGGTACTACCCGCTCGGGCCGTGGGTCGGCCTCGTCGTGCTCTGCGCCTGGAGCGCGGTCGCCTTCGGGGCGGCCATATGGTCGATCCGGCGGCGGGACGTGTGAGCTCACTTCGCTGCCGCGACGTCGGCCATGCCTGAGGCGCTTCACGCCGAGTGGACCAAGCTGCGGACCTTGGCGAGTACCTATTGGCTACTTCTCGCCGTCGTCGTTTGCACGGTCGGGGTCGGCACCGCGGTGGTTGCCGCCAGCAGCTACCAGGCGGGCAGCTACCAGGACACACCGAAGCTGTCGCTCACCGGGATAGACCTTGGCCAAGCAGTCGTCGCCGTCTTCGTCGTCTTGGTGATCAGCAACGAGTACAGCACCGGCACGATGTCTGTCACCCTCACCGCCATGCCTCGCCGACTCGTCGTGCTGGCAGCAAAGGCGATCACGCTCACTGGTCTCGTTGCCGCGGCGGGCGTCATTGCAGTCGGTGGGTCATTGCTCGCAGGCAGGATCATCCTGGCGGGCAAGGGCTTCACCGTTGCCCATGGCTACGCACTCGTCTCCCTCGGTCACGGACCGACGCTTCGCGCCGCGGTGGGGTCAGTCCTCTACCTCGTTCTCATCTCCCTACTCAGCCTCGGCGTCGCCACCGCGGTACGAGAGTCGGCAACAGCGATAGGAGCCGTCCTCGGACTCCTCTTCCTGTTCCCATTGCTCGCTCAGGTCGTGAGCGATCCGGCATGGCACAGGCATCTCGAACAGATCGGCCCTATGACGGCCGGGCTGGCTGTTCAAGCCACTGTGAACCTGCAACGTCTTCCCATCAGCCCGTGGGCTGGGCTCGGGGTGCTCGCGGCATGGAGCTCGGGCGCCCTCCTCATCGGGGGACTTCTCTTGAAGGTCAGAGACGCGTGACTCCCTGTCGCGTTCCGCATAGCGAATGTCCGCGACCGACGTCTTACCTCGGCTCGTCCCGTGCTTGACACGACGCACCAAGACCGTCCGGTCGGGATCGTGGCGCAGCAGATCATGGCCTTGCGGATGGGATTGAACTGCGCGGCGGCCGTCGAAGGCTCGGACAGATTGTCCAATCGGCGCCAACCGCCATCAGGGTCGCCGATCGTCTAACGGGGCGTGCTGGTCCGTACACCTGCTCGTCGCTCCGGAGGAGATCGAAAGCCCACCTGTCCAGCGCACTCAAGCCCGCCAGTGGGGGATGACTCTGCCCCCGGGCCGACCCCTCAGCAATCCGGGCGGTCCCATGGGTCCCGTGTGCTCGCAGGCGGTCCACGCCGCCACGCGCCTCGCCGATAGCCACCAGGCCTTTTCGCGCTCGCAACCCCTCTCTTCGGTCCTCGGCTGGGCCGACACCGGGGTCCTCGAACGCCTGCCCGGCGCGGGTATGGAACTCCGCCATGGTCCCGGCTGTGGCGTTTAAGATCCCTGCCTGGTCCCTATGCCGGCGTTCCGGCCGGCCGGCACGCACGAGCGCCCCGCCTCTCGACGAGCTCGACCCTCCGGCACGGGACGTGCTGACCTCGCGCCGGCCACGGGCCCTCGCCGTAGTCCCAGTGAACTTCGACGTCGTGACGCTGTCGGTGCCTGCCGACTCTGTTCCTCGGCAGGACATCCTGACGGCGCTTCGGTTTTCTGTGTATGCGCCGCATGTACCTGACCAGCGGATCCACCGATGCTGCCGCAGGGACGTGGGCGGGGTGATTGGAGAGGATCAGTCCTCGATGTCGGAGAGGAGAAAACGGATCCCGCCCGTGGCCGCCTGGGCCAGTCCGCCGGCTAGCTCTCCTGCCTCGGGTGACCCGAGCGCGGCGCACGCGATCGCGTAGTCGGGGAAGTAGACGTCGATGGTCCGGTAGGCGGGGGTTGGGGAGCCGTCCTCTTTCGGGAAGACCTTGGCCGCTTCGACCCGCTGGATGTTGGGGATCTTGCCCAACAGCTCCTTGTTGGCCGGGGAGTTGTAGTGGGCCTCAAAGGCGCCGGGATCCTTCGGGTTGTCGACGATGATGGTGAGCTTGACTGGCACGGCAACGATGATAACGGGACTGCCCCACAAGGAGGCCTCCATCCGCTGGGTTTGCGGTCGCTATCGCCGCCCGGTCGCTCGTGGTCCCAGCGCCGTCGCCGGGTGCTTAATTACGGAGCGCAGTCGTTACCCTCCAGGAAATATCTGTTCTGGTGCGATATCGACGGGCTCGGTGTGCGCACGAGATCGCTTTCCGTGGCCAGGAGAGTGCTGGTACGAAGTCCGCAAGTACGGGTAACCACCTCGACGACCGCCCTCAGCGACACCAGACTTCATGCAATGCTCAGCCGCTGCATCTTCGGGGGTCCTTCGTGATGTGAATGAGGTTCTTCGCGTCGCCTGGTACCGCTTCCGGGTCACATTGGGCGGCCGGTGGGGCGGCTACCTGGCCGTCGTGCTGTTGGTAGGTCTGCTGGGCGGCCTGGCCATGGGTTCGGTGGCGGGGGCCCGGCGGACGGATTCCTCCTTCCCCACGTATCTTGCCAGCACCAACCCGTCCAGCATCATGGTCCTGGCCGGGTTTGATGACCCCGGCCTTGGCCAAGGGACCGGGTACGACCCGAAAATCGTCGCTGCGATCGCCCACCTTCCCCACGTGAAGCATTCTGCGATCTCTTTCGGTTTCGACGGCAACATTGACCTCAGCTCGGTAAGGGGTACGCACCCCGACATCGGTGCCGGTGAGACCCCCCCGACGGTGATCGGCGGGGACGAGTACCTCGCCATGGACCGAGTCACCCTCGTCGAAGGTCGCCTCCCCGACCCGCAACGGGCAGATGAGGCGATCATGAACGCACAGGCGGCCAAGGAGTGGGGTCTGCACCTCGGGTCGGTCATCGGTATCCCCTTCTACACCGACGCGGAGTTGGACTCCTCCTCCTCCAACGGCCCGCCTTACCTGGTGGCCAAGGTCAAATTGGTCGGCGAGGTGGTATTCAGCAGCTCGGTCGTCGAAGACGACATCGACAGGCTCGGATCGGCCGTGGTGCTGCTCTCGCCGGCCCTCACTGCCGAAGTCGCGCCCTACTGCACCTACTACTCCGGGGTCGCCCTGCAGGTTGCGGGGGGCGAGAGCAACCTGGCGCTGGTACGCGAGGAAGCGGCGCGAGTGACCCCGCTCGCGGGCGGCGAAGTCGGCGGTGGAGGCACAACTCCCGCGACCGTCGTGACCAAGGCCCAGCAGGCGATCAAGCCAGAAGCCGTCGCGCTCGGGGTGTTCGGCGGTATCGCCGGGCTCGCCGTCTTGTTGATCGCTGGTCTCATGATCGGTCGCACACTTCGCGCCGGAGCTGTGGAGACGGCCACGCTGCGGGCACTTGGGGCCAATCAAGCCATGACGCTCAGCGACGGGCTGATCGGCCTGCTCGGCGCAGTAGTCGGCGGTTCAGTGCTG
>JBKQHU010000035.1:0-13118 GCA_052148655.1 Acidimicrobiales bacterium
GTGCCGCGGGCTACGCCACTGTCGTGTCTGCCCGCTCAGGCGAGACCGAGGACTCCCTGCGTGCAGACATTGCCGTGGGGACCGGCGCAGGCCAGATCAAGGTCGGCTCTCTGGCCCAATCGGAGCGGCTGTCGAAGTACAACCAACTACTGCGCATCGAAGAGGAACTCGGCCCGCATGCGCACTTCGCGGGCGCCGGTGCCCTCTCGGTGTGGTCCGCGAGGGCCGTTGATCACTGAGTTTCTGTCACGGGATCAGCACGGACAACATTGTTGAGCGAGCCGATCCCGTCGATCCAGGCCTCCACGGCGTCGCCGTCGGCCAGGTAACGCGGAGGCTGCTGGAACCCGCCGGTCCCGTGCGGAGTCCCCGTGAAGAGGAGATCTCCTGGCAAAAGCGTGACAGACATGGTCAGCCATTCGAGCAGCTCGTTGACGGAGAAGACCATCTCGGCGGTGTTCGACTGCTGCTGTGACTCACCGTTCGCGCGCAGGCCTAGGGGAAGCGTCTGGGGATCGCCGAGCTCGTCCGGCGTGACCACGACCGGACCTAGGGGGCAGAAGGTGTCGAGCGACTTCGCGCGCACCCACTGGCCCTCTTGGCGCTGGAGGTCACGGGCCGACACGTCATTGCCGATCGTGTAGCCGAGAAGCGACCCGAGACTCGCCCGATGCTGAGGCCCAGCCTTCTGACCGATCACTGCCACCAACTCGACCTCCCAGTCGAGCTCACTTGTCTCCCGGTGGAGCACGATCGGTTCTCCTGGGCCGATGATTGCAGAGGGGAATTTGGAGAACAGCACGGGGCTGGTCGGTGCCGGCACGCCTGTTTCGCGGCAGTGGTCCAGATAGTTGAGGCCGATGCACACGATCTTGCTGGGACGTCGGAGCGGGGCAAGAGTGGTTATCTCCTCTGGCATCCAGCGAGGCGAACCGGATAGCGCAGCCTGCGTCAGGCGGGGAAGGGACCTCTGGTCCAGGGCGAGAACGCCAAACAAACGCGTCGAGGTCCGTCAGCGGAGGCTCGCCTCCCAGAGCCCCCGTCGGGTCGACCGCTCCCTGTCCGGAAAGGGACACCAGCGCCGTGCCATCATGATGGCGGACGGTCGCAAGTCTCATGCTCCCTTGTTTCTCACCAATATTCTGCCGACAATGCGCACAGTGTTTGGGACGCTCGTGCCCTCACGGTATGACGGCCAGGCGGCCGACGCTCAGGGGTCTACCTTCGAGGTAGTCGAGAATACCGTCGACGGTCATTGTTCGTATACGGCGATTTGAGGCATCGGAGTACCAGGCAAAATGTGGGGAGAGGATCACGTTCGGTGCCGTCGCGATCGGGTCGTCTTCCGGGAGGGGCTCGACCGCGAGCACATCGAGTCCAGCGCCGGCAATCCTCCCAGAGCGGAGCGCTGCGTCGAGGGCTAGCTGATCGAGGAGGGCCCCCCGCGCGACGTTGACGACAATGGCTCCGGGACGGAGCAGGTCGAGTTCACGGGCGCCGATCATCCCGCGGGTCTCAGCGGTCACGGGAAGATGGAGTGTCAGCACATCGGTCTCGGTCAGCAGCTCGTCGAGCGTGGCAGCCAGCCGGACATTTCCCGGAGGCGCGGCAACGAAGGGGTCAAAACCGATGATTCCTCCGGCAAACGGTCTGATCCGGCCCGCCACGGCGCAGCCGATTCGGCCGAGCCCGACGATGCCAACCGTGAGTTGGCTCATAGCTGGTATGGGCTTGAGCTTCGTCCACGAGCGCCATTGGGTGCGTGCAAGGGTGTCGCTTTGCATCAGCTTGCGGTTCACGGCAAGCATCATCGCCACCGCGTGGGTCGCGACCTCCTCTGTCGCGTAGTCCGGCGTGTGGTAGACGGCGATGCCGCGGTCGCGTGCAGCCTCGAGGTCGATGGCATCGAGGCCTATCCCGGCTCTTGCGATGATGCGTACTTCCGGCCCCAAGAGGTCGATGAACGACCGCGGCATTGGTTCGACGGCGACCACCACGGCGTCCGCATTGAGTGTCTCGCGTGCAACGTCTTCGGGGGTCAGCAGAGAAGCCATGCGAATCCCCGCCGGCCTTCCCGACAAGTGTTCTTTCTCGACCTCGACATCGGTGAGAACACCTTTGGCGACGACGATCTGGAAGTGGCTCATTCAGAGGTCTTCTGGTGAACAAGACGTCTCGCGCAGGCAATCGCGCGCCGGGCGGCCGACCGGGGATCCGGCCAGGGCTGTTGGGGAAAGGTCTCCACAGATATCGCGCCCGGGTACCCACAGGCGTGTAGCGCTTCGACGAACGCGGAGAGGTCGAGGTCGCCCTCTCCAGGCAGCGCGCGCCACGGCGAATCCGGATCGCGGTCAGCAAACTGAACAATTGCGATGCGGTCCGGGGGTACCTTCGCGAGCTCGCTGTAGGCGACGCCGGCGGTGGCGACGTTGTAGCTGTCGACGCAGAGGCCGGCGTCAGCTCCGACGCCGTCGATCACCGACATGGCGTCAGAGAGCGCGCGGAGCCCGCTATTTGCCCCGGGGCGGCTGGAGGAGAGTCCGACCGGTTCCAGCGCAAGGCGGACCCCGCTTCCGCGTGCGAACTCGGCAAGCCGCGAGAGTTTCTCGGTGGCCGCGGCGATCACCTCGGTTGGCGGCGGAAGCGGTCTTTCGCTCATCGGGCCCACGCAGACGACGACGTGAGAGTCCGCCATCACCGCGGCTTCGAGCAGGGCCTCCAGTTCCTCTCGCCTGTCAGGGTCGTCCGGCAGCGCCCAGTCCATCAGCGGGCCGACCGAATCAACAGGCAGGCCGCCGGCGCGTGCTGCCTTACCCATCGCGGAAGGACTCTCATGAGCTCCGAGGAGCCGCAGCTCGACCCCTTCGGCCCCGCACTCGGCGGCGATAGCGACGAACTCGGCCGTGGTGATCCCAGGCAGGCACGACTGGTTGAGGGCGACCCTCGTCAATTGGTCCTCGCGCATCTGTGGTCGACTCGACATTTCGGTCCGCAGGTTCTTTCAGATTGCCGACGCGAACAGCTCACCTCTGTACCCGCGCCGATCCGCCCCGGGCGAAGTCCCGCACCTGCTGGAGCGTCGCCATCGTCGTGTCACCCGGGAATGTCGTGAGGAGAGCCCCGTGGGCCCAGCCGAGATCGACCGCGACCTGCGGTTCCTCACCAGCCAACAGGCCGTAGAACAGGCCCGAGGCGAAACCGTCCCCACCGCCGACACGGTCGAGCACGTCGAGATCGCAGATGGGCGACTGATAGATTTCGCCGTCGATCGACGCCACCGCGCCCCAGCGGTGCCGGCTGGCCGAGGTTACGTCGCGAAGCGTCGTCCCGATCACTTTGATCTGCGGGTAGCTCCGGAGGACGCCTTTGATCATGGCGACGAAGGCGTTCGAGTCGAGAGCCGATTCGCGTCCGATCTCCGGGCCCGGGATGCCGAGGGCTTGTTGCAGGTCCTCCTCGTTTCCTACCAGCACATCGACGTTGCCGACGATGCGTCGGCAGATAGCGACCGCCTGTTCGCGCCCGCCCCAGATGCTCCACAGCTTCTGGCGGTAGTTGAGGTCGAACGAGACCACGGCCCCAGCGGCTCTGGCCGCTTTCATCGCCTCGACGATCAGCTCACCGGTCGTTTCCGACAATGCGGCGAAGAGCCCCCCGCTGTGGAACCAGCGCACGCCTTTTTTGAAGATCTCGCCCCAGTCGAAGTCCCCCGGGCGCAGTTGCGCAGCCGCCTCGTTCGCCCTGTTGTAGAACACAACCGGGGCGCGCACGCCATATCCGTGGTCGCTGTAGACAGTCGCCATGTTCGGCCCTCGGACGCCGTCGTGGGCGAAGAACTTGTAGAACGGCGTCACCCCCATTGAGCGCACCCCTTCGGCAATGAGGTCCCCGATCGGGTAGTCGACCATGGCGCTCGCGATCCCGGTCTTGAGACCGAAGCAGTCGGCAAGGTTCGCGGCGACATTGAACTCGGCACCGCTCACGTGGATGTCGCACCGCGTTGCCTTACGGAACGGGATCACACCTGGATCGAGACGGTGCACGAGTGCCCCGAGAGCGACGAAGTCGAAGGCACCTGTTGGTTGGATCTCCAGTCCATATCTCATGGCACTGTCCACCTCTCGTCGGCGATCAGTTGTCTGGCCTGACCGGCTGCTTCGGTTGCATCGCGGCCGTAGCCGTCGGCTCCGATGGATCGGGCGTAATCCTCGGTGACGGGGGCACCACCGACGAGCACCTTCACCTGGTCGCGCACCCCCGCGTTCTCGACGGCCTCGATCACGCTCTGCATCGCCGGCATGGTGGTGGTCAGCAGCGCCGAGAGGCCTATCAGTTCAGGCTGGAACTCATGGATCGCCTCGACGAAGCGTTCGGCAGAAACGTCGACGCCGAGGTCGTGAACTGTGAAGCCGGACCCTTTGAGCAAGATCCCGACAATGTTCTTGCCGATGTCGTGCACGTCGCCCTTCACGGTGCCGATGACAACCGTGCCACGCGAGGCCATGTCTGCCTTCGCGATCAGAGGCTCGAGGATCGAAAGCGCCGTTTGCATCGCGCGAGCCGAAAGGAGCATCTCCGGCACGTAGATCTCGCCTCTCCCGAAGCGCTCACCGACGACACCCATCGCCGCGATCAGGCCGCCGTTGACGATCGTCCCCGGTGCGAGGCCGCCGGCTAGGGCAGCCTCGGTCAGCACCGCCGCCTCACCGGCGTTGCCCGCGATCACAGCATTGGTCAGCTGCTGCAGGTCCAGGTTGTCTCCCGTCACCGTCCATCCTTTGCTACTGCACCGAGGTGCCGTGCGAGTGCCACGAGATCCGTGTCCCCGGACTCAAGTCGTGGTCCCAAGATCGGTGGTTCTCTGCCGCGCCGTGCAGAGATAGGGCTTCCACTTGATCGAGCCGCAGGACCGGATCGGGCTGGAGTCCCCGGTCACATGTGAATGCCGCATCCGATCAAGCACTGGAGCCTCGCCCTGACCTCGGCCCTCAAGCCGTCTTGCCTATGACCTGGATGGCGTTGGGCACGATGGTCAGTTCCTCCACGCAGGCACGCTCGGGCAGGCTGAGCACGAACAGGATCGTCGCTGCGAGGTCCTCCGGTTGCAGGCACTGCGCCAGCATCTCCGGCGACGGCGGCTGCGGTCGCTTGTGCAACAGTTCCGTCGCCACCTGTGCGGGCAGTATCGAAGTAAAGCGCACGCCCCGCGCGTGCTCCTCAAAGGCTGCGGCCCGCACCAGGGCGAGGACACCGGCCTTCGACGCCTGATAGGCGGGCCCGGAGACGTCCGGCCATTGCGCAGAAACGCTGGATATGACGACGACGTGCCCGCGAGTTCGTCGCAGTTGGGGCAATGCCGCTCGGATACAGGAGAAGACGCCGGTGAGGTTCGTCTCAAGCAGCAACCGCCAGTTCGCGTCGGTGAGCTGTTCCAGACGCCGCTCGGGAATGTTCGTGCCTGCGCAGCAGATGAGAGCGTCGATGGGGGTCTTTTCGCCGACGCGGTCCACAAGCGCCTCGACTGCACCGGCGTCGGTGACGTCGAGTTGATGGACGGTGAGCAACTCACCGGCGAGCCTGTGGGCGCCGAGCCTCTCCTCCGCCATCGAGGCGCGAAAGTCTGCCGCGTGGACCCGCGCGCCCGCGTCAACAAGCGCAGCGGCGGTTGCACATCCGATCCCGCTGGCCGCGCCCGTAACCAACGCCACGCGGCCCTTGAGTCCTTCTACCCCGACACTCATTGCAACCCCCTTTTCCGCAGGGTCAGTAGCCACCATCATCGAACAGGAGCGCCCGAACGCCATCCAGCCAGCCGGCACCTTTGGAGTCTGGCGCCACAGCACCGGTCGACGGTCGACCTAGTCGGAGACTAGCAACTCGCCATGAACGTCGCGGAGGCGGTCATGGCCGCCCGCACCCGGAGTTCCGGTAACAAGTCCCTTTGACTGAGCCAACTATTACCCCCTCTCGTTGGCGCCCCGTCAGAGTCTCCATGCGGTACGAGACCGTGCTACCCGCATTTGACCTGTTCTCACAGACGCGCGGTCCAGCGACCCAAGACGATGCGTAACCGTCCTCCAAGGTCTTTTGACCGACAACACGCCGTGAGTGATGAGCAGGGTCTTTCTCGCTGGTCTCGGTGGAGATCGACCCGGAGCCTCCGGCGCCAGAGGGCTACAGGAGGTTCGGACGTACTTCTGACCGACTTCAAAGAGCTGCATTAGGGCAGGTCAACCTGGGTGGAGAGAGACGCCATCGCGTCAGGGTCGCGGGCACGACGGCTACTCTTGACAGCTATCGCACGTGATGTATGATGCATCACACTGGAAGTGATAGTGCAACACAGATGTAACAGCGCTTGACTAACAGTAAAACAGGAGGGAAACGTGAGATTATCCTCAACCTGGACGCGAATCACCACCATCGCAGCAGTCGGTGTCATGGCTGTAGCACTCCTTGGTGTATCGACTGCGTCCAGCGCAACTACCCGGTCCGCGTCACCGCATGTCTCAAGATCATCAGGGCCATGGACGATCGACCTAAGCAATACTTCGCTGGACAACGGCTGGCGACTCGAAATGCAATCAATTGTGAAGTTGGCTGCGCTCGCACCGCCGCTTAGCAAGCAAGTTCACTTCAATATCGTCAATGCTCCTAACACGGTCGCCGGACAAATTGAGTCGGTACAGTCGATGATCGCAGCGCATGTAAATGCCATTATCATCGATGCCAACAGCCCGACCGCTCTCAATCCGGTGATGGACCAGGCAGTGAAGGCCGGAATTCCCGTCTTCTCAATGGACAGCCCGACAACCTCCACTGAGGTGTACCACCTGGGAACAAACCTGGTTGAGTCTGGGTACATCGAGGGCCTGTGGCTTGCAGAAGCGATGGGCGGTAAGGGCAATGTCGTCATGTCGGAAGGAATCACCGGCACTGGCGGAGCGGACCAGGAGAACGAGGGCGGCTACATGGCCTACAAGAAGTTCCCCGGGATTCACATCGTTGACCAGTACAACGGCCAATGGGCGGATGCCCCGTCAGAGGCTGGAATGGCCGCCATTCTCGCGACAAACTCGAACATCCAGGGTGTTTGGAACGAGGGTGGAGCGGACGGCGTGCTGCAGGCTTTCATTAAGGCTCACCACGCGCTCGTCCCGATTACGGGCTTTGCCTTCAACAACTTCATGCTCGATCCCTTCCTTCACAAGGGCTTGCAGATGATCGCGGGCAGCAACCCGATCTACATGAGCGTTACCGCGCTGCAAGAGGCTGTGCAGGTGTTGCAAGGCAAGTCGGTCCCGAAGAACGTTGCGTTCCCGATCACGATGTACGAGTACCCGAAGCTGCTCATGATGCCGAAGACGTTCACGGAAGCTGGGTGGGGACCGGCCACCTATGTTCTCGATGTCAAGTACACATCTGCAGTTCCCGGGCTCAATGCGGAGTTCTCCTTCCCCTACGAGCCGCCGGGCTACCACTTCACCCTGAAGCAGGTAGAGGCAGGAATGTAGGAACAGCGTCGCATTCTGCGGAAAGCTGTTCATCACGTACTTGTGTAGTCCTGGGGTCCGGGGCGATTGTCCCGGACCCCATCGGCGGCGATTGCGCGTAGGAAGGTTCTTACATTGCGTGCAGAGAGCAGCGCGGAGGAGCCCGGGCCAGTTCTCGAGGCGATAGACATCTCGAAGCGGTTCGGTGCCACCGTTGCCCTATCTGGAGTGTCGCTCGATCTGAGGGGCGGGGAGACTCGGGCGATTGTCGGGGAGAACGGTGCTGGCAAGACGACGCTGATCAAGGTCATCGGCGGGACAGAGCGACCTGACGCCGGTACCCTGGTTCTTCACGGGAAGAAAGTGGCGTGGCGCTCCCCGCACGAAGCGCGTGACAGCGGCATAGCCGTAGTGCACCAAGAGCTCAGTCTCGTCGGCGACTTGACTGTCGTAGAGAATCTTTTCCTGCGTCGGGAGAGGCTGTCCAAGGTCAGTCTGATTCGACGACGTGCCATGGTGGTGGAGACGCAGGACCTGTTCGATCGCCTTTCCATTTCCGGTATCGGTCCCCACGTGACCATTCGGCAGCTCTCGCCTTCACAAAAGCAGCTCGTGGAGATCGCTAAGGCGGTGAAGGACTCACCTGCTGTCCTTATACTCGACGAGCCGACGTCGACCCTGGGGGAAGCCTGGGTTGAGTGGTTGTTCGGCCGACTGGCGGACTGGCGGGCGGAGGGGATGGCGATCGCCTTCATCTCCCACCGGATAGCTGAGGTAACGGCCATCGGGGACGCGATCACCGTGTTGCGCAACGGCCGTCTAGTTCTCGACGTGAAACGCGGTGAGAAGACCGAGAGAGAGCTGATAGCCGCCATGAGCGGGCGGGACATCGACGTCGCCTTCGCCAAGATCTCGCCCCCACGCGACAAGCCCGTCCTGACGGTGACCTGCTTAAGCGGCCAGCGCTGGCCACGCGATGTATCGCTGACGATGAACGCCGGCGAGATAGTGGGGATCGGGGGTCTCGACGGCCAGGGGCAGCGGGAGCTCCTTTTGTGTCTCTATGGCATCAACCGCGCCCACGGGACTGTACGCCTGGCCGACGAGAAGCCTCTCCATCACTGGAGCCCGGGCCGTATGCAGGACCTCGGCGTCGGCCTAGTACCCGCGGATCGGCGCCGGGAAGGCCTCCTACAGCGGAACTCGATCGGGTTCAACATGGCGCTGCCGTGGTTACGTAGCTACAACCGGTGGACATTCCTCGATTCGCGGAGACTTCTGCAAACTGCCCACGAGGTCGGCACAACGCTGGCACTGTCGACCGACGACTACTCGCAACTTGTAAGCGTCCTGAGCGGCGGCAACCAGCAGAAGGTCGTGCTGGCCAAGTGGCTGCTTGGTTCGCCGAGACTACTGATTCTGTACGACGTGACCCGCGGAGTCGACATCGGCACGAAGGTGCAGATATACCATCTCTTGGCGAAGCTCGCCTCGGAGGGAGTGGGCATCCTCTTTTATACGACGGACCTCGCGGAACTGGTGAATCTCAGCCACCGCGTCTACGTGATGTTCGAGGGTGCGATAACCACGGAACTGTCTGGCGAGGAGCTGACCGAGGAGTCGATCCTGCATGCGTCTTTCGGGTCCTCACTGCAAGCGCCTGTCGATGACAGAGCTGGGACCTAGGCGGTCGGCGTGAGCACCCGCACCCTCGACAGCCGGACCCGCGCGCCGGGACTGGTGATCAATCACCTTGGCCTGCTCAGCGCGATTTTCATTCTCGTTGCTATGTTCGTGAGCTACTTTGCGCTCGATCCCTCTGCGCTGGCCGATTCCACCTTCACATCGATCCTCAATTCTGCGCTGCCCTTGATGATGGCCGCAGCGGCCGAGACAGTCGTGCTTCTTGGTGGCGGTATCGACCTGTCCGTCGGTGCCGTCATGAGTCTCGTCAGCGTGATAGCCGCCACCGAGATGGGAGGTGGCGCCGGCTCGATGCTGCTCTGGTCGGTCCTGGTCGTCGCGCTGGGATGTGCCATCGGTTTTCTCAACGGTTGTCTGATCGAGTTCGCGCGCATCCCTGCCTTCATTGCCACCCTGGCCACCCAAGAGGTGATACAGGGCGTCTCCCTGGGCGTCCTGGGCAGCCCGGGGGGGAACATATCGACGTCATACAGTTCGGTGATGCTGGGAACATCGTTCGGTTACATTCCAAATTCCGGCATCATCGCCGTTATTCTGCTGGGTTTGTACTATCTCTTCCGACACGTACGTGCGTTCCGCTGGCTTTATGCCGTTGGCAGTGATCGGCAGGCGGCGCGGATAAACGGCATAAATGACCGGCGTGTCGTGATCGGCTCGTACACCGTGTGCGCAGGCATCGCGGCGGTCGCGGGCCTTACCTTTGCTTCGTTGTTGAGCTCCGGAGACCCCATACAGGGACTCAACTACACGCTTCCGTGCATCGCCGCCTCAG
This sequence comes from Acidimicrobiales bacterium, assembly GCA_052148655.1. Taxonomy (GTDB): domain Bacteria; phylum Actinomycetota; class Acidimicrobiia; order Acidimicrobiales; family Bog-793; genus Fen-455. Next base: position 9,970 of record JBKQHU010000035.1, read on the forward strand.
TTATCGGCGGTGTGTCGGTATTCGGAGGAAAGGGCGGGATCCACGGCTGCATAGTGGGTGCGCTCATCCTGACGGTTCTCGCCAGCTTGTTGTTCGCGGCGAACGTGACGCCGTTCTATGAGGCGTTCTTCACAGGTCTTGCAACGGTTCTCATTGTCGGAATCGGCGTGGTGATCGACCGCTACGCCTCAGCAAGGATAGTGGCGTGAGCACAACAGTGACCGACGACGGTGAGGGTGGGGGTGGGGCGGCCGCAGCGGCGGCGCCGGAGCCTACAAAGACGCGCAGGCGCGAGCTGACGTGGATCTGGGCCGACGGTTCGCCAAGTGCCGTGATCCTGATCTACTGCCTTGCTGCGGTCATCTACCTCATAACCGGCATCCGCTCCCCAGGGTTCTTCACCGGAGGAAAGCTCCTTTCCGTGTTCGTGCTCGCCAGCGTGCTCGGCGTCCTCGCCTTGGCGCAGCAGCTGGTGCTCATCCTCAAGGGAGTTGATCTGTCGCTCCCCTGGACGATGAACATGGGGGCGGTTTTAATCGCCTACTTTCCTCACCGCGGGTTCGGGGAGTCGGTCGAGTCGTTGTGCTTGACACTTCTTTGCGGTCTCGCTGTCGGGCTGGTGAACGGGTTCGGCATCGTGGTTGTCGGAATCTCCCCAATCATCATGACGCTCGGCATGAACGGTCTCGTGCAGGGGACTCTGGAAGTCCTGACGAACGGGCAAGGGTTTATCGCTGCTCCAAGTTGGGTAGTGACGCTGGGAAGCGGATCGACGATTTCTGTCCCGAACATCTTGATTGCCTGGGGTGTCATCGCGGTTGTGGCTGTGGTCGTGTTGGGCAAGACTACTGCCGGAGCGCGGCTTCTGGCCGTCGGAAGCTCCGACAATGTTGCGCGTTACTCCGGATTACGCATTCGTCGGGTCACCTTCGCGGCATACGCTATCGACGGGCTGCTGGCCGCTTTCGCAGGAATCCTGCTGTGCGGTTTCGTCAGTGAGAGCTACCTGGGCATGGGTGACCCTTACCTCTTCTTGTCGGTTGCCGCCGCAGTTGTCGGCGGCGTGTCGATCTATGGCGGTCAGGGCAGCTACATCGGAGTCATCGGTGGAGCACTGACTCTGACGCTTCTGACCTACCTGTTTGCAGCGTTCAACCTCGGGGTTGCGGCGAGCGACGTGGCATTCGGCGTCATGGTTGGGTTGGTGGTGGCAATTGCGGGACTGCGCAGGCGCGCCGGAGCTAGTCGATCGAAGGTTTCTCTGGCACGTCTTCGTCGACCACCCAACCTGCTCGGGAGGGGTCACGAAAGCGAATGACGACCAGAGGTCAGGATGCGAAGTCACGGGAACGGCCGATCGCAGTGGTGACCGGCGCTGCCGGCGGCATCGGGAATGCGATTGTGGAGAGGCTTGTCGCGGACGGCATGACGGTGGCGGCGGTGGATGTGCGACCGATGAAGCCGGCATCCGACAGCGTCTTCACATTCTCCTGCGACGTGTCCGACCCGGTCCAGGTCGAGACGCTCGTGCGGCAGGTCGAAGAAGAAGTCGGCAGAGCGACGGCCGTCGTCAACTGCGCCGGGATTGGCGTCTGGTTCAAACGCGTCGCGGAGATCTCGGTCGAGGAGTGGAACCGGGTGATAGGGGTCAACCTGTCGGGCGCGTTCTTCGTGACCCGCGGATTCCTACCGGCGCTCGTCGAGCACCAGGGCAGCTTGGTGAACATCGGCTCTGTCCACGGGGTTGCGACCGCTCCCGGATACGCCGCATACGCGGCCTCCAAAGCGGGACTCTTCGGGCTCACGAAGGGGGTCGCTGTCGATTACGCCAAGGATGGTGTGCGAGCCAACTGCGTCGTGCTTGGATCCGTGGATACAGACATGACTCGTGGTTATGAGGCGGAGGCCTTGCGACGGGGACTTGCCGTCCACGATGTTCGCCCCTGGGAGAGGACAGGACCGGAGCCGATAGCGGATGTAGTGAGTTTTCTGTTGTCAGGCGGTGCAGCGTTTCTCAACGGAGCCCTGGTGCCCGTCGACGGCGGCCTCCTGTCTTGGGTCTAGTGGCTCTAGCGGTGCTCGCGGTTTCCTGACGTCTCATCGAGGACCTTGGTCTTGGGGAGCCTTGGCCACACATGGCTGGTATGCAGAAGGAGAGGACATGACCACACACGAGACCCATGACGCGATGACCGGAACACCGAGGCTTCAAGGCAAGAGGGCGCTCATAACTGGTTCGGGCACCGGCATTGGGCGAGAAGTGGCTCTGGAGTTCGCGCGCCAGGGGGCAGACGTGGTCCTGCACTACTCCAACAGTCGAGAAGGGGCGGAAAGCGCGGTTGAGGAGATCAAGACCAGCGGAGGCAAGGCGAGCCTCCTGCAAGCCGACCTCGGCAAAGTGGAAGACTGCGCCAGGCTAGTCGATTACGCCGCATCGTTTCTGGGCGGCCTGGACATCTTGGTGAACAACGCCGGCATCACGGAGTGGGGTCCGTTTGACGATGTAACGCCTGAGCAATTCAACAAGCTCTATCACGTGAACATCCGAGGCGACTTCTTCTGTGCGCAACGCGCTGTCAGGCATATGGGCGATCATGGCGGTGCCATCGTCAACATGACTTCCGTGCACGGCCTCGAAGGGCAGCCGGGCCATTCCGTCTATTCCGGGACGAAGGGTGCCATCATCGCCTGGACCCGCGAGCTGGCCGTGGAGCTCGCGCCTCGGAAGATCCGAGTGAACGCGATCGCCCCCGGGTGGATCGTCGTGCCAAGTCACTATGTGCGTTACGAGAACTATTCGACCGAAGAGGGTGCCCGCCAGATACCGTATGCCCGAGTCGGCGTACCGCTCGACATCGCGAAAGCCTGCGTATTCCTCGCTTCCGACGACGCTGACTACATAGTCGGTGCGGTACTGACCGTGGACGGCGGTCTGACGGCTTTGCTGCCTCTCGATTAGAGCTCCGGCACGTTGAGGAAACAAAGGAGGCTGGACGAGGGCCCGCACTCGGGTGAACTCTGCCCGCACGAGCTCATTGCGGCCCCGCCAGATAACGCATCACGAGAGGATCCCCGGCCGCCACGCGCTCTTTGGCGCGCCTGAACTGCTCGGCATGGCGGCGCCGCACGACCGCGGCCGCGGCGGCGGC
>JBKQHU010000036.1:0-13577 GCA_052148655.1 Acidimicrobiales bacterium
GCCGGTGGGGCGGTCGGAGTACCCGAAGCCCGGCATGTCGGGCACGACCACGTCGAACGCGTCGGCGGGGTCGGCGCCGTGCGCGCCGGGGTCGGTGAGCAGTGGGATGACCTTGGCGTAGCGCCAGAACGAGTCCGGCCAGCCGTGGCTAAGGACCAACGGCAGGACTGGCCCCGCTGGAGCGGCGGCCCGGACGTGCACGAAGTGGATCCCGAGGTCATCGAGGCGGACGCGGAAATGGGGGAACCGGGCGAGCGCCGCCTCCTGCGCCGGCCAGTCGAAGCCGTCCGCCCAATAGGAGACGAGCTCGCGCAGGTAGGCGAGGTCGGTCCCGAGCGACCACCCGGCGTCCTCGGGCGCGTCCGGCCAGCGCGTCGCGCGCAGCCGTGTACGGAGGTCCTCGAGCACCGCGGGGGCGGTCTGCGGGATGAACGGCTCCGGGTGGGGCGGGGCGTCCGGCATGGGACTCACCCTACAGACCGCGCCGCGCTACCCCGCGAACGCGTTGAGCAGGCGCCCAAGCCAGCCGCCGGCGTACCGAAGCGCGCCGCCTGGGCGGTCGGCGCCGGCACTCTGTGCGTAACGTGTGCTGCCCGGACGCCCCTTCTTGTCACGAGCGTCCATGCCTTCACCTTTCAGAAGTCAATGATCCGCCGCTACATCATCTGGCGCAACCGACACGACCCTGGCCAAATCCTACGTGAGCTGGTAAAACGCGCAGACGTTCCCCGACGCGGCGCTAGCTGTTTCAGCGACGGATCACTAATCACCCGCGCGGTGCGCTGCTTGAAAGGCGCCGGGGGAAGTGCCCGTGACCTTCTTGAATACCTTCAAGAAGTAGTAATAGTCGCTGAAACCAGCCTCCTTTGCAGCGTGCTTGAGCGGTTTGCCCATTTGCAAGGCATGCGCGGCACTTTGAACCCGCAGCCTCCGCAGCTCCTGGTGGATACTGCAATCGAAGCTGCCGCGGAAGATTCTCTCGAGATATGTGTAGCTATACCCGAGCACTGCCGCGATCGACGAGCTACTTAGTTCTTGGGAGTAATTCGCGCGGAGGAACTCCAGCACCTCACTCGCGAGAACCCGCTTGGGGTCAGCGTGCAATAACACCTTCTGGCGTTGCATCACGGCGAGTTGCCCCAGTACTGCCCAGAGTTGTGCCCCGAGCTCCTCGCCGGACATCAGCCCGCTCCGAAAGTTAGCCTCAAGAAAGCGAAGCAGCTCAAGGTAGTTGAGGGCCGGGGAGCACTCCCCGGTGATGGGAAGTTCCCAGATCCCGTTCTCTCCTTGTTCGCCGGGCAGGAAATGGAAGAACGCAGCATCAAAGGGCTCGTTGTCCAGACCGCCATGAACCAGCCGTCTCGGCAACAGGTAATAGTCACCAGGTCCGACATTCACCCGGACATCGCCGACCTCAAGTCCGATGTGCCCTGCGGTCACAATGCCCAGTACCCAGAAATCGAGCAGTCTCCTGGGATGGCCGAGCACGTTGCGGACCAACCCGATGTCTAAGACGCGCGGGATCCCCGCAACAGCCACGGTGTGCCTACACGGCCGCTGGTCACTCACTGACCAACCGAGCGAGCGGACATGGCATCGCCTCCTTCGGCAGGATAGTTTTACACATCGCCGGTCATGGGACAATCCTCGTGGATACGGTGATGCCTGCGGAATGCAGCATGTTTCTGCCATGTCGAATCCGCTCCTAAGTTAGCGCGCTTATTACATCGTCAGTCGCTGATACCCCATGTACGTCGCCTCCGCCTCTTCTTAACCTGGCGAAGATGGCTCAAGAGTTGGTCGACGAGAACCTCGTCACGTGGACGACACCGCAGGCCGGCGCAGTTCGCGAGCTTGGCTATTCCGGTGCTGTTGAAGTGCTTCCTGGTCCGTTGGCAACTCACATCGCTAACGCGGCGGAGGTATTTAGCCAACTGCCTATCGACAGCGTTCTGAAAGGTTTCCGAGTCGCGTCGGGCCTCCCCGCTCCAGGTCGAGGCCTGTCCGGTTGGGCCAAGGACACCGCAGAGCCCACCTTTGGTCAATGGGTAAGCGGACTAGCCCGCCTGTCTAGCGTCCTGAGCGACCCGAGCCTGGCGGCACGTGCCGTCGATCTTGTCGATGGCTACGCGGCGACTCTCCCTAGCTCCGGAAAGACGGGAATGGCCATTTACGGCTGGGAGAAGCTCGTCTGTGGTTTGGTCGACACATTCGTGTATGCGAAGTACGAGCCAGCGTTGAAACTGCTGTCCAAGCTCGTGCGTGCGGCGTCGTTCGACCAGACCCGTCCACTCCCGGTGCCAAGTGACCCCGCGGGAGCCGGCACAAAGCTCACGAGAGAGTGGTACACCCTTCCGGAGAACCTCTATCGCGGCTTCGACGCGTCCGGTGACGAGGCGCTCGCGGAGTTCGCGCAACTCTGGCACTATGACAGCTACTGGAACAGGTTTCTTCACCCCTCCGGGATGGAAGCCTCCTGGGATGTGCCCGTTTGGCTTCATGCGTATAGCCACGTAAATACTCTTGCCAGTGCGGCCGCAGCATTTGAGACATCCAAGGACCCACATTACCTTCCTATCTTACGTAACGGCCACGATTGGCTCCTGGCGACGCAGTGTTATGCCACGGGTGGTTACGGGCCGGCGGAACTTACAGTTCCCGCCGACGGGAGCCTTGGAAAGTCCCTTGAGTGGCGGACCGACACGGCCGAGACCATCTGTGGCGCGTGGGCAGTCTTCAAACTCTGCAGCGCGCTATTGCGGCAGACCTCCGATTTGCGTTACCTCGAATGGCCGGAAAAGCTCTTGTACAACGGGCTCTTGGCGGCGCTACCCCTGCGCCCCGACGGCCTTTCCCCCTACTATGCGGACTACAGGCTCGGTTGTGCGACCAAGAGCTACTACTGGGAGCAGTGGCCCTGCTGCTCCGGGACCTACATCCAGGCGTTCTCTTTCGTACCTAACCTCATCTATCACGCCATTGACAGCGATGGCATCGCTGTCTCGCTGTACGTGGCGTCCCGGGTGCGCCTTGACATCGGCGGCCAGCCCCTCGTGATCGAGCAGCAGACACGGTTCCCAGATGAAGACAAGTCGGTGGTTCACGTCATCCAGGCACCGGCAACAGCCGTGACCATCTGGATCCGTTTGCCGTCTTGGGCAGATCAGGTGGATGTTCAGCTCAACGGGTCCGTTATTAGCGACCCGGCACAAGGTTCTGGCACTTGGCTTGCCGTGCGACGGGTCTGGGCACCAGGTGACACGCTTTCCGTCCTTTTTCAGATTGACCTCAAGGCTTCACCTGTTGACGCGTTTCACCCCAATCGCGTCGCCTTGCAGTTTGGTCCTGTGGTACTCGCCCAGGACGCAGCCTCCACCACTCCGTTCAGTGTGCCGTTGCCCTGGCGGATGGCCGACTGGAAATCACTCCTCGCTCGCGAGGGTCACAGCCTCACCTTTTGTCCCCTGGCGGACAGCTCGCCCCCCTTGACAGCGGGGAAGTTCCGACCTCTCTACGACTTCCCCGAGCGATACCCGCACCGGGTCTACCTCGACCTCGATTCCCCGAGGGCCATCTGATGTCTAGGACACAGCGCCGTTCTCGTCCGGTTAGCCAGCGTTTGAGCATCGACGGCCTCACCTGCGACTCGCCTACGGGCCACCCGCACAACGATGCAACCGTGGCAACAGACCGACAGCCCGATGGCTCCCCTTTTGCCTTGAGACGCAACGATTCGCTGGTCCTACTGCTCAAGTCCGGTTTCTGCTTTCCAGCTATGTCCTAACCGCACACTAAGAGGAGGTTGATGTGACAGAGAGAGATAAGTCCGAATACACCCGCAGGTCTTTTCTTGGCCTCACCGCCAAAGCCGGCACGGCCGCGGCGGCCGCCAGCCTGCTCGAGCCCCTCTTGCGCACCACGGGGGCCTATGCGACTACTAACAGGTCCACAGCGCTCGCATCCACTAAGCCGAGCCTTAGCGTCCTGAACAACCTGACCGACCCCGGCGAAATCAAGGCCCTCCAGGAAACGGTCACTGACTACAATGCAGCTGCCACCAGCACCGCCGCGGCCTCTCTGAACACGGTTGCCGCTGCGGTGTTCGTCCCCCAGTTGCCGACCTACCTCACCGAGTCGAACCCCCCGAGCGCCATTCTCTACTGGGGCGGCCACACGACCAGTGAGTTCGGGGACAAGGGTTACCTTTTGGACCTCAGCAGCATATGGAATACAGCGCTAGCCCACTACTCGCCGGCAATGAGGGCATTGGCTACGGACGACCGGGGTAAGCAAGTCTTTGTCCCGCAGAGCTACTACTGGTGGGGCATCTTCTATCGGAAGTCTGTGTTCAAGAAGCTTGGCGTCACTCCACCGAATACTTGGGCTCAGTTGATCGACGTCTGCGAGAAGATTCAGAAGCAGAACGTGCATCCCTTTGTCACCGCAGCCGCTCCTCCAGAGCCGTGGCCCTTTGTCGGCTGGTTCGACTACCTCGACCTGCGGCTGAACGGAGCAAAGTTCCACTTGGACCTTCTCCATGGCAAACACTCCTTCAACAGCCCGCAGGTCAAGAAGGTGTTCGTATACCTGTCACAGATCCTCCGTTACTTCGACGCCAACAGCGCCTCGTACGCGTATCAGGACGCAGCCACGCCGTTCGTTCAGGGCACTGCGGCTATGTACCTGATGGGAGCTCTCGTGACGGGTCTAGTGCCAAGCAACATAGTGGATGATATTGACTTTTTCCGCTTCCCGACCATTGACAGCGCGATTCCCGACGCCGAGGAGGCACCGACCAACGGTTACATCGCCCCCGCCAAGGTCATGTACCCCGCGCAGGCCAAGAACCTGTTGGCTTTCCTGGTGAGTGACAAGGCGCAGGAGATCTATACGGGGGTCTCCGGGAGCTCGGCCTTCCCAGTGTCCCCGACTGCCAGAGTGAGCCTGACGCCGCTTGAAAAGAAGGGCCTTGCGATGCTGCAGCAGGCAAAGGCGATCACCCAGTTCTTCAACCGCGATAGCAGCGACGCGTTGCAGACCACAAACTACAACGCAATGGAAGCGTTCTGGGAGAGCCCTGGCAACATTGACTCGATCCTTGCCACCTGGCAGGCGGCTGCCAGCAAGGTCTTCCAACAGGGGCTCTAGGAAGGAACGACCGCCGGGCAGGCGCCCGTCTGACTGCGAAACGCCTGCCCGGTTGGGCCTCGCTTGAGCTCGGATCGCCGATCTGGTGCAATGAGGCTTCCAGCTGGAAGACATGGTCAGAAGGAGGGACGCTGTGGTCGCATTAGCCGAGGGAGTTGCCGCGCCATTACGCCGGCGGCGACTTTACCCGGAGAGAAGCGGCCTGAGGCGGATTCCGCTGGTCATCTGGGTGTTTCTGGGCCTTGGCACCGCCATGGAGGCCTTCTGGGTTGCGTGGCCAGCTCTGAACACGTTCTATTACTCCTTCACGCGGTGGGACGGGATCGGTCAGAAGGTCTGGGTGGGGTTCGGCAACTACAGAGGGCTGCTCCACGACCCTGTGTTCGGCAAGGCGCTGCTCGACAACTGTATTTGGGTTGTCGGCTTCGGCGGGCTTTCACTCGTTCTCGGGCTACTCTTCGCTCTCGCCTTGGACAAGCCACGGCGGGGCGTGGGTGTGTACCGTGCGCTCATATACCTGCCGTTGGTCTTCTCACTCGTGGTCACGGGACTGTTCTGGCAGACTCTCTACAAGCCGTCCGGACCGCTGGACACCCTCTTGAGCGCGGTCGGGCTCGGAGGCTTGGAGCAGCAGTGGCTGACGCAGCCTCACCTGGTCCTCTACTCTCTGCTCGTCGCGGCGATCTGGCATGAGGTCGGCTACATCATGGTCCTGTACCTGGCTGGACTGAAAGCGGCCGATCCGGAACTCGCGCAGGCGTCCCAAATCGACGGGGCTACCGGGTTGCAGAGACTGTTCTTCGTGACACTGCCGCAACTGCGGGAGGTGAACCTCATCGTTCTTGCGATCGTCGTGATTGACTCCCTCCGGACTTTTGACATCGTTTGGGTGATGACAGGTGGCGGCCCGAACAACGCCTCTCAGCTGTTGAGCGTCGATATGTACACAGAAGCCTTTAGTGACCTGCAGCTCGGTTACGCGTCCGCCATAGCTGTCGTGATATTCCTGCTGACGGTCGGATTCGTGATGTTCCTGGTCTCTCGCATGGTGAAAGCAGATCGCTAGGATGCCCCGAAGTTCCCGGTCTTTGACGCTGCGACGGTCGCGGTTCCACCTGCTCATGGCGCCGATCTCTCTGATTTGGTGTCTTCCGGTCATCTTCACCGTTATTGTGTCGTTTAGGTCGTTCACGGACATCATTGAACACGGCCTTGGTGGCCTGCCTCATTCCTTCAGCACGGCTGCCTATTCCGCGGCCATCAGCGGTGTTGGCACGGGGGGCGAAGGGCGAGCTTTGCTCAATAGCACCCTTATCACCGTGCCGACAGTGGTGGTTATGCTGTTGCTGTCGAGCATGGCCGCCTTTGCATTGAGCCGCTACCAGATTCCGGGCCGGCGGGCGATAGTGGCCGTTATGCTCACCGGCAATTTGCTGCCTCCACAGGTGCTGCTCGTACCGGTGGTGAGGATGGTGCAATCGCTCGGGATCTTCAATCACTTGATTGCGCCCATCCTCGTTCAGATCGGTTTTGGAATGGGCTTTTACACCTTTGTACTCTATGGGTTCATGCGCACACTGCCCGAGGCGTTGACAGAAGCGGCGCACATCGATGGCGCCTCTCCTGTCAGCATTTACTGGCACATCATCATGCCCCTTGTCCGCCCGGCGCTGGCCGGGCTGGCTGCGCTAGCTGCCACCTGGACCTTCAGCGATTTCATTTTCGCCATATCGACGCTGCAGTCGAGCAGCACGTTTCCGGTCACGGTGTTCTTGTTCAACTTCCAAACGCTCTACGCCAGCTCTTGGAACGTGATCGCCGCGGGTGCGGTATTGGCTGCGCTGCCGACGGCAGCGATATTTCTCGTATTTCAGCGCCAGATGATCTCGGGTCTTCTGCTGGGATCCGTGAAATGAAGAAGAAGCCGTACAGAGCGGGGCGGCCCGCGCGGAGAGGAGGACCTAATGAACCGGCGAGTAGCGGTGTGGAGGCGAGTAGGAGCAGTGGCCCGTGATTAGGCGGATCCGTTACGGCGCTGACTACAACCCTGAACAGTGGCCCCGGGACGTGTGGGACGAAGACGTCCGCCTGATGATGGAGGCAGGGGTCGATCTAGTCACGGTGGGGGTGTTCTCGTGGGCGAAGTTGGAGCCGGCCGAGGGCAGGTTCTCCTTCGACTGGCTGCGGGACGGACTCGATCTCTTGTCTCGTGCGGGCATCGGCGTGAACTTGGCTACTCCGACGGCGGCGCCTCCAGCTTGGCTCTCCGCGCGCTACCCCGATGTGCTTCCGGTCGATCGGACGGGTGTCCGCTACAGCTACGGCAGTCGCCAGAGCATCTGTATCTGCAGCCCCACCTACCGCGAGAAGGTGGCCGCGATCGTGACTCGGCTAGCGGCCGAGGTCGGCGACCACGAGGCAATCGAGATGTGGCATGTTCACAACGAGTACGCGTGCCACGTCCCCTATTGCTATTGCGATCTCCACGCGCGGGCCTTCCGGCAATGGCTTGTCCAGCGCTACGGGACGCTGGACGCGATCAACGAGGCCTGGGGTACAGCGTTTTGGAGCCAGACCTACACAGATCTCGACCAAGTCGTGCCGCCGCGCATGACCGCTGCTGTCACCAATCCCGCTTTGGAGCTCGACTACAGGCGGTTCTGTAGCGACGCGTTTCTCGAGGAATTTCTGGAAGAGCGGGCGATCTTGAAGGCGGCTCGGCCGGAGTTGCCTTTGACGACGAACTTCATGGGCCTATACAAGCCTCTCGACTACTTCCGGTGGGCGGCTCACGTTGATGTTGTCTCCACGGACAACTACACAGACCCGGCCACTCCGGAATGGCAGATGCGCAGTGCCATGGACTACGACCTTGTGCGGGGGCTCAACAAGCAGGTCCCTTGGATGGTCATGGAGCAGGCTCCCACACGGGTCAACTGGCGGCCCCATAACGTGCCCAAGGGTCCCGGTCACATGCGCACCATGAGTTATCAAGCCGTCGCGAGAGGCGCAACAGGTGTCCTGTTCTTTCAATGGCGGGCCTCACGAAAAGGGGCGGAGATGTTCCACTCCGCTTTGGTCTCGCACGCCGGCACAGCCTCGCCGGTCTGGAGCGAGGCAACTGCGCTGGGCAAGGAGCTAGCAGGGCTCGAGGATCTCACTCGCGCCCCGGTCGAGGCCAAGGTCGCCATCGTGCTCTCCTGGCCCAACTGGTGGGCAGTCGAGTCGCCCACCCAGCCGGCTGGCGACCTCTCTGTGCCCGAGCAGCTGCTGTGGGTTTACCGGCCACTCTACGAAGCCGGCGTGACGGTCGATTTCTGTAGCCCTGACGAACGACTGGACCGCTATGAAGCGGTGCTCGTGCCGAGTCTGTACCTGCTGAGTGAACAACAGGCTGCCAACCTGGTCTCGTATGTCGAGGCTGGAGGTACTGCCTTGGTGTCGTTCTGGTCGGGGATCGTCGACGAGCACGACGCGGTTTACCTCGGCCCCTACGGCGGGCCGCTCCGAGCGCTGATGGGCTGTGACGTTCTTGACGTGGCGCCGATGGCTGTTGGCGAGACACTGGAGCTCCAATGGGACAGCGGCGAGACTGGCGTCGGCGACTTCTGGGCGGACGTGTTGGCGCAACGCGACGGGCAAGTGGTCGCCCGCGTCACACGTGGTGGGTTGTCAGGACGGCCAATTGTCGTCGAGACCATCTATGGCGGCGGGCGTGCCTTCTACGTGGGGTGCCGCCTCGGCCCTGATGCCCTTGCGCATCTCTTCGCGCGGGTACCTGCTCTCCGAGGACACGCACCTGAGCCACCGCGAGGCTCCGGGGTCGAGCGGGTTGTCCGCGTGAGTGAGGACGCGCGCTACGAATTCCTTATCAACCACACAGCCGAAGAGCGAGAGATCGACGTAGCCGCTCGCGGTCTCGAGTTGCTGACGGGGGTAGAGGTCGGATCACGCGTCACTTTGAAACCCGCAGGGGTTGCCATCATTCGTCATGCGATGACGTGAGCGACGAGGATCCGTTCCAGCGAGCGCTATGGCATCGAGTTTCGGCAGACGTCAATGCGGGACTCACAGCTATGGAGGCCGACGGGCTATTATCACAGTGGAAGTCAAGGGTCATGCGAAATGCGTAAGCCGCCCCTTAGTTAGGCAGTTGCCGTGCACCTCCGCCCTCCTCAGGTGCAGGTCATGCCGGGGTGATCGCCGCGGCCCCTGTCCAGCAGTTACATGGACAAGGGCCGCGGCGTGCGCGTGGGTTCATCCTCAAATAGGAGTGAGGTGTTCCTTGTGCAAGGAGTCCCTATTTTGAGAGAATTATGGTTTGGCCACAGAATCAAACAGACCATGACGGCTAACGACCCCTGCTCGGGTTCCACTGAGTTGATCCAGCTGCGCTCGACTGGCCGAAGCACAATTTGGCTGGCATCAGACGGCCCACCAAGCCGGGGAGCCAGGCGGGCACTCCTTTCTCAGCGACCACGAGGGATTCGCGGCACAAGTCACTTGCTGTGCTCAGAGGTCGTAGAACGTCTGCTCGACGTACGTGGCACTTTCGGACTCTGCTCGCCTCGGGAAGGGTGAGTAGGGCCGACCGGCAACGATTTCAGCGTTCAGGCGGGCGAGGCGGGCAACGAGCTCTCCTCGGTCCTGCGCGACCATCCTCGGCCAGCCGTAGCAAGCGGTGACGGCCCGGTCGAGCCGCAGGTGGCAGGCTGCGAGGTCTCGGTACCCGCCATCGTCCATAACGTTGTAGAGGTGGGTTAGCCCGAAGTCGCCTTCGGTGCAGTGCTGAGAGCGCAGTTGCACTATTTCACGTGCCGCATCACCGACCGCCGCACTGAGATCGTCTTCGACAGGGTCCGGCCATGCGAAGGTCGCGAAGGCCGTGGTCGGTGTGTACCGGAGGTCGCCTTTTAGCGTCGATGAGAGCTCCCAAGCCCATGCGGTGTGGGCCGCAGACGAGAGGACGCCGAGGTAGTAGTCATCGTTAAAGGCGAACACGTTGACGAGATTGCTCGGACACCACTCCGGCTCGCACCAGCTAAATAGAGGTCGCTTTCCCGTTGCGATTCCGGCGATGTAGCGTGGCAGGCCGTCGATGGCCCTTCTCATAGCGACTCGCGGCTCGGCGAAGATCCACCAGTGATCTCGGTACGTCGCTCGGCGATTGTGAACGCGTTCAGGCTGGACACGTTCTCGCGCGATCTTGAGAGCTCGGGGATACCTAGCGGCTTCCTCAAGAGACATGGCGGCAAAGTCAATGATGAAGCGGGATGGCCGAAGGTCAGCTCGCGTAGTGATGTCCTCACCGATCAGATAAGGACGAACGACACGGTGATAGGCAGCGCGTCCGTCATCGAGGAGTAAGCGGGCTTCGGCGGCATCCAGGACGAAGCCGGCGCCCGCTGGGATCGGTCCCTGGAAGGCGAGGCCGGCGTTGGCAGCGAGGGCTTGCGACTCGGGCGATCCATCGCTCGCTCGCAGAGAGGGCGAGATTCCGCTCACTTCGATGTCGTCAAGCACAAATCGCGACGGGGTAATCGATGGCTTCTGAATCCAGTTCACCAGCGAAACGTGAACCTTTGCGTCACCGGGCCACTTTTCGGTTGATACGGCAGCGGTGATAACGCCGCCACGGGCTACCACATAATCGAGAGCCGCCGCGCGGCCCCTGTTCTGGGAAACGGAGTTGGTGCCGACCAGCCCCGCCCGAGCGTCTGACGTGAGATTGTCGGCTGCTCGCCTGAACCAGTACACGCAGTAGTCCTGGATGCCGCACTTGAAGGTCTTCTGGAGCCACTCGACGTAGGAGTCTCCGAGCGCCTTGCGCAGGTTCTGTGAACCGTGGAACGGCGGGTTTCCGATGATGACATCAGCGCGCGGCCACTCGAGTCGCAGCGCGTCGCCGACGACTATTCCGGAAAGATCGACGAGCGGAAGAACGGACTCGACGGCTCCGTAGGCGTCAGTGACCAGCTTGTGACCCATCCACAGCGTCACCCGGGCGATCATTGCGGTGAACTCATCGACCTCGATGCCGTGGAGATGCGAGATCGCGTACGAAGGGAGCGTCTCGGGATCTGGAAGACCGGTTGAGGCTGCCAACTCGGCCACACGCGTTTTCGCGTCGTGCTCAAGGCGGCGGATCTCCCTGTAGGCGACGTAGAGGAAGTTCCCGCAACCGCAAGCCGGGTCGAGGACCTCGAGTGCGCACAGCTCGTCGAGGACCGCGACCAGCTCTGCGGGCGTCCCAGCGGCGGCGATCCGCTCCGTCCAAGGCTCGACGATCGAGGGACGGACGATCCGCAGGATGTCGATCTCATGCGTGTAGTGCGCCCCGAGTTCGAACCGGCGTTGTTCGCCGAGGCACCCTTCCATGAGCGAGCCGAAGATCGTCGGGTCGACGTCGCGCCAGTCGAACCGGGCCGCTTCGACGACAAGCGCCAGCTCGTCTGGATCGAGGTGCACTCGCGCCGGGGAAGCAAACAGTCCGCCGTTCACGTATGGCGCTCCGTGATAGAGGCCGCCGCGTGCCGACTGGTCGGTGGTGGCGAGCACCGAGAACAGATGGCCAAGCTCGGCCGCAGACGACCGTCTCGGATCTGCAATGAGCGCCTCGACAATCTGTTCGACCGGATCTCCTCCGAGCAGACCGAGGCTCTCGGCGAAAAGGCACCAGACCAGCTGGAGGACGAAGTAGCGGATCTGGCTGATCTCATCGGGCGAGGCCCGACCCGAACGCCGCTCGTAGAGGCGGCCCACGACGGCTGCAGCATCGGTCGTGAGCCTCCGGCGATGCGCGAGGAAGAGCGGCTCCTCGTCCGCTAAGAAGTAGAGCGCCTCGTAGCGATCTGGCAGCTCGGCGAGGTCGAAGCTGTCAAGCGGCGCCGAGGGGAACCGGCCGGGTTCCCAGACCTCGAAACGTTGGAACGCGCAGAGCACGACGAAGCGCGCCGCGGCGAGACCGGCTGCAGGGTCGTCGGAGTGATGCCAGTACTCGAGCGCCTGGGCGCGGTGCCCGGCGAGACGATCGGCCTCACCGGGCCGCTTCATCTCAATGATCGCGACGCCGGGGTAGAGGCAGTCGACGATACCGCCTGAGCCCTGCGGGTCCTCGAAGCGGGCGACCTCCTTGCGGTCGGCCCCGTAGGCAGCGAAGAGCTCGTTCAGGAAGGTTTGCGCCTCGGACCGCTCCGTACCTGCGTAGTTGCCCCAGCGACCGATGAAGCTCCGCAGCGCCTCCTGGATCTCGTCCCCAGAGCGGAGGCTCACTCGCTAGCTGCCTCCACGGGGAAGAGGACGAGTGGCCCGGTTTCGGGCTCACTTTCGGAGGGGAAGAGAGCACCTTGCGGGTCGGCTAGGTAGCCGTCGTGGTGGAGTCGCCGACGACTTGCGTCGAGCTCACGGGCGCTTCGTTCTAGTGCGGCCACGATGATCGGATCGGCATCCAGTCGACGAGCGAGCGTACTGGCGGCGCGCCGGACGCGTCCTGCCGCAGCCTCTATTGCCACCATCGCCTCGCCGAGCTCTCGCAGCGTCGCCTCACGGGCCGCTTGCTCGGGGCTCAGCCCCGTCTGTGTCGGTCCGGAGGTCACGTGCCCATCGTAGCGAGGTGGTGCGCGACTACGGGGACCGTCTCGGAGTCCAAGGCGACAAGGTTCGTTCGCGCCTCCATAACAGCGCGGCCGGTTCGACGGTTGGAATGGGCACCGCCTCCAGGGCTGCGGGGCAGCTCGTTGCGACGAGCTGATTGGCAACGAAGCAGCTGTAGACCTCGGCCTGAACCCTCATCCGATCAACTGCACCGCCTTCGCGTCAAAGAGGGACGGCCTATCGGGTGATACCGACGGCCGCGGCGATCTTGCTGGTGACCAAGAGCAGGTATTTCGCGGTGCGGGTTCGATCGTCGCGCTCGACTGGAACCGCCTTCTCGGCCATCGAGTGGTCCAGCCCGTTGGTCCAGTTCAACAAGCCGTGCCCCCGCCTGATCGCCCACGCCGGGTGGTAGAGCTCGCGTTGCACGGCGAAGCGCACCGGATCGATTTCATCCCGCGGATATCCCGCGGTCGCTTCCGTTCGTGCGTATTCGCCACCGACCGCGCACCCACTGTGACCTGCTATTTCTGTACGACATAGTCCGCCGCCATACGTTCCTGTCAGCCTTCCAAGCTGATATGCAGCCGTCGCTGGCCGAGGCTCACGCGACATCGCAGGAGTCGTCACTCGTTGCGCTGTGGAAGCTCAGAGTGCTGCTCAGAGAGTTGTGAAGACTTTCGCTTCGTTACCGGTAGCTACCTACGCCAAGCTGTAGTAGCTGAAGCTGACCGTGGTCGACGGGTCGCTCTCGCTGGTCCCCGAGGCGGGGCTCTGGGTTCCGGGAACGACCTTGCCGTTGTTGGCGACAGTTGCGCCGGCGGTAACGGCCGTCT
>JBKQHU010000037.1:0-21960 GCA_052148655.1 Acidimicrobiales bacterium
CTGGTCGCGGCTCCCCGACGGCACGGTGGAGGCAGGCGGGGTACAGCTCGAGCAGGGCGAATTCGAGCTGCGCCTGCGGCCTTCGGACCCGGGCTCCGCCCGGACGCTTCCCGGCGAGGTGGGGATCGTCGCGCTCGACCTCGAGACCACTGCTGAACTGGAGGCCGAGGGCCTCGCCCGGGACGTCATCCGTTTCGTGCAGCGAGCTCGCCGCGACGCAGGACTGAAGGTCACGGACCGGATCCGACTGTGGATCGGGCTCCCGGATGCTTCAGTCGCCGTTGTCGAGCATTGGAGAGCTCACATCGCGGCCCAGGTGCTCGCGACCGAGATCGACATCGCGCCCCTGGCAGAGGTCCAGGCACAGACGACCGAGCCCGACGACGTCTTCACGGCCGTGGGCGAGCTGTCGAACGACGATGTCATCGTCGTCCGCATCCGGCGCCTCGGCTGAGCACGACAGCCGGGCGAACGCTCCGGCCGATCGAGCAAGGACGTCTGAGTGAAAGCTCAGGCGATCCAGTCCGATCCCATGGAACCGAAGTAGCGCGGGCCAGGATCGGCTTCTGTCCCGCCGTTGTCGTCGCCCGGGCTGAAGATGGTCATGGACTCGGTGTGCCACGCCTCGGTGGGCGGCCCCGAGTCCTCGAGGGGCGGAACTGGGGCAAGGTTCGGCCGGCCGCCTTCGTCCTCCGCGGCACCGGCGTCATCGGGAGACGGGACTGACGGTGCCGCCGCTGCAGCGTCTTCGTCGATCTGAGCCTCGATCTCATCCAGAAGCCCCTCTTCGGGAGGGGCCAGGGCCCGACGACGTTTCGACATCTCCTTCGAAGGCGTGAGCGTCTTGTCGACCAAGGCGAGAGCCGTGCGCAACGACTCCGTCAACCTCTTGCGCTCCGAGTCGAGCAGCTCCGACAGCTCCTTGAGCTCGCCGCTCACGAGGGCCCGCTCGCCGTGGAGCCGGGACATCTCCTCGCCGTGGCGGCGCTCGGCTTCGGAGGCGACGCGCTGCGCCTCGTCTCGTGCGTCGGTGCGCAGCTTCTCGGACTCGCTGCGCGCGGTGTCCATGAGCACCGCAGCCTGTTCCTGTGCCTCGCGAACGGCGAGGTCTGCGGTTCGCTGCGCGAGCACGAGAGTGCGGCGGATGCTGTCGTCGTCCTCCTCGGCCGCCCTGTCGGAGACCGAGCGCTCTGCGCGCTCGGCCCGGTAGGCAAGCTGGCGCATCTTCTCTTGCAGCTCCTCGACCGCTACTGCGACCTTCTCGAGGAACTCGTCCACCTCATCGGTGTCGTAGCCTCGAAGGCTGGTACGAAACTCAACCTCTCGCAGGAGTTTTGCAGACAGATCCATGCCCGGATGGTATCGGTCGCCCGGGAAAAGATGGTGGATGCTGCGGGTCGTGGACCTACAGCAGCCCCCTCACGATCAAGATGACAATCCAGACGATGATCGGTGAAAGATCCACGGCCGCGCCGCCCACGCGAAGCGGCGGAACGATGCGGCGCACCGGCCGCAGCACCGGCACGGTGATCGCCTCGAAGAACCGGGTGATCGGCACCAACGCCGAGCCCGGAGGCGCCGGGATGTAGGAGAGCACCACCCGGATCACGAGCACGAAAAGAAAGAGATTGAGGACGTCGATCACATAGGTCAAGAGTCGGTGCCCCTGTCGATCGGGCCTGCGGCCTTCGTGAGCGCAGCGAGTCTCAGGACCGGAACAGCCCGTTCTCTTGAAGACGCTGGCGCTCCTCGGGGGAGACCTCGACATTTGACGGCGTCAGCAGGAACACCGATTCTGCGACCTTCTCCATCGATCCCCCGAGTGCGTAGGTCAGGCCCGAGCAGAAGTCGATCATGCGCCGGGCCAGGTCCTTCTCGCTCGCCTGGAGATTGACGATGACCGGCGAGCTCGCCTTGACCATGTCACCGATCTCCTGCGCGTCCGAGAAGCGGGCCGGGGCCACGACCTGGGGCTTGGTGTGGCGTTGGGTCACGAACGGCCGCACGACAGCGGCGCGGGCCACCGGCGTCGACGGCTCGCGCCCGTCGTCGCGGGCGATCGGGCGCACCGTCGCGACGCTCGCCCGCGGCGGCGCAGGTTCGGGATAGGAGCTCTGCCGCACCCGGCCCGTGGCGGTCTCGGTGACCTCCTCGTCGTCGCCGTCGTAGTCGTCCTCATCATCGATGTCCTTCAGACCGAGGTACATCAGCGCTCTTTGCACAAACGAAGCCATCGCCAGCCCTCCTCCAAGAACCCTATTGTTACAGCCTGCGACGTTGCGGGCGAGGACCGAACAGGCAAGTCCCGAGGCGAACCATCGTCGCGCCGGCCGCGACGGCCTGCTCGAGATCACCGGACATGCCCATCGAGAGCTCTGCGAGACCCAGCTCGTCGCGCAGCCGAGCGACCCGGTCGAATACCGCCCTTGCCAGGCCCGCATCACCAAGAGGTGCCACCGTCATCAACCCGTCGACGCGGCAGCCGATCTCCCGCAGGCCTGCGACCACACCGGGCACCTGTTCCGGCACGCAGCCGCCCCGGCCCTCGAGACCGGTCGTATCGACCTCCACCAGCAGCGACGGGGGCTCGAGCCGGACCCCGGCCGGTCGCGGTGCGGGGCCGGCCGGCTGCGGTGCGGGGCCGGCCGGGCCGGGCGAGATCTCGGCCCGGTGCCGCTTGATGGCCTCTCCTTCGACAACTCTCACCACGGCCTGCCAGCAGTCCACGAACGGGGCGAGACGGCCGACCTTGTTGCGCTGCACGGCACCGAGGAAGTGCCACCTCGCCGCTCGGCCGACGGTCGCCCACTTGGAGATCAGCTCGTCCGCGTAGTTCTCGCCGAAGTCGGTCAAGCCCGCGGCAAACGCGGCGGCGACCTCGTCGGGCCCGAAGCCCTTCGTCACCGCCACGATCCTGACCAGCTCAGGGTCGCCTCCGGCGTGCACGATCCGGACGCGCGCCTCGGCGGCGCGTGCGGCGATGGCCTCGACGAGCGCGGCATCGACGCCCACGAGCTGGCCCGGGACTCACCGCTCCCCCGTCACGACAAGGCAATGGCGTCCCGTGTCCTTACGTGCGCGCCAGGAGAACCAGCTCGGATCACACGCTGTGCAGCGCGCCTCGTCGCTGGAGATCGGGACGGAGAGCGCCTCGAGCGCCCGGAGCACTCCGGCACGCAAGTCGAGCGCCGGGCGGCCTTCGGTGGTCTTCGAGCGGACAGAGGGCCCATAGCGCGCCTCGACCAACTCGAGGTCGCTCTCGCTGAACTCGTAACACTCGGGCCCGATGCAGGCCCCGAGAACCGCCACGACCTCTGTCGCCCGTTGCGAACGCATGGTCGTGACAGTTGCCTCGAGCACGCCCGCCAGCAAGCCACGCCAGCCGACGTGGGCCGCCCCGACGACGCCCTGCGGGCTTGCGAGGCCGACCAGCGCGCAATCGGCGGCGAAGACGGCCAGGGGGGCACCGGGCATCGTGGTCACCAGCGCATCGCCCTCCCGTCCCGAGCAGGGCTCCTCCGGGCCCAACAGCACCACACCGCCACCGTGGGACTGGCTGAGCCAGCGCCAGCGACCAGGTGCAATGGACTGGCGCCGGGCCTCGAGCACTTCGAGTGGCAAGGGCGAGCGCGGGCCGACGTCGCCGTCCGAGACGCCGCTCAGCACGACGGTCGCGCTAGTGCCCGCGACCGCTATCCGCCTAGCGGAGGAAGGACGGGACGTCGAAGTCGTCGTCGAGGTCGAGGTCGTCGTCGCCGCCGACGTCGAAGACATCGCGTCCGCGCTGCGCGCCCCGGCCCGCGACCGGGCCGACGAGATCGCTCTCGGCACGGTCTCCGCCTTGGGAGCGCGACGTGGGCCGTGCAGACGGCTGGTCCACCGTTTTCCGCGAAGCGCCCACGGCGGGCTTGCGTGGCTCCTCCGCGGCGTCGTAGCGGTCGAAACCGGCCGCGATGACCGTCACCCTCACCGTGTCGCCCAGGGCGTCGTCGATGACGTTGCCGAAGATGATGTTGGCGTCGGGATGAGCCACGTCATGGATGATCGCGGCGGCCTCGTTGACCTCGAACAAGGTGAGATCGCTGCCGCCGGCGATATTGAGGAGGATCCCCCGGGCGCCCTCGATCGAGGCTTCCAGCAGCGGGCTCGTGATCGCGTGGCGGGCTGCGTTGACGGCGCGCCCCTCACCTGAGCCGGTGCCGATGCCCATGATCGCGGAGCCAGCGTTGCTCATCACCATCTTCACGTCGGCGAAGTCGGTGTTGATGATGCCGGGCACGTTGATGAGGTCGGTGATGCCCTGGACACCGTGCAGGAGAACCTCGTCGGCCATCGTGAACGCCTCGACCATGGAGGTGCGCTCGTCGGAGATCGACAGCAGGCGCTCGTTCGGGATGACGATGAGGGTGTCAACCTTCTCGCGCAGCCGCTGGATGCCTTCGTCGGCCTGGGTCGAGCGGCGCCGCCCCTCGACGGCCAACGGCCGGGTCACTACTCCGATGGTGAGCGCGCCGAGCGCCTTGGCGGTCTCCGCGATCACCGGGGCCGCGCCCGTCCCGGTGCCCCCGCCCTTGCCGGCGGTGATGAAGACCATGTCGGCGCCCTTCAGGACCTCCTCGATCTCCTCGATGTGCTCCTCGGCCGCCAGTCGCCCGACTTCCGGGTCGCTGCCGGCACCGAGCCCGCGTGTCAACGTGCGCCCGATGTCGAGCTTTATGTCGGCTTCGCTCATCAAAAGGGCCTGCGCGTCGGTGTTGACCGCCACGAACTCGACGCCCTGCAAGCCGGCGTCGATCATGCGGTTGACGGCATTGACCCCGGCGCCCCCGACGCCGACGACCTTGATCACCGCGATGAAGCTCTGGCCTGGCGTGCTCATCCGCGCTCCATCCTCTCCTGAGTACCCGTTGGGTGATCCCCGAGCAGCGTTGGAGCGATCCTGGTTGGCTTCCGAGTGGCTCGGAGCGTCATTGCCCCTCGCCTTGCGGCCGGGTCAGCAGCTCCGCCGGCCCGCGTTCACCGCTGGTCGGAAGCGCAAACTACTCCGGCGACCTCGACCACCCCTTCAGCACCGGTCTCGTCGCGGGCAATCTCAGCCATCACCCTTGCCCTGAACGTTAGAGGGGCTGACCAGGGGGGTCAAGACCGGGGCGGCCGCGACCCGCAGGTCGATGCCGCCCACACCCACCAAGTTGACCCCCCGGAGCACGGTCGCGAGCGAGACGAACTTCTGCGCCAGTGCCTCGTCGTCACCCACTATCGCCCTCAACCCGCCCTTTAGGCGCAGCACCACTCCGTCGGTTGTGGACACGGCGATCTCGGAAAGACGGGGAAGCAGCGACACGGGGAGCTGGGCGGCCGTCGCCAGGACCGGGCGCGACGAGGCTCCGAGCGTGGTCCCCGGCACCCCGGGGGCCGGCGACACGGCGACGAGGGGGACTGACGAGGGCCGCGAGGGCTCGTCCGCCAGCACCCGGCCCGTCGCGTCCAGGAGGGCGTAGCCCCCGGCCGGGAGCCTCGTGGTCGCCACCGGTGTCCGCTCGACGATCGCGACCGCGACCGTGGAGGGCCATTCGAGGCGCACCGCGGCCGAGGCCACCCATGCCAGGCGCTCCAGCCGGCGCTGCATGGCAACGGTGTCGACATCGATGAGCGGGGGCTTTCGGTCCAGGCCCGTGACGGCCAGGATCTCGCTCCTCGGGGTCTCGACCGCTCCGGCGATCACGACCGTGCGGGCGCTGAGCAGCGACGAGTGGAGGACGGCCACGGCCCCGGCCCCGGCCCCGGCCAAGGCGATCACGCCGAGCAGGACGCCGAGGCGGCGGTGCCCGCGCTGGCGCTGCACCCGGACGCGCCTTTGTTGAATCCTCGGATCTGTCATCACCCCTCCTCGAAGCCGATGAGACGCAGCTCGGTGCGCAGCTCCACACCGGACAGGGTCGCCACGCGCGCCCGCACCTCGTCGATGAGCCGCTTCACGTCGTCCGCGGAACCGCCCGGGTCGGCCTGGATGAAGTTGGCGTGCCTGTGCGACACCTCGGCGGTACCGATGCGCAGCCCCTTCAGTCCCGCCTCCTCGATCAGGCGCCCGGCGGCGTCGCCGGGCGGGTTCGAGAACACCGAGCCGGCGTTCTGGCCCCCCGGCTGGTGCTCGCGGCGCCAGCGCACGATCTCGTCGATTCTCGCGGCCGCCATGGCGGGGTCGCCCGTCTCGAGCCGGTAGGACGCCTCGGTCACGACGTCGTAGGGGCCGAGCGCAGAGTGGCGATAGGAGAGGTCCAGCGTTCCCGCCCCGACCGGATGCTCGCCCCCGCCCAGAAGGGAGATGACCCGGCACCCGACTAGGACGTCGGCGGTCTGGGCACCGTGGCCGCCCGCGTTCATCCGGACCGCCCCGCCGACCGAGCCCGGTATCCCGACCGCCCACTCGAGCCCGGTGAGCCCGGCCGCGGCGGTGCGGCGCGCCAGCACGGGATAGGCGGCCGCCCCGCCGGCCCGCACCAGGTCGCCCCCGATCTCGATGGCGGCAAAACCGTCTCCGAGGCGCACGCACAGGCCAGCGAAGCCGCCGTCGGCGACGAGCAGGTTCGACCCCTTCCCAACCACGACGACGTCGATGGCGGTGGCGGCGACCGCCCCCGCCACGCGCTCGAGGTCCGCCATGGAGCCCGGCTCGCTGAAAAGGGCGGCGGGGCCGCCGACGCGATAGGTGGTCAGCTCACCGAGCGGGCGGTCGCGTTCGGCGAGCGGGCCGAGCATCTCGGCGGCCGTTTCGATGGCCGCCCGCGTGCTGGGCCGGGCCACGCCGTTCACGACCGGTCGGCTCGTTCAAGGCCGCCGGCGAGGTCCGAGGCGAGGTTCGTCAGGTCGCCGGCCGCCAGCGTGAGGCACAAGTCACCCGGGCGCAGGTTCTCGCGCAGGTAGGCGATGACGCCCTCGCGGTTGGGCACGTAGACCGCCGCCGCGCCGGGGTGGGCCCGCACGATGGCGTCGAGCACCAGCCGACCCGACACGCCCGGGCGAGGCATCTCGCCGGAGGGGTAGATGTCGGTCACCACCACGAGGTCGGCGCCCACGAACGAGTCGGCGAAGCCGGGCGCCAACAACGCCACGCGCGAGTAGCGGTGGGGCTGGAAGACGCACACGACCCGTTCGAAACCGCCGCCGAGGGCGGCGCCGAGGGCCACCCGCACCTCGCCGGGGAGATGGGCGTAGTCGTCGACGAAGGTGACGCCGCCGTGCTCCCCGCGGAACTCGAAACGGCGTGCCACCCCGGCAAAGCGCGCCAGCGCCCGGCGGGCGTGCTCTGGGTCGACCCCGAGCTCGAGGGCTGCCGTCACGGCCGCGGCGGCGTTCTGGGCGTTGTGGAGACCTGGCACGGGGAGCTCGAAAGCCCCGAGGCTCCCAGCCGGTCCGATCAGGTCGAAGCGGAGGTGGTTGCGCCCGGACTCGACTGACACGATGCGCACTGTCGCGCGCTGCGAGCAGCCGTAGGTGAGGGCCGATGGCGGCGCGAGCAACGCCGCCACCGGGTCGTCGGCACACACGATCGTTGTCCCCGCCTGCTCTAAGAAGACCCCGAAGGCCACCTTCAGCTCTTCGAAGGACCCGTAATGCTCGATGTGGTCCGGCTCCACACTGGTCACGATCCCGACCTCCGGGCGCAGGTGCAGGAAAGTCCCGTCGCTCTCGTCGGCCTCGACGACGAGCAGCTCGCCCGAGTCCCAGGCGGCGTTGGTCCCGATCTCGTTCACCTCGCCGCCGATTATGAAGCTCGGCCGCAGGCCGGCCTCGACGAGCACGAGGGCCAGCATCGACGACGTCGTCGTCTTGCCGTGCGTGCCCGCCACCGCGATCGTGCGGCGCAGCGCCGCGATCGACTCCAGCATGGCGGCCCGTGACAGCACCGGGATGGAAAGGCGCCTTGCCTCGGAGATCTCGACGTTGCGCTCCGAGACCGCGGTCGAGTAGGTCAGGGCGTCCGCGCCGGCCACGTTCTCACGCCGGTGCCCGATACGGACCTCGACGCCACGGGCGGCCAGGTGCTCGAGCGAGGGCGAGGACTTGATGTCGCTGCCGGTTACCTGATGGCCCATGGCGGCGAGCACGGCGGCGATGGCGCTCATGCCTGCCCCACCTGCTCCGACGACGTGGATGTGGCGCGGGATGCTCAGGTCCAGCTGCGCTGAACTGGGGGTGTTCACGTCCCCTCCTTCGACACCGACTCGACGAGCACGGCCACCCGATCGGCGGCGTCCCGGTGACCGGCAGCTCGGGCGGCGCGGCTCATGGACTCGAGGCGGCCGGGGTCCCCGACCATGGTGCCGGCCAGCTCCTCCAGGCGCGCGGCCGAGAAGTCCTCGTCACGGACCAGGACGGCCGCGCCGAGCCCGCTCAGCGCCTCGGCGTTGCGAGTCTGGTGGTCGTTCGGCGCGCCCGGAAGCGGGACGAGGGCGCTCGGGGTCCCGATCGCCGCCAGCTCGGCGACGGTGAGCGCCCCGGCGCGGCACACGGCGAAGTCGCAGGCAGCGAGGAGCGCCGGCATCTGGCGCTCGTAGCCGACCAGGCGGTAGTCGAGACCCGCCCCCGGTGAGCTCTGCGGGCCCAGGCCGGCTCCGGTGGCCTCGCGGCTCACCTCGGCGAGGTTCCGCTCCCCGGCGACGTGGTAGATCGTCACGTCGCCTCGCGCCGCCCAGGACCTGGCGAGCCCGAGCACGGCCTCGTTGAGGCGACGAGCACCCAGCGAACCGCCCTCGACGGCGAGCAGGAACCGTCCCGGTGCGAGCCCGAGGACCGCACGGGCCGCAGCCCGGCCTTGGGGGGAACGGTCCGTGGAGAGCACCGCCCGGCGGAGGGGGGCCCCGGTCACGACCTGGTTGGGCAGCCCCGTTTCCTCGAAGGCCACAGCGCACTTGCGGGCAAAGCGCGCCACCAGCCGGTTCGAGGCGCCGGCGACGGCGTCGCAGCTCACCACGACGAGCGGTACCCGCAGGAGGATCGCCGCCACAGAACAGGGAAGACCGGCGTAGCCCCCGACGGTGACCACGACGCTCGGCCGGCGCCGTAGCACTATCGCGAAGCCCAGCACGCAGGCGGCGAGAAGGCCGAAGGCGGCCCCGATGTTCTCGCCCGTGAGACGGCGTTGGATGCCCCTTCCGGGCAGGAGTGCGACCTCGAAACCGGCCTCCGGGACGAGACGGCCCTCCATGCCGCGGCGCGAGCCGACGTACAAGATGGCGGACGGTTCGTGGCCCCGGGCGACCAGCGCCTCGCCCAGCGCGAGCGCGGGCTGGACGTGGCCGGCGGTGCCCCCACCTGTCAACAGGGCGAAGGCGCGGGGCGCTTTGCGCCCGGGGGGCGGTGTCATCGCGCCCCCGCGGCCGGCTGTCTCCTCGCGATCCCGAACAGGAGTCCCACCCCGACCAGGGCGACGACCAGGGACGAGCCCCCGTAGGAGATGAACGGGAGGGGGATGCCCGTCACCGGCAGCGCGTCGACGACGCCGCCGATGTTGATCACCGCCTGCGCCAGTATCCAGCAGGTGACCCCGACGGCGACATAGCGCGCGAACGGGTCCCGCTCACGCGCCGCGATGCGAAAACCCGCCCAGGCGAAGGCGCCGAAGCACGCCAGGACCACGAAGGCTCCCAGAAGGCCCAGGTTGCCGGCTATGACGGCGAAGACGAAGTCGGTGTGGGCATTGGGCAGGAACCCCCAGGGCGTGATGGACGCCCCCACGCCGCTCCCGGTCACACCGCCGAGACCCAAGGTGGCAAGGGACTGCACGACCTGGTAGCCGCTCGTCGAGGCGTGGGCGAACGGGTCGACGAACGACAGCAGCCGGTCGCGCGAATAGGTGGCCCTGAGGGCGACCAGGGAGCCGACCGCCAGCACCGCGGCTCCGGGCAGGACAAGGAGCCTGAGGCGGGTACCTGCCGCGAAGAGCATCGAGAAGGTGATGCAGCCGATGACGATGGCCGTGCCGAGGTCGGGCTGCTTGACGATGAGCATGGCCGCGGCCGCCATGAACAGGAAGAGGGGACGGACGAAGGCCTGCCACTGGTCCCGGCGCTTTGCGCGCCGGGCCAGCACGTCCGCGGCAAACACGACGATGGCCAGCTTCATGAGCTCGGAGGGCTGGAGCTGGAACGGGCCGATCCCGATCCAGCGGCTCGAACCGCCCGCGAAGTGACCGAAGCCGGGCACGAAGACCACGATCAGAAGGCAGAAGGCCGCGGCGAGAAGCGGGAAACGGAGTTTGCGGACCACCCGGAGCGAGGTGCGGCTCACGATTAGCGCGGCGATCACGCCCAGAGCCATGTAGACGCACTGGCGCACGACATAGGACCAGGGCGAGCTCCCAGCCAGGATCGCCGCGGGAGCCGAAGCCGACAGCACGATCGGGAGACCGAGCAGGCACAGGCCGCCCACGGAGGCCGCCAGCACCTTGGCCTCGAGGCTGAGCGGCGCAAGCCTCAGGCGGCGCTCGGGCCGGGCGCCTCCCTTGACCAGCTTCATGGGCTGCCCGGTGTCACCTGCCTCGGCCCGGAGTCGGGGTGCACCGGCGGATGCGGGTGCGAGGGCGGCGCGAGCGGTGGCCGGCCGGCTCACTTGAGATTCCCCACCGACAAGAAGTCCGCGTAGAAAAGGCCGAGGCCCAGGGCCACGCACAGCCCGGAGAAGATCCAGAACCGGACTGTGACCGTCGTCTCCGGCCATCCCTTGAGCTCGAAGTGGTGGTGCAGCGGGGCCATGAGGAACACGCGGCGGTGGAAGACCCGAAAGCTGATGACCTGGATCACGACCGACAGGGTCACGATGACGAACAGGCCTCCGATGATCGGCAGGAGGAGCTGCACGTTCATCGCCAGGGCGAGGCAGGCCAGGCCCGTGCCCAGGGACAACGACCCCGTGTCACCCATGATGATCCTCGCCGGAGCGGCGTTCCACCACAAAAAGCCGACGCAGGCACCGCCCATCGACATCGCCACCAGGGCAAGGTCGAGGGCGCTGTGCACCTGGTAGATGGCCGGGTGCCGGTACTGCACGAAACCGACCAGGGCGAGGAAACCGCACACGAAGGCCGCCGAGCCGGCCGCGAGGCCGTCGAGGCCGTCGGTGAGGTTCACCGAGTTGGCGGTCCCGAAGATCATCACAGTGCCCCAGATCACCCAGCCGACGGTGCCGAGCTCGAGGCCCGGAAGGTCGTAGCGGGTGAACGAGAGCGTTGTGTGCACGCCTCCCCAGTGGACCTCGACGATGCAGAACAGGACGGCGACCAGGACGAGACCTGCAGTCTTCCAGCGCTTGTTGAGCCCGAGCGAGCGCCGCCGGCTCACCTTGATCCAGTCGTCCGCCGCCCCGACGCCGCCCGCGAGGACGATGGCGCCGAGCACGAACAGCGCCGGCCGGGTGAACGGGGCGGACGTGCCGACATGGCCGAGGAAGTAGCCCGCGACCATGGCACCCAGCATGGCGATGCCGCCCATGGTCGGCGTCCCGGCCTTGAGCGTGTGATGAGCGGGACCGTCGATGCGTATCTGCTGGCCGATCCGCCAGCGGATCAGCCAGCGCAGCAGTATCGGGGTCCCGAAGCCGGCCACGAGGATCGACACGGCGCCGGCGGAGAGCAGGGGGATCATGAGCCCGCTCCCCCGGCCCCCAGGCGCTCGAGCTCCTCTGACGCGACGACGCGGTCGTCGAACTCGATCGAGCGGTCCCCGATCTGCTGGACCGTCTCGTGGCCCTTGCCGGCGACGACGACGACGTCACCGGCGCGGGCGGACCTGAGGGCGGTGGCGATGGCGCGGCGCCGGTCCGGCTCGACGACCAACCGGGCCGTCACCTCGCACCCGGCCCGGACCTCCTCGATGATCTCGAGCGGGTCCTCACTGCGGGGATTGTCCGAGGTGAGCACCGCGAGATCCGCGAAACGGGTGGCGACCGAGCCCATGAGGGGGCGTTTGGCGCGGTCGCGCTCCCCCCCGCACCCGAAGACCACGATCACCCTCCCGCCGCTGTGTCCGGCCTCGGCGCGCGCCGTGGCGAGAACCTCCTCGAGGCCTCGCGGCGTGTGGGCGTAGTCAACCACGACCGTGGCCCCGATCCGGTTGGGAACGGCCTCCAGCCGGCCGGGAGGGCCGGTGGCAGCCGAGAGGCCCGCGGCGATGTCCGCGGGGCCCACGCCCAGTTCACGGGCGGCCGCCGCGGCGGCGAGCGCGTTGCGGACGTTGATCTCGCCGCCGGGGCGGACCCGGACGGGCTCGCCACCGAAGCGGAAGCGGCTCTCGATGAGGCCCACCCGGAGCTCTTCGGCCTCGGCGAGCGAGAAGATGCTCACCGGTATCGGGGCGGTCTCGGCCAGCCGGCGGCCGAAGGGGTCGTCCCCGTTCACGACCCCCCGGTTGGCGTGCTGCGGGGTGAACAGCCGCGCCTTCGCCTCGAAGTAGGACTCCATGGTCCCGTGGTAGTCGAGGTGGTCCTGGCTCAGGTTCGTGAAGACCGCCACGTCGTGGCGGTACCCGTCGAGGCGGTGCTGGACGAGGGCGTGGGAGCTCACCTCGAGCGCCACGGCAAGGCGTCCCGAGTCCCTGGCGTGCGCCAGCGCCCGTTGCAGGTCGGGCGCCTCCGGAGTTGTGCGCGGTCCCCCCAGGGTCCCGATCACCGACGCCGGCCAGCCGTGCGACTCGAAAACCGATCCGAGGAAGTAGGTCGTCGTCGTCTTGCCGTTCGTGCCGGTCACCCCGACGGTTCTAAGCGAGTTGGCCGGGTCGCCCCACAGCAAGCAGGCCGCGAGCGCCATGGCGGGGCGGGCGCCGGCGGGCCCGGCGACCAACTGGACCGCTCCCCCGGCATCGTCGTCGAGCGGTCTCTCGCACACGAAAGCCACCGCCCCGGCGCTTCGCGCGGCCGGAGCGAACCTATGGCCGTCGACGCGCTCGCCGGGGAGGCAGCAGTGCAGGGCGCCGGGGCTGACGCTGCGATGGTCGTAGGTGACCGAAGTCACCACGACGCCGGAAACCTCGCCGATGACCCTCACCGGTCCCAGCCTGGCGACAACCGCCTCGAGGGGGACCTGCGGGCCGGCGGCTGCGACCGCAGCGCCGCTCACGGCCCACCGACAGCCGGCGAGCCCGGGGAGAGCCCTTGGCCGCCCGAGGGGGCCACGTCGAAGTGGCGCAGGGCGTAGCGCATTATGGCGGAGAACACCGGCGCGGAAGCAAGGCCTCCGTAGATGAGGTCGGGGTGGCTGAGCATGACAAGGGTTGTGAGAGCCGGGTTCTGCGCCGGGGCGAAACCCACGAAGGTGGCGCTCCAGGCACCTTCCTGGTAACCGGGCCCGGTCGTGCTCGGGATCTGAGCCGTTCCGGTCTTGCCGGCGACGGTATACCCCGGGATGCGGGCGGCGAGCGCGGTCCCGTCCTCGGTCACCTGCTCGAGCATCGGCAGCAGCTCGCTCACCGTGGAGGGGGCGAGAGCGCGTCTTTCGTGCTGCAGGGGGAGAAGGTGCTCGACGCCCTTGGCCGAGATCGTCGCCTCGACCAGACGCGGCGCGACGTACACGCCGCCGTTGGCGACCATGTTGTACGCGTCGAGGATCTGCAACGGCGTGACCGCCTCGCCGGTACCGATCGGGACGGTTCCCATCGAGGACGGGGACCAGGTTGCCGCGTCGTTCGGATTCGGGACGAGGCCGTCGGTCTCGCCGGGCCACGCCAGGCCGGTCGGCTCACCGAAGCCCAGGTCGTGGAGGAAATAGGAGAGGCGCTCGGGCCCGAGCAGGTGGGCGATCTCTATCGTGCCGATGTTCGAGGACTGGGCGAGGATCTGGGTGGCGGTGAGCTGCTCGGTCGGGTGGTAATCGGCGTCGGAGAACGGCCAGCCCCCGAGCGAGATCTGGTAGGGCACGGTGAAGACCGAACTGGGGCTGATCAGCCCTTCTTGGAGCGCACCCGAGATGGTCACGAGCTTCATGACCGAGCCGGGCTGGTAGACGGAGGTGACCGCCAGGTTCTGGTCCGAGGGGACCACGTCCCCATGCGGCCCCGTAACGAGATCGACCATCGCCAGGATGTCGCCCGTGCGCCTGTCCTCGACGATGACGATGCCACCGGTGGCATGGGTCGCCCTGATCTGTTGGGTCAGGTCCTTGGTGACCTCAAACTGGAGCGGCTCGTCGAGGCTCACCACCAGGCTCGTGCCCTGGCGCGCCGCGACGACGTCTGTGGCCGTTCCCGGGAGACCTTCCCCATCGGGGCCGGTCGGCACGACCTCGGAGCCGGGCCGCCCCTCGAGGAGAGAGTTCTCGAGGTACTCGAGGCCGGAGAGGCCCTGGCCGGAGAAGCCGACGATGCCCAACAGGGGCGAGAACAGGCCGCCGTCCGGGTCAGTGCGGGCGACGTCGGGCGCGAAGGTGAGATAGGGCAGATCGAGCGCGGCGATCTTGTCCTCGAGGTTTCCGCTGACCTGGTACGCGAGAGGAACGTACCCGTTGCGCTCCCTGAGCTTGCCCCAGAGCACCGCCTCCGGGAGCCCGAGCACCGAGGCGAGCCGGCCGAGATCGGTCCTGGAGCCGTTCACGAGGTAGTCGTCGGCGATGACGTCGACGCGGGGCGACGAGGCCGCGATCAGGTTCCCGTTGCGGTCGTAGACCGCTCCACGTAGTGCCGGCAGGGCCAGGCGTTGGTAGACCTCCTGCGACCCGTAGGCGGCGTAGTGGACGGCGTCGAGGCCCTGGATCTGGACCAGCCGGGCGCCGAGGCCCGTCAGGGCCAACCCGGCGATGACCACCATGGCCACGAGGCGCTTGCGCGAGCTCGCCCGTCGGGCTGAACTCTGGCCTCGGGCCGCCGTCCTCGTGCCGGCGGGCGTTCCCGGACGCGAGCCCGACCGGGCCCGGGGTCTCCGCTCGGAGGGGCCCAAGTCTTTCACCCGGTCGGGGCGGTGACCGCGGACGATCCGGGCCCGGCGAGCGAGGTCCTCGTGCGGGTCTTGGCGAAGGGCGAGCCGGTCCTGACCGGCTCCGCGGGCCTGGTTCCGGTGGCCTTCGCCGCCAGGTCCGCCAAGGCGGCTCTCGACGCGACCGCCTCGGCCTGCGCAACAGAAGGCCCGGGGTCTACAGGAGCCAGGTAGGTCACCGACACGGGCGGGACCATGCCGAGCACCCGCTCGGCGATGGCGAGCACCCGTACCGGGGACTCGAGCTCGGCGCGGGTCAGCTGCAGGTTCTGCTGGGTGGCGAGGGCCTGGCTGAGCTGGCTCTTAAGGACGTCGAGGCGTTGCTGGTCGGAGGCGACGAAAGTGTGCGCGGCGGCGGTCACGGCCAGGGCGCCCACGACGAACATCACACCGAGGCCGTGCAGCAGGTTCACCCGGCGCCGGACGGACCGCGCCGCCGCGCGGCGGCGCTGGACGACATCGAGCCTGGGACGCGCCGGCCCCGTTTCAGAGGGCCGAGAGGTCCCAGGCTCGTGGGCCGGCAATGCCCGGGCAGCAGTCGAGACCGAACGGGCGGTACTGGCCATCAGGCCGCCCTTTTTGGAAGACGCTCCACGGCGCGCAACCTGGCGCTCGCCGCCCGCGGGTTGCGCGCCGTCTCCGCCGCGCCCGGAAGACGAGCGCCACGGGTGAGGATGCGCACGGTCCCCACGGCGCCGCAGACGCACGGCAGGCCGGGCGGGCAGGTGCAGCCGCCGCTGGCGGCGCGAAGGAAGCACTGCTTGACAAGCCGGTCCTCTCCCGATTGGTACGACAACACCACGCAGCGCCCTTTGGGGCACAACAGCTCGAGGGCGTGCTCGAGCCCCCTGTCCAGCACCTCGAGCTCCTCGTTGACCTCGATGCGCAGGGCTTGGAAGACCCGCTTGGCCGGGTGGCCGGCACGCTTGCGGGCGACACCGGGAAGGGAGCGGTCGATGACCTGGACCAGCCGCGAGGTCGTCTCGATGGGGCGGCCGGCGACTATGGCCTCGGCAAGGAGGCGGGCGAAGCGGCCCTCGCCGTTGTCGGCGAACAACCGGGTCAGCTCGGCGGCGCTGAGGGTGTTCACGAGCTGTGCCGCGGTGGCTCCCTGCGAGCTGTCCATGCGCATGTCCAAAGGGCCGTCGTAGCGGTAGGAGAAGCCCCGTTCGGGCCGGTCGAGCTGCGGTGAGCTCACGCCGAGGTCGAACAGCACTCCCGCCACCGGGCGCCCTGCGGCCCAGTTGCGCGCCACGACCACCATCTCGTCGAAGCGGGCCTTTGCGACCCGGGCCCGGCCACCGAACCTGCTCAGGTGCTCACGAGCCTTGGCCACGGCGGCATCGTCGACGTCGAGCCCGATCAGGTCGTGATCGGGCAGCGCGTCCAGCAATGCCGCCGCGTGGCCACCCCCGCCGACTGTTGCGTCGATGAGGACACCCGCGGGGACGGGCGCGAACATCGACACGACCTCTTCGACCATCACCGGCGTGTGCTCGTACTCCTGGGTCATCCGCAACCCCCCGGCCGGCTCGAGGGAAGGGCATCCCTCGAAGTGAGGATGAGACAGGGCGGAGAGGGTTGTGATGCCATCCGGCACTTCAGCCGAGGGGCTGCGGACAACCCAGGAGTGACGATCTTTGCTTTGGGGACGCCGGGACCGTGCCACCGCGACGGGTCGGCCATGGCTCACGGCCCGACCTTCTCCGTCGCGGGCACGGCCACCGGCTCCCCACGGCGTGACGACCAGCTTGTCGGAGACCAGAGCTCGACCCGGTCCAGCACCCCGACGAACAGGACTTCCTGCTCCAACTTGGCGAGCGCACGCAGCTCCGGCGGCAAGGCCATCCGGTTCTGGCGGTCGAACTCGACCCGTGTGACGAGCGCGGCCCAGTCGCGCAGGTCGTTTCGTGCGTCGGTGCCCTGGGCATCCTTGGCGTGCTGGCGCTCGGCTTCGAGCTCGAACTCCTCTTCGGGCCAAAGCGCCAGGCAACCGTCCGCGCCCGGGGTCAGGTAGCCGTGCTCCTGGAATTCGGCGCGCATGCGCGAGGGCAGGATCACCCGACCCTTTTGATCGAGCGAGCGGGGGAAATTCCCGACGAACCTGAAGCTTGGCGTCAAAGCAGCCTTCGTTCCCACTGTCATGGAGCACGCCCTCCCCGGGCCCCCACTTCACGCCACTCTATGGTTTTTACCCCCACTCGTCAACAATCATCGTTGTTCTCACCCCACCCGGGGGCGGCGCGGGACGGGCCCGGTTCCCGCAAGCGGGCGCGCCTTGACCTCCGCCTCCAAAACGGGCACAACGTCGCGGGTCCAGCCGGGCGCTCCGGCGCTCAGATGGGCGCCTCGGACCGCCGGCCGGCACTAGGGAAGGCGGGCGAGGATCTCCTCGGTCAAAGGGCCGACCAGGTGCTCGGCGTCGCTGAGCCCGGCCGTGGACAGCGCCGCCCGGGCGGCGGCGCGGTGGTCCTCGGAGCCCGTCAGGAGTCCGGGCAGGACGTCGCTCTGATCGCTGAGGAGGGCCATGGAGTGGATCCAGGCGCCGGCGCGCTCCCTGCGCTGCGACATGCCGACGACCTTGCGACCGGCCACCGTGACCTCGCCGGCGCCCAACCCCGCGTAGCACAGCGTCCGGGACAAGGCCGTGGCCCGGCGCGGCCCGCGGTTCACTGCCACACCCGCCCGGTCGCCCGGGGCACCGAGCACGGCCGCGATGGCGGCCGCATAGGCGTCTCCCAACCAGTGGAAGGACCTGCCGACGTCCGCTTGCGCGAGCACGTCCCCGTCGGGCACGAAGACGTCCAGCCACACCTGCGAGCCCGGAACGACGAGGACCGCTCCCCCGCCACTGCGCCGGCGGACGAGCGCCATGCCCGCCGCGGCCAGCCTCTCACCGTCGAAGTCCGACGCCGGCTGGGCGCTGCCGATGACGACCGCCGGGGCGAGCGGGAAACAGACGCAGGCGAGACGGCGCCCGAGCGGGTCCGGCACCTCGCCGTGGAGGGTCCCGGGCGCGCCGCGCCGTTCGAGCACGCGCCAGGACCTATCGCGGGCGGGGACGTCTCGCGTGATCAGAGGCCGACCGCGCGGCCGAGCACGGGCTCGACATAAGGGGCCCACTCGTCAAGGACCTCTCCGCTCGCCGCCAGCAACCACAGCCGCGAGCGGGGCGCGCGGGGCATCTTGGCGAGACGGAAGCCCGCCTCGTCCAACAGCCTGTCCTCTTTGCGGCTGTTGCAGCGCCTGCAACAGGCCACGACGTTGTCCCAGCTGTGCGTTCCGCCCCGGCTGCGGGGCACGACGTGATCGATGTTCTCGGCCTGGGCGCCGCAGTACTGGCAGCGGTGACCGTCGCGGACGAACACCGAACGACGCGTCACCGCCACGCGGGCCTGGTGCGGGACCCGGACATAGTTGACGAGCCGGACCACCGACGGTTCGGGGAACTTCGTCTTCGCGGAGTGGAGATGGTGGCCCGTACCGTGCACGAGGACGGCCTTGTCGGACAGCACGAGGACGAGGGCCCGCCGCGAGGCCACAACCGAGAGCGGCTCGAAAGACGCGTTCAGCACGAGCGCGCGGCCGACCATCTCAGCCCTCTTGTGGTCCTCGTCGTCGTCTTCCGCGAGCCATCAGGCGGAGGCTACCGCAACCGCGCGTGGCGCCGTGACATACGGCACCAGTCCAGGAAAGCAACGATGTCTGCGGGCTCGGGGCGGGCATCTCGGTCCCCGTAGGCGGTCTCCATCCTAAAGGCCAGCCACCCCGGCGAGGGGACAGGTGCCGGCGGCCAGTGACGCCACCACCCCCGCGGCACCAGGGATAGCGACTCGGCGGCCGCGACCCGCCACAGGCTAGGCCGGCGGGCCACCTCCGAGGTCGCCTCGATCCACCAGGGGCGCCCGCCGCTGCGGCGACCATCGAGGTCGCGCCGCGGCCGGGAGGCCCCGCTCACGAGCGAAAGCTCAGGTGCGGTTCCCGAAGCGGGACCGCAGGCGTCGGCGCATCTCGGACCATTCGTCCCCCGAGCGCCGCGACTTGCCCAACAGGCCACCGAAGCCTGGCGAGTCGGTGTTCCTGGCCTGGCGCACGAAGGCGATCGTCGCGACGAGCATGATCAAGAACCCGAGGCTACCGAGGAGCACCGACGAGCCGAAGGCGACGAGCAGTAGGACGAAGCCAGCGATGAAGGCGACAACCCATCCCCTGCCGGTGCGACCACGCGGGCGATGTTGCGACTTCGTACTCACACGATCGGCAAAAGCCCGATCGTGCTCGTACAGCTTCTCCTCCATTTCATGGAGGATTCTCTGCTCCTCTTCGGAAAGCGGCATCGTCACCCCCTCTCGGCCAGCGACTCTTGCTGACCAGTTCAATCATCCCACACAGGTGACTACCCGACAACGGCGCGGGCACGACACCTCCTGTGATTTGCAGCCATGTCCCTCTGCAACGCTATCGCCGCGATCTGATTCCGAGGCGTTTTTCGGCGCGCTATCTCGAGGGGCCCCATTGCGAGTCGCCGAGCTGTTTCACCCTCAGCCCGGAACCGCCAACAAGGGCGGCAGGTCCCACGGAGGAGACGCCGTAGCGGGCACGGATCGCGTCGACGACCGCGTCGAGGTCAGATCGCGCCGTGGCGGCCCCGTGCACCGGGCCGTCGGCCGGCGCGGAGGGGTCCCACAAACTGAGCTGCTCGCCGGGCGCAGCCTGTCGTGGTTCGAGAGACGAGACGCTCACGCCCAACAGGCGCACGCCCGGATGGACCTCGGCCGCCGACAAGAGCGCGGCGGCGATCTTCACGAGCTCCGCCGAGGAGGCGACCGGGCGGTGAAGCGAGTGCGACCGGGTGATCGTCGTGAAATCGCCGTAGCGCAGCTTCACCGTCACCGTCCGGCCGGCGAGGCCAGAGGACCGTAGCCGGCTGCTCACCGCGTCAGCCATGCGGGCGGCCTCGAGACGGAGCTGCTCGGGATCGTGCAGGTCGACGGCGAAGGTCTCCTCGTGACCGACCGACTTCACCGGCCGGTCCCTGACGACCGGCCTGTCGTCCCGGGCCCACGCCAGGTCGTGGAGCTGGGACCCGGCGGCGCGGCCGACGAGGCGGGTCAGGTGACGCGGGTCGACCTTGGCGAGGTCACCGATCGTGGCGATCCCGTAGCCGGCGAGGCGCTCGGCCGTGCGGGGACCGACGCCCCAAAGATCGGAGACCGGGCGGGGATGGAGGAAAGCGAGCTCATCTTCGCGCGACACCACGACGATGCCGGGCCCGGGCACCGGCCCGCTCAAAGACGCGATCGGCTTGGCGGCCCGCGAGGCGAGCTTCGCCAACAACTTGTTGCGGGCGATCCCGACAGAGCACGTGAGCTGCAGCTCCTCGGTGACACGGGCGCGGATCGCCTCGGCAATCTCGAGGCTCGAGCCGAAGAGCCGGTGGCCCCCCGACACGTCGAGGAACGCCTCGTCCAACGCGATCGGCTCGATGAGCGGTGTGAACACTTCGAAGACCTTGTGGAGCTGGCGGCTCACTTCGCCGTAGCGGCCGTGCCTTCCCGCCAGCACCACGGCCCGGGGGCAACGGTGGCGCGCCTCGACCATCGACATGGCGGACCGGACCCCGGTCGCCCTCGCCTCGTAGGAGCACGAGGCCACGACACCACGCGATCCGGTCCCGCCGACGATGACCGGCTGGCCCCGCAGGCTCGGATCGTCGAGGACCTCGACGGCAGCGAAGAAGGCGTCCATGTCGACGTGCAAGATGTCGAGCGCCGTGATCAAGATGCCAACCAGATCCGCCGGAAAGGCTCCGCGTAGGCGACGCCGAAGTCCTGGCCGGCGAGCTCGGCGCCATCGCGCAGCGCGCTCGCGAGCCAGTCGCCGGCGTCGGCGAGCTGGGAGGCGTGGCAGGAGACGGCTTCTATCTTCTGGTCCATGCTCGAGCTCACGTCCACCCAGACGTTCGGCTCCAAAGAGCCTGACAAATAGGCAGCCGTGACCTGG
Organism: Acidimicrobiales bacterium; assembly: GCA_052148655.1. GTDB lineage: Bacteria > Actinomycetota > Acidimicrobiia > Acidimicrobiales > Bog-793 > Fen-455. The sequence continues at coordinate 20,962 of JBKQHU010000037.1, forward strand.
TGGGCCACCCCCACGCCCTTGAAGTACAGGGGCGACGCCGCCGCCGGCGCGGCCGCGTCGAGCGCAGCCCAGCCGACGACCCGATGATCCCGGTGGTTGTAGTGGTGCTCGCCGAAGAAGACAGCCAGCGGGTCCGGAGCGACTATCGCCTCGGGCCGCACCTGGCGGATTATCTGCACCAACTCGCCCCGCAGCGCAATGTCGTTCTCGATCTCCCCGTCCAGGTGAGCGAGGAGATGAAGGCCGGTGGCCGAGAGCACGGCCAGGGAACGCCGTGCCTCGCCGGCACGGGTGGCGACCAGGGCGTCGGTGTCGACGCCGGGGTCGGTCGCCCCTTTGTCGCCTACGGTGCAGATGACGACGTCGATCGCGCTCCCGGCGGCGGCCCAGCGCGCGAGCGTGCCCCCGCAGGAGATGACGGGATCGTCGGGATGGGCATAGATCGCCAGGACGCTGGCCGGCGTGTCGCCGAGCAATGCCTCACTCATGACAGCGGCCCGCCAGATGTTCCCGGCGCGGCCGGGTCGTCCCCGCTCGGCCCGGGCGGCGGCGTTGCCTCCTTGCTCAAAAGCCCGAGCTCGCGTGCGAAATCGTCTACCTGCTCAAAACCCTTGTAAACGCTTGCAAAACGCACCGCCGCGACATCGTCGAGCTCCCGCAGCGCCTCGAGCACTGCGAGCCCCAACTGCTCACTTCGCACCTCGGGCCCCATGGCCCAGGCTTGCTGCTCGACGGCCGCCGCCAGGGCCTCGAGCTGCTCGGGCTCGACCGGCCTGTTCTTGCAGGCGGCGCGGGCGCCGGCGATCACCTTGCGCCGGTCGAAGGGCTCACGGTGAGCGGACCGCTTGACGACCCACAGCACAGCTGGGCTGACCCGCTCCACGGTTGTGAACCGGCGCATGCACGAGATGCACTCGCGCCGGCGCCGGACCGCCTCACCCTGTTCCACCTCGCGTGAGTCCACGACCCGGTCCTCAGTCGCTCCACACCAGGGGCAGC
>JBKQHU010000038.1:0-8994 GCA_052148655.1 Acidimicrobiales bacterium
CGTGACCAGCTCCGGCAGGACAGCTTCATAATGCCGACGAAGACAACCCTAGGAGCGTTCCTGGTCGACGAGTGGCTCCCGGCAGTTCGGGCGAGCATCCGACCCGGTACTCACGACCACTACTCCAAGATGGTCCACGGCTACGTCGTGCCCCGGATAGGAGGTCTCAAGCTCGGAGACCTCACTCCGGGACAGCTGAACGCCTTCTACGCGGACCTCCTCGTTGATGGCCGGCTTCACGGGGGTCCATCACAGCCGGCAGGTCTGAGTCCGAAGACCGTCCGCCACGTTCACACTCTCCTGCACAAAGCTCTCGCCGACGCAGTCCGTTGGCGGAACCTCGGTCGTAACCCTGCAGATCGGGCGGAGCCACCACGTCCGCGCACCGTCGAGATGAAGGTCTGGGACCTCACCCAGCTGCGGCGATTCCTTACCCGGGTGGAAACCGACCGACTGGGCCCGATCTGGCTGCTCATGGCCACCACCGGTATGCGCCGCGGCGAGGTCCTCGGGCTGAGATGGGCTGATGTGGACTTCGATGGCGGCCGCCTCTCCGTCGTGCAGACGCACGTTCTCGTCGATCGTCTGGTCCTCGTTTCGGAACCGAAGACAGCAAAGGGGCGTCGTTCAATCGCGCTCGACCCGACGACGGTCTCGGCGTTACGGCAGTACCGCCGGCTGCAACGAGAAGAGCGCCTCCGCTACGGCGAGCTCTGGACCGACACCGGGCTCGTCGCGACCCACGAAGACGGAACCGCGATCAACCCACGCCTCTTCAGTGCCTGGTTCACTCAACACGCCCGAGCCGCCGACCTGCCGCTGATTCGGCTCCATGACTTGCGCCACTCGTACGCGACCGCCGCGCTTTCAGCTGGAATCCCTGCCAAGGTGGTAAGCGAGCGCCTCGGTCATGCGAATATCGCCATCACGCTCGACACGTACTCCCACGTCCTCCCGAACATGCAGGAGCAGGCTGCTGAGCGAGTAGCTCAGCTCATTCTCGGCAGCTGACGAACTTACGACGATTTAGAACTCAACTCCGACGAACGTCGTGGGCGTCCCGCGTTCTCTGTCGGCGTGGTCGAGCATGGACGAGACGCTTCAATGGCGACCGAACAGCTTCCGCCCTATCTCCAGTAGGTACGATTCGCGAGCCCAATCTTTGTGACCGGCTGGGTTCGCATCACTTCTGTCGCACCACGATGATGCTCTTGCCGCAGCAGCCTTGAGACCTTGCTCGGCAGCTCCGGTGAGGAGTGGGCCCTGCAAGAGTTGCAATGAAGGCGGCGGCACAAGCGCGACGGGCACCCACAACAGGCATCCAGCGCAGGCAGCTGTCGTGAGATCTCGCGGCGATAGCCTAGATCGATGGCCCTGACGGATACCTACCAGTACCCGCCAGAGCTATTCGAGCTGCTGGTGGAGCTGCTGCCGAAGCTCGTACGGTCGAAGCAGGGAACTCTCGACTGGCTTCGCGGGGCTGGCGTTCCAGATACCCTGCTCGCAGACCTTCGTGTCGAGCTTGCGGCCGCCCCAAGCACGTTTCGCAAGGCGACCGCCGTCCGAACGGTGCTCAACCGGATCAATGAATCCACAGACCGGTATCTTGCCGTTCGTCGAGAGATCCTCAAAAGGACAACGGAGTTTGAGGATTTCTCAGTCTGTTGGGAGAATGACCGACTCCCGGCGGAAGGCCTCGTGGCACGAGTCCGCGACATAGTGAACAAGAAGGACAGCTTCACCCGGATGAATCTTGAGCGCGAGGCAGAGGCGCGGAAGCGCCGCGAAGCCTCCGAGAAGCACGGTCTTGAGATCCAAGCGAAGCGCGCCGCGCTGGCGGTAGTGCAGCGGGACTTGGCGGCTCAGTTCTCGGCGACAGATCCACACGCCAGAGGAAGAGCCTTGGAGAGCATCCTCTCCCGATACTTCGAGCTTGAGGGCATACTAGTTCGCGAGCCGTTCACCCTAACCGCCGACGACGGTTCCGGGGTCCAAGAGCAGATTGATGGCGTGGTCGAACTTGAGAGTCATCTCTACCTCGTAGAGATGAAGTGGTGGAATGAGAAGGTCTCTCCGAAGGAAGTCAGCTACCACATGGTGCAAGTGACGCACCGTGGAGCTGTCCGCGGGATCTTTATCTCGGCCTCGAGCTTCACCCCGGCTGCTGTAGCAATCTGTCGAGAACACCTTCAGGAGCGTTTGATCGTCCTCACCGAGTTAGAGGAGCTCGTTCTGCTCCTCGAACGGCAGGGGTCGCTTAAGGAGTACCTGCTTCAAAAGATTCGCGCTGCGGCCATTCAGAAGGAGCCGCTGTACCGCCCCAACATCTAGTTTAGTTAGCTCTGTCGAGAAGGCAAGTAGCTTCCCGAAGCAACCATGTCGAGCAAGACATCTCGAAGCAATACTATGAAGTCTGCCGGTGAACGAACGCGCTGGAGATCCTGAAGAGTGACGACCAGGATCCTGATGCCGTCCCGAGCGAGGTGCATGGCCGATACGAACTGCGCCGCCGTCGGACCGACGGCGCGTCCTGTGATTCCCGACGCAGCAACAAGGATGCCTACCTCGCATCCTCGGCTCCTGACGCGATCAGCAAAGTAACTTGTCGCCTGAGAATCGACCGGGTGACTCCAATTCTTGCATTCGACTAGTAGCAGGGGAGGCAAGAACCAGAGCCCTTCGCGATCTTGTTGGTGCATGTACGAGATGTCGATCTCTTCAGTGGCGAAGTCATTAAGCGTGTTTCGTCGTAGACCTATGTAGCCAGGAATAGCCTCAAGCAGATAAGCAATCAAGTCTTCAAGTGACTTCCCTTTAGCGACAGAATCAGCTGCCGTGCTCACTGCCCCGAGGAGAGCCGTGTATTCAACGAGAACAAACACAACTACATCTCATGAATCGCACGGTTTCGCTCATCCGCGACGACCTCAGCTAGGGACATAGTGCGCAATCGATCCGGAAGCACGGATAGATCTAATGAGATCACCCTCGCGGCAGATTCCATCCAATCAACTCGGTCGTTTGGCTTCCAGTAGACGAGGAGGCCGAGCTCAGAACCTCTCTCTAGTACTGCCACCTGGAGTCGTTTCACCGCGTCAGTCAGACTTCTCCGGGACCGGAGCCGCTTGACTTCGACGAGAATCACTCCCCCCACTGGCGCATCCGGACCGAACATCATCGCCATGTCGATTTCCGCATCGCCTGAGCTTTCGGCTGTCCGGACCTCCCCTCCGGCTCGCCGAAAGAGCTCGGCGACAAGCGACTCCAGTCTTTCTGCCTGTCTTGTGATCTGGAGATGTTCGAGGCTCGCAAGTCCGCTGTCGAGCCACTGCGCCAGTTCGGGTTGGACGGTCGCGGCGGCCTTTCCCCGGGGCTCGTCAGCGCGCTCCCGCAGCCCAAGAACGGCCCTGACATTGAGAGCGATCGCCTCGCTATCGTCGATGTCCGCCCGCACGTAAGGGAGTTCAGCCAGTGCTAAAGGAGGTCTGCGGCTCTTCGGGACGACAACCAAGATGGGCTTGCCCAGCCCGACCGCGACGCCAACTTCTACCATGAACGCCGAAGGGTCCGGCTCCTTCTCCGGAAGCGCTACTAGAACGATATCGGCGTCCCCAACGGCGAGCCGTAGCCATGAGCCCCAGCCCAGCCCACCCGGGGCGCTCGCTGCGTCGATCAGCTCGATTCCAAGCGAGGTCAGCACCCGATGGATCGCCTGGGCTGGGAGACCCGCCGGTGCTGAGACGAAGGCCTTCACATCGCCAGCGTACCCAGCAAACAGGGCTGCGCGAACTGCGACCTTCATAGCGACTCGCGCACGGCAGGCCGAAGCGGCGCACAAGTCGTTGCAGATCACCGGTTGGACTACCAGCCTTGCTTGACTGTTAGTTAAGTTAGTCCGTGCCCGGGCGCTCCTTACGGAGGCGAGTTCGGCGAATCTGGCGAAGCTCAGCCACGGCGCGCACCACGGAGCTACGGTCGCAGCTTATGGCCAGCCCGACGTTTGCTTTGGAAGAAATGGGGTGGCGTGCCTTTCAGCAGCTATGCCACACGATCCTGCGTGAGGTCCTGGACCAGACGGTCGTGTCGTTCCTGGACAACAACGATGGCGGGCGAGACGGCGCCTTCTCCGGTCGATGGATCCCGACGACTGCTACTGACCTTCAGGGCGAGTTTGTTGTTCAGTGCAAGCACAGCGCAAGAGCAGGCCACAACCTCGAGCGCTCCGAGCTGGATGAGGAGTTCCCAAAGGCCGCGCGTCTAGCGTCAGAAGGCAGATGTGATGTCTACGTACTCATGACCAACGCCGGCGTGACGGGCAACACTGACGCGACGCTCCGACGAGAACTTACATCGCTCGGGGTCAAGCACGCGCTCATACTGGGCTCGACATGGATCAACCAGACCATTGCCGAAAGCAGCAGGCTGCGAAGGCTCGTGCCGCGTCTATACGGGCTCGGTGACCTCACGCAGATCTTGGACGCCCGTGCCTACCGACAAGCTCGCGCCGTTCTCGACGCCATGCGTACTGATCTCGCCAAGCTTGTTCTGACTGGCACGTACAGCAGGGCGGCAAAGGCTCTTGAAGACAACGGATTCGTGCTCCTTCTCGGCGCGCCAGCAACTGGAAAGACGACGATCGCAGCCCAGCTGGCACTTGGCGCCGCCGACGATTTCGACACCGCGGTCGTCAAGCTCGACACCATCGCGGACCTCCAGAACCGTTGGAACCCCGACGAGCGTCAGCTGTTCTGGCTCGACGACGCCTTCGGCGCCACGCAATTCGATCGCTCGCTTGCGCGCCTTTGGACGATCGCCACGCCGCGTGTCGCGGCCGCCGTCTATGCCGGAGGAGTATTCGTGTTGACGTCGCGCGACTACGTGTTTCACGCAGCGAGAGAACACCTGAAGCCGGGAGCTTTCCCGCTAATCAACGAGTCGCAGATCATTGTCGACGCGGGCGACCTCACTCTCGATGAGAGGCGACAGATTCTCTACAACCACCTCCGCCACGGTCGCCAGTCGAACAGCTTCCTCAGAACCATCCAGCCCCACCTTGAACTAGCAGCCAGCGACGTCGGATTCACGCCAGAACTCGCCCGCAGGCTCGCTGACCCCTTGTTCACTAAGAAGCTTGATCTCGGGTCGGAGTCGGCAGTTCTGAGTTTCTTCGACAGGCCAGCCGAGTTCCTGCACGACGTGATGTCCGGCCTCGATCGGGACGCCCGCGCGGCGCTCGGCCTCATCTTTATCAACCACAACTGGTTGCCGAGTCCGATCAATCTCGCCGATCGTGACCAGGACTTGCTGAACCGGCTCGGTAGCCATCTCGGTGGTGCGACCGATGCTCTCGCGGCTCTCGCTGGCAGCTTGGTTCAGAACGTAAAGAGAGACGATGGCCACGGATGGGTCTTCTCGCATCCGACGATGGTCGACGCTTATGCCGACCTGTTGCGCACTCCGGAACTCCTACATCAGCTGATAGCTGGGTGCCCTCTCGACGTGCTCCTCCGAGAGATCACCTGCGGGGATGTCGGCCTCAAGGGCTCTCTTGTCATACCGACCACCCTCTATGACTCCGTGCTCGAGCGTCTCAACGAGCCGTTGCCCGAAGGTGACGGGGGCTGGCAGGCACGCTCACTTCGGACCACATTCTTGTCGACTCGATGCGACCGCCAGTTCCTCGGCCGATGGCTGGCGGAGGACCCAGCGCGCCTTCATCGCCTTGAGGAGCCCGGTTTGATGCTAGAAGGCGATTCTGACAATGAGCTCGTCGCGCGTCTGAATGAATTTGGTCTGTATCCCGATGACCTTCGCGTCGAATTCGCAAGGTCGCTGATCGACTACTGCCTGACGGGAGAGGACCCGGCGGTCCTATGGAACGGGAAGCTCCGGTCAGTCTTGACAGGCGACGAGAAGGAGGAGCTCCGCGCGAGAGTACGGGACGAGCTTTTATCCAACCTGCCAGCCGCGATACAAAAGTGTACAGAGTGGTGGAGCTCGGACCGAAATCCGGAGGAAGCGGTTCAGCCACTCCGCGATCTTGTGTACCACCTGCCGCGGGAGTTCCCGGAAGACGCGTTCGTGGCGCGCGCGACCAAGAAGCTGGACAGCATGCTCGATGATTGGGTGGCAAGGCAGGACTATGAGGAGGCGGATGTCGGTGGGCATCACGGGCTCGGCCACGCTGATGCCGGAGATCAAGCCGAACTCGTTGGATCGGGCCGCAGCGTGTTTGATGATCTCGTTGTGGGCAGGGGCGGGGACTGACCGCACAAACTGACTGCTGCGTGTTAACTGCTGCGTGTTAACCCTGTGTTAACCCCAAGCCGCGTCGCCGAGCCGACCAGGCTGCTCATGCAGTAACTCCGTGATCGTTACCATTGAGACTGGACTGGAGCGGGTCACTGGCAGATCGGGCACGGGAATCAAACCCGCGCTCTCAGTTTGGGAAGCCGAAAAGGCCGCATTTCGGCGAACTACAGCGGTGTATTGTGGCAGGTAGACAAGTTATGCGTACCCTGGCAAACGTTCCCGTATGTCTGCGTCCGCGCGATGGACGCGCGATGGGGCGGGGCTGTAAGGACGCGCAGTCGCGAGCGCGAATTTGGCTGATCGCCGATCGCGAATCGCGTGATCACAGAACGCGACTTTCAGTGATCGCCAACGTCGTCGCCCGCGAAAGACACCCTCGCCGTGGTTGGCCGCTACTACGACCCCTTTGGCCTCGGCCGGCAGCTACCCACTGGAAAGTTCCTTGGCTGCGAGGATTCGGATGAGCGGAGGTTTGCGATTGTAATCGGTACCAACGCTTGTTATCCCCAACCCTGTTCTAAGGAAAAAGGAGCAGCATGTACTGATTCTTTCGTGGCAACGGCGATCCTCCCTGCCCGAAAGGGACAACGAAAATGCCCAGGGGAGCGTCTTTGTTGCGAGTGCAACCGAGAGAGAGCCATCCGCCACGTCACTGTATCTACCTTCGCTTCGACCGCATCACGAGGGCTTTTCTGTCCGCCAACGCCGCGACGCGTTCTTCCAGCGTCGAAAGGTGTACAGCATCGCACAAATTCCTATTCCTGCGACGCACATCAAAATAATGCACACCCATATCAAGACAGATCTGGTTGAGCCATGGGAGTACGCGGCAGCAATACCTGCGGCTGTGCCGGCTGCAGCCAAGAACCAACTGCCCAGTTGATAATTCGAGCTGTTCCAGCGAATCCTGGCGGCCTCAGGGCCGATGTCAGCCTCCCACTCGGTCAGGAGTCTCTGACGGTATTGGAGATACCGGCTATACACGTTCACCACCGCCCGACTAGGACACCCCAGGCCAGGCCTCCGAAGCCGATCGAGAAGCCCTTCGCGGTCACGATGCCTCCAACTATCTTGGCGCCCGCCTTGGTCAACCTCGAGCCCGCGACGCCGAGAGCGCTTGCTACAATATCGAGGGCAGCACTCGTGCAGGCATTCTTGTCATGACCCGCGACGCATTGCCCCAAATCGGCGGCAGAGCCCGCAAAGCCCAACACAGTTGACACGGTCCCAAGAGTGCCAGCCACCTCCGCGGCTCCCAGACTCAGTTCTACAACCGCGCCAATTCCCGTCGCGGCTCCTGCGACGCCAACGACGGTCAACACAATAGTCTGTGCGAGGCGGTTCCTGACTATACGTCCAATCCAGGAGAAGATGCCGCCACTAACCTCGCAGTCATGGCGAGCAATACAGGTGTTATTGGCAGCCCCAGCGACGTCCATCAACCCACTCGAGTCACTCCCGTTTACCGGGTCGTGGACGTAGACGTACGCCTGCTCGGTCTGTTGCACCTTCGGGTCCACGCTCAGGAACTGCCCCGTCGCCGGGTCGTAGTAGCGCCCGACTGCGACGGGCTCTGAAGGGTCCCCACCATGTCGTCGCAGGCACCGGCGAGCGCGCCGGGGGACTTCGTGAGGGCCCGGCGCGCCCGGGTCTCGGCGGCCCCTACGGCACGTCGTCCCACACGACATCGCGACCATCATGGCTCGTCGGAGACGGCGGTGGCGTCTCGCGAGTGGCGATAGACGAGCGGGCGCTCGGCAAAGCCGTGCAGAGCTCCGAGGCCATGGCGACGTTGAGGCCTGCAGCTGGGTGGCAATCGGCGTGCACGGTCCGGAGGCGCTCGATGCTCACCCGCGTGTAGCGCTGGGTCGTGTCCAGATTGGCGTGGCCGAGCATCTCGGCGACGTATCGGATGTCGGCCCCGCCTTCGAGCATGAGCGTGGCCACTGTGTGTCGTAAGAGGTGGCAGCTCCCGTGCTTGTCGATGCCGGCGGTGGCCAGGTACTTGCGAACCTTGCGGCACAGCCAGTCAGCGCAGAGCGGAGTGCCCGCCGAGGAGAGGAAGAGGTGGTCGGGGAACCGATCGGTCACGAAGCCAGCGCGGACGATCTCCACATACAGGCGCAACCAGAACAGCGCCCTCTCCCCGATGGGGACGTAACGGTCCTTTCCTCCTTTTCCACAGCGCACGAACACCGTCCCTCTCTCGAAGTCGACGTCTCTCAGCCAAAGTGAGATGAGCTCGGCCCTACGAAGCCCACAGGAGTAGAAGACCTCCAGTACGGCACGGTCTCGTAGTCCGAGGGGCTTGGAGGTGTCGGGGGTGCTGAGCAGGAGCGCCATCTCCTCGGCGCTCAAGGTGGCTTCCGGCAGGCGTCTGTCGGGCCGGGGCATGAGCAGGTCGGCGGCCGGGTTCACCTCGATGCGGTGCTGGCGTCGCAACCAGGAGAACAACTGGGCCACGGGCACGAGACGCTGCGCCTGGGTACCGAACGACAGCGGGTCACCGTCGCGCTTGCGGTGGGCGAAAAGGTTCTGCTGGTAGGAGACGAGCAGCTCCAGGGTCACATCATCTGACCGATCGACCCCCTGCGTGCCGGCGAACTCGACGAAGTAGCCGAGGTAGCGGCACCGGCAGATGATCGTCGTCTTGGCGTAGTTGTGGATCGCCATCCACTTGAG
>JBKQHU010000039.1:0-29413 GCA_052148655.1 Acidimicrobiales bacterium
AGCCGGGGATGATCTACACCGTCGGCCCGGACGGTACCCCTAGGAATCGTGACCGCTACTGGTGGTCCCACGCCGAGGCCATCGGCGCCCTCACACTTCTCGGTCACCACTTCGGACCGGAGCGCTATGAGGAGCGGTACCGCCAGGTATGGGACTTCATACAACTCCGACTGATCGACGGCACGCACGGGAGTTGGCATCACGTCGTAGATTCCGGCGGTAAGCCCCGGTCCGGGGTGTGGAACGGCAAGCCGGACCTCTACCACTCCCTGCAGGCCTGCCTGATGCCGTTGTACGCCCGAGACGGGACCAACCTCGTCCTGTCACTTGAGCGGGGGTCCTGACGGGCTGGGAGCTCGCAGGGAAGCTCCCACGAGGGCGAGCCGCTTCGTTCTGAGCAACATGGTTCCCCCTTCTCCTGGGTCGGGTCGCTGCGGACCTGCACTTGAACGCTCCATGAAACCTCCGTCGGGGAACTTCGCGTACCACGACGATCGCCAGCGCGGCGTCGTTCCAGCTTGTAAGCCCTCGTGTGTCGAATGTTCTGTGCTTTCAATCACAGGGGCTTCTCAGGAGATGAGCGGCGCGCCGGTAGGCGCGCCGACCGCCGATCCTTATCATCTTGGCGTGCCCGTGCTCAGGGCCAAGCTCCTTGGCCCGTTCTCGATAACGCTCGGTGATCTGAGGGCGGGCCCGTGGGCCCGGCCGAGCGCCAGGCGCGTATGCGAGCTGCTGCTCGTGAGTCCCGGACGGCGTGTCGGCAGAGAAGCGGCATGCGAGCTGCTGTTCCCCAATCTCGGTCCTGAGCAGGCCGCTGCCGCCCTGTCAAAGGCATTGTCGATGGCTCGCGCGGCTCTTTCGGGTCTCGGCGAGCCCGCTCGTGAGCTCATACGCGCCGACCGCGGGCACATATGGATCGACCCGGAATGCGACCTCGAAGTCGACCTGGACCTGGTCGAGGAGTTGCTGCGAAGAGGGCTCGAGGCCGAGCCCGGTGCCGTCCGTGACGACACCGTTACCGAGGCGCTTGGTTATCAGGGCGTCCTGTTGGAGGACGAACCCTACGAGGACTGGGCGTTGCACCCCCGCGACCGCCTGGATTGGGCACGCCAGGAGGCCCGCCTCGCTCTCGCACGCGACCGGGCGAAGGGCTTCGGCCGTTCCAGGCCGGAGGCCGTGGTCGCCGCCTGGGAGTCATGCCTCGGCGCCGATCCGACCTGTGAGGAGGCCGCCTCGTCGCTGATGCAGATCTATGCCGCCAAGCAGCGCTGGTCGCTCGTGGCCGACACCTACGAACGCTGCCGTCGGGCTCTGCAAGATCTCGGACTCGCGATCTCCCCGGCGCTCGAGGAGATCCACGCCGGCGTCGTGCGGGAGTCCTCGCCCTCTCGCGCCCCGGTGCCACAGGCGCCGCGAGGCTCTCCGGGCCGCGAGGAACGCAAGCTCGTGAGCGTGCTCTTCGCAGAGCTGGCGAGCCCTCCCGGCACGGCAAGGCTCGATCCCGAGGACCTCCGGGAGGTGATCGGCGACGCTCTCGTAGAGGCGATCTCCCAGGTCGAGTCGCTCGGTGGGACGGTGACCTCTGTTTCGGGCAGTGGCCTGGCGGCGATCTTCGGGGCCCCCGACACCCATGAGGACGATCCGGAACGGGCCGTGCGGGCGGGTTATCGCATCGTCTCGGCCATCCGCAGCTCGGCTGCTGGACTGGCCGTCCGCGTCGGGGTCGAGTCCGGTCCCGCCGTCGTCGGGCCCATCGGCGGTGGTGGGCGAGTGGACTACGGGGCGGTCGGCGACGTGGTCGCCCTGGCGGCGGGGCTGCAGTCGGTGGCCCGGGCAGGCTCTGTGCTGGTGGGGCCGGCCACGCGTGCCGCGACAGAGGACCGCTTCGAGTGGGGAGCTGGCGACGAGCTCACGGGACTGGGCAGCTCGGGGCCCCTTGTGGCCCACTACCTGGAAAGACCGAGGCCGCACGTCCTCAGCCACCGGGGCGGCGGGCGCCGCCTTGCAGCACAAGCGGCCCTTATCGGCCGTGAGGTCGAGATAGCTCTGCTCTCGGACTCGCTGCACGAGGCGGTGTCCGGCAAGGGGGGCATCGTCGTGGTCGTGGGCGAGCCCGGCCTGGGAAAGACGCGCCTTATCTCCGAGTGCCGTAAGCGTTTCATGGCCTGGGTCGGGGCCGGATCTGGCCGCCTGCCGCTGTGGCTCGAGGGACGGGGTGCCTCCTACGCTTCATCCACCCCATACGGCCTTTACCAGCAGCTCTTGTCGGCGTGGATCGGGGTGGCTCCCGAAGAGGGCGAGGAGGTGCGCCGCCCCGCCCTCGAGCGGGCTATGAAAGCCCTCTTCTCTGGAGACGACGCCCCTGTGGGGCTGCTCGGGCGAATGATGGGTCTCGGCATCGGCGATGACACGGCTCGGCTTTCCCGCCTCAGCCCCGAGGAGCTGCAGCGGGCGACGTTTGCCTCCTTGCGCGCCCTCGTGTCACGCCTTTCCGCCTATGGCCCGACCGTGCTCGTGCTCGAGGACCTCCACTGGGCCGACCCCACCTCGATCCGGCTCACGGAAGAGATCGCCGGACTGGTGCGCGAGGGGCCCCTTCTTGTCCTGCTCACTCACCGTCCCGAACCCGACCCCGGCGTGACGGCACTCGAGGAGGTTCTGGCCCGAGACGGCTCCCTCAGCCTACGCCGGGTCGAGCTCGCCCCCCTTTCTGAGGCTGACGAGAGGGACCTCGCCCGCTCGTTCCTCGGTGAGGCTGCTCCCCCCGAGGTCGTGGAGGCTGTGCGCAAGGGAGTGGAGGGGAATCCCCTTTTCTTGGAGGAGCGGTTGTCCTCTCTCGTCGAGACCGGCGCAGTATTCCAGGACGAGCGCTTGTGGCGGCTCGACCCGAACGTGCGGGGCGAGGTCCCCGAAGCTCTGGAACGACTCATCCGCTCCCGCGTGGACCGATTGGGACCCGAGGCCCACGACACGGTCATCGCGGCGTCGGTGCTCGGAGTCGAGTTCGGCCTCTCGGCGCTTAAGGCGGTGACGGACCTTGACGGCCGGCTCGAGGACGTGCTCACAGAGCTGTGCACGGCAGGGCTCTTAGCAGAGGTGCCGAGGCAAGCCGAGCGCGGCTACAGGTTCCGCCATGCCCTGATGCAGGAGGCTACCTACAAAGGCCTGTTGCGCACCCAAAGGCGCCAGCTCCACGCGCGGGCGGCGTGGACCCTCGAGGAGTCCTCGTCTGACCGTCTGGAGGAGGTGGCGGCGCTGCTCGGCCACCACTACGCCGCCGCCGGGGAGCGTCACCGCGCCGTGCACCACCTAGGCGTCGCCGGAGACCATGCGGCTTCGGCCTTTGCCAACGACGAGGCGATCTCCTCCTATCGGAAGGCCTTGTCTATCCTTGCCGAAGACCCGGCCGGCGCCGACGGGGCGCCGAATGCGGGGGTGGAGCTGCGGGCCAAGCTCGCAGAGGTGTACTGGCGCACCGGTCGCCACGACGAGTCTCGGGAGATGTTCCACGAGGCGCTGAGCCTCGTGTATCGCGAGGACTCGTTGCTCACTGCTCGTGTCCAGATTCGCCTCGGACGGATGGAGATGGCGGACCACCGCCATGAAGCCGCCATCGCCGCCTTCGATGCAGCCGAAGAGCTTCTCGGTGAGGACCCGGGAGGCCAGGATCAGGCACGGGCGGACCTGTGGCTCGAGCTCCAGCTCGATGGCCGCACGGCGCTTCATTATTGGCGCAACGAGCCGGCACTCGGCACGGCGGTGCTCGAAAGAGCCGGCCCCGTCGTCGAGACGCGGGGAAATGTCACCCACAGGAAGACTTTCTACGAGTCTCTTGTCATGCAGCGGCTCCGCGAGACCCGCTACAGGATCGACGATGAGATACTTGCAAACGCCCGAGCGGCCTTGGCCGCGGCGGAGGAGGTTTCCGGTGAAGCAGACCTTAGCTGGGCGGTGTTCATGCTGGGCTTCTGCCTGCTTTGGAACGGTGATCTCTCCGAGGCCCGCGAGCAGCTAGAGGTGGTGCTCGCGATCTCGGAGCGGATAGGCGACGTCGTGCTGCGGGCACGGGCACTCTGCTACCTGAACGTGACCGCCCTTAGAGGTCACGACGCGGACGAAGTGCGACGTCTCACCCCTCAAGCCATGGCGGCGGCAGTGGCCGCCGCCTACCCGGAGTATGTGGCTGCCGCCAATGCCGCCTCTTCCTGGCTGGCGTGGCAGGAGCAGCGGCCCGACGAAGCGATCAGGTTCGGCGAGGAGGCGCTGAAGCTGTGGAGTACCACGATCGTCTCGTACTCCTGGTACTCGTTGTGCCTGTGGCCCATGATCGCCGCCCGCCTTCGTGCCGGGCAGATCGCCGAGGCCGTCGACCTGAGCCGCCAGCTCCTGGTACCACCCCAGCAGCGTTTGCCCGACGACCTCGAGTCGCTGGTGGAACAAGCCGGCGTCGCCTGGGAGGAGAAGAGAAGCCAAATTGCGGCCGAGAAACTGGCGGAGGCGCTCGAGCTGGCAGCGGCACTCGGCTGGGCGTGAGCACCCAGAGGAGGCAACCAGCCGCCGATCCTGGCCGCCGCCCGACCGGTTCGACCCGTCCTCGGCGAAGTTGAAACAGCGCGGGAGCAGCTACCTCTCAACCGGCCAGGGCGCTCGGAAAACGGGTCTCGAAGTCGAGAATCGTCGCGTGGGTGGGGGTGATACCGATCCTTGCCCAGGCAAGGCCCATTTCCCTCACTTGGGCTACCCAGGCAGATCCCTGCTCCGGGCCGAAGTAACGCTCGGCAGCAGCCGCGTACTCCGGCACGACGCCGTCAAGGTGCTCGACGGTTGCGGTGCCGCGGAGAAGAAGTGTGTGGTAGGGCCACGACGAGCCGTCGATGGTCACGGCCACCTCGGGTCGTGAACCCAGTACCTTCACCTTGGGCGCATTGGATGGAGAACCGATCACGACCTCGGTTCCGGTCCAGTGGAACCAGACGGGCACGACCCGCGGGGTTCCGTCTCGCCATGTGTAGGCGAACCTCGCTAGTTCCGTGGAGGTCAGCAACTCTTGTGCGACCTTGTCGTTCAGCACTTCCAGGACAGCCATGTCGTGTTCCCCCTCCTTAAGCCACCGGTGTGGCCCGAGCTCAACGGTAAACCACACCTCTTCCCGACTTCTTCCCAACCTCTGAATCCATTGAGCAGGTCTCGGCGGGGCTCCGGGCTGGCAACCTCCTTGCTTCTCGCCAACGGAAAGGGGAGGGCCCGTCGCAAGGACGAGCCCTTCCCCAGCCTGTTCAGAAAGTGACCAGGTCTGGCCAACCTGATCGGTTCGGACTGGCTTGGATCAGCCTTCCCACCAAACTTGGCCGTTCTCAGTGTGCCTGATCCACGGGAACGTACCCTCGGCATTGGCGAAGCACGACCCGCTCCCCTGTAGGCCCGTGTAATAGCCGGTGCCTCCGGTTATCAGCCAAGTGCACTGCGGACCCGTCGTCAATGGCTGGACATCGACGGTCGTGCCATTCGCAAGCTTTACCGGCACGACGCTGTTGGTCATGTTGTACGTTCCCGAGAAGCTGATGAAGATGTCCCCCTTCAGACCGGAGATCGTATGGGTGGCATAGACGGTGCTGAGCGCTCCTGGCGAGCCGGGCGACGACGTGTACTGGGCGAACTGGTACTGACCCGCTGCGGGGGCTGGCACGAGGATGAAACCGCCCGCAGGCACCTTGTCGTTGCACTCCTGGCTCGCCGCAGCCACGCCGCCGCTCGTCATGGAGTTAGGTGCGTTGTAAGCGGTGTCGTTGCCCCATGTTGGGCCGCCGCCAACGTCGTTGATCGCCCCGGTGATCTTGAAGCAGTCCCACACGGTGCCGGAGAGCACGTTCTCGCTCGGGGCGGCGTCCAACCAGGACTGGATCGTGATTGCACCGGCGTGGGGCTGTTGCCTGG
This sequence comes from Acidimicrobiales bacterium, assembly GCA_052148655.1. GTDB lineage: Bacteria > Actinomycetota > Acidimicrobiia > Acidimicrobiales > Bog-793 > Fen-455. The sequence continues at coordinate 5,935 of JBKQHU010000039.1, forward strand.
AATTCGAGGTGCCAGCGCCAGCCACTTGAACAGCTGCCAGCGGGACGAGCACGACGACGGCTGTCGCGATCAGTGTGACAATAGTCCTTTTTTTCATTGGGCTTCCCTTCAGTTGTAGATGGGTCGGCCGGATCGCCGACACCGTCAGCTTGAAGAGGTCGCCTTCCCGAAACCTTCCCACCGTCGTCGCGCTCGGTGTCGCCACTCCTGTTTTCTTCAACGAGGCGGCCGCAGTGGTCTTCCATCTTTGTGACAAGGAAGTCAGTTCACACTCGCCGAGAACTGAGCAGTTGGGGAGATCCCAGTGAGCATGTGGGATTTCAGCTGGACCTCACTGCACGAGTCCCGCGCTAGTTCACCCGGGGCCCGTCCTCGTACTCCTGAGTCCGTCCGAGAGAGCGGAATCCTGTGGCGAACCGCTGTGCCGAGTCGCGATGAACTCCGCACCGGCCGCCGGCACCGAAGACGACGCTGTTATTGAGGAGTCCCGAACGGTGTCTCGTCAGACACTAAGTGCCCGTCCGCAGGGACGCTTGCCTCGAAGGTCCACCAGCGAGGAAACGAGTGCAGGAAAGAGCGAGCAGCAGAAGAGCCGACCCTGTCAAGCCGTTGGCTCTTTCTTGCAGGCGGCGCGGTCCGCCCAGCCGTCAATGCGGTGAGTGCGCCTTGGCTGAGGCGACCAAGGGCATGCAAAGGTCCCATGACTACTGAACCCAGTCTCGCGAATGCTGCAGCCAGTTCGCTCCGTCGCAAGTCGGTGGCCCGCTGTTCTGCCCTGGTCCTTGTGCGTTCCGCCTCGTGAAGCATATGTGCGGGGATCATCGCTCCTCCCTCCGGTCGTCGAATGGCTCTTGAAGGCAGGGTACGGAAGGCTCCTTCCCGAAACGTTCCCGCTGTCGTGCCGCTTCCTCGGATGGAGTGCAGCGAATGAAGCCCGAAGCCCACCGAGGAGTTGCTTTCGCGCCGCGCGTCGCACGGGAAAGGTGGCGGTCACGATGTCGTCCGTGGCGCCGGAGCCCGGCTAACTCACGCGGAGGGCCAGATGCTTCACCCCGGGCGCGGCTTCACCCGAGACGGCGCCTTGGCCTGGGAGGCAAGCAGTGGTCGACTCCCTGCGCTTCATTCTCACGGTCGACCGTGGCAAGATCTTCGTCGATGCCGCCGCCCGCCCGCCGCCCGCAGGCTCAGGGAGGCCTGCCCCAGACCGCAGTCCTTGTCCCGGTGACTGCATGCGAGGCGGGTCAGTTGGGAAGGCACTGAGATGAAGGTCGGCCTTCCCTACGGGGCCGGCAGGTTGGAAGTCGACCTGCCGGATTCCGCGGTGGTCGTCGAACCCAAGTTCCGCTCGGCGGCCCGGGACCAGGCGGCCCTACTCCGTCAGGCACTGCGATCTCCTGTTGCCGGGCCGCCGCTCGCCCGCCTCGTAGCGCCCGGTTCGCGCGTTGCTGTCGCAGTCTGTGACGGGACGCGTCCCCAGCCGCGCGAGCTCATGGTGCGCGCGATCCTCGACGAACTAGAAGGGATCGTTCCCGACCAAGACGTGACTGTGCTTGTTGCAACCGGCACCCACCGCGCCAATACCGAAGCTGAGCTGGAAGCGATGTTGGGCCGCGACCTCCCAGGTCGGCTCAAGGTCATCAACCACGACGCCCGGGACGGCTCCTCGCTCGTCGACCTCGGTCTCCACGGCGACGGTGTTCCGGTCCTGCTCAACCGCCATTTCGTGGATGCGGACATCCGGATCACGACCGGATTTGTGGAGCCGCACTTCTTCGCGGGCTTCTCAGGTGGCCCGAAGCTCGTTGCTCCCGGTTTGGCCGGTCTTGAGACTGTTCTCGTGCTTCATGACGCGCGCCGGATTGCGAACCCGAGAGCAACTTGGGGTGTTCTCGAGGACAACCCAGTTCACGCCGATATCCGCGCTATCGCCTCCGCGATCGGTGTCGATTTCGCCTTCGACGTGGTGCTCAACCGTGATCAGCAGATCGTCGAGGCTTTTGCCGGCGAATTGTTCGCCATGCACTGCGCCGCGGTGCGAGCCTCCCGGGCTTCGGCGATGGTCGAGGTGCCGCACCGTTTCGACGTGGTCGTGACGACGAACGGTGGCTTCCCACTTGACCAGAACCTCTATCAGTCGGTGAAAGGGATGTCGGCGGCAGCTGAAGTTGTCGCACATGACGGACTCATCCTTGTGGTGTCGGAGTGCCGTGACGGCTTTCCCGACTTCGGTGGGTTTCGCACGTTGCTCACCGAGGCCGTGCCGCCAGAGGCGCGGTTCGCTTCCCTCGCCGACCGCAGGACCGTGCCCGACCAGTGGCAGGTGCAAGTACAGGCGCGCGTTCAGACCTACGCCCGGGTCGCAGTTCACTGCGAAGGCCTCTCCGACACAGAGCTGGAGCTTGCCCATCTTGGAGCGGCCCCCGACATCACCGTTGCGGTCGCCGGGGAGCTCGCCCGTATCGGACCGGGCGCGACGTGCTGCGTACTGCCTGAGGGGCCGCAGACGATCCCGTATCTACGCGAAAGCCAGGCAGGCCTGTAGGGCTGCTCATCGCTCACCTGCTTGCTGCTGCCTGGGGGCGTTGGACGGCCTCGGAGCTCGTCACCTCGGCCACCGGAGGCTTCGCGGGCGTTGCAGAAGTTCGCCCGCCAGCACTCTGCCCAGGTGACAGCGCCGGCCCACGAGATTTCCGCGATGAGTTCAGCTCGGCCGCTCCGTCCAAGCCTCGATGGTTGAGCCGTACTCGAGTCGCCCTTGTTAGCATCCGGCACTGTGGCCGTGCGTGATGACCACGTGGCGCGAGATGACCTGGAGCCGTTTCGTCGCGAACTGACCGGTTACTGCTATCGCATGCTCGGTTCGGGCTTCGAGGCCGAGGACGCAGTTCAAGAGACGATGCTCCGGGCCTGGCGCAACGCGGGGATGTTCGAGGGGCGATCCAGTGTGCGCACGTGGCTCTACCGCATCGCCACCAATGTCTGCATCGACATGGGCCGCCACGTCCAGCGGCGGGCCCGGCCAATGGAGATGGGCCCGGCATCGCCACCTGAGGAGTCCCGTCTCGGTCCGATGCTTCCCGAAGCCACTTGGGTGACGCCGGTTCCCGATGCCCGCATCGCTCCCGAGAGCGCAGACCCGGCGGAGATCGCCCAGTACCGCGAGTCGATCCGACTAGCTTTCGTCACAGCCCTGCAGCATCTTCCGGCCCGCCAGCGCGCCGCCTTGATCCTCTGCGAGGTGCTGCGCTGGAAGGTGGCCGAGGTGGCCGAGCTGCTGAGCACGAGCGTGCCGGCGGTCAACAGCGCTCTGCAACGGGCGCGGGCCACCCTTGCTGACCTGCCGTCCGGAGGTCGACAACAAGCCCTGGGGGATTCCGACGCGGAGCTGCTCGAGCGCTATGTGGAGGCCTTCGAGAGCTACGACATCGATCGCCTCGTAACACTGCTTCACGCGGATGTCGTGCAGTCGATGCCTCCTTTCGCCATGTGGATCCAAGGCGCGGCGAACATCGGTCGCTGGATGGTCGAACCGGGACCAAGCGGGTGCCGAGGCTCGCTTCTCGTGCCCACCTCGGCCAACGGCTGCGCGGCCTTTGGGCAGTACCGGCCCGACCCGGCGGGCGGTCACTCCCCCTGGGCGATCCAGGTCCTCGAGCTCTCAGAGGGGAAGATCGCCCACATGAGCTTCTTCCTCGCCTTGTTGGATCCCGAGCGTCTCTTTCCCGAGTTCGGCCTGCCCCTCCACCTCGATATGTAGGCCGGCAAGCCCCAGGAGCCCGCGCAGCGACGGTGACACCGCGCCGAGGGTGATATGGCCTTCGAGACGTCCTGCCAGGAGAGCCAGCCGTGCCACCTGGCCCACCGTCCCGAGGTCAGGGTTTCCCTCTCCCCCCAGATCGCCGCGCGCCACTTCGTTGCCGTCAGGGCCCACGACTGTGACCCTGCACCACAGCTGGACCGGACCCATCGACTACTTGACGTCTGGCGGGAGGCGATCTCATCGAGAGCCTCGTGGGCAGTTCGCCCACAACCAGCACGTCCTAGCCGGCCAACCCAATATCCTCGGAGGACCGATGACTATTGCGCCCGAGGTCCGTCGAAGCCGTTGACCGATTCAGGCGACGAAAGGAGAAACAGCAGTGGCCAAGCGTGAGAGCGCCCCCAGCGGAGCACCGTGCTGGACCGACCTTTGGACCTCCGATGTTGAAGGGAGCCGCAAGTTCTACAGCGATGTCTTCGGCTGGGAAGCCCAGGAGCCGAGCCCGGAGTTCGGCGGTTACTTCATGTTCACACGTGACGGCGTTCCCGTTGCCGGCGGCATGGGTGACATGGGCGATGTCCTGGCGGACAACTCTTGGAAGATCTACCTCTCCACCGACGACATCGCGAGGACAATCGCGTCGGCCGAGGCTGCGGGCGCCCATATCATCTTTCCCCCGGTGCCCGTAGCCGATCTCGGGACCCAGTCGGTTCTCGTCGACACGACCGGGGCCAGACTCGGTGCCTGGCAGCCGGGCACCTTCCCGGGCTTCACCGTCTTGGACGAGCCCGCAGCCCCGAGCTGGTTCGAACTGCTCACGCGCGACTACGTCGGTGCCATAGCCTTTTACCGCTCGGTGTTCGGCTGGGACACCAAGACGGTCGGCGACAGCGACGAGTTCCGTTACACGGTCATGGGTGACCCGCGCGGCGAGGGCGAGCTGGCCGGGATCATGGACGCCTCCGCCTTCCTCCCCGAGGGCGTGCGGTCCCACTGGTCGGTTTATTGGGATGTCGACGACGTGGACGCGACCATCGCCATGGTCAAGGCCCTTGGGGGTTCGGTCGTGACCGACGCCCAGGACACCCCTTACGGCCGGCTTGCCGCGGTGAGGGACCCAGCTGGCGCGGAGTTCAAGCTGCGCCGGTCGGGTCGTGGGGCGCAGTGAGTGTGACGAGGCCGTTTCATGGCCGGCCCGAACAGACGGGCGCGACAACGCCGAGCCAGTTGGTGCTCGGGCTCTTAGCTTAGAACCCAGCCCCTTGCCGTCACGAGGCCTGGGTGAGTCCGCTGCTCCCCAATTTGCTAGCTACACAGAGGCGGAAGTGCTCCCGGTCATACTCTGAGGCGTTCGTTGTGGCGCAGGAGCAGACAGGAGTGCGAAGTCAGACTGACGACCGCGCCTCGTATCAAGCGGGACCAGGGGCCCGGGTGGGCGGTGTTCACGACCTCCTCCCACCGCCCGGGCAGCTCCATTCGCGGCAGTGTGTAAGAGTGCGTCCGCGAGCCGGCGTTCAACAGCAACAGCAAAGTGTTACCCGTAGCCACGCGACCCCTGAGGTCCACCTCGTCGGCTGCTTGGCCGAGCATGAGCATTCCGATGCTCCGCCGGTCGGGCTCTGACCAGTCGGCGCCTGTCATCTCGGCACCGTCAGGCCTGATCCAAGTGACGTCCTTGGTCTGCATGCCTGTGTGCACCTCGCCTGTGAAAAAGGCACGCCGGCGCAGGATCGGGTTGTCCTGCATCATCGCGATGAGGTCACGCACGAAGTTGTACATGTCCCAGCCGCTCCTGCCGATCTCCCAGTCGAACCAGCTGGTCTCGTTGTCCTGGCAGTAGGCGTTGTTGTTGCCCCGCTGGCTGCGCCCGATCTCGTCGCCTCCCAGCAACATCGGCACGCCCTGGGAGAAGAACAACGTCGCCAGAATGTTGCGCTTCATGCGGTCGCGGGCGCGCTGGATCCGCACCGCGTCGGTGGGGCCTTCCACTCCCCAGTTCGAGCTGTAGTTGGCATCGCTGCCGTCGTGGCTGCCCTCGCCGTTGGCCTCGTTGTGCTTCTCGTTGTAACTGACGAGGTCGGTCAACGTGAATCCGTCATGACAAGTGACGAAATTGACGCTCGCATACGTTCGCCGGCCACTCGGGGCATAGATGTCGCTGGAGCCGCTGAGTCGGGAGGCCAGCTCGGGCACCATGCCCTGATCGCCGCGCCAGAAACGACGCACGCAGTCGCGAAAGGCTCCGTTCCATTCCGCCCAACCCGGGGGGAAGCGCCCGAGCTGGTAGCCGTCGGGACTCGCGTCCCACGGTTCCGCGATCAGCTTGACCTCCGAGAGCACCGGGTCCTGTTGGATGATCTCGAAGAAGGCACTCGGGTGCCCGGCCTCATATCCCCGGGCGAGAACAGGGGCAAGGTCGAACCGGAAGCCGTCCACGTGCATGTCGGTGACCCAGTAACGCAGGCTGTCTGTGACCAGGCCCAGGTGCACGATGTTGAGGCTGTTGCCGGTGCCTGTGTAGTCGAGGTAGTAGCGCGGATTCTCGGGGTTGAGCCTGTAGTACAGCGAGTTGTCGACACCCCGCAGCGACAGGGTGGGGCCGAGTTGGTTGCCCTCGCCGGTGTGGTTGTAGACGACGTCGAGGATCACTTCGAGACCGGCGCGGTGCAGCGTGCGCACCATCGACTTGAACTCGCTCACCTGCTGGCCGAGGCCGCCGGTCGCATAACCCACATGAGGGGCGAGGAACGCTATCGAGTTGTAGCCCCAGTAGTTGGTGAGGCCCCGGTCGACCAGCTGGCGATCGGCGATGAACTGGTGGACCGGCATCAGCTCGATAGCCGTGATTCCGAGACCGAGCAAGTGGTCGACGATGGGGTCCGAGGCGATCCCGAGGTATGTCCCGCGCAGGTGCTCGGGCACGCCCGGGTGCCTCAAGGTCATGCCCCGGACATGAGCCTCGTAGATGACGGTCTTGGACCACGGGGTGTTCGGAGCACGGTCGTCCTGCCATGTGAACGCAGGGTCCACGACGACGCTTTTTGGCATGGCCCCCGCCGAGTCACGCGAGTCGAAGGAGAGATCCGCGCGGGCGTCGCCCACGACGTATCCGTACAGGTCATCACTCCAGCGGATGGGTCCGCTCACCGCCTTCGCATAAGGGTCGATCAGGAGCTTGTTCGGGTTGAAGCGATATCCTCGCTCCGGCGCGTAGGGACCGAGCACCCTGTAGCCGTACAAGGCACCGGGTCGGACGTCGGGCAGATAGGCGTGCCAGATGTTGTCCGTCTTCTCGGTGAGACTGATCGCCGTCGAATGACTGCTAGCCGCTTCCTCGTCGAACAGCAGCAGCTGGACTCCTTCGGCATGCTCACTGAAAATGGCGAAGTTGACCCCCTCGCCATCCCAGGTGGCTCCAAGGGGAAGAGGAGCACCGGGCCAGACCCTCATCTCGAGACTCCCTTCTCACGTTCTTGTCCGGGCTCAAATTGCAGACAACAGCAGCTCGCTTCACGAAGTTTCCTGCCGCATCTCGGGAGCGGGAACTCCAGCGGTCGTCCCCCCGTGTTCTCCGAAAGCTATCCCCGGTCCCACTCCCGGCGTGCGTCGGATTGAGGTGGCTACACCTGCCCCGGCCCGAAGATCCACACGCGGGGCGCCCCGATGGATCCTCTACTTGACAACTGATAATTCTCTCGTTAATTATTGTTGTCATGGTTACGGATATGGGGCGCGTGTTCGCTGCGCTGGCGGACCCCACCCGCCTAGGTGTCGTTCAGCTGCTCAGCGACGGTCCCCGTCGGGCAGGTGAGATAGCCAGCCTGGCCGGTGTCTCAGGGCCGGCGATGAGCCGTCACCTGCGTGTCCTGCTGGAGGCGGGGCTCCTCCTTGACGAGCGACCCACCGGGGACGCCCGAGCCCGGGTGTTCCGCCTGCGGCCGGACTCGATAGTCGCGGTCCAGGCGTGGCTCGACCAACTGCAGGCTCACTGGGAGGAACAACTCAAGTCGTTCAAGGCTCACGTTGAGAGGAGCACCTCGTGACAAGCACCGTCGCGTCCGTCTCTGTCAATGTCGATCCATCGACCGCCTTCGCCGCTTTCACAGAGGAGATGGACTTGTGGTGGGTGCGCGGGCCGATCAACTACTACGACGCCGCTCGTGCGGTCGGGATGCGCTGCGAGCCGGGCATCGGGGGACGGATCGTAGAGGTGTACGACCAGGCGACCGGTGAGGGTCTGGAGCTCGCCCGCATCACCGTCTGGGAGCCCGGTCGCCGCCTGGCATGGAAGAGCTCACGGGACGACGTCGCGATAGAGGTTAGATTCCTGCCGACGCCCGGCGGGACGGACGTGACATTAGAGGCGACTATTCCTGCGGGAGGCGTCGACAGCGGTGGGACGGCGTGGGTCCGGGTCGTGCCCACCTGGTTCGGGGAGTGGTGCAAGCGTCGTGAGGTCGCACCTCGTCCCCAACCGGAACTGGCCCGGGTGGCGGTCGGGCTGTACTACGCCAAGCCGGCCGAGGCAGCCCGGTGGCTGGCGTCAGCATTCGGGTTCAAGTCACCAAGCCCTTTGCCGGATGCGCCTGACCCGTTGCCAGAAGGCGAGTATGGCCATCCTTGGATCGAGTTCCGGATCGGGAACTGCTCGCTCATGGTGTTCAAGCTCGAAGGCGGCCTTTCGAACCAGGGAACCCAGACCCACGAAACCTGGGTATCTGTGGACGACCTCGAGGCCCATCTGGCACACGCCAGGTCGGCAGGAGCAAAGATCCTTCGTGGCATCGGTCAGACCGGATATCGCTCCTACGAGGCCGCGGACCTCGAAGGGCACCGCTGGGTCTTTGTCCAGGCGCGACCAGGCCAGCTCTGAGAGGCGGTCGGGCCTCGTGAATCCGCCCGGAGCTCACGAGCCTCCTCAAATTGCGTCAAGGACAGGGTCTGCCGCCGGGGCCAGCGCACGCCGCACCTAAGCCGACGCGACGGCGCATGAGCAGAAACAAACGTCTTGTTCATCAGGACAGCGCCCGGGAGGAACTGAGCACAGTGCGCGACAGCCTCAAGGCCCGGGCCCGATGGCGCTTGAGAGATGCGATCGCGTGAGGTTTTGCGTGTCGCACTCGATCTCATGAAGGCTGGTTGCGTGTCCACGCGAACAGAGGGAGTGTGCGATGAACCTGGAGGATCTTGACGGGCGGATCGGTGAGGGCTGGGGCGGCTTCTCGCCCAACGGCTGCCACGTGAACGTCGTGTTGGCGCGGCGAGGCAGCCCGACCGCTGCGGCGGCAACCGGTATGTGGGCCCACCCCACGCCCGGCCACATGCCGGTGCTCTGCTGTGTCGGGAAAGAGGAGAACGGCTACCGGCACTACGAGCCCATCTGGCCGCCCACCTTGATGATGAACAAGACGACCACCACCAACGACCAGATCGACAGCCTGCATTCGGGTGCTGTCCAGCTCGGCATCGGCCAGGCCGTGCTCGACTCGGTCGCCGCCGGCCTGATCACCGCGACCCAGGACCTGATCGTCTTCGTGTCGGTCTGGATCGACAAGCAGGCGAGCGACGAGACCGGAGTGCGCAAGGCAGCTCGCGAAGCGGTGGGCAAGGCGGTCAAGATGTGCGTCGACGGGCGCGACCCCGAGGCGGCGGCGCGAATGGTCGCCGGGCGGGACGCCGTGGGCAGCCCCTTCTACAGCGGAGACTGAGAGAGATCGACAGCGGGTGCAGCGGTCGGCCCCGACCGCTGCACGCTTGTTCAGTTCGCTTCCGCCGACGGCTGTGAGGTGGGTTGTGTTTGGCCGTTGGAGCTCGCTGGTTCAGTCGCTGAGTTCCGCTCGCCTGCGATTGACGTAATCCTCGAGCTCTTCTCGGATGGCCTGGTCCAGGGGCGGCTCTTGGTACTCCTCGAGTGTCTTTTGGTAGATCTCGGTCGCGCGAGCGCTCGCGTCCAGGGCGCCTTGGCGGGTCCAGCGCTCGAAGTTCATCGATGAAGAGACGAACGGATGGTAGAAGCAGTCGCGGAAGCGTTGCATCGTATGCGCGGCGCCCAGGAAGTTCCCGCCCGGGCCGACCTCGAGGTGAGCGTCGAACGCAAGTGAGGCTTCGTCGATCTCGAGTGGGGTGAAAGCCGCGTTGAGGATCCTCAGCAGCTCGACGTCGATGACGAACTTCTCGTAACTGCTGACGAGCCCGCTCTCCAGCCAGCCGGCGGCCTGCATGATGAGGTTGGTTCCGGCCAGGTACGTCGGCAACATGGTCATGAGGGACTCGTAGCCCGCCTGGGCGTCGGGGGTCTGGCTCGAGGTCAGGCCTCCTCCGGTGCGGAACGGCAGGCCGAAGCGCCTCGCGAGCTGCCCGCTGCAGAAGATGCCGATGACCGACTCCGGTGTCCCGAAACAGGGCGCGCCCGTCTGCATGTCGATGTTCGACAGGAACGACCCGAGCACGACGGGGCACCCTGGACGGACGAGCTGGGTGAGGGCGACGTCGGACAGTGCCTCTGCCAATTGCTGGACGAGTGCGGCCGGGATCGTTACGGGGGACATGGCCCCCATGAGGAGGAAAGGAGTGAGGACGACCCCCTGGTTGGCGCCGTTGTACTCGAATTGGGCGTCGAGCATCCGGTCGTCCCAGCGCAGGGGTGAGTTGCAGTTGATGGACGCGAGCGTGGCGGGCGTCTTCTCGATGGCCTCGCGACCACCGAAGAGGATCTCGGTCATCTTGAGGGTGTCGAGGGCGTTGGGGCCGGAGATGACGTCACCGAAATAGAACTTGTCCGTGAGGGTCTGCTTGGCCAGGATCATGTCGAGGTGGCGCGACTCCAGTGGCAGGTCGTTCGGCTCGCAGATGACTCCCCCCGCCGAGTCGATCTCGGGGAAGGCCTGGGTCAGCATCGAGAACTTACGGAAGTCTGCCATCGTCGAGTCCCGGCGGAGGCTGCCCTCCCTTACGAAAGGCGGCCCGTAGACCGAGGTGGAGACCATGTGGTCACCGCCGATGTGCACTGAGTGCGCAGGGTTACGGGCCTGCACGTCGAACTCCCGCGGAGCCTTTTGGACCTGTTCGAGAACGAACTCCGGATCGAGCCGGACAGTCTCACCGTCGACGCTCTGGCCCGCCCGGCGGAACAGCTCTACCGCCTCGGGCTTGGCGAACTGCACTCCGATCTCGGACACGATGCGGCGCCAGCCGCGATCGATGGTCTCGACAGCGTCCGGAGCAAGAAGTTCGTACCGGGCCATCTTGTTGACGAACATCGCCACCTCGTTCCACTCGGGTCGCTTGACTCCTGTGCACGTCTTAAAGTCACACAGTAGAACTGTGTCCCATATAGCTGCTGTTGTTGCCCAGGAGCGCAGGGACGGGCTCGCCTTACAGTGCATAGCGAAAGCCAGTGCCCTGTCCTTGTTGCTCGGCTACTGACCACAGAGAGAAGGTTCGCCATGAACCAAGAGGAGCTGCTCGAGGAGATGCGCGCCGCCGCTCTCGCGGGCGAGCCCGCCGTCGTGCTCGAGCTCACCAGCGCAGGCCTCGAGATGGGGCTCGAGCCGGAGACGATGCTGTTCGGGGCTCTCATCCCGGCCCTCGAGGAGGCGGGGGCGCGCTTTGAACGCGGTGACTTCTACGTGCCCGAGATGCTCGTCGCGGGCCGGGCGATGGCCGGCGCGCTCGAGGTGCTGAGGCCCTTGTTGGCCGCCACCGGCGTCGAACCGGTGGGCACCTTCGTGATGGGCACCGTGAAGGGCGACGTGCACGACATCGGCAAGAACCTCGTGAATATCATGCTCGAGGGTGCCGGGTTCCAGGTTATCGACCTCGGTGTACAGGTGGCCCCGGAGAGGTTCGTGGAGGCGGTGCGCGATCACAACGCCGACGTCGTCGGGTTCTCCGCATTCCTCACCACGACGATGCCGATGTTCAAGGAGAACATCAAAGCGCTCGAGAAGGCCGGTTTGCGGGATCAAGTCATCGTCGTGGTGGGCGGCGCGCCGGTGACCCAGGACTACGCCGAGGCCGTCGGAGCCGACGCCTATGCCTCTGACGCCTCGGGCGCCGTGACCCGTGTCCGCGAGCTCCTGGCTCGCCGGCGCGCGGGCGCGTCGGCCTGAGGGCGAGGGCAGGGCTGGCGTCATGGCATTGGCCCTGTGATCCGGTGTGATCCGGCCGCACCACTCGCAGCGGGCCTGAACGGTTCATGGCAGACCCGCGGCCCGGCCAGGCTGTACGAGACCTGCACGAGATGGGGGAGCCGCGATCGACCGAGCGTGACGAGTCGGCCGTTGATGCTCGCAGCCGTTTCGACCTCGTCTTCGAACCGGGTGGGCTCAAGGTCCGGGTCCCGCCGCGTGTGACGCTGCTCGACGCGGCGAGCTGGAACGACATCGCCGTCGATTCCACCTGTGGAGGCCACGGGACCTGCCTCAAATGCAAGGTCAAGGTGCTCGACCCCGCCGCCATCTCGGCGTCCGACACGCGGGCGTTCCCGCCCGACGAGCTCGATGCCGGATGGCGGCTGGCCTGCTGCGTCCGGGTCTCGACCGACCTCCGGGTGGTGGTGCCGCCCCTCGAGACGCGCCCGAAGGCGGCGACGGTCGGGGTCGGGCGAAAGGTGATTCTCCGTCCGGCGGTGCAAAAGCGCTACCTCGAACTCGACGAGCCGAGCTTGTCGGACCAGGCGACCGATCTCGAGCGACTGGCGTCCGGCCTCGACGACCTTGAGTTGCGGGCCGGCCTTGACGTGTTGCGCAAACTGGGGCGGGTGTTGCGCACGAGCGGGTTCAAGGTGACCGCGGTGGTCGTCGACGACGTGCTCATCGACGTCGAGCCCGGGGACACGAGCGGGCGCCGCTTCGCCATCGCCTTCGACCTCGGTACCACGACCGTCGTCGCGACGCTCCTCGACCTGTCGACCGGCATGGCCTTGGCGGTGCAGTCGATGCTCAACAAGCAGCAGAGCTTCGGGGCGGACGTGATCGCGCGTATCAGCGCCGCGATGACCGTTGAGGGGGCGCTCGAGAGGCTCTGCCGGCTCGCACAGGAGACGCTCGATGAACTGGCCCAGGCGGTCTGCGAGGACGCGGGCGTCAGCCCGAGTGAGGTCTACGAGATCGCCGTGGCCGCCAACGCGACCATGACCCATCTCATGCTCGGCATCGACCCGGGACCGTTGGGGGTGGCCCCGTTCATCTTGTCCACACGTGCCCTCCCCGAGATCCTGGCGGGACAGCTCGGCGTGCAAGTGCACGCGCGAGCCGGCGCGGTGGTCTTGCCTTCCGTCGGCGCCTACGTGGGCGGCGACATTGTCGCCGGCCTTTGCGCCTCGGGGATGGACCGTGATTCGCGCCTGCGGCTGTTCCTCGACGTCGGCACCAATTGCGAGCTCGTGGTCGGCAACTGTGATCACCTGATTGCGACGGCCGCGCCTGCCGGCCCGGCCTTTGAGGGAGCTACGGTCCGCTGTGGCATGCGAGCCTCGCCCGGGGCGATCGAGGTTGTGAAGATGACCGCCGCCACCTTGGAGCTCGGCGTCATCGGGGACGTCGAGCCCACGGGCATCTGTGGCTCCGGGCTCGTGGACGCCGTGGCCGAGCTCGTGAGGCTGAATCTCATCGACTCGTCCGGGCGGTTCGCCTCCGACGAGGAGGCTGCCCGGGTTGCGCCGGGCCTGGCGGCAAGGCTGACCGAGCTCGGCGAGGAGCGGGTCTTCGCCCTTTACTGGCGAGGCGAGGAGGGTGAGGCCACCTGTTCCATCTACGTGTCACAGCGTGATGTCCGTGAGCTCCAGTCTGCCAAGGCGGCCATCGCGACCGGCTGGCAAATCCTCTTGGAGGAAGCCGGGTTGAGTGTCGAGGACCTGCAGGAGGTCGTTCTCGCCGGCGCCTTCGGGAGCTACCTCTCGCCCGTGAGCGCCATCGGTATCGGTCTTGTTCCGAGCCTCGAGGTCCGACAGGTGCTGGCCGCGGGCAACGTTGCCAGCGAGGGCGCAAAGATGGTCCTGCTCTCGCAGAGGGAGCGTGCCGGAGCCATGGCATTACTTGGCGAGGTGCGGTATGTCGAGCTTTCCGACCGAGCCGACTTCAACGACCGGTTCGTCGCGCAACTGCCATTCCCCGCCCGAGTGGCGGCGAACCCGACAGCGGGGGCAATTCGGGAAAAATAGCCTGCCGGTTGTCTCCGCGCAGACGAGGAGTCGAAAAGCCATGCCGCCCAAAAGAGGCTTTGTTCCCGAAGATTTGTGGCTTCTACGGATGGTGGCCGATCCCCAGGTGTCACCTGACGGCTCGGGGGTGGCTTTCGTCGTCGCGACTCCCGACAAGAATACGGACAAGGCGGCCACAACGATCTGGGTCGCGCCCGCCGACGGTTCGGCGAAGCCGAGACAGTTCACCTCCGGTCCGGAGGACAGCTCTCCTCGGTGGTCACCGGATGGGCGATGGCTGGCGTTTGTCGCCGAACGCGGTCACGGTCCGCAGCTGCACCTGGCGCCGTTGCACGGCGGCGAGGCCGTCGCCATGACCGAGATGCCGCACGGCGTCTCGCAACCTGTCTGGTCGCCTGTCGGAACCGAGCTCGCATTCGTCGCGCGCACAGGTGAGTGGAAAAAGCCCGAGGACCGTAGCGCCCTGGAGCGCTCGGCACCGCGGGTTGTCACGGGGCTGTACTCCCGTTACGACGGCGTCGGTTGGTCCGACGTCCGTCGCAGCCACCTGTTCGTCGTGGCCGTGGAAGGCGGAGAGCCCAGGCAGGTCACCGACGGGGACTGGGACGATGCCGACCCTGCGTGGTCGCCGGCGGGTGACAGGCTCGCCTTTGTATCCGACCGGTCGGCGACGCGCTTTGACAGGGTGCATCGTGACGTGTGGGTCGTCCAGGCCCGGGCGGCGGGCCATCGGCCGCGGCGCCTCACGCGTGGGCGGGGCACGGCGGCCTCGCCGAGGTGGTCACCCGATGGGAGCACGATCGCCTACATCGGCCACGAACATGAGGAAGGGGACTCCGCTTCGAACATCCACCTGCTCGTGGTCGACGTCACCAAGCCGAGGGCGCCACGGTCGCTCAGCGGTTCGCTGGACCGGACGGTGTGGGGCATCATGGGCGCGCCAGGTGCCACTCACGCATGGGCGCCTGACGGCACAGCGGTGCTGTTCGTGGCTGCGGACCGTGGGACGCTCGCTGTCTACCGAAGTGCTCTCGACGATCCGCATCCGGCGCTTGTCATCGGCGGCGACCGCCAGGTCACCGCCATGCACCTTTCCGGCACGACGATCGCCTTCAGCTCCCAGTGGCCTTCCGACCCACCCGAGATCTTCTGCGTCGACGCTCTCGGCGCCAGCCCACGGCGCGTCAGCAATGTCAACGCCGATCTGGGCGCCGTACGTCTGGCGCCAGTCAGGCGGACGAGCCATGCCGCCGCCGACGGACGCCGTATCGAGTCGTTCCTCATGTACCCACCGCGCCACGTCAAGGGCCACCCTGCCCCGACCGTCCTCGAGATCCACGGAGGTCCCCACGGCTGGCACCCACAGACCGGCTTGCTCGGCCTGTACCAGGCACTTGCGTCCGCAGGTTTCGTCGTCGTCCTGGCGAACCCCCGTGGTAGCCACGGCTACGGGGAGGAGTTCTCCAAGGCCTGCGTCGGAGACTGGGGCGGGGCGGATTTCCAGGATCTGATGGGCGTGGTCGACAAGCTTGTGGCGACAGGGGTGTCCGATCCGAGACGGCTCTATGTGACCGGTTACTCCTACGGCGGGTTCATGTCGAGCTGGGCGGTCGGTCACACCGACCGCTTCGCGGC
Organism: Acidimicrobiales bacterium; assembly: GCA_052148655.1. Classification (GTDB taxonomy): domain Bacteria; phylum Actinomycetota; class Acidimicrobiia; order Acidimicrobiales; family Bog-793; genus Fen-455. The sequence goes on from JBKQHU010000039.1 coordinate 21,492, forward strand.
GGCGTGTGTGGCCGCCCCTGTCATCAATCTGGCGAGCATGTGGGGAACCACCGACATCCCGGATTTCGCCGAACGCGAGCTTGGCGGGTTGCCCTGGGAGCGGCCGGAGGCTTACGCCGAGCGCTCACCGGTCACATTCGTCTCCCAGGTGACGACGCCCGTGCAGCTGTTCCACTGGGAGGGCGATCTGCGTTGTCCGGTCGGCCAGGGCGAGGAGTTCTTCCAGAGCCTTCGCAGGCTCGGCCGGGAGACCGTCATGATCCGCTACCCGGGCGGATTTCACATCGTGCGCGCCCCGTCTCAGATGGTCGACTACCTCACCCGCCACATCGACTGGTTCAACAGCCACTGACGGGTCGTCGCCGCTTGGCGTCCTTGTCGCGGCGCGCTTCGGGCCGTGGATGGCGAACGGCCCTTCGGTCGTATGATTGTGCCCGGGGTGGCAGATGTGAGCCTTGCCGGCGAGGCGAGCATCCCTGTGGCTTTTCTCCCGGGCGCACTCGGCGGCAAGGACCTTGGGGCAGGCGTTGTCGGGGAGGTGCGCGACTGTGGGCAAAATGAGAGTCAGCGACCTCGACTGCTACCTACCGAGACCAGCCGTCGAATGGGACCTCACCTCGGGCCGCAAGCTTTGGCGCGAGCTCGACGCGTCGCTTTGTTTTGTTGACATCTCCGGCTTCACCGCCTTGTCCGAGCGCCTCGCGCGACGAGGTCGTGTCGGTACCGAACAGCTGACCGAGGTCCTGAACCACGTCTTCTCCCGGATGCTCGCCATTGCCGCTCTGCAAGGAGGCAGCCTGCTCAAGTTCGGCGGCGACGCCTTGTTGCTGCTCTTCCCGGGCGACAACCATCAGCTGTGCGCCGTCAGGGCCGCCGTGGCGATGCGCGCCGCGCTCAGACAAGCCCAGAGATACCAACTGGCTGCCGGTCGCCTGAACCTGCGGATGTCGGTCGGCATCCACAGCGGCACGGTGAACCTGTTCATGGTGGGAAACTCCCATCGGGAGCTTCTCATCTCCGGACCGGCAGCTTCACAGACCGTGAAGATGGAGCAGACGGCCGAGGCCGGGGAGATCGTCGTCAGCCAGGCCACGGCAGGTGCGCTCGGGCCTGATGCCGTCGGGAGCGCCAAAGGCGCCGGTTTCCTCGTGCGCACACGACGCGTCGTCACCGACGGCCCCGGGCCCCTGCCGATGATTCCGGTGCCCCGGGAGGAAGTCGCCCTGCGCCTACCGACGGCCCTGCGAAACTATCTCGGGAGCGTATCGGCCAGCTCCGAGCATCGCTTGGCCACCGTCGCCTTCCTTAAGTACACCGGTGTCGACGATCTGTTGGCCCGCGAAGGCCCGCAGGCGGCGGCTCTCGTTCTCGACGAGACCGTCGCCATCGTCCAGGCGGCGGTCGACGCGGAAAAGGTGACCTTTCTCGCCAGCGACCTCGATGACAATGGCGGCAAGATCATTCTCGTCACGGGTGTGCCCACCGCCGGTGACGACGACGAGGGACGCATGCTGCGGGCGCTGCGCAGCATTGCCGACAGTCCCCTAAGTTTGGGACTTCAGATAGGCGTGAACCGGGGCCACGTCTTCGCGGGCGAGATCGGGGCCGAGTTCCGGCGGACGTTCACCATCATGGGCGACACCGTCAACCTCGCCGCCCGCTTGATGGCAGCGGCGCCCAAAGGCGCGATTCTCTCCACCGCCGCTGTGTTGGACCGTTCCCACACTCTCTTCGCCACCGAGGTCGTGCCGCCGTTCAAGGTCAAGGGTAAGAGCGCTCCCGTGCAGGCTTACGCCGTCGGGGCCGCCGGAGGCGTCAACCCCGAGGTACGGTCCACCCTGCCCTTCGTCGGGCGCAAATCCGAGATCGACAAGCTCGAGACCGCCCTTTGGTTAGCGGAGGGCGGCACAGGCCGCGTCGTGCTGGTAGAGGCCAACCGGGGCCTTGGCAAGAGCCGCCTCGTCGACGAGCTGCGCGCTCGGCACCCGGACATACTGCTCCTGCTCCTGCAGGGCGAGCCGTACGGCCAGGGCACGCCCTACCTGCCCTTCCAACGATCGCTCCGCGCCCTGCTCGGCATTTCCAGCGACGACGCTCAGCTCGCTGCCAAGCAGCTCACCGAGCTCGTCGCCGCCCTCGGACCCGAGACGGGACCGCTTGCTCCGCTGCTTGCACCGCTCACCGGTCTCGATCTCGCCGATACACCCGAGAGCGCCGCCATCTCGCCCGAGTTCCGGAGGGACCGGACGGCCGATCTCCTCCTGCAGCTTTATGACACCTTCGTGAACCGGACGCTGCTCGTCCTCGTCGAGGACGCCCACTGGTTCGACGAGACAACCTCAGGACTCACCGAACGGCTCTTAGGGGCCGCGTCGAGCCGCAGATGGCTCGTGGTCGTCAACCGTCGGCCCGTCCCCGGGGGTCTGCGTCCGGCGGCGGACGTGATCATCGAGCTGCAGCCGCTCGCAGACGAGCCGGCTCATCAGTTGATCGAAGCCGCGACGGCGGCCGCTCCGCTCAAGCCGCATGAGAACAACGTCATCGTGACGCGCTCGGGAGGCAGCCCGCTTTTTCTCGAGGAACTCGTGCGCGTGGCACGATCGACGGGCACCGAATCGCTGCCCGAGTCGCTCGACGCGGTGGCCAACACCGACATAGACACCCTTGCGCCCCTTCACCGGCACGTACTGCGTCACGCATCAGTGCTAGGTCACGACTTCGAAGAGGAGCTGCTCTCGGAGGTGCTCGAGAACGAGGGCCTCGAGTTCGGCCGGGCGACGCGACGTGACCTGAGCGACTACCTCGTGAGCTCGGGGCCGGGCCGGTTGGCTTTCAGGCACGCTCTGCTTCGCGAGGCCGCCTACGAGGGACTTGCCTACAAGCGGCGGCGGGAGCTGCACGAACTGGTGGGCCGTGTCATCGAGCGGCGGGCCGGGTCGGGGTCGGAGGCCGAGGCGGGCGCCCTGTCGCTGCACTTTTCGCGAGCCCAGGACTGGGACAAGACCTGGAGTTACGCCCGCCTGGCCGGCAAGCAGGCCCAGCAGGTGTTCGCGCCCGGTGAGGTCGCCCTCCACCTGGAGCGGGCCGTGGAAGCCGCCCGGTACCTTCCCGGTCTCGAGGCGGCCGAGCTCGCTTCGGTGTGGCGCGAGCTCGGCGACGCACGCTTGTGGCTCGGCTATTACCGCCAGTCGGACGACGCCTATCACCGGGCCGCTTCGATGGTTGCCGGGGACCCGGTCGCGTGGGCCACCTACACAGAAAAGCGGGCGCGCGTCGTGGGCGAGTACGAGCGACGGTATCGGTCATCGATCCGGCTGATGCACGGCGCCCTCGCCCGGCTGGAGGGGCAAACGGGGAGGGAGGCGGAGGCGGTCATCGTGCAGCTGCTCGCCCGCGAAGCGGAGATCCGTGCCCGCCAGGGGCGCTTCCACGACGCGTTGACCCTTTCCCGCCAGGCGATCGAGCGGGGCCAGGAGATCGGCGAGCTGCGGGCGATGGCGCGTGCCTACATGACCACCGACGAGGCCCTCATCCGCCTCGGCAGACTCGGGGAGACCAAGCACTTCGCCTTGGCGCTCGAGATCTTCGAAGGCCTGGGCGACCGCCCGACCGTTGGAGCTGCACTGCGCAACCTGGGCGTCGTGGCGTATTTCGAGGGCCGATGGGACGACGCCATCGCTCTCTGGCGTCGGGGTGCAGACGTCGCGCTCAGTTCCGGCGACATCGCCGGGTCGGCGATAAGCGAGCTGAACATCGGTGAGACATACGCTAATCAGGGCCGCCTCGACGAGGCCTACGCCACGCTTCGACGCGCCATGCGAACCTTTCAGGGCCTCGGTTACGCCACCTTTGAGCTCGCCGCTGCCACGCATCTCGGCCGAGTCGCGGCCGAGCTCGGCTCGGATGAAGAGGCTCTCGGACTCTTGCAGGGCGCGATCGACGTGCACACCTCGGCCGGCGGCCCGCTCGCGGGCATGGAGGCCAGGGGCTTTCTCGCCGAGACCCATGTCCTTGGTGGGCGGCCCTTGGAGGCCTTGGAGGTCGTCGCGGCGGCGCGGGCGCGGGGTGGCTCGGCGCTCGATGGTACGCCGGCGGGCGCGCTGCTCGATCGCGTCGAGGCCAGTGCTCTGGCCGCCATCGGAGACCACGCCGGCCTCGTCGAGCGGATCGATCGTGCTCTTCCCGGTGTCAGGGCGGCGGGCACCTATTTCGAGCTTGTGGTGCTGCTCATCCTGCGGGCTTCGCTCGAGGGCGGGGCGGATGCGACCGAGCTGGCCGAGGAGCGGGACAAGCTCATCGGCCAGCTCGGTGTGGTCGCGGTTCCTGCACTAGGGGACTTTCCTCTAGAGAGGCCGTCGGTGGCCCTAAGCCGTTGAGGCCGCCCGGCGCCTATCCATGGGAGAACTCGACGTCGCCGGCGCCGAACAGCACCTGCGAGATGCTCGTGTACTGGACCCCGCCAACTATGGGGTAGCTGTAGGAGTCGCCCTCCGAGCACCAGCCATAGGTCGCGGGTGAGGCGGGGCTCGGCATGTTGGTCGCAGAACAGGGGAGCACATCTGTGGGCGTACTCTGGGGCGGGCCTATCGTCACCTGCGTGGGCTGACAAACCGGCGTACCTGCCACGGCGTACGGCAGGCAGTAGGTGAGGTCGCCGAAGTCGATGTTGACCGTGGCCGTGAAAGCCGATGTCCCGACGGTGCTGAAGGTGACCGTTGTCGACGAGCCGAGGGCGCTCTGCGACGCATCGAAGCCCTGGAAGCTCTTGGTGCCCGAGTTCAGGGCGATGTTGGCCGAGACCGGGTCGCTCGGGGGCGCCGACACTGTTGCTGCGTACGGCACCGCAGGTGAGGTCACCACGAGCGTGAAGGCCTGGGTGGCGTCCGGAGCCACGCCGTTGGAGGCGTCTATGCACACCGTGTAGGTGCCACCGTCGGCGGAGGTCGGCGTGCCGGACATGGTCGCGGTGCCGTTGCCGTTGTCCGTGAACATGAAGCCCATATCGCTGGGCGGCAGGGCAGCTGCGCACCCGGCGAAGGCCGTGCTGTCGTTCAGCGCCGGGGTGGGGTAGCCCGTCGTCGTCACGTTGAAGCTGAACGGGGTGCCGGTTCCGCCCGATGCGGGAGCCGGGACGATCAGGTTGGGCGCGCTGATGATGGCCGGGGGCTCGTCGACCGTCAGCGTGTAGCCCCAACTCCCGCTGTCGCCGTAGCCGTCAGAGTCCGTGCCTCCGACGCTGTAGACGCCTCCGGCGAGGGTCGCTCCGCCGGTGCTGACTGCGCCGCTCGAGGACACGGTGAGGCCGGGGGGCGTGCTGGCACCGGTCTGGGAGAAGTCTTCTGTGCCGCCAACCTGGCCGTTCGTGACGATGGACGCATTGAAGCCGGCACTCTCAGCGGTCGTCGTCATACCGGTCTCGGAGGTGGAGGTCTGCGTGATCGGCACCGCGCTGACCGTGAGGGTGTAGGTCCACATCCCGCTGTCGCCGAAACCGTCGGAGTCGGAGCCTCCGACGCTGTACTCGCCGGCGGCGAGGGTGGCGCCGCCCGTGCTGACTGCGCCGCTCGAGGACACGCTGAGGCCGGGGGGCGCGCTGGCACCGGACTGTACGAAGGTTTCCGTCGCGCCGACCTGGCCGCTCGTGACGATCGAGGCATTCAAGCCCGCGCTCGCCGCCGTAGTGATCGTGCCTGTCTCGGAGGAAGGAACCTGGGTGATGCTGGTCGAGCCGACCGTGAGGGTATAGCTCCAACCCCCGGTGTCTCCGTAGCCGTCGGAGTCGGAGCCGGTGGCGACGTACATGCCTGCGGCGAGGGTGCCGCTCGTGGCGACTGCGCCGCTCGGGGACACGGTGAGGCCGGGGGGCGTGCTGGCCCCGGACGGTACGAAGGATTCCGTCGCACCGACCTGGCCACCCGTGACGATCTGAGAAGTGAAGCCGGCGCTCCCCGCGGTCGTGGTCGAACCTGTCTTGGAGCCCGACGACTGGGTGATCGGGACGGAGTTGACGGTAAGGGTGTAGGTCCACATCCCGCTGTCGCCGTCGCTGTCAGAGTCAGTCCCCTGGGCGGAATACGAGCCGGCGGTGAGGGTGGCGCCGCCCGAGCTGACCACGCCGGCCGCGGAAACGCTGAGGCCGGGGGGCGTGCTCGAGCCGGTCTGGGAGAAGCTCTCCGTGCCGATCTGGCCGGTCGTGACGATCGAAGCGCTGAAGGTGCCGCTTCCCGCCGTCGTCGTCGTGCCGGACTGGGAGGCCAACGACTGCGCGATGGTTGTCAGGACCGTGAGGGTGAAGCTCTGGGCTGTCGTGCCGACGCTGTTGGTGGCGTCGATGGTGAAGGTGTGAACACCTGGCGCCACGCCGGTGCCGCTCAAGGTGGCGGTCCCGGTCGCGGTGGCGGTGTTGGCGAGGCTCACACCGGAGGGCGCGCCCGAGAGCGAGAACGTGGGCGTGGGCGTGCCCGTCGCGCTCACGGGGAAGCTGAAGGAGCCCGATGCGCCTGCCGGGACGGCGTCGCTGGCCGCGCTCGTGAACACGGCTGCGGCGTTGGCCACCGTGAAGGTTGGCAGCCCTTGGTCGTCGGCGTCGTTGTCGGAGTCGCAGTTGGGGCCGACCACCGAGACCGAACCCGTCGGTGAGGCGACCTGAAGCTCGACCTGGTCGAACTCATCACCGCTAGAGAGAGCCCCCGTGCTGACGACGGGGCAGTCGTTGGTATCGTTCTCCGATTCGGTGCCCGCAGCCGGAACGGTGATGGGACCGACCGTCTCCACGGGCTGCTCGACGCCGGACGAGTTGGCCTTGCGGAGCACGAGGTCGACCTTGACCGCGGACCTGTTGTTGTTCTTCAGGGGAATCGAGGCCTCGCTGAACAGCTGCCCCTCGGTCAAGATGTTGTTCTCGCCCATGGCGAAGACGAGACCTTCGGAGGGCTGGACTGTGTAACCGGGCGAGGTCGTGGGCGAGTAGCACACACCGGTCTGCGCCAGGGCCTTCGACCCGTACCCGACGAGGGCGCTGCCCACCGAAGCCGGCTTGGCGGAGGAGCCGTAGCCGCTCGGGTAGTAGGACGCGCCGATCGGGAGGAGGGGGGCCGGGGCCGGGTTCGAGACCGTGGAGACCGATGTGGAGCACGTGCCGGTTGTGAGCGACAGGGACTGTGTCGAGGTGTTGCCACCCCCGCCCTTGTACTCGATGAACGGGCCCGTCGTCTGTTGGCCGCTTTTTTGGACGTAGACGATCTGCGTGGGCGAGCTCGTCGCTGACGCGACAGTGTTCAAGACCACGACCGGCACGACGGTCGCGCCGACCAACAAGGTGCACAAGGCACCGAGGCGCCATTTTCTCCCGATTCCTCGCACTTGCCCCCTCCTTGCAGTTGAACCACTCCCGCGGCGTGGTAGCGCGCCCGCGTCCAGTGGAGCTACCGAACGTCGATGACTGATCGGCAACCTCGGCCCCATGTCGGGTCTCTCCTCGCACTTCGCGCGGGGAGGCCCGACGTCGACGGATTCTCTGCCACCTAAGGCCCCCCTCGTGGTGTTAGCGGGGGATACTAACGTCGCGGCTGTTGGTTGTCTACAACTTTCGCTCCACTCGAACAGGGTTCCCCTTCGCGGGCGGCCTCCGGTCGGTGGTGCTCTCTCGCCCGCACTCTTGGCAATCGGCAGCCGTCATCGACTCTTTGCGTCACAGGGGCACCGTTTTTCGGCTGGGTTTGTGACTTAGTGGTCACGGTCATAATTACATTGGTGTAATTTGAGCCCAGGCGAAGAGGGCCCGCCTCGCGCGGGGCGGTGAACGCGGAACATCGGAGAGCACCGGTGGGAAGGCAGAGCCCCTTCGTCGTCTCGCTTCGGCAGGCTGATCGTCGAGAGCTGGAACGTCTCGTCCGCTGCCACAGTGCCGAGCACCGCGTGGT